>CAVKYE010000007.1:0-63342 GCA_963660615.1 Vescimonas coprocola
TGGACAAAAAAGAAATATCAGAAATAACAGGTTTATCTATTGAAGAAATTAGTAATTTATAATGCTAGTTTCTTTTTTTGCAATTTTTTTTAATAAAATCACCTTTTTGTTGTTTTGTTTTTGTTTAAAATGGTATTTTGGTGCTTTGGCTGTAGGTATTAATAAAAGTAAAATTACTTAATATGAATATATGTTAGAGGGGGTTATATTAGATTATTTTTTACCATAATTTCCCACAATTTTATCAAATTATATACATATTTTTTTAGTACAATGTATTTGAGCTTGAAGAAAAGCTCTAATGAAAGGTGAGTGATATATGATAGAAATTATTGTTAAATAGTGTTATACTATAGATGAGGCGATAACAATGTATAAAATTTGCTTGGTTGAAGATGAGGAAAATTTAAATAATTTAATTAAGTCTTATTTGGAAAGAGAAGGCTATGAGGTTATTCAATATTATAATGGTACTGATGCTTTGAATCACGTGGCAGATGGTGCTGATTTATGGATATTAGATATTATGTTAGGCGACGATGTTAGTGGCTATGATCTAATTAAGAAAATAAGGGAAAGTGGTAATGTACCTGTAATATTTACTTCGGCTAGGGATCAGGATTTGGATAAGATTATTGGACTTGAACTTGGTAGTGATGATTATGTTACGAAACCTTATTCTCCAAAGGAATTAGTTTTAAGAGTAAACAACGTTATTAAAAGAACTTATAGTACTCAAACGGAAAAGATAAATTATGGTGATTATGTTATTGATTTGGATAAAAGACTTGTAAGTATGGACTCTTTAGAAATCTCTCTCACTTCACTTGAGTTTGATTTACTGGTTATGTTTTTGAAAAATAGAAATAAATCTTTTAGCCGTAATCAGATCTTAGAAAAAGTTTGGGGTGAAAGTTATTTTGGAACGGATAGGGTTGTGGATGATTTAGTAAGAAGACTTAGAAAGAAGTTACCTAAACTTAGGTTAAATACTATTTATGGATATGGGTATAGGCTATTATGAAGTTAAAGCATAATATATACCGTCAATTAATTACGATTGTCCTTGTAATGTTTGCTATTATTTACATAAATGTAGCAATTGTTTTACCTAGGGTTTTGATTCCTATTTATGAGAAAAATGTTTATTTTAATTTAAAGATTCCTCTTGATGTTGTTCAAAGTAATGTATCAAGTGCTAGTTTGGATAATAATATTGCTTATTTGTTTGTTCGTGATAGTATTATTACAACATCTAGTAATTTATCTAAGATTATTAATCTTCCAGCTTCGCAAATTTTAGAAAAGATAAAGTATGAAAATGGTAAGTTTGATTACCATGGTAACACCTATTATTATAATACTAAAACTGATGAAGATGGTTATTATAAGGTTTCTATAACTAATGATAACTATATTTCAAAGATGAAATCTGACATTTTGAAATCGCTTGTACCTGTTTTGCTGGTGACTTTATTTGTTATTTTACTTATTGTTGCTATGTGGTCTCAGATACTGGCGGAAAGAATTAAAAAATTAAAAGAGAAGGTCGATAATTTAGACAATGATGACTATGTGGGCAAGATGCCTTACAAGGTCGATGATGAAATTAATGAACTATCGCACGCCATTGATGATATGAAAGTAACTTTACAGATGCAAGATGAATATAAAAATCAAATGTATCAAAATATTTCTCACGATTTTAAAACCCCTCTCACTGTTATAAAATCTTATGTTGAAGCAATTGAAGATGGCGTTATGGATGAAAAAGATGGTTTGAAAATTATTAAACAAGAAATTAAAAAATTAGAGGTTAAAGTACACTCCTTACTATATTTAAATAAATTAACCTATATGAAAAATACGGACAATTATAAGAAAGAGACTATTAATATTGTTGATGTTCTTACGAGTTCGGTAGAAAAGTTTAAAATGACTAGGTCAGATATTAAATGGCAGGTCAATATAACTGATAAAAAAACTATTTTTAAAGGTTCAGAGGATATGTGGGAGGCCATTATTGACAATATTTTAAGTAATTTCACACGTTATGCCAAAGAGAATATAAAAGTAACTGTCAAAGGCCACCAGATAATATTTTATAATGATGGACCTAATATTGATGAGACTATACTTAATGATATTTTTACTCCTTATAAAAAAGGTATTAAGGGTCAGTTTGGCCTTGGACTTTCGATTGTTAAACAAACCGCATCCCTACTCGGTTATGAAATAACAGTCAAGAATGAAAAGTCTGGTATTAGTTTTACAATTAAATAAGGGCTTAATAGGATAAATTCTATTTGGCTCTTTTTGTTTTTTCTGTTATAATATTGGTTAATTTAAGGAGGAATGTTTTATGTATAATTTAGGAAGAGAGGATATTCCTTTAAAGACTGATTTAAAACCATTTTATTATAATAAAGAAAGTTTGTTTCAGTTAAAGAAGGAACTTGAGGATTTTCTTTCGAATGATGGAAAGTATATGAATGATAGGTCTTTGGCTCAAAAGTTTTTAGGATGTCAGGAGATTCAGGCTAATAATAGTGTTGAGGGGTATAATGATGATGCTGGAGTGATTGAGAGGGTTCTTACGGATGATTATCATGATAGGCTTGTTTTGGAAAGGGAAAGGATTATTAAAAATTTGTATAATGGTTATCAAGAGATTCAAAAGGGAAAGGTTATTGATAAGGATAATTTGAAGGGTTTATATGATATTCTTTCCGATGGTCTTCTTTCTTCTTATGATCTTGGTAATATGGGTGAATATTATAGGAATGGTGATGTTTTGATTCATTATTCTAGAAATATTGAAACTCCTCCTGATGAGGGTATTTCATCTGATTTGGTTCCTTTTTATATGGATAGTTTGTTTGAGTTTTTAAATGATGATGATTCTTTGGATGGTATGATTGATTATTATATTAAGTCTCAAATTGCACATTTTTATTTTGTTTATGTTCATCCTTATTTTGATGTTAATGGAAGGACGGCTAGGACTTTTGCTTTATGGTATCTTTTGAATAATGAGGCTTATCCGTATATTATTTTTAATAGGGCGATTCCTCTTTTTAAGAAGAGGTATAATAGGAATATTTTGGGTTCTAAGAGAACTTTTGATCTTACGAGGTTTTTGAAGTTTATGCTTTGTAATGTTAAGGATGAGCTTCTTAAGGAGTATGTTATTAGTTTGATTTCTGATAGGGTATGTGAAATTACGGAGGATGAGTATCAAAATATTAGGTATATTCTTTCGATGAATGGGGATTTGACAGCTAAGGATTTTATGGCTTTTTATTCGAGGATATATGGTAAGACTAGGTATAAGTATGTGAGGGATTTTATGCTTAAACCACTTATTGATAAGGATATTATAAGGGTTATAAGGGAAAGTCAAGGTGGTAATAATTTTATTTTTGAGATTAATAAGGATAATTTGGTAGATGGTGATGTTAAGAGACTAAAAAAACAACTTTGATGTTGTTTTTATTCTGCATTATTCATGATTTTGTTTAATGTTCTAAGTTCTCTTGCTGTCATTCTAACTTTTTTTCCATTTACGTTTACGGTTTGTAAATTTAGTTTAAATGAATGTTTAGTCGCATTAAGTGCATGAGAACGACGATTTCCAGATAAAGGTTTTCTATTTGTTATTTTTTTTGCCATGTTTATACCTCCTTAAGTTTTTTTCTCACGTTTATAACTTTACCACATTTCTTTGTTTAAGTCAAATAATTATATGCAAAAACTATTTGAAAATGATAATTTTTATAGTAAAATGTTATTAGAGAAGGTGATTTTATGAGTTATGTGCCTTTAAATATTAAGACGGATAGTTCTTTTTTGTCTAGTCTTATTCGTGTTGATTCACTTATTGAAAGAGCTTTGGAGCTTAATTTGAAGTCTTTGACGATTACTGATGATAATTTGTCTATGGCTATTTATTTTTATAAGGCTTGTCTTAAGGCTTCTATTAAGCCAATTATTGGTCTTGAGGTTAGGGTTTGTGATAAGGCTTTGGTTTTATATTGTCAAAATTATGATGGTTATTTGAATCTTGTTAAGATTTGTACTTTGAAGTCTGAAAAGGAACTTTGTGTTTCGGATCTTTCTTTGTATAGTGATAATGTTATTTGTATTATGCCTTATGAAAGTAGAGAGTTGTATA
This sequence comes from Vescimonas coprocola, assembly GCA_963660615.1. Classification (GTDB taxonomy): domain Bacteria; phylum Bacillota_I; class Bacilli_A; order RF39; family UBA660; genus Coprosoma. The sequence goes on from CAVKYE010000007.1 coordinate 4,175, forward strand.
AGGAACTTATTAAGGTATATAAGTATCTTTTTATTGGTTATAGTTCTTTGGAACAAAAGGCGAAGATTAAGAGTTCTAATACGGTATTTATGAATGAAATTCTTGTTTTAAATAAGGATGATGAGGTTTATTTAAAGTATCTTTATGCGATTAAAAATGGGGTTTTGGTTAAGAATTTGGATTTTGATAAAAAGGATGTTTATTTATCTATTTGTGAGGAAGAAAATAATAGTAAGATAAATGATTTGTGTAATTTGGAGATTAAGTTTCATAATGATTTGTTGCCGGTTTATTCTGATGAATTATCTAGTTTTGATGAGCTTAAGAAGCAGTGTATGGATGGTGTTAGGAAACATTTTGATTCTTTTGTTCCGAAAAAGTATGTTGAGCGTTTGAAGTATGAACTTTCGGTTATTAAAAAAATGGGGTTTTGTGATTATTTTTTGATTGTGGCTGATTATGTTAATTATGCTAAAAGTAAGGGGATTCTTGTTGGTCCTGGTAGGGGTTCTGCGGCTGGTTCTTTGGTTGCTTATTTGCTTGGGATAACTACTATTGATCCTTTAAAGTATAATTTGTTATTTGAACGTTTTTTGAATCCTTCTAGGGTTACTATGCCAGATATTGATATTGATTTTGAGGATGAACGTAGGGGTGAGGTTATAAAATATTGTATAGAAAAGTATGGGATAAAAAAAGTTTCTTTAATTCTTACTTTTTCTACTTTAAAGTCTCGTGCAGCGATTCGTGATACAGCTAGGGTTTTGGATGTTGATAGTCATAAGGTTGATGTCCTTTGTTCTTACATTGATTCTAGGAAAAGTTTAAAGGATAATTTGAAGGATAATAAGGTTAGTTCGTTTTTGTCTTTTAATAGTGAACTTAAGAGGTTATATAAAATTGCTTTGAAGTTTGAAGGTTTGAAGAGGCAAAGTGGGATTCATGCGGCTGGGGTTATTATGTCTAAGTGTGATTTAAATCTTGTTATTCCTTTATCTATTCATGATGGTGTTTATGTTACGGGTTATCCTGCTTCTTTTTTGGAGGAACTTGGTTTATTAAAGATGGATTTTTTGGGTCTTAGGACTTTATCTATTATTAATGAGATTTTAAAGGATATAAATATTGGTTTTGATGATATAAAGGAAAATGACCGTGATGCTTTAAGGATTTTTGAAAAGGCGGATACTTTGGGTATTTTTCAGTTTGAGTCTAGTGGTATGAGAAGTTTTTTAGCTAAGTTTAAACCAAATAGTTTTGAGGATGTTTCTTCTGCGCTTGCGCTTTTTAGGCCTGGTCCTTTAAAAAATATTGATTCTTATATAAGACGTAAGGAAGGAAGGGAGAAAATTGATTATATTCATGTTTCTCTTGAGGGTATTTTAAAACCTACTTATGGGATTATTGTTTATCAGGAACAGATTATGCAGATTGTAAGTGTGATGGCGGGCTATTCGATGGCTTCGGCTGATAATTTAAGACGGGCTATTTCTAAAAAGAAGGAAAATGTTTTGCGTGATTTAAGGGATGATTTTATTTCTTCAAGTGTGAAAAGAGGATATAGTAAGGAAGTTTCGAATAAGGTTTATGATTTGATTTTGAGGTTTGCAGATTATGGATTTAATCGTTCTCATTCGGTTGCGTATGCGATGATTTCTTATAGGATGGCTTATTTAAAGGCTCATTATCCACTTTCATTTTTTAAGACTTTTTTAAATTCGTCTATTAATAGTGTGGATAAGACTAAAATGTATATTTATGAGTGTAGGAAAAAGAATATTAGTGTTCTTAATCCTGATATTAATTTAAGTATGGATAAATATATAATTTATAATAATTCTATTGTTTATCCCCTTAGTAATATTAAAAACGTTTCTTTAAATGTGGTTTTTAAAATACTTTCAGAAAGAGAAAAGAGTAGTTTTAAGGATATTTTTGATTTTGTTATAAGGTGCGGTAGTGTTTTAAATGAAAAGATTTTAGAAAGTTTGATTTTAGCTGGATGTTTTGATAGTTTTTCTATAAATAGGAAAACTTTGATTAATAATTTAGAAATTATTATTAATTATGCGGAAATTGGGGAATATTTGGATGATAGTTTGAAACCTACTTTTGATGTTTTAGATGAATATAGTGATGAGGAGATTGTTTTAGGGGAGTTAAAGGTTTTTGGTTTTTATTTGACTAATCATCCGGTTACTAAGTATAAGTCTATATATTCATGTGTTGATTTGAATGTTTTAGAAAATTATTTTGATAAGAATGTTAAGGTTATTATTAAGGTTTCTTCTCTTAGGGTTATTACAACTAAAAAGGGTGATGAAATGATGTTTATGAGCGGGGAAGATGAATTTTTGGAACTTGAGTTTGTTATGTTTCCTAAGGTTTATAAAAAGTATGATTTTGTTAGTGAGAATGATATTCTTTATGTATTTGGGCATGTTGAGAAGAGATTTGATAAGTTACAGATTGTTGTTACAAATTTGAAAAAATTGAATTAATGTGTATATTTTTTCTTTGAAAAATGTTATTATTATAATAGGAAGGGGTATGATTTGTGGAAAGGGTTAAGGTTTTTATTGTTTATTTACTTATACTTGTTATTATAGGCCTGATTGGTTATTTGATTTATTTTGTTATTAATTTTTCTAGCCCAAGTGAAACTGAATCTCATGATAAGAAGGCTTCTGTAACTAATGATGTTTCTGATTCTTGTACTCTTGATTCTAGTATTGAGGAATATAATAAAATTTTAGATGGGAATTCATCTCTTAATTTGTGTGATGGTCTTAATAGGATTGTTCTTAGTGATGTTACTATGGAAGGTGAGAAACAAAGTTTAGAGATATTGTATCAAAATGGTAAGTCTTCTAATGATTCTGGTTATATGAAGTTTAATGGATTTAAAATTCTTTCTAAAGTTTCTTCTATTTATGGAAGTACTTTAATTGTTTTTGATAATAAGTTGTTTGTTATTGAACGTAATGATGAGTATGTGAATATACTTGCTTATACTAAAGATGGAAATAATGTATTTAATCTTAAGGATACTTTAGAGGCTAGTAATATAAGTGATCCTGCTTTTGTAGAACTTGCTAAGAGTGGTTATAGTAATACTGTTTTGGATTATAATCATATTGATAAAGATAGTGTTAGGTTAGGGTCTGATTCAATTACTTTTAATAGTGATTCTAAGACTGCTTGTCAAGCTGGAAGTTTTAAGGGTTCTACTTATGTGATTAAGTTTACGGGTAATACTTTTGGTAATCCAGTTTATACGCAAGGTGTTACTTGTCAATAATAAAAAAGCCATTTGGCTTTTTATTTTACATCTTTTTCGATAATGCTGATGATTTGATTTTTTAAATCATCTGAGCTACCATTCCATACTACTTCAAAGAAAACTCCAAGTCCTGGAAGGGTTTCATCAGCGTTTTCTTTTAATGAAGAGGTAATTGATGATTTTATTTCTTCTTTGTTACATCCTTTGAAATTATTTATAACATAATCTCTAATACTCATATTTTATCATCTCCTAAAGTTTATGGTGTGCTAAAATAAGAAAAATATTCATTAATTATATATTTTTATTAAAAATTAGTGTATAATTAGATTAGAATGGAGGAGATAATATGGCACTTATTATAGTTATTGCTGTAATCGTTATAATTGCTTTTTATATTATGGCAACTTATAACGGACTTGTTAATTTAAAAAATAAGGTAAAGGATAGTTGGGCTCAAATTGACGTTTTACTTAAGAGAAGAAATGATTTGATTCCTAATTTGGTTGAAACTGTTAAGGGTTATGCGAATCATGAAAAGACTACTTTAAATGATGTTATTGAGGCTAGAAATAAAGCTGTTAGTGCTAGTACACCTCATGATGAGATGGCGGCTGCTTCTGAACTTACTAATGCTTTAGGAAAATTATTTGCTTTATCTGAAAGTTATCCTGATTTAAAGGCTAATACTAATTTTTTGGATTTACAAAATAATTTGAAGGAAACCGAGGATAAGATTTCTTATGCTAGACAATTTTATAATGATGCTGTTATGACTTATAAGAATAAGCTTGAGATGTTTCCATCAAATATTGTAGCTTCTATGTTTGGCTTTAAACCTGAAGAGTTTTTTGAGGTTAAGGAAGAAGAAAAAGAAGTACCTAAGGTACAGTTTTAAAAGAGTTTCACTTTGTGTGAAATTTTTTGTTGGAAAAGTATTGTATATGAAGTGAACCTCATTTCCTTGATATAAGAAACGAGGTTCATATTAAAGATATTTTATATTTTTTACATCATTTGATAGTTTGATGTATTATAGTTGCTTGAATATGTTTTGTTTATGATGTTTTCTAGATTTGTTACTCTTTGTTCTAATGAGTTTATTTGATTTGTTAGTGTTGTGTTTCCTGAGGTTACATTTGGCACCATTCCTATTACGGGTTGTTCTATCATTGGCATTTGCATCATGTTCCCATACATTGGATATAATGGATATGGTGCTCCACAGTTACGATCTTTTTTCAATTTTAATTACCCCTTTCATTTGCTTTACTAAATTATATGCAATTTGTTTTTTGTTGTTACATTTTGTGTTTAAAATTCTTTTTACCATTGAAATAGTTGGCTATATGTGGTAAACTGATAGTATAGGAAAGGCGTGGTAGGATGAGACTTAAGCATGTTAGAGGTGCTTCGAAGATTATTGATTCTTCTTTATATGTTGTTAAGAATCCTTGTAAGTATAAATCTATGTATAAAAATCTTTTTAATAATTCTAATCCGATTCATTTGGAGATTGGTATGGGTAAGGGAGATTTTATAATTGGTATGGCTCTTTCTAATCCTGATATTAATTTTATTGGTATGGAGATGTATGATAGTGTTTTGGTTAGGGCTGTTCAGAAGCTTGAGGCTTTGGACATTCCTAATTTGAGGCTTATTAAGTATGATGCGACGACTATTGATGAGGTTTTTGATAGGGAGATTGATGTTTTATATTTGAATTTTTCTGATCCTTGGCCTAAGAATAGGCATGAGCATAGAAGACTTACGAGTGAAAGGTTTTTGAAGAGGTATGATAATATTTTTAGGGATAAATGTTTTATTGTTCAGAAGACGGATAATAGGCATTTGTTTGAGTTTTCTTTGAAGTCTTTTACGGATTATGGATATAAGATTGATGTTTTGTCTTTGGATTTACACAATGATGATTTTGTGAATGTTGAGACGGAGTATGAGAGGCGTTTTGTTAGTATGGGGTATCCTATTTATATGACTAGGGTGTATAAATAGACACTTTTTGACAGGTGTTTGTTATTATTTTGCTTCAAAATGGGCAAATGTTTGATATAATTTAAGTGACCAGGAGGGTGCAAGAATGAAAAAAAAGTTTTTTGTTACATTTTTGCTTGTGTTTCTTCTAACGGGTTGTACACTTGTTAGGATTGATACTACAAATATAGATAGTATGGTTGATGTGGTTTTATCTAAGGATAATACTTTGTATAATCGTGTTGGTATTGGATATAAGTATTATGTGCCACGTGGGGTTATTTACATTGATAGTAGAGGCTCTAATGATAAGCTTTATTCTAATGGTGTTTATTATTATTTATATTTGGATGAAGTTGGTTATTATTATAAGAGCGGTGTTTCTTATAAGGAGGATAAGAGTAAGTATTATTCTAGGAAGATTAAAAATGATGGAGCTTCTGGTTATTTAGAGATTGATAAACAGGGTAGTTTATATTTGGTTAATTTTGTTTATAATTATGCGAAGATAGAGGCTTTGGTTTCTAAAAAAGATATAAATGATGTTGTTTTGAATGCTTCTTACATTTTATCGACAATTAAATACAATCATGATATAATAAAATTATCACTAGATAATAGTATGACTACTAAAGAGGAAAAGTATGATGTTTTTACATCAAAGAAAAAAGGAAATGATAGTTTTTTACGCTATTATGAAAAATAAATGAGGTGTTAAAATGGGATTATTTGATAAAGTTAAAAATTTGTTTACTGAGGAAATTGAAGAGGAAGTTGAGATTGAAGAGGAACCTATAAAAAAAGAGATGATTCAGGTTGAAATTCCTTCTCCTATTAAGAAAAGAAGTGAGGAGGAGCCTAAAGAAGAGATTAAGCCTGTGGAATCTAAGAAGGAAGAATATAAATTTCCGTTCTTTGATGATGATGATTTTAGTGCTTTAGAGAAAAGAGAGGAAAAGAAGGAACGGAGAGAGAAGAAGAAGAGTCTTTATCGTGGAACTAGTTCTGAGCCTAAGGAAGTTTATAGTCCGCCTAAAGAAGAAAAGAAGATTTTTAAACCTACTCCGATTATTTCTCCAGTTTATGGTATTCTTGATAAAAATTATCAAAAGGAAGATATCAAGTCTAAAAGTAGTAAACCTAGAAGTTATTATAATCCTAAGGAAGCTACTGTTGATGAGATTAGGAATAAGGCTTATGGTACTTTAGAGGATGATATTGAGACTACTTTGTTTGGAAAAGAGGATGTTTATGAGGAGCCTGAGGTTGTGATTAATGATTCTTCTACTCCTAGGCATGGTGCTAGTGAGGTTATAGATAAGAAGGAAGATGACCTTACTGATTTGCTTGAAAATGAGTTGTCTAAGGAAAATGAGAAAAAGGGTGATGGTCCTAGAAAGATTAGTGATAGTGAATTATTTAGTATGATTGATTCTATGTATCAAAAGGGTGATAAGAATGATTAGTGTTATGGAATTATTTAGTATATTATTTTATATAGCGCTTCTTGTGTTGGTTGTACTGCTTATTGTTTTGGCTGTCAAGGCTATTGGAACTTTGAATAAAATTGATAAAGTTGTAGATGATATTAGTGTTAAGTCATCTAAGCTTGATGGCCTTTTCAACTTTATTGATAGTACAACTGATACGATTGTTGGAATAAGTGATAGGTTTGTATCATTTATTGCTAGTGGGGTTGAAAATTTATTTATTAGAAAGAGAGGAAAGAAAGATGAGTAAAAAAGGTATTGGTAAATTTATTGCAGGTGCAGGTATTGGAGCTGCTTTAGGGCTTTTGTTTGCGCCTAAGAAGGGATCTGAGACTAGAGGAGAGTTAAAAAATATGTTTGACGATTTGATGGTTAAGGTAAGAAGTATTGATGTTGAAGAAGTTAAGGATACTGTTGAAGCTAAGATTGAGGAGTTAAAGGAAGGTTTAGAAAATTTAAATAAGGAGACTGCTTTAGAAGAGGCTAAAAAAATGGCTGCTGATCTTAAGAATAAAGCTAATGATTTAGTTGAGTATGCTATTGAAAAGGGAACTCCTGTTATTGAGAAGTCTGCTAATGCGATTAAGAATAAGGTGACTTTGGTTTCTGATAATGTTATTAAAAAATTAGCTAGTAAAGATTCTTCAAAATAGGGATGTAATGAAAGGATTTCATTTGTCCTTTTTTTCTCTATTATTTTGGCGAACGTATGTTGTGAAGGTGATTTGATGGATAGAATAATTATGCATATTGATGTTAATAATGCTTTTCTTTCTTGGACGGCTATTTTGCTTCTTAGAAATGGTTTTTCTTATGATATAAGGAATATTAATTCTGTTATTGGTGATGAGGATAGTAGGCGTCATGGGATTGTTTTATCTAAATCGACTCCTAGTAAAAAGCATGGGGTGAAGACGGCTGAACCTATTTTTATGGCGAAGAGGAAATGTCCTAATTTGAAGGTGTTTAAACCTAATTATAAGTGGTATAGGTATATTAGTGATAAGATGTTTTCACTTATTGGAAGTTATGTCCCTGATATGGAAAAGATGAGTATTGATGAGTGCTTTATTGATTATACGTCTTTTAGAAATTTATATGGTGATCCTTTGAAGTTTGCTTATAGGTTAAAGGATGAGATTAAGTGTAAGCTTGGGTTTACGGTTAATATTGGGGTGGCAAATAATAAGCTTTGCGCGAAGATGGCTTCTGATTTTAGAAAGCCTGATAGGGTTCATACTTTGTTTTTGGATGAGGTTGATAGGAAGATGAAGGTGCTTCCTATTGAGGATTTGTTTTTTATTGGGAAGAAGACGGCTTTAAAGTTGAGAGATTTAAATATAAATACTATTGGTGATTTAAGTATTACTGATCCGAAGAGATTATATCCTTATTTTAAGAATCAGGCTTTTAGGATGGTTGAGTACGCTAATGGGATTGATGATAGTTTGCTTGATACTAATAAGACGGTTAGTAAAGGGCTTAGTAATAGTACAACTCTTCCATATAATTTGATTTATAAGGAGGATGTTTATGATGTTTTGTATTCGATTTCGTCTAATTTGGCTATGCAATTAAGGCGTGAGAAGAGGTATGCTTCTGGGGTTAGGGTTTTGCTTAAAAATTCTAATTTTAAGAGTTATTCTCATCAAAAAAAATTAAAAAATTGTACGAATGATGAGATGGTTATTTATGAGGTTTCTAAGGAACTTGTGTGTGATATGTGGCGTGATGAGGCGATTAGGCTTGTTGGTCTTGGTGTTTTTGATTTGACGGAAAAGCAGGTTTATCAGGTTTCTATTTTTGATGATGAAAAGTTTGATAATAGTTTATCTGATGTTCTTGATGATATTAAGGGGAAGTTTGGTAGTGATGTTATTGACAGGGCTAGTATGTCTTTTAAGAAGAAAGTTAAGAAAAAATATTAATTTTTGTTTAAATCGTGTTATACTTATAGATAGGAAAGAGGTATGAAAATGAATGAGGCAATAATTGATAATATTAGTGACGATCTTTCGGTTAAGCGTGAATATGTTGTTAGGACGTTAAAGCTATTAGAGGAGGGAAATACGATTCCTTTTATTGCGAGGTATCGTAAGGAAGCTTCTGGTAATTTGAATGAGGAAGAGATTAAGAAGATTAATGAAGTTTATATGTATGAGGTTAATTTGCTTTCTAGAAAAGAGGATGTTATTAGGCTTATTGATGAGAAGGGACTTCTTACTGATGAACTTAAGGAGCAAATTTTATCGGCTAAAAAGTTGGTTGAGGTTGAGGATTTGTATAGGCCTTATAAGGAAAAGAAAAAGACTAAGGCAACTATTGCTATTAAGAATGGTCTTGAACCTTTGGCTAAGCAGATTATGGCTTATACGACTAAGAGTTTAGATGATCTTACTAAACCTTTTATTAATGAGAATGTTTGTGATATGGCTATGGCTTTGGAGGGGGCGTGCTATATAATTGCGGAGTGGATAAGTGATAATGCTTTTTATCGTAAGTGGATAAGGAATTTCACTTATAAAAATGGTATGATTGTTACTAAAGTTAAAAAGGATGCTATTGATCCTAAGCGGGTTTATGAGATGTATTATGATTTTAAGGAACCTGTAAGGAAGGCTAAGGCTTATAGAGTTTTGGCTATTAATAGGGCTTATGCGGAAAAGGTTATTAGTGTTAGTTTAGATGTTGATACTGATGAGATTATTAAGTTTCTAGAGGGAAAGGTGATTAAAAAAGAAGCTCCTTTGAATTATTTGATTAAGAATGCTATTGCTGATAGTTATAAAAGGCTTATTGCTCCTTCTGTTTCTAGGGAAATAAAATCTGAGCTTACAAGTATGGCTCAGGAGGATGCGATTAATAATTTTGGCCTTAATTTGGAAAGTTTGCTTATGCAGCCGCCTATTAAAGAAAGGTGTGTTTTGGGATTTGATCCGGGATATGTGAATGGATGTAAGTTGGCTGTTGTTGATAAGAATGGTAAGTTTTTAGAGTCGCTTATTATTAAGCCGTTTTTGAATAATGCTTCTCTTAAGATGGATTTTTATAAGAAGAAAGTGGCTGATTTGATAAAGAAGTATGATGTTTCGATTATTTCTATTGGTAATGGTACGGCTTCTAGGGAAAGTGAGAAGTTTTGTGCGGAAATGATTAAGGATTATGACTTAAATTGTAAGTATGTTATTGTTTCTGAGGCTGGTGCTTCTATTTATTCAACTGAGAAGGTTGCGAGTGATGAGTTTCCTTTGCTTTCGCCTAATGAAAGAAGTGCGATTAGTATTGCAAGAAGGCTTCAAGATCCGCTTTCTGAGCTTGTTAAGATACCACCTATGGGAATGGGTGTTGGTTCTTATCAGCATGATGTTCCTGTTAAGGATTTATCTTCTTCTTTGGATTTTGTTGTTACTAAGGCGGTAAATAATGTTGGTGTTAATGTTAATACGGCTTCGCTTTCTTTGCTTAAATATGTTTCCGGTATGACTAAGAGAAATATTGATAAGATTATTAAGTATCGTGAGGATAATGGTAAGATTATTTCGCGTGATGAGATTTTAAAAAGTAAGTTGCTTAGTGCTAAGGTTTATGAACAGGCTATTGGTTTTCTTAGGATAACTGATGGTGATAATGTTTTGGATACTACGGATATTCATCCTGAGAGTTATTCGGTAGCGCTTGCTTTGTTAAATGAAGTTGGTATGGGACTTGATATGGTTGGGACTGATGAACTTAAGGATTTGCTTTCTTCTATTAATGTGAGTGAGTTTGCGTTAAAGCTTAATACTGATGTGTATACTTTGGAAGATATTATTAAGAGTTTGTCAAAGCCAGGAAGGGATCCTAGGGATTCTTATCCACAACCTATTTTAAAGAGTGATATTTTAGATATTAAGGATTTAAGTGTTGGTATGAAATTACAAGGTACTGTTCGTAATGTTGTTCCTTTTGGGGTATTTATTGATATTGGTCTTCATAATGATGGTATGGCACATATTTCGAAACTTACGAAAAGATATATAAAGCATCCTAATGAGATTGTTTCTGTTGGGGATATTGTTGATTGTTACGTTGATGGTGTTGATGTTTCTAAGGACAAGGTTTCGCTTTCTCTTTTGCCTCTTAAGGATTTAAATGCGTAAGTTATTTGTTATTTTGATGTTTATTTTTCTTTTGACGGGTTGTGAAAGTAAGGATAGTTATTTTGATAGGACATGTACTATTAAAAATAAGTCTTTGGATATTTCTGATACTTTAAAAAGAAATGTTGTGTTTAATAATCATGATGAGATAACTAGTGTAACAATTACTAGAACTTATAAAGCGAAAACGGAAGAGGGAAAGAGTGTTATTGAGGATATAAAGAAGTCTTCTTTGGATTATAATAATTATCTTTTAAAGTCAAAGAATGTTAAGATTTCTATTTCTAAGGATTCTTCTTTTGAGTATGAAGTTAAGTATTATTTGGATGTGAAAAATATGTCTTCTTCAGAACTTGAAAGTTTTGATTTACAGAAGAATTCTATTAAGTATTTTAATAGGATGAAAAAAAAGGGAATTATTTGTGAGTAGATAGGAAAATATTTCTTATCTTTTTTTCGACATAATTTTATGTAAGGGGTTGTTAAATTATTTAAATTAGTTTATAATTATTTAGATAGCATAAAACGGGAGGATTGAATTATGAAGAGACTTTTATGTCATAAATTTGCTTTTATTATAACGTTTATTGTTATAATATTATTGTTAGGTTCTACGGGGTATTTGGTTTATAATGGTTTATTATTAAAGGATATTGAGAATGTTTTACGAATGGTTATTTGTGGGGTTCTTGTTTTTGTTGTTTTATTTTTGATAATACTTAGTATTAGGTTTTTGGCTAAATACAAGAAGGGAAAGCTTGCTGTTGTTTTAATTTTGATGATTATTTTGACGGCGTTTGAGTGTTTTGTTAGTTATAATATTGCGAAGGTTTATGGATCTTTGAAGAAGGTTTCTGACACTTCTGAGTATACAACTTATTCTGCTAGTTTGGTTACTTTAAAGAGTAATAAGGTTGATAGTCTTTCTGAGGTTAAGTCTTCTGAAAAGTTAGGGGTTTTAGAGGATAAGACTAGTATTGAGGGTTCTATTATTCCTAAGGAGGTTATTAAAAATAAGAAACTTTCTAATGAAACTTATGCTTATGATAGTTATATTTCGGCTATTGATGCTTTAAAGGATGGAAAGATTAATTATATTTTTGTTCCAACTAATTATACGATTATGTTTGGTAGTATGGAAGGTTATGAGGATTTGAGTACAACTACTAAGGTTATATATTCTCAGACTAAGAAGGTTAAGAAGGATAAGAGTGAAGCAAGTAATTCTAAGTCTATAACTGAGCCATTTACTATTTTACTTATGGGGGTTGATTCTGAGACTGAGGGTATTGGTAATAGTGCTTTTAATGGTGATTCGCTTATGGTGATTACTTTTAATCCAACTACTTTAAGTACAACTATGCTTAGTATTCCTCGTGATTCTTATGTTCCAATTGCTTGTTTTAATAATCAAAGAAAAAATAAGATTACTCATGCAGCTTGGAAGGGCGAAGAGTGTATGCAGAAGACTATTGAGAATTTCCTTGATATTGATATTGATTATTATGTAAAGATAAATTTTAAAGGTGTTGTTAGTTTGGTTGATACTTTAGGTGGTGTGGAGATTGATGTTCCATATAATTTATGTGAACAAAATAGTAGTAGACAGTGGGGTAGTAATACTGTTTATATTGAAAAGGGTCTTCAAAATTTAAATGGTGAGCAGGCTTTGGCTTATTCTAGAAATAGGCATCCTAATCCAAGTATGTGTTCGGCTAAGTGGACTAATTATACTAGTGATGATTTTGTTAGGGGACAACATCAACAAGAGGTCGTAAAGGCTTTGCTAAATAAGTTTAAGTCTATTAAGGATTTGGATACTGTATATAAACTACTTGATACTATTAGTAATAATATGCAGACTAATATGAGTACTGAACAGATTATGTCTTTATATAATGTTTTTAAGGATGTTTCTGCGAAGGGTTCTAAGGGTGCTGATATGGAAGAATTATTGGGTATTCAAAGGTTATATTTGAATGGATATGGCACTAGGATTTATGATTATGGTGGAACTAATCTTTCTTTATACAATTATGCTTTATATGATGATAGTGTAAAAGCAGTATCTGATGCTATGAAGGTTAATTTAGGTAAGAAGAAGGAAAAGGTTGTTAAGAAGTTTAGTTTTGATGTGAATGATCCTTATGAAGAAGAGGTTATTGGTAAGGATAAGACTTCTAAAACGTCTTTGACACTTCTTCCAAGTTTTACTGGTAAGTCTTTAAGTTATGTTAATTCATTCTGTTTGGCTAATGGTATTAAGGTTAATGTTAGTGGAAGTGGTAATGGAACTGTTGTATCGCAAAGTGTTCCATCTGGAGCTAATGTTGAGGATGTTAGTTCTATAACGATTAAACTTTCTGGAGGCGCTTCTTCTAGTAGTACTTCTAAGACTACAACTAATTCAAGTAGTTCTAATAAGAGTTCTTCATCTACTAGTAGTGGTTCTTCAACTGGCTCTAATTCTGGTTCTGATTCTGGTTCTAATTCTGGTTCTGATTCTGGTTCTGGAGAACAGGGTGGAAAAATTCAGGATGGTTCTGGGGACTCTTCAGGAGAGGTTAAAGAAACTGAACAGTAAGGATTATGAAAAGATTATAAAGATTACTGTAAATTATTCAGTAATCTTTTTATTTTGGTTATATGATGTTAGATATTTTTAGAAGTAATTGTATGAAAAAAATATAGGATGGTAATTACCTATATGTATAGTATTTTTATTAATTTAATTAAAAAACTGATAGCTAGAAATGTTTCTAAATATCAGTTTTATTTTTTTAACGTATCATTTTCTTTTCATATACGCTTGGTTTTACATTGAATTCACCATGAATGTTTTCTTCATTTTCTATGGCTAGGTCTATTGCTTGTTGTATAATGTCAAAGGTATCGGGATTAAAGTTTTTGATATCTTTTTCACGAGCTTTTACTAATATATCTTTTGCAGTTATGCCATTTTCTTTATATTTTGGTTGTTTTTCTAAGTCTAGTGCTGCTTGGTAAAGTTCTATGGCTCTTTTTTGTTTTTTTGCTTCATTTAGTAGTTTTTCTCTTTCTTTGGCTTTTTTTTCTATAGCTTTTTTCCTTTTTTCATCCTCTAATTTCATTACTTCTTCTAGGGTTAGAGGTCTATTTTTTCTAGCGGCAATACTATATCCAATTGTTTCTTCTACGTTTTTTATTTCTGGAAATTTTTGTTTTTTTTCTTGGAATGCTTTTTTTAGTTCACTTTCTATGTTTCCTTGTTTTTGTTTGTGTTCTTTTGAGAATGCATCTTTTAATGCATCTTCTATTTTTGTTATATCTTGTTTGTTCATTTTATCTTCCTTCCTTTTTTTGTACCAATATTATATCTTTATTTATAAATGTTGTCAAATGGGGTTATTTGTGTTGATTTTTGTTTTAAAATATAAGATAATATATAAAAGGAGGAGATTTTTATGACTGATAGGGAGTATGCGGATTTGCTTTTGCCGGGCGTTATGCATGATTGTGATTATTATGAAAGTTTATATCCTAGTAGGGATTTAAAGGAGGGTGCTATTGTTACGAGGTATGCACCTAGTCCTACGGGATTTATTCATATAGGGGCTTTGTATTCGGCTTTTATTGGTAGTAAGATGGCTAGGCAAACTGGCGGTGTTTTTTATCTTAGGATAGAGGATACTGATCAGAAAAGAAGCATTGAAAATGGTGTAGAGAAAATAGTTACTGATTTGGAAAATTTTGATATTAAGTTTGATGAAGGTGTTACTTTGGATGGTGAAAAGGGAAGTTATGGCCCTTATACGCAAAGTGAGAGAATGGATATATATAAGGCTTATGCGAAAAGGCTTATTATGGAAGGAAAAGCTTATCCATGTTTTTGCACGGAAGATGAACTTAGTAAGGATAGAGAGAGTCAAGCTTTAAATAAGGAAAGAATTGGTTACTATGGTAAATGGGCTAGATGTAGGAATTTGTCTAGAGAGGATGTTTTAAAGAGAATTAAAAATGGTGATAAGTATATTATTAGACTTAAGTCTAATGGTGATTTTGATAAGAGGTTTACTTTTAAGGATTGTATAAAGGGTAAGTCTTTGATGCCTGAAAATGATATGGATATTCCAATTATTAAATCTGATGGACTTCCTACTTATCATTTTGCTCATGTTATTGATGATCATTTGATGCGTACTACTCATGTTATAAGAGGTGAGGAGTGGTATCCTAGTGTTCCTATTCATACTCAACTTTTTGTTATGCTTGGGTTTAAGGTGCCTAAGTATGCTCATATATCACCTTTAATGATAGAAGATGATGGTGTTAGAAGGAAGATAAGTAAGAGGAAGGACCCTGAGGCGGCTATTAGTTTTTATCATGAGAGGGGAATTCCTAATAAGGCGGTTATGCTTTATTTGCAGACGCTTGCTAATTCTAATTTTGAAATGTGGTTAGAACAAAACAAGGATAAGGATCCAGATTGTTTTGTTATGGATTTTAAGAAGATGTCTACCGGTGGTACGATGTTTGATTATGATAAATTAATTAATATATCAAAAAATTATATTAGTAGGTTAAAGGCTAGTGAGGTTTATGATCTTGCTTTGGAGTATGCTAAGATGTATGATGCTGATTTTGCTTTGCTATTAGAGAAGTATAAGGAGTATACTACTTTGATTTTTAATATTGAAAGGGAACAAAAAAAACCTCGAAAGGATATTGCTTATTTTGGTGATGTAAAAAATCAAATATGGTATATGTTTGATGAGTTATTTGTACCTAGCAATTATGAATGGCAAAAAGTTATTGATAGGGATGAACAAAAAAATATACTAGATACTTATTTAAATGAATATTATGATAGTGAAGATGATAAGAATACATGGTTTAGTAAATTAAAGGATATGGCAGAGAAGTTAGGATATGCTGGTGAGATGAAGGATTATAAGGCTAATCCCTCAAATTATAAGGGAAATATTACTGATATTACTATGACTCTTAGGGTAGCTTTGACGACTAAGTCTATGACTCCTGATTTGTATGATATAATGAATTTGCTTGGCCTTGAAAGAATGAAAAAAAGAGTTGAAATGTCTTTACAATAGTTAAAAAATATTATATAATTAAAAAGAACTTGTTAGTTCTTTATTTGCAGGTGTAGTACAACGGTTAGTATATGGCCTTGCCAAGGCTAGGATGCCGGTTCGATTCCGGTCACTTGCTCCATAAGATAAAATCGTCGCACCAATGTGACGTTAATGATTAAGTCAACTAGAAATAGTTGATTTTTTTGTGCGTTATTGCAAAGAAAGGTGTGATGTGATATGATTAAAATAATTAAGAAGAAAATCAATATGAGTGATGAACTCAAAACCAAAATCGATTGGTCTTGCAAATTTAGTAAGCAGAAATATAAAATCTACGAAGGTTGCTTACGAATTGTTGAACATACTAATCTAGCGTATGTTGAACCTCATAAGGTTATAATAAATAACCAGTTATACTTGTTCTTTAATGAACAGAAATATTTTTATTTAGGAAACTTACAACAAATAATTAAAATTCGTGATAATAAAATAAATGAATTAGAATATAAATTAGACTTTGCAAATGACACTATTGATGAGTTAGAAGATAAAGTTTCAAAACTTGAAGAAATGTTAGAATACTTTAAAAATTTATGGAAAAAATTTATAGAGTTTTTACAAAATAAATTCTTTTCTACTGATAAATATGACAATATTATTCAAGATTTGTATAATGAAGATATACTTGATAATGATGACATTGATATAATTCAAAATAATAAAAGTAAAAATGAAGAAATAGAAAGATAAGGAATTAATGATATTCTTTTTTATACATTTTTGGTTTAGTTATTCTTTGTTACGGTTAGTATTTGACTTTGACAATAACATAATATATAATATATTGCAAGAAAGGAAAACTTATTTTATGAAAAGTGAAAGTTTAAAGCAAATATTGGCATTTTTAACACGAATTTTAGAAAAAAATGATTTTAATGAAGATAAAAAAATAATTCAATATTTATTTAAGGAATTAGAAAAATTGGAACATCAACTTCCAACGGATAATAAATTGGAAGAACTTCAAAAAATTGTCATTGATTTAGAAATCAAATATGATGATTTTAATGATTTAGTATATTATTTTGATCCGTTGTATGTAAAAATTAAAAAAACTATACATGAAGAAAAAGTAAAAGAAATAAGAGATGAAAACAAAAGAAAGAGATATGAAAAATAATATGGCATATTTTGATTACGATAAAATTAAAGATATGGAATATGATCCAAATAGAGGTTGTTACGTTGGAAAAAATGGAGAGGAATTTCATGTCACTCCTTATTCAAATGGAAGTGGGTATAAATATGATTATTATGACAGAAGCCCTTATGGAAATGCACCACATAATTCGACACATGTAAAATCAGATTTAAATGAAAATTGGAGTAGAACTGATAATAATAGAGATAATGGAACACAAGATAAGAGTTCTGGTTCAGGATGCTATTTAACAACAGCTTGTATGAATCATATGCAAGATAATTTTGATGATAGTTGCAATGAATTAATGACATTAAGATGGTTTAGAGATAATTTCGTTAATAAGGAAGATATTAAACATTATTATGTTGTTGCACCTATCATAGTTGATAAAATTAATTCTATTCCAGACAGTAATAAAATTTATAAATGGATTTATGAGCAAGTTGTTCAACCTTGTGTTGTAGCAATTCAAAACAAAAACTATGAATTTGCATACAATAGATATAAAAATAGTGTTTTAGCATTAGAAGAACAATTTATAAATTGTGAATTTGAAAATAATAATAGTAAAATCTTAAAAAGAACCAAATAATCCATAAATACCAATGATTGTGTAAGGGATTCTATATATAAATAACATATAACTATAATAGTTATGAATTTTATATAGATTCCTGTTTTATTTTTTAATATTAAATTTATTTTATATTTTTTCAAAATACTGTTGCCTATAAAAAGATTAATTGATAAAATATTAATAGAAATTGATATTTTATCAATTTCTCAATAAGTGAGAAAAAGTTTGAAATAACTTAACCACTTGCTCCATTTGATATTTAGTCGGACTTTTTGGTTCGATTTTTTAATACAAAAAATTATGGTGTTCAAATTAATTTATGGTATTATTATTTTGTATATAATATTGGTGATAAAATGGAATTTATTGAAGATGATTACTGTGATTTAAAAAGTATTTTAGCAAAGAATAATTGATAAAATACTATTAGATTGGTTAGAGTTTAAAAAAGGCAAGTATTATAAAGGCTATTCCGCTGAGTGAAGCAAAGTCAAATTTAAAATTGGAAATTATTTTACCAATTATACCTGATAAAATAATTACGATAAAGTTTAATATAAAACAAAATATACATAGTATTAATATTGTGTTTGGTGAGGTTTGAAAGGCGAGACCTGATGCGAGTCCGTCGATTGATAAAGCTATGGCTAAAAAGAAGGCTTCTATGTTGGAAAGCTTTTTTGAAGAGTCTAGATCGGCTTTTGAGTAGTCTAGGTAAATTTCTAGTATTATTCCGCTGAGTGATAGTTTTAATTTTTTCTTTTTTATTCTTTTTTTTATGAAGTTTTCGAATATTTTATAGAAACCAATTAAAAATAATATTGAAAATGAAATCCATTTTAGGACGCTACTTGGGATAATGGTGGATAAAAGATTTCCTAATATAAAAGAGATTCCAATTGTGATTGAACATATAAAGCATATTATGGTGTTTGAGGAAATAGGGATTTTGATGTTTGATACACTATAACTTAATGATGCCATAAATGTATCTAAGGATAAGGCTAATATTAAAATAAGATAAATCATGTAATACCTCTTTTCTTTGTATTTTATTAAGATATGAGGAAAGTGTTAATAAATGTGTATAATTTTTTTAAAATTGTTTAATATATAAATGTAGGAGTTATAATGCCTCCTATATTTTCCAGCAAGGGTTTATGAAACTCTTGCTTTTTGGTAAATAAAAAATTACCTTTTCAGGTAATATTAAAATAATTTTGTGATAATCATGTATGCATTAATGTCAGGCGAGTAGGTGATGGTAACATCTTTTCTAGATTTTATAAAAAAGCCAATTGAATCATTACTAACGCATTTGATAATAACTGAACCATAAAAGAAAGAATCTGTATTTGCTGTAACATCTCTGCTTATTTCAGAGCCGTCGACAATTTCGTCATTTTTATCGATGCCAAGAACTAAGGAGGTATCAATGGAAGCCCATCCTGAAAAGAAAAAATCAATTTTATATATTCCATTGGATTTAATAGTAAAAGATCCTTCTTCTTCAATACCAATGTTCATAGCTTCACCATTTCGGTTTAATGTGACAAAATTAGGGACATTTTCGGTTAAATTCATAATGGTTCCCACATCATTAAATCTATGAGCGAAGGCAACATTAATAGGTCCAGCGGGACCAGTAGGACCTGTTGGACCAATAAATCCTTTTGGAATAACGAAATCTAAAATATGATTATTTCCTTCGTTTGTGTCAATAACTTTCGCCGAATTTCCTGCTTCTGCGGTTACGGTTGAGCGCACATAAATTGTGTCGCCGTTTTTACCAGATGGCCCTGTAGGACCTGTTTTTCCTCTTGGGCCTCTTACGCCTATTAAATTATTATTTGCGAAGCAGTTAATATATTTATTACATTTTTTCATAATAAAACCCCCTTTTTATTATAAGTATATGCTTATAAGTAAAAGGGGAATAGTTAAAATAGGTGATATATATTTTGTTTATTTTATTTATTGGCTATGTGGTATATCAAATAATTGGATGAAGACTGTTTTACGAGGAATATATTCGTGATGGGATTGAAATTAATATATTTTAAATTAAAATTGGACAAATTTATTTTTGTTCTTTTTTCTATTGACATTTTTATATAATAGTTATAATATGTTTATATGAACATATATTCATATAAGGAGGGTAAAGATGCATAGTAAGGAATTAATAACTGGATTAAGTGAATTTTTCAAAATATTTGCGGATCCTACAAGACTTAGAATATTAGATTTATTGTTAGAGGGGGAAAAATGTGTAAAAGAGATATCGGATACTCTTGATGTTAGTCAGTCGGCTATATCACATCAATTAAAAACTTTAAGGAGTTCAAATCTTGTTAAAACAAATAAACAGGGTCAAACTGTAAATTATAGTATATCGGATAATCATATAGAAATAATTATGAAATATGGAACAGAACATATAAAGGAGAAAATGTATGAATAAAGAACTTTTAAAAATAGTAATAAGTGCAATATTATTTGGTTTATCATTTCTTTTTCACGAAGGAACGCTAATTTATTTTACTTTAATAATATTAAGTTATTTAATAGTATCATATGAAGTGTTTGTTGATGCTATTAAGAAATTATTTTCAGGGGATTTTTTTGATGAAAATATGCTTATGATAATTGCTACTATTAGTGCTTTTGCAATTGGTGAATATCCGGAAGCTGTTATGGTAATGCTTTTATTTGAATTTGGTGAATATCTTTCTCATAAAGCAGTTCATAAATCAAAAGATTCTATAGCAAAGTTAATGGATTTGAGATGTGATACTGTTAATTTAAAAACAAAAGAGGGAAATAAAAAAATAGACATAGCTGATGCTTCTATTGGTGATATTTTTATAGTAAAACCAGGTGAAAAGATTCCTTTGGATGGGGTAATTTTAGATGGTGAGAGTCAAATAGATACGTCAAGTTTGACGGGTGAGTCGGTGCCGAGAGTAGTGAAAAAAGGTGATGATGTTTTGAGTGGAACTTTAAATCAATCTGCACTTCTTACAATTAAAGCAACTTCTACTAATCAAACTTCGACGGCTAGTAAAATAATTTCTTTGATTGAAAATTCTAGTGATAGAAAAACAAATACGGAAAAGTTTATTACTAGGTTTGCTAAAATATACACACCAGTAGTAGTGATACTTGCTTTATTAATTACAATAATTCCAACATTATTGGGAGGAGATTTTCAAACATGGCTTTATAGGGCTTTAGTATTTTTGGTGACTTCATGTCCTTGTGCGCTTGTGATATCTGTTCCACTTGGTTATTTTTGCGGAATAGGAAGAGCAAGCCGTGAAGGAATATTAATAAAAGGAAGTAGTGAACTTGAGAGAATTAGAAAGATAAAGACTTTAGTTTTTGATAAAACTGGTACTTTAACTGAGGGTGTTTTTGAGGTGTCAAAGGTAAGTCCTAGGTTTATGGATGAAAAAGAAATGTTAAAAATTTTAGCGTATGCGGAATATTATTCAAATCATCCGATAGCGCTTTCTATATTGAAAAAATATAATGGTGATATTGATAAGAGTATAATTAAGAATTTTAAGGAGATAAGTGGTAAGGGTATTATTGTAAATATTGGTAAAGATGAAGTAATTGCTGGTAATAAGAAGTTATTTGAGAATGAAAATATAAGTTTTGAGGATGTTAAGGAAATTGGAACTGTTATATTTTTGGCTATTAATAGGGAATATAAGGGGTATGTTTTAATATCTGATAAGATTAAAAAAGAAGCTTATAAGTTATCTTATGATTTATCAAAAGAGGGCATAAATAAAATAATTATGTTATCTGGTGATAATTTAGATATTGTGTCTAAAACTGGTGAAACTTTACAAATAGATGAATATTATGCGAATTTACTTCCTGCTGATAAGGTAGAAAAGTTAGAGGAAATTAAGAAGAATGATATGACGGCTTTTTGTGGGGATGGTATTAATGATGCACCTGTAATAAGGTTATCTGATGTTGGGATAGCTATGGGGGGACTTGGTAGTGATGCGGCTATTGAGTCTGCGGATATTGTTTTGATGAAGGATGATTTGACTAAAATTCCTAGGGCTATAAAAATATCTAAATTAACTGATAAGGTTGTAAAGATAAATATTGTATTTGCTTTGGGGGTAAAATTACTTATGCTTGTACTTGCTACTTTTGGTTGTGCAACAATCTGGATGGCGGTGTTTGCTGATGTTGGAGTAACTTTGATTGCTGTATTGAATGCTTTAACTATTATGAAGAGGAAAATTTAAATGGAAAAACTGATAGATTTTAAAAATGTTACTAAAACTTATAATACAAATGAGAAACCGTTTAATGCTTTAGAAAATATAAATTTAACTATAAATAAAGGCGAATTTGTATGTGTATTAGGACCGTCTGGTGCTGGTAAGTCAACTCTATTAAATTTACTGGGAGGAATGGATAGTCCAACAAGTTGTGATATTATTGTAAATAATCAAAATATAAGTATGTATAATGATAGAAAGCTAACTAAATATAGGGCGGAAAATGTAGGGTTTATTTTTCAATTTTATAATATTCTTCCTACATTAACTGTTCTAGAGAATATTGAGTTAATAAATGATTTGGTTTGTTAAATAGTATAAATCATTTTATAAAATTTCATTTTGATGATTTGTATAATTTTGAATATAAATTATCATTAAAAGAAAGTTTAAACAAAGATGAAGTGATTTTATTGACTAAAAAATATGGGAATAATACAAGTCAAACTTTTGTTATTGAAATAAAAGATAATAGGAAGACAAATACTATATTTGTAGATGATTCTAATAATTATATTAGATTTATGGATGATAGTGATAATTTTATTAAATTAAATAGAAATGATGGAGTGTATGTAACTTATAAGTTTGCTGAAATAAATAATTTAAAAATAGGGGATAAAGTTAAATGGCATATTTATGGAGATAAAAAATATTATAGTTCAAAAATTGTTGGATTTTATAAAGACTCTCAGGTATAAGGACTTACAGCGACTAAAAACTATATAGAATCTCTTGGGATAGTTTATAATCCTGATTCTATATATACGAATAAGGATGTTTTAAAAAGTGTTAAAAATGTAGAGATGGTTCAAAATATAGATGAGTTAAAATCGTCGATTCAAAATATGCTTTCTATGATGCAGAAAATGATAATTATAATAATTGTTTTTGCGGCTTGTTTGGATGAAACGTATGATTTTGGGGTATATATAAATATAGAAACTTATGTGATTGCTGCTATTGGAACATATTTAGTATCGTATGTGGTGTCAAGGATTTTAGCGCGAAAAATAAATAATATTGATATGGTATCAAGTTTAAAAGGTGATGAATGATAATTGAAAATAATATTTGATAGTTAGAATTGGAGCCATCTAATTAGTTGGGTGGTTTTTTGCGTTTACAAATAATAAAACAAAATGTGACAAAATTGTAATGATAACTGTTATTTACAAATTTTAAAAGTATGGTAAAATATAAGGTGTGTAAAGAAGGAATAATATGGAGAAAAATAAAATAGAAGGACTTACTAGTAATGAAGTGAAGGCTCTTTATGAAAAGGGCTTTGTTAATTATCAATCTGATGTTAAGACTAAGTCGATTGGTCAAATTTGTATGACGAATTTTTTTACGTTGTTTAATTTTTTGAATCTTGGTCTTGCTTTTGTTGTGTTTTTTGTTGGTTCGTATAAAAATCTTCTTTTTTTAGGGGTTGTTATTTGTAATACTTTGATTAGTACTATTCAGGAGATTAGAAGTAAGATGACTATTGATAAATTATCTTTATTGAATGAGCCATCGGCGACTGTTATTCGTGATGGTAAGGAGCAGGTTATTGATATTCATAAGATTGTTTTAGGTGATGTTTGTAAGTTTAAGTCTGGTAATCAGGTTGTTACTGATAGTAAAATTATAGCTGGTGAGGTTTTGGTGAATGAGTCTTTGATAACTGGGGAGTCAGAACCTATTAGTAAGGCTACTGGCGATGAGTTATTATCTGGTAGTTTTATTGTTTCTGGTCATTGTTATGGTGAAACTATTCATGTTGGCAAGGATAATTATACTTCTAAAATATCTGCTGAAGCAAAGTATATTAAGAAGATAAATTCTGAGATTATGGGTTTTATTAATAAGATAATTAAGTATATTTCTATTTTTATTATTCCGATTGGTATTTTGCTTTTTATTCATCAATTAGGACTTGAAGGAAATACTTTTGATAAGGCTGCTCTTAATGTGGTGGCGGCTTTGATTGGAATGATTCCTGAAGGGCTTGTTTTATTAACTAGTACGGTTTTGGCTATAAGTGTTATTAGGCTTTCTAGGTATAATGTCTTGGTACAGGAGATTTTTTGTATTGAGACTTTAGCTCGGGTTGATACGGTTTGTTTAGATAAGACTGGTACTATTACTGAGGGTAATATGGAGGTATCTGGTATTGTTCCTTTGAATTTGACGAAAAAGAGTGATATTACTGATGCTTTGGGACTTATGAGTTATCATATGGAAAAAGATAATCAAACGATGGAGGCTATTTGTCAAAAGTATGAGAGGAAAAATGATTATGTTCCTTTGGAAATTGTTCCTTTTTCTTCGCAGGCTAAGTGGTCGGGTATTTCTTTTGAAGGTGTGAGTTATATTTTGGGGGCGGCAGAGATTGTTTTAAAGGATATATCTTCTATTAGAAAGGAACTTGATAAGTATTCTTCAGAGAATAGGGTAGTTTTACTTGCTAGGTCTTCTAAGAGGCTTAATAAGAATTTGCCTGATGATATTGTGCCGATGGCTTTGATACTTATAAGTGATAAGGTGAGGAAAGAGGCTCCTGCTACTTTGAAATATTTTAAGGATCAAGGGGTTAATATTAAGGTAATATCTGGTGATAATCCGAAGACTGTGGCTTTTGTGGCTAAAAAGGTGGGTATTTCTGATGTTAAGTATGTTGATATGAGTAGTACGGATATTCCTATTGATAAGTTAATAAATGAGTATAATGTTTTTGGTAGGGTTAAGCCTAATCAGAAAAAGGAGATAGTTTTGGCTCTTAAGGCGGCTGGTCATACTGTGGCGATGACGGGTGATGGTGTTAATGATGTTTTGGCTTTGAAAGAAGCTGATTGTAGTGTGGCTATGAATAGTGGTAGTGATGCGGCTAGGAATGTTTCTCAACTTGTGCTTTTAGATTCTAATTTTGCTTCTATGCCTATGGTTGTGGCGGAAGGTAGGAGGAGTATTAATAATATCCAAAGGTCTTCTTCTTTGTTTCTTTGTAAGACTACTTATGCGACGCTTCTTGCTTTACTTTTTGTGTTTTTAAATAGGAGTTATCCTTTTATTCCAATTCAACTTACTTTAACTAGTATTGTGACTATTGGTATTCCGTCTTTTATTTTAGCTATGGAACCTAATAATGAAAGGATTAATGGTAAAATTATTATTAATGTTTTGCGTAAGTCTTTGCCAACGGCTTTGACTATTGTTACTAATATTTTGATTATAACGGTTCTTCCAGATATTATTAGGTTATCGGAAACTGAGGTTTCAACGCTTGCGGTTTTACTTACTGGTTTTACTGGTTTTATGCTTTTATATAGAATATGTATTCCATTTAATAATTTAAGAAGGGTTTTATTTGGATTTTTGATTTGTATGTTTATTTTTGGTGTTGTTTTCTTAAGAGATTTATTTTCTCTTACGCTTCTTGCTCCTAATTTAGTTCTTTTAGCGGCTATTTTACTTATGATGGCAGTTATGATGTTTAATTTTTTCACAAGACTTTGTGATAAAATTACTGATAAAATCAAGTTTAAGGATTAATTTTTGATAGTTAATTCTTTTTTTTAGATTTTTTCTTTACTTTATGTTATAAATATTTTATAATTAAAAATAGGAGAGGATGGGGTCTGATGAATCAAAAAGCATTTACTCTTATTGAATTGATTGCGGTTGTGGCTTTGCTTGCTTTAATTGCTTTGGTTGTGTTTCCGTCTATAAATTCTGTGGTGAAAAGTTCTAAGGAAAAGGCTTATGAAAGTCAGAAAAATGAAATTGTAAAGGCTGGAAAGGAATATTTTATTGATAATACTGATGCGCTTCCTGCTATGAGTGAAAATAGTAGTAATAGTGTTTCTTTATCTACATTAGTTAGTGAAGGATATATTTCTGAGGATGATATTAAAGATCCTAGGGATACTAGTAAAAAGATGAGTGGATATGTTAAGGCTATTTATACGTCTAATCAATATGTTTATGAGTATTCGACTTCTGATGATTCTGTTTTGCCTGGTGAACAACTTCTTAATAAAAAGACATCTTCTATATCAATTTTGAAGGCTAATAATAAAGTATATAAGGGGAGTGATCCAGATAATTATATTAAGTTTGGTGGTAAGGTTTTTAGAATAATTAAGATTAATAATGATAATAGTTTGAAGATTATAAGTGATACTTCTATTACTTTGGCTTTTGATTCAAATGGTTCTTCTTCTTTTTCTGATTCTAGTTTGAATTCTTATTTGAATAATACGTATTATAATTCACTTACGAATAAAAGTGGGATATTAAAGTCTTCATTTTGTACAGGAGATTTGTCTGATGAGTGTTCTTCTAAGGTTTCTTCTTATGTTGGACTTATGAAGGTTAGTGATTATGTAAAGGCGTCTTCTGCTTCTGATTGTATTAATACGAATTCTTTGTGTAAGAATGGTAATTATTTGAATAAAAATATTAAGGAGTTTACTTTAACTAATAGTGGTAGTGGTGTTTATATTATTAATGGTGGCAATATTGAGGTAGGTTCTACTGCTTCTTCTATGTCTGTTAGGCCTGTTATTAATATAACATCTAAGATTACTGGTGGTGAGGGTACTAGTTCAAATCCTTATAAAACTGATTGAAAAAGAGTTTTAAATATAGTATAATGTTAAAAGTATTAGAGGTGATGATATGAAAGGTTTGCAAAAATTTGTACATGAACATAAGAAAGGATGTTTGATTTTTGGAGGGGGCTTTTTAGCTATTCTTATTGTGTTTTTTACGATTTTCTTTATTGTTCCTGCTTTTGGTAATAATAATTATGGTGATAGGCTTGATGGTATTGAAAAACATAAGATTACTAGCAGTACGGTAAGTGATATAAAAAGTGATATTAAGGAGTTTGCTGGGGTCACTTCGGTTTCTTATCATATTGAGGGTAGGATTTTAAATTTTACTATTGAAACTGATGGCAGTGTTTCTTATGATACGGCTAAAGCTTATGTTAAGCCAATATTGGATAATATTAGTAAAAAGAATCAAAAATATTATGATATTCAGGTATTTTTGACTTCTAAGGAAGATGTGGATGGTCTTCCTAATGCGGGATATAAGAGTAAAAATTCTTCTGACTTTTCATGGGGAAATGTAGGTGAGACTAGTGAATAAAAAGTTTACTTTAATTGCACTTATTGTTGTTGTTATCTTGTTTGCGGCTGGTCTTTTTCGATATTTTACTAAGGCTGATTCTAAGACTGCTTTGAATGTTGCTGAAAAGCAGTGGATTGAGAAGAATAAGAACAATTTGATTGATTTGGCAATTCCTAGTGATACTCCGGTACTTAGTGATAATGGTGAAGGTGTAATTTTTGATTTTTTAAGTGATCTTGAGAAGAATACGGGTCTTGATTTTAATAAAATTTCTTATACATCTAAGGAAAGTTCATCTAGTGATTATAAGGTTATGGTGACGGATAGTAAGAAGGATAATGATATTTTATTATATAGAGATAATTATGCGATAATTACGAAATCAAAGGTTCAGTATGCTTCTACATCGGATATTAAAAATATTGTTTTGGGTGTTTTGTCTGATGATATGACAAAAGTTAGTAAGTATTTATCTGGTAGTAATTCTGTTACTTATAAAAGTTATGATGATACATCTTCTATGATTAGTGATATGAGTACGGATAATATTGATGCGATTGTACTTCCTAAACTTTCTTATTTGAATACTATTATTAAGAGTAAAAATTTGTATATTGCTTATAATATTACTGATTATACTAAGGATTATGTGCTTAGGCTTGGTAATAATTCAACTTTAAATAAGATTTTAAATAAATATTATGAAAAGTGGGAAAGTGATAATTTACCTATTGATTTTAATAAAAATTTAATTGATACTTATTTTGATGTTAAGAAGATTGATGAGAAAGAGCAGGTTAAGTTTAGAAGTAAAAGGTATAGTTATGGTTTTGTTTTGAATATGCCTTTTGATGTTACTACAAAAGATGGCCTTAAAGGATTTAATTATAGTTTTTTGAGTAATTTTGCGAAGGCTTCTAATGTTGAAATTGATTATAAAAAGTATTCTTCTATTTCAAATATGATGAATGATTTTGAGGCTAACAAACTTGATGTGGTTTTTGATTATAGTTCAAAGGAAAAATTCAATATGGATACGTTTAAGACTACATCTGTTTATGATGAGAAGGTTGCGATAATTTCTGCTTCTAATATGGCTTCGATTAATTCTGTAAATTCCCTTGTTTCTTTGGATGAGTATGTTTATACGGTTAAGGATTCTAAGATTGATAGTTATTTGAATAAGAAGGGTGTTAAGACTAAGACTTTTGATAATAGTGAGTCTTTGATTAATCATTTGAATAAAGATAATATTGGCGCTATTGATTATTATACTTATGACGCTTTTATTAGAGATAGTTTTAAGGATTTTAAACTTCTTAATACTATTAAATTAGATAGTGATTATGGTTTTATTTCTCGTGATATTAAGGCTAATAAGACTTTTAATGAATTATTCGACTTTTATTTATCTTTTATTGACAGTAATAAGGTGATTAATGAAAGTTATAGTGATATTGTAGATTATAATTTGAATGATAAGTTGTTTAAAACTTTGATTGCGATAATTTCTGCTATTTTACTTGTAGTTTTTGGTGTTATTATTGGAAGGCTTTTGAAAAGAAGAAAGAATCATAATAAAAGGCTATCTAAGACTGATAAGTTACGTTATGTTGATACTTTAACTTCTCTTAAGAATCGTAATTATTTAAATGATAATCTTTCAGCGTGGGATAATAGTAAGGTTTATCCACAGTCTATTATTGTTGTTGATTTGAATAATATTGCTTATATTAATGATAATTTTGGACATACTGAAGGGGATAAGGTTATTGTTGAGGCGGCTTCTATTTTGATTGCTAATCAGGTTGAAGGTAGTGAAATTATTAGAACTAGTGGTAATGAATTTTTGATATTTATGATTGGTTATGATGAGAAGATGATTATTTCTTATATTAGGAAGTTGAATAAGGAATTTAAGAATATTTCGCATGGTTTTGGTGCGGCTTTAGGTTATAGTATGATTGAAGATGAGATTAAGACTGTTGATGACGCTATTAATGAGGCTACTAGTGATATGCGTAGTAATAAGGAAGAAGATAGATAGTGAGTGTGAAAGGTATGAAGAAGGTTGTAAGGAAGATATATAATATATTTACGAGGCCTGAGATGACTGTTCTTCCTGGTCAACTTGCCTTTTTTATTATCTTGGCGATTTTTCCTTTACTTACGCTTATTGGTTATATTGGTTCTAATATTTCGGTGTTTGCGAATTCTTTTGTTTCGCTTATGAATAATGTGGTTCCACCTGATGTGGCCAAGATTTTAATACCTTTTATGGAAGAAAGTAAGATAACTGGTAATGTTGCTTTCTTTATGATTGCTAGTTTCTTTTTGATTTCTAATGGTACTAATTCACTTATTATTGCTTCTAATCAATTATTTGGTATTAAGCATAGTTCGTTTATTAAGATGAGGACAAAGGCTTTCTTTATGATTATTCTTTTGATGGCGGTGTTTATATTTACGATTTTGTTTTTGGCTTATGGAAATATTATTGTTAGAGAAATTATTCAATTGGATATTTTTAGTAATATAAGTGGTTATATATATATGGCATTTTTTCTTGTTAAGTGGCCAATTGCTTTTGTTTGTATATTTCTTATTATTAAACTTTTGTATTCTTTAGCACCAGATGATGTGGTTCCTAGTAAGTATATGAATAAGGGGGCTTTGTTTACTACTTTAGGATGGATTCTTACTACTTATGTATATTCAATTTATTTAAGTCATTTTGCGAATTATAAGATGTTTTATGGTAGTATATCGGCAATTATTGTAATGATGATTTGGATTTACTTTTTGTCTTTTATTCTTGTTTTGGGTATTGCTATAAATAGTAATGATTATAATCAGAATAAAATTTCTTAAATTAGTTATAATATATATGGGATATATGGTTTTACCACCAATTATATCTCACAGGCAGACTACTAGTACTTATCCGAGCTTATTTTAGCTCATAGGGAGTATTAATTGGTAAATTTCCCTATTAACTAGTGAAGGGAGTGGATTTATTTCACTCTTTTTTTGTTTTTTTCTTGAAAAAAGGTGAAATTAAAATTAAATAACTTTTTTTTAGGTTAAAAACGTGATATAATTATTAGGATAAATTGAGGTGAATTATGGAAGAAAAATTAAAAGATGCTTTAGGGCGGGTTAAAATTTTTTTGAAAAATTTTTTTACTAGTAGTAAGTATTATTTTAAGCATAATGTATTATTTATAACCTTTGTTTTGGTTTGTTTGATTGAAAGTTCTATGCTTAGGTTTTTTACGGTAAAGAATTTTACGGCTATAAGTCCTATTTTGGCTGATTTTGCTGTTATATTATTGGTTGGGGCTTTTGGCTATTTGCTTAAGCGGAAGCATAGATTTAAGTATTATATGTTTTGGTCTATTGTTTTTACTTTAATATGTGTTATTAATTCAGCATATTATACAAATTATATTTCGTTTACGTCGTTTTCACTTTTGGCAACTTCTCTTCAGATTTTTGGTGTTGGAGATGCTTTAAATACGATTGTTGAGATAAAGGATTTTAGTTATATTTTAGGACCAGTTATTTTGATTTTGGTTAATAAGAGGTATAGGAATACTAGTTTTTATGATAGTATAAAGACTCCGGCAATGGGACGTGCTTTCTTTTTGAAGACTTTGCTTGTTTGTGCGATTTCGGTAGGATTTTTCTTATCTACGGTAACTGGTACTGATATTAGTAGGCTTTATAAACAGTGGAATAGGGAGTATGTTGTGATGAAGTTTGGTGCTTATGTTTATCAGACTAATGATTTGATTGCGAGTTTGAAACCACAGATTAGTCCTTTGTTTGGTTATGATAAGGCGGCTAAGGAAACTAGAGAGTATTATAAAGAGTATAAAAATGAGAAGTCTAATAATAGTTATACTGATAAGTATAAGGGCAAGAATGTTTTGGTTATTCATGCTGAGAGTATTCAAAATTTCCTTCTTAATACTGAAATAAATGGTGTGAAGATTGCGCCTAATTTAAGTAGGCTTGCGAGTGAGGGTTTATATTTTTCTAATTTTTATGCACAGGAGAGTGTTGGTACTAGTAGTGATAGTGAGTTTACTTTTTCATCTTCTTTATTACCTGCTAGTAATGGTACGGTTTTTGTAAGTTATTGGGATAGGGAGTATACTACTACTCAAAAGTTACTTAAGAATAAAGGATATTATACGTTTAGTATGCATGCGAATAAGGGTAATTTCTGGAATAGGGAAGTTATGCATAAGCAGCTTGGATATGATAAGTTTTATAATTATAAGACTGATTATAAGATAAATGATAGTGATATTATTGGTCTTGGATTAAATGATAAGTCTTTCTTTAAACAGTCTGTTTCTAAGATTAAAAATATAGATAGTGAACATGATAATTGGTATGGCCTTTTGATTATGCTTACTAATCATACTCCTTTTACGGGGTTAGAGGATAGTACTGATTTGGATTTAACTTATCATTATACGAAAACTAATGAAGATGGTTCTAAGGAAGAGGTTACTAATAATTATTTAAAGGGTACGACGCTTGGTAATTATTTTACAACCGCACATTATGCGGATTCTGCTATTGGTGAGCTTATTAATGAACTTGATTCTAAGGGTCTTTTGGATGATACGATTGTGGTTATTTATGGTGATCATGATGCGAAGATAAAGAGATCGGAATATGATTATTATTATAATTATAATCCAGAAACTGATTCTAAGCTTAGTAAGGATGATCCTAATTATAAGGAGTATACTAAGTTTGATTATGAGTTAAATAGAAAGGTTCCATTTATTATTTGGACTAAGGATAATCAAGAGAAAAAAGAAATTAAAAAGGTTATGGGAATGTATGATGTTCAGCCTACTTTAGGTAATATGCTTGGATTTTATAATAGTTATGCTTTAGGACATGATATATTTAGTACTAATAATAATTTTGTGGTTTTCCCTAATGGTAATTGGGTGACTGATAAGATGTATTATGATAGTCAAAGTGGTGAAGGTAAGTTATTAAATGAAAATGATTCTATTAGTGCGAATTATATTGAAAAATATACGGCTCGGGCTGAAAAAGAGGTATCAGTTTCAAATGATATTATTGTTCATGATTTGATTAAAAAGGAAAAAGAGAGTAAGAAAGTAAAGGAGAATAAAAATGGCTAAAAGAAAAGTTAGTAAAAAGAAAGTATCTATATTAGTGATTATATTATTTGTAATTGTTATTGGTGTATTAGCTTTCTTTTTCTTAAATAAAAATGATAGTACGGTGGTTAAGAAGAAGACTTTAAGTACTATTAAGATTAAAGGATATGATTATACTTTAAGAGAGGATGCAACTGGGTATCAAAAGAAATTGTTTAAGGAGTTAAAAAGTGTTTTAGAGTCTTCTGATGTTTCTGAAGATAAGTATGCTTCTTTGGTTACTAAGTTATTTGTTACTGATTTCTTTAATTTGGATAATAAGATCAGTAAGAGTGATGTTGGCGGTGTCCAGTTTGTTTATAAGGATTATAGGGATGATTTTAAAAAGTTAGCGATGTCTTCTATTTACAAGAGTGTTTTAAGTGATGTTTATGGTGATAGAAAACAAGATTTGCCTGTAGTATCTAGTGTTAGTACGGAAAAAGAGGATAGTGAAAGTTTTAAGTATGGTGATAATACTGATGATAAGGCTTTGAAACTTAAGTTTGATATTACGTATAAAGAGGATTTAGGTTATCAGGATTCTGGAGTAATTTATTTAATTCACAATGGTAAGAAGTTAGAAGTTGCGAAGATGGAAGAATCTGATTAGTTCTTGGTCTTGATTATTTTGTTTAAATTAGATATAATAGTTTTGTAGGATAGGGGTGATGATATGAATAAAGTTAAGAGTGTATTTTTGAATTTGAAAAATAAATTAATTGGTTTACCTTTTAAGAAAAAAATTGGTTTGGCTATTTTACTTGTTGTTATATTTTTGGTTGTTTTGATTAGTGTTTTTATGAATTTTTCTTCTGATTTTTCTAAGAATAAAAAGAATAGTCTTAAGGCTATTACTGCTCCTTTGGTTGTAAAGGAGGAGGAATATAATGGTTTAAAGTTTGATAATGTTGTTTTTATTAAGGAAAAAGGTATTTATACTATGACTTTAAATGTTACTAATACTACTTCTTCTGATATTGATTTGGAGAAGGTTACTATTGATATTAAGGATAAGGATGAAAATGTTATTGGTTCTTTACTTGGATATATTGGTGATAGTATTAAACCTAATGAAACTAGAGTAATTACGGCTTCTTCATCTACTGATTTTTCGAAGGCTTATAGTAAAGTTATAAGATCTTAATGTTCGACAATTTTTGTTTTGTTTACTGTTTATAATTAAAATGGTGATAGAATGAAAGTATGTATGTATCATATTTATGATAGGAACACCCAAATGGGTGTTTTTTTCTACATAAAATGTTAGTTTTTACCATAAAATTATATGGGTGATAAGATGCTTAGGGATATTAGAAATTATATACTAGAAAATGATTTTAAGATGATTTATTTGACTGATAAGCTTAATATTGTTAATTATGAAGATATTCTACATTTTGATACTGATAAGATAATTATTAGGTATAATAATGGTTCTGTTGTTATTAGGGGTGATGATATGATTATATCTAAGTTACTTGACTCTGAGATTCTTATAAGTGGTGTGATTAAGTGTGTTGAGTTTAAGTGATGGATATAAGAAGTAAGATTGAGCTTAGGGTTAAGGGTAAGAATGTAAATCGCTTTGTAAAGAGGCTTGCTACTCGGAAAATAAATATTTTATCACTTAAATATGTTAGTAAGAATGAAGTTAAGTTAATTATATATAAAGATGATTATGAAAGGGTTCTTAAGTTAAAGTCTATTTATGAAATAAGTGAAGAGGATGTTTATGGTGTAATTAGGATTAAAAGAAGTTTGATTAGGAGTAAACATTTTATAATTATTCTTTTTGTTTGTTATATGTTTTTTATTATGCTTACTCATGTTATTTTTGAAGTTAAGGTTGTTCATTCAAATAAGGATATAAGGGCTTTGCTTAAGGATGAACTTTGGAGTTATGGAATTAGGAAGTATGCTTTTAAAAAGTCTTATGATGATATTCAAAAGATTAAAGAGAAGATTCTTAATAAGTATCCTGATAGGATTGAGTGGCTTGAGATTAAGGAAGAGGGAACTCGTTATTTGGTTTTGACGTCTGAAAGGAAGATTACGAAGATTAAAAGTGAAAGTACACCTAGAAATTTGGTGGCTAAGAAGGATGCGGTTATTAAGAAGGTTACGGCAAGTAAGGGGGATATTGTTCGTTTTCAAAATGATTATGTTAAAAAGGGTGATGTTATTGTAAATGGGGATGTTATGCTTAATGAGAAGTCTATGGGTAAGGTTAGGGCTAGTGGTAAGGCTTATGGTGAGGTATGGTATGTTATTAAAACTAAGTATCCGTTTGCTTATTTTGAAAAGAAGCAGACGTCAAATAAGAAGGAAA
The DNA here is from genome assembly GCA_963660615.1 of Vescimonas coprocola. Taxonomy (GTDB): domain Bacteria; phylum Bacillota_I; class Bacilli_A; order RF39; family UBA660; genus Coprosoma. The sequence goes on from CAVKYE010000007.1 coordinate 38,899, forward strand.
ATTATGTTATTAAGTTTTTAAATAAGGATATTGAATTTTGTTTTAAAAAGTATAAGAATAAGAAGGTTACGGAAAAGACGGTTATTTCTCATTCTTTGCTCCCTTTGAGGCTTGTTTATAGTAAACAAAGGGAAGTGGTTATTAAAAATGAGATTCTTACGTTTGATGAGGCACTTTCGAAGGCTAAGATGATTTCTTTGGAGAAAATGAAAAAAAGGTTAAAAGATGGGGAATATATAATTAGGAGTAAATATTTAAGAAGTTCTTCTTCGGAGAATTTTGTTTCGGTTTGGATGTTTTATAGTGTTTATGAGGATATAACTGATTATAGTGAAATAGGTGAAGAGTCTTGATTAGGAATGTGTTTTTGGAGATTTTTGGGAAAACTTGGCCAACCATACTTATTAGTATGGTTATTTTTGTTAGTATGAGGGTTTTATTTATTGTTAAAAATAAGGAAAAGGTTATTTTGTATAGGGAGTTAATTACTTTATTTTTTATTGTTTATGTTTTATGTTTGTTTTATGTGGTTACTTTTCAGGATGTGAATTTTAACACATCTAATTTTAATTTGTTTCATGAGATGTTTAGGTATGAGATTGGTAGTAGGTTATTTATTAAAAATACTTTGGGTAATTTACTTTTGTTTATGCCTTATGGTTTTTTTGTGGCTTATTATTTGAAGACTAAAAAGCCTTATGTTATTTTTTTTCTTTCTTTTGTTGTTTCTATTACGATTGAGGTTACGCAGTCTTTGATTGGTAGGGTTTTTGATATTGATGATATTGTTTTAAATGTGATTGGTGGAATGATGGGTTATTATTTGTATCTTTTTTTGAATAAAATAAATGATAACTTGCCGGTTCTATTGAAAAAACCTTTAATATATAATATAATAATTATATGTTTATTGGGCTTGTTTATTGTTTATCTGATGGGCTTTAATGGGATTGGAGAGTAGTATGAATAATTTTGAAATATTTAATGAGACTGATGAAGATATTGATTTGGATGAGGTTAAAAGTTTTTTGAATTATGCTTTGGAGTATAAGAAGCTTAATGATGTGATTTTTAATGTTATTTTTGTTTCTAGTGAAGAAATTCATAAGATTAATAGAGAATATAGAGGTATTGATAGGGAAACTGATGTTATTAGTTTTGCTTTGGAGGATAATGAGGAGATAAGTCTTCCTTGTGGCAGGGTGCTTGGTGATATTTATATATCGGTTAGTAAGATTAAAAGTCAGGCTTTGGAGTATGGCCATAGTGAGAGACGTGAGATGTTGTTTTTGATTATTCATGGTTTACTTCATTTGCTTGGTTATGATCATATGAATGAGGATGATGAGAAGGTAATGTTTAAGGAGCAGGAGGATATATTAAATGGGTATGGTGTCACGCGATAAGTTAAAGGAAAAAGGTGTAAAAAGGTTATTTAAGAGTTTTAAGTATGCGGCTTCGGGTCTTAGGTATGCTTTTAAGTATGAACAGAATTTGCTTGTGCATATTATAGCTACTGTTTTGGTTATAATTTTTGGATTTTTGTTTAAAATATCTTTAGGTGAATGGCTTGTTTTGGTTTTGATAATTGGTCTTGTTATTGCGACTGAACTTATAAATACAAGTATTGAGGCAACTATTGATTTATGTACGAGTGAGATTCATCCGTTAGCTAAGGTGGCTAAGGATACGGCGGCTAGTGCGGTTTTGGTTTTAGCGTTTACGGCGGTTATTATTGGTCTTATAATTTTTGGGCCTAAAATTATTGGGGTGTTTGTTTGAAAGTTTTAATGGAGGATTAATATGAGAAGCGGATTTGTTAGTTTAATTGGTAGACCTAATGTTGGTAAAAGTACGTTATTAAATTCTATACTTAATAGGAAAGTGGCGATTACGTCTAATAAACCTCAGACTACGAGAAATATTATTCAAGGGGTATATAATGAAGATGATGTTCAGATTGTTTTTACGGATACTCCTGGTATTCATAAGCCTAATCATAAGCTTGGTAAGATTTTGAATAAGGGTGCTTATTATACTATTGATGATGTTGATGCTATATGTATGCTTGTTGATGCTAAAAAAGGGCTTGGTAAGGGTGATATGTATATTATTGATAGGTTGAAAGAAGTTAAGAAACCAGTTATTTTGGTTATTAATAAGGTTGACGGGCTTTCTAATGTACAAGTTTTTGAGAAAATTGGTGAGTATAAGGATTTATATGATTTTGCTGATATTGTTCCAGTATCGGCTTTAAAGGGTAAAAATACGAGTGAACTTATAAGTGTACTTAAGAAATATCTTCCTGATAGTTTTAAATATTTTGAGGATGGTATGATTACTAATAAATCTACTTCTTTTATGATTTCTGAACTTGTGCGTGAGAAGGTTATGAATTTAACTCAGGAAGAGGTTCCTCATTCTATTACTTGTATTACGGAGAAGATTGTTAAGGATAAGGATAAGTATATTATAAATGTGGCTATTATTGTTGATCGTGATTCACTTAAAAAAATTATTATTGGTAAAAATGGTGAGATGGTTAAAAAGATTGGTATGATGGCTAGAGGTGATATTGAGGAGTATTTGGGTGCTCGTGTGTATTTGGAAATTTATGTAAAGACTATTAAGAAGTGGCGTGATAGGGAAAAATATATTTCTGAATTTGGTTTTAATGATTTTTTAGAGTAAGGAGGGAGTTTTTGTGAGGACTATTTATGATTTGTCGGAAGATGAGATTAGGGAAATGTTTATTAATGATATGTTTTTAAAGGAAATTGATGGATATATTGATAGTGCTGACGTGGATAAGCTTAAGGCTGTTTCATCTATTTTATCAAGTGCGAAAATGATGGTTAGTGAAACTTGTGAAAATGTTTCTTTAAATGTGCATAAAAGATAGCATATGCGCTCATTATATAAATAGGAGCGTGATATTATGAATTTATTATGGAATTTATTTCGTAAGACTGGAAAAGTAGAGTATTATTTGAAATATAAGGAAGAGAAAAATAAAAGAGGTTAGGATATGGAGAAGGTAGTAGGTATTGTTGTAAGTGAAACGAATTATAGTGAATCATCTAAGATTTTAAATATACTTACTAAGGAAAAAGGTATTATTGGTGTTATGGCGAAAGGGTGCAGGAATTTGAAGAGTCCTTTTCGTAGTACGGCTTCTTGTTTTACTTATGGGGAGTTTGTTATTTATTATAAAAAAGATAAATTATCAACTTTGTCTGAGGTTAGTGTAATTAATTCTTTTAGTAATTTAAAAAGAGATATTACTAAAATAAGTTATTCTTCTTATCTTTTGGAACTTACTTTGCAGGTTTATAAACAATGTTTATCTAGTAAAATATTTGATTTGATTATTGAGGCTTTGGTTAAGATTGATGAGGGATTTGATCCTTTGGTGATTATGAATATTATTGAACTTAAATATTTGGATTTTTTAGGTGTTATGCCGGTGATTGATTCATGTGCGGTTTGTGGGAATGACAAAAATATTGTAACACTTTCTAGTTATAAGGGTGGATATATTTGTAAGGATTGTTATTCTAATGAAAAAATGGTTAGTGATAAAACTATTAAGCTTATTAGAATGTTTTATTATGTTGATATTTCTAAGATTTCTAAACTTTGCTTGGGTGATAGATCAAAAAATGAGATAAATATGTTTTTGAATGATTATTATGATAGGTATACGGGGTTGTATTTGAAGAGTAAAAAATTCATAAGTGATTTGCAAAAAATAGGATAGTCTATTTTTTGATTTTTGGAAAAAATTACTTGTTTTTTTTTTTTTTTTTTTTGATAGAATTGATTTAGAGTAGGGAGGGAGAAATATTTATTATGAGAAATTTAAGTAAACATCAGAGAAATAATATAATAATTGGAGGACTGCTTTCTATAGTTTTGCTTATGATGGTAGGTTATGCCGCTTTTGCCTCTAAATTAAATATTTCTGGCACCAGTAATATAACTAGTAACTGGGATATAGAAATTACTAATATTGAAAGTAAAAATATAGTAGGAAGTGCTTCTAATAGTAGTGATCCTACATATAGTGGATTAACAGCTACTTTTAATACTAATTTAGTATCACCTGGGGATTCTATCACTTATGATATAACTGTTACTAATAAAGGTAGTTTGGATGCTACTTTAAAGAAAATAAATTTAAGTGATCCAAATAATGATGCAATTATTTTTAAAACAAGTGGACTTAAAGAAGGCGGAACTTTAGTAAGTGGTAATTCAGCAGTTCTTTCTATAAAAGTTACTTATGATAGTAGTGTGACTACGCAACCTGATAATTTAACAGGGAATATTACAGCTACTTTGGAATTTGAACAAAATTTTTCGGGTACAGTTACACCAATAGATGGCATGAGTACATCTGATTTAAAAGAATTAGTAGTAACATCAGGAGATGGATTATATGAAGATGATACTGAATCAGGAAGATATGTATATAGAGGAGCAGCCCCTGATAACTATATAACACTAGGTTCTGATACATATAGAATAATTGCTGTCGAAAGTGATGGAACACTAAAAGTAATCAAAAATGGTAGTATTGGAAGTATGTTTTTTGATACAGCAAATGCAAGATATTCTACAGTAAGTACAGATTATTGCAATTCTCCTTATGGTTGTAAAGTATGGGGAAGTAAAACAACTACTTTAAATTCATCAGGAAGTAATGTAACAACAATGCCAAGAGAAGTGGGAGGAACAGAATATACACTGCCTGATAGCGAAGCAACACTAAATACATATTTAAATAATGATTGGTATAATAGTTTAGATAGTAATGTTAAATCAAAAGTAGTAACACATATGTTTAATGTAGGAGTAACAAATATAAATGAAACGAGCCTTTCAAATACAATAACCCAAGAACAAGCATATAAATGGAGTGGTAAAGTGGGATTGATGAACGTAAGTGACTATGTAAAAGCCTCAACAAATTCATCATGTACGAGTGTAAGTGAATATTATAGTAATTCAAGTTGTTATAATAATAGTGCAACACATAACTGGATATTTGCAGGACCTGCTGCAAAGACGTATTCTTGGACAATCGCGCCTTATTCTCACTCGACCGCTTACTATGTGTTCTATGTCGGCAGCGGCGGCTACGTCGGGGGCGACCTTGCCTACTACCACGGCTACGGCGCGGCGCCAGTTCTCTATCTGTCATCTAACATCCAATTAAGTGGAAAAGGGACTTCAGGAGAACCATATATAATCAGTTAATACAAAGAATAATAATTGAAGAACATTCGTAAGCCTCCTTTAGGAGGTGCATGAGCGGGACGAGCGATAGCGAAAGTCTCGCCTAGAATTGTTCACATGCTGCGATTAAGCAGTATGTGAACTGAAAAAAATAAAAAAATATAGGGCTTGACCTTGTATAATATGGTGTGTAAATTATTAAAATTGCATACCATATTTTTTATATGGATTAAAGGAGGAATAAAAATGCAAAGTTTAAAATTAATTGATTATATTAAAAAAAGATTAGATGATATGTACCTTGTTATGTGTGCTATAAAAAAAGAGAAGTTATTGAAAATATGGATATTTATTGCTGGTATTAATAAAAGGGAATTAGATGATTAGAATAGATAGACCATTTAATAATAGATATTGTTTAGATACATTTTAAAATTTTAAATCAAGGGGGAAAGTATATTATTTTTTGACAGGTTTTTAGTTTGCATTTATTTTAAAAATATTCTATAATGTTTTTGGTGATTTTATGAATCAAGCTCAAGCACTTTATGAAGCTATATCTAAATTAGAAACAAAGGAAGAGATTTTGAAGATGCTTCCAAATAAGAATTTACCTTATTATAAGGAAGTTATGATGGATATCATTAAAAAATTGCGGTATGATGTTTATGAACTTACTAGGTTAGGTGATGATGAAAAGGAAACTCTTGATTATTTGAGGTTGCTTAATTTACAAATTGCTGTTTGTGAAGATTATGTAAGGGAAGAGAAAGTTAAACTTGATGATGAGATTAATTTTGTTTTTGCTACTAGTGTTTTTGGTAATATATATGCTTTTTCTGATATTGAGTCTATTTCTCCGGAGTTTTATGATCGTATTTTAAAATGTTTGGATGAGATGCGTAGTAGGAATGATACTTTTGATGTTTCTAAAAGTAGGGTTTTTAGTAATAATGGTAATATTAATGGGGTAATCGAAAGGAAAGGTTATCAGGTAAGAATTCTTTATAGACAACTTGATTATAATACGATATATATTTTTCGTATTAAGGTTAAGAAGAGTGATAATGATAAGAAGGATTATTTGGATGTTGTAAATAGATGTAAGCTTACTGATAGACAGTTTAATGAGTTTAAATTGAATTTTCTTGATGAAAAGTTTAAGAAGGATATTTTGTCTTTAAATAAGAAAGTTTCTTTGGATATTATAAATTATTTGGTGAATAATAAAAGGGGCGAGAAGCATTTTGATGTTAGACTTGATTGTACAAACGATTCTTTGGGTGAAACAGACTCTTTCCATAAGAAGGATTCTTTGGATGATTTGCTTAAAAAGATTAAGTCTGAGGATTCTCTTTGGTATAGGATGTATATTCTTTTTAAAGAGATTGGATTGTCTTCTAAATTGGATAGGAAAAATAAGACATCTTTAAGGAATATTGGCTTTTTTGATTGGGTTGAGGAACAAAATGATTTGCATGAAAAGGGTCTTCTTTCTTTTGATAAGGTAAAACTTTTAGAAAAGGCTGGTTTTGTTTTTTCTTCTTTGGAGGATAAAAATGAGGGTAAGAACGATAAAAAATGGATGATTAATTATTCTTTGGCTTGTGATTATTATAAAAAGCACGGTAATTTGCTTATTCCAAGTAAGTATAAGGTTTCTTTTGATGGTGCTGTTTATAATTTGGGTAGTTGGATAGCTACACAAAGAAATAGGTATAGAAGTGGTAAGTTATCTTCTTTTAGGGTTGATAAGTTAAATGAGATTGGTATGGTGTGGAGAATTCATAAAACGTCTTTACGTACTCCTAAGAATTTTGTTTTGTTTACGCCGGGTAAGGTTTCTATGAAGGCGGATGTTTCTAGTATTTCAGATTCTATTTCGAAGGTTTATGGTACTTTACTTAAGATGGATGACGATAAGCTTGATGAGTTTATGCTTATGTGTGAAAATGATGATTTAAGAAAGAACAGGTAGTACTTGACAAGGCTATAAAAATAAAGTAAAATTAAGACGTGTTTAGTTGGAACTAAGTGTTCTTTTTTTGATTTTAAAGGAGTGATTTTTTTAATGGTAACGATGGAGAAACTTACGAATTTGTGTAAGCAGTATGGTTTTATATTTCAGGGTAGTGAGATTTATGGTGGTCTTGCGAATACTTGGGATTATGGCCCTCTTGGGGTAGAGGTTAAAAATAATGTTAAGAAGGCTTGGTGGCAGAAGTTTATAAGAGAAAGTAAAGATAGTTATGGTGTTGATGCGGCTATTTTGATGAATAGTGATGTATGGAAGGCTTCTGGTCATGTTGATAGTTTTTCTGATCCTTTGGTTGATTGTAAGGAATGTAAGACTAGACATAGGGCTGATCATTTGATTGAGGATTTTGATAGTTCTATTATTGCGGATAAGATGTCTAATGATGAGATGATTAAGTTTATTTGTGATAATCATATTAAGTGTCCTAATTGTGGCAAGAGTAATTTTACGGATATTAGGGAATTTAATTTGATGTTTAAGACTGAAAGAGGTGTTACTGCTTTAAGTAAAAATACTATTTATTTAAGGCCTGAGACGGCTCAAGGTGAGTTTGTGAATTTCTTAAATGTTCAAAGGACTATGAGGGCTAAGGTGCCTTTTGGTATTGGTCAGATTGGTAAGGCTTTTAGAAATGAAATTACTCCTGGTAATTTTACTTTTAGAACACTTGAGTTTGAACAGATGGAGCATCAATTTTTCTGTAAACCTGGTACTGATAGTGATTATTATAATGAGTATAAGAAGAAAGAAATGGATTTTTTTGTTAGTTTAGGGATTAATGAGGATAAGCTTAGATTCCATGATCATGATAAGCTTGCACATTATGCTAAAGAGGCTTGTGATGTTGAGTATGAGTTTGATTTTGGTTTTAGTGAGATTGCAGGAACTCATAATAGAACTGATTATGATTTGAAACGTCATGAGGAATATTCTGGTAAGGTTATGCAGTATTTGGATCCTTTGACTAATGAAAGGTATACCCCTTATGTTATTGAGTCATCTATTGGCTGTGATAGGGCTGTACTTGCTTTCTTGGCTGATGCTTATAGGGAAGAGGTACTTTCTGATGGTAGTGTTCGTGAGGTTATGAGTTTTCATCCTTTCCTTGCTCCTTATAAGGTAGCTATTCTTCCTTTGGTTAAGAAACATCATAGCGAAAAGGCACTTGAAGTATTTAATATGTTATCTAAAGAATTTATGTGTTCTTATGATGAGACTGGAAATATTGGTAAGAGGTATAGAAGACAAGATGTTTCTGGTACGCCTTACTGCTTAACGGTTGATGATGAAACTATTAATAATGGTACAGTTACTATTAGAGATAGGGATACAATGGAACAGATTACTTTGAATTTAGATGAGGTTTCAAAGTATATAAATGATAAATTAAAGTTTTAAAGCCAGTTTGGCTTTTTTTCACTCATTTTTGTGACTAAATTATATAAAATTTATAGAAGGAGCGTGATATTATAACGTACACTGATTTTTTAATTAGAATTGTAATTGCTTTATGTTTGAGTTTTTTTGTAGGTTTGGAAAGACAGTGGCGAAGGAGAGCTGTTGGTCTTAGGACTAATGTTTTGGTATGTTTAGGAGCATTTTTATTTGTTGCTTCTCCAGTTATGCTTGACATGACTAGCGATATGAAGATTGCAGCTCAGGTTGTATCTGGTATTGGTTTTTTAGGTGCAGGTGTTATTCTTAAGGACGGAGCAAATATTAGAGGATTAAATACAGCTGCTACTTTATGGTGTAATGCAGCTATTGGTGTATTATGTGCTTATGGTCTTGTTTTAGAGGCTGCTACTGGTGCGGGATTTATTTTAGTGGCTAATATTATTTTGAGATATATAACTAAGAAGGTAACTAATATTACTGATAATATTTATAGTAAAAATTATGTGATAACAATTGTCCTTTCTAAGAGTAAGGAAATTGTTCTTAGGACTACTTTTATTCAGATGATTAATGAATCAGATATCAAATTAAATAGTATGGAGACACAGGAACAGGCTGATGATAAAATTAAAATTATTGCGGATATTACGGCTGGTGGTTCTTCTAAAAATGAGATGGATCATATTATAACTCGTTTTACTATGGAACCGGGAGTTTATTATGTTGGGTATAAGAAAAGTGAGAATGATTCTGATGATGAGGATAATTAAAATTATCTTTTTTTATATAATAGGAATTTTTAAGAAGTTTTGGTGCAATAATTTGAGAATATATGATAGTTTTAAAAATATATTTTGGGCAATTTTTTTGTAAAGATTTTTTTGAAAAGTATTTTGGTCATGTAGGATATGTGATATACTTATAATAGGGGAAAAGCTTTAAGGAGAGTGGGAGTAATATGAATAAAAAAGGATTTACACTTGTAGAATTACTTGCGGTTATTGTTATACTTGCAATAGTTGCTTTAGTAACTACACCAGCAATTTTAAATGTAATTAATAATTCTAGATTAGAAGGTGCTAAGGATAAGGCTTGGGGTGTTATTAATTCGGTTAAAAGTGCTTATGCTCAGGCTCAAATGAGTGGCTATGAGGATTCTACAGGTAATGGAGTAAGTGTAAGTGGAGAGAATCTTATGGTTACATTTAGTAATGGAGCTGAGGCTTTTGGTAGTAAAAAAATAACTATGACAGGTGAAAGACCAACAAGTGGTACGGTAACTATTAATAAAACAACTGGGACTATAACATGTACCGATTTATATTTCAAAGAAAATGGAACTTTTTATTGTACTAGTTCGGATGGAAAATCAATGAAATGTGATAAAGAAAGTAGTGCTTCTAAAGGAATGCGTACATCTGATTTAAAAGAATTGGTAGTAACTAAAGGAGATGGATTATATGCTGATTCTACAGAAGCAGGTAGATATGTATATAGGGGTGCAAACCCTAATAATTATATAACTTTAGGCTCTGATATGTATAGGATAATTGCTGTTGAAAATGATGGGACTTTAAAGGTTATTAGAAATGGTAGTATTGGGGATATAGCCTTTGATACAGCGGGAGCTAGATATTCTACTACTGATATAGATTATTGTAATTATTCAGAATCTGGTTGTAAAGTATGGGGAAGTAAAACAACCATGTTAGATTCATCAGGAAATAATGTATCACAAATGCCAAGGGAAGTAGGTGGATCATCGTATAATCTTCCTGAAGCAGAATCAACATTAAATACATATTTAAATAACACATGGCTAAATACATTATCTACAGATGTACAAAATAAAATAACAAGTCATACGTTTAATGTAGGAGTTGTATATCCAGATGATACTGCTCAAACATTAGCTACAGATGTGTCACAGGAACAAGCGTATAAATGGAAAGGTAAAGTAGGACTTATGAATCCAAGCGATTATGTAAAAGCTTCAACAAATTCAGCATGTACAAGTATATATTCATATTGGCATACTTCAAGTTGTTATGATAATGGTGCAATGTACAACTGGATGTATGTAGGACCTGCAAGTAGTTCATATTCTTGGACAATCTCGTCTTATTCTACTTCAGATGCTGGTGGTGTGTTCTTTGTTTATATGGATGGTGACCTCAACTACTACGATGCTTACAGTTCTCGTGGAGTTGCTCCAGTATTATTTTTATCATCTAATATTAAATTAAAAGGAGAGGGAACAACAAATACACCTTATGAGATATCGTAAAAAATATATAAATATATATCATAAAAAAATTTGAAAAGAGGAGACTTAAACATTAGTTTCTTTTTTTATGTCAATATTGTTTAAAAAAAATTTAATATTTAATGTAAAATGTGTTATAGAAAAGAAATTTTCTAAAGGGGGTATAATATAATTATGAATATTGAAATTGAAGATTTACTTCAAAAAATAAATAATGAAGTTGATATAATATCTGATAAATTAAATTTATCAAGTGAAATGTTGTATTCAAAAGAAATTAATAAATTAAATAGTTTAATAGGATTAAAAGAAGTAAAGGAAGAGGTAAATAAACTTGTGAATTATTTAATATTTATGCAAAAAGTAAAAAATGAAGTAATTTTGGATAGGATAAATTTAAATATGATTTTTAAAGGTAATCCAGGGACAGGTAAAACAACTGTTGCAAGAATTATAGCTAATGTATTATATGATCTTGGCTATATAAAAAATAATACATTTAAAGAGGCTACGCCTAGGGATTTTATAGCGGGTTATGTGGGGCAGACAGCGATTAAAACGCAGGAACTTTTAGAAGAATATTCTGGTGGATTAATATTTGTTGATGAGGCATATGGATTTGTTGCTAAAGATAACGAAAATAATTTTTCTGATGATGCGTTTACGGAAATTATTAAAGAAATGGAGAAAAAGGAGACTGCTTTTATATTTGCAGGATATAATGATGAAATGGATGACTTTTTAAATCTTAATCAGGGTATTAAGTCAAGAATAGGATATATTATAGATTTTAAAGATTATTCGGAAGAAGAGTTGTTAGAAATGTTTTTAAAAAAAATTAAAGAAAGTAATTTGAAAATAACTGAATCTTCTTTGAATTTAATAAAATATATAATAAAAGTGGAAAAACAAGAAAAAAACTTTGGAAATGGTCGTATGATTGATAATTTGTATAATAAAATTATAATTGAACATGCTTCTATTAATAAGAAAGAAAATGATATTGAGAAACTTTTGATAATTACAGATGATTCAATAAAACGTGTGATTGATAAGAATTATAAAGGGGTGAGGGAATGTCAAATAGATTAATAGAAATACAATTGTATAAAAATAGGTTAATTGAGATGAGAAAAATGTTGATTAATCTTAAAAATAATAGTAATGATAAGGATAAAATAGATTCTTTAGAAACTGTGCAAAAAAAACGGAAAATGGGAAAATAAACTACAAAAATTGGAGTTTATTTTTAGTTTTTAGCGTAATTGCATTTTGTTAATTTCACATTAGTATAACAGTGTGAATAATTTTATTTGTTATTTGGTATTTATTACATATGATAATTTTTTTAATAATTATAGATTATAGTTTGATTTTTGCTGTTTTAAATTGATTTTTGAAAGTCAAACGTGTAAAAATATGATATTTTTTAAAAAATCATTTTGAAAATTGGGGAAACTGTGATAAAATTAAATATAGTAAGGATACAAGGAGGATAAATATGGGTTTTATGAAAAAGATTATGGGTGAAGATGAAGACGTTTTTGCTTCACCGGAGCAATATTATGATACTAATAAGGAAGAGGCTTTAGCTGAAGGTGGGGCTAAGATGATTCTTTTAGAGCCTAGGGCTTATTCTGAGGCTCAACAAATAGCTGATCATTTGAAGAAAAGAAATACGGTTGTTGTTAATTTGAAAAGAGTTACTCCTGAGCAGGCTAAGAGAATAGTTGATTTTTTAGGTGGAACTATTTATGCTATAAATGGTAAAATTCAAAAAATAGGTGGGGGAATATTTTTATGTACTCCTAATAATGTTAGTGTTCAAGGTGAGATAACTGGTGAAACTGATGGCAAAGGTATTCATGATAATGATGATATTAATATAGAATGGTAAAAAAAGGCTTTAAAAATTTTGAAAAATGTGCTAAAATATAAGGCACCAAGGAGCGAGGGATTATGGAAAAGTTTAATCGCATACTTCGTGGTTATGATCCGGAAGAGGTAAATGGCTTTTTGGATAAAGTTATTGCGCGAGTTGAGGATATGGTTTCTGAGATTGAGAAGAAGGATAAAGAGATAGAGGATTTGAAAAAACAAATTGAAGATGTTACCTCTTTAAAGGAAAAACTTGCTCAATATGAAAGAATGGAAGATACGCTTAATAGGGCGATTTTAATGGCTCAAAAGACTTCTGATCAATTAAAGGTGGCAGCTCATAGGGAAAGTGAGATTGTGCTTGATGATGCGAAGAAGAATGCTAATAGGATTGTTAATGAGGCGCTAATTAGGGCTGAGAAAATTGAAAATGACGCTATTACTTTAAAGCGTAATGTTGATGTGTTTAAGCGTCGTTTGAAGGGTATAATCGAGTCACAGTTAGAGGTCATTGACGAGATTGATAAAATTGATTTGTAAAAACAAATGATGGAGACGGTATGTTGGAGATTTTTATAGAGAATTAGTGGTTGGTGTAAACTAATAAAATCTTGATGTACGGATCACTCTTGATGTTTCTTTCTGAATTTTTTAGGGAAGGACGGTAACGCGTTATAGTTTTGAGTGTATTTATAATAAAATAAGGTGGTACCGCGGGAAAACTCGTCCTTAATGGATAGGGTTTTTTTGTTTTTGAAAGGAGAGATAATATGGATTATAAAGATACGCTACTTATGCCTAAGACTGATTTTAAGATGAGGGGTAATCTTCCTTTAAATGAGGGTATTCAAAGGGATGAATGGAATGAGATAAATTTATATGAGAAAATAAGGGAGAAAAATAAAAGTAATAAGCCTTTTGTTTTACATGATGGGCCTCCATATGCTAATGGAAATATACATTTGGGTCATGCTTTGAATAAGATTTTAAAGGATTTTATTAATCGTAGTAAGATGATGGAAGGTTTTTATGTTACTTATATTCCTGGATGGGATACTCATGGCCTTCCTATTGAACAGAAGGTTACTAATAGTGGGGTTGATAGAAAGTCTATGAGTGTGGCTGATTTTAGGGAACTTTGTAAGGAGTTTGCTTTGAAGCAGGTTGAAACTCAGATGAATGATTTTAAGATGCTAAATGTTATTGCTGATTGGGATCATCCTTATATTACTTTGAAGCCTGAGTATGAGGCTAAACAAATTGAGGTTTTTGCGAAGATGGCAAAAAGAGGTTTGATTTTTAAGGGATTGAAACCTGTTTACTGGTCTCCTAGTAGTGAGACGGCTTTGGCTGAGGCAGAGATTGAATATAAGGATAGGAAAGATCCTTCAGTGTTTGTTTCTTTTGAGGTAAATGAAGGTAATTCTTTTGTAAGTCCTAAGGATAATTTGGTTATTTGGACGACTACTCCTTGGACTTTGCCTGGAAATACTGGTGTATGTGTTGGTAAGGATTTAGAGTATGTAAGGGTTTTATCTAATGGTAAGTATTATATTGTGGCTAAGGAACTTTTGGATAATTTGATGGAGGAGTTTGGTTTTGAAGATTATGAAGTTGTAGGTACATTTATGGGAACTGATTTAACGCAAGTTACTTATAGTCATCCATTTATGGACAGGATTTCTAAGGTTGTTATTGGTCATCATGTAAATTTGGATGCTGGTACTGGTCTTGTTCATACGGCTCCGGCTTATGGTGAGGATGATTTTATTGTTGGTAAGGCCAATTCGCTTCCTATGGTAAATGGTGTGGATGATCAAGGTGTTTTGACGGCTGACTCTGGTATGTTTGAAGGTTTGTTCTTTGAGGACGCTAATAAGGCTATTTGTCAGTGGTTAGAGGAAAATGGTTATTTGCTTAAACTTAAGTTTATTAAGCATTCATATCCACATGATTGGAGAACTAAAAAACCAATTATCTTTAGGGCTACGAAGCAATGGTTCTGTAGTGTTGATAAAATAAGGGATGATCTTTTGAAGGAGATTGATGAAAATATTAATTTCCACACTGAATGGGGAAGAACTAGAATTCATAATATGATTGAAGGTAGAGGAGACTGGTGCATTTCAAGGCAGAGGTCTTGGGGCGTTCCTATTCCAATTTTCTATAATGAAGATGGTTCTGAAATTATTGATTATGATGTTATGATGCATGTTTCAGAGTTGTTTAGAAAATATGGTTCTAATGTTTGGTTTAAGTGGGAGGCTAAGGATTTACTTCCTTCCGGTTATACTAATCCGAAGAGTCCTAATGGTAATTTTACTAAAGAAACGGATATTATGGATGTATGGTTTGATTCTGGCACTTCATTTTCTGGAGTTCTTCAAGAGCGTAATTTACCATATCCTGCGGATATTTATTTAGAAGGCTCTGATCAGTATCGTGGTTGGTTTAATTCTTCACTTATTTGTAGTATGGCGGCTTATGGTAAAAGTCCTTATAAAACTTTGATATCAGCAGGCTTTGTTTTGGATAAAAAAGGTTTAAAGATGAGTAAGTCTATTGGTAATATTGTTTCTCCACTTGATATTGTTCGTAAACATGGTGCGGATATTTTGAGACTTTGGGTTTCTTCTGTTGATTATACTGAGGATGTAAGGTATAGTGAAGAGGCTTTAGCGGGTGTTAAGGAATGTTATCGTAAGATTAGAAATACTTATAGATTTATGCTTGGAAATTTATTTGACTTTGAGCCTTGTAATAGGGTTTCATATGAGAATATGCCACTTGCTGATAAGTATATGATGATTAAGTTAAGTGAATTTATTAAGAAAATGAGAGAAAATTATGATGATTATAATTATGATGAGGTTTATAAACTTGTAAATAATTATGTTATTAATTTGTCTAGTTTCTATTTAGATTTTACTAAAGATATTCTTTATACTTATGCGAAGGATTCTTTGGAAAGAAGAAGCGTTCAAACGGTTTTATATGATATTTTGTTTGCTTTAATTAGACTTATGGCTCCTATTTTACCTTATACTTCTGAAGAAGTTTATAAGATGCTTCATTTAGGAAAGGAAAGTGTTCATTTGGAAAGTTTCCCTGAGGCTTTATCATATAAAGATTCTACCGAGGTTATAGAACTTTGGAATACATTCTTTAGTATTAAGGATGATGTTTATAAGGCTTTAGAGGAAGCAAGAGTTTCTAAGGTTATTGGTAAGTCTTTAGAGGCTAAGGTTTATTTGAATTTAAGAGAGGAAGATAAGGAAACTTTAAAACCTATTTTAAATAATTTAAAACAATTATTAATTGTGTCTGATGTTGTACTTAGTACAAATGAACTTAAAAAATATGATTATTGTGGTGTTTCTGTTGCTAAGTTTGAAGGCGTTAGGTGTGAAAGATGTTGGAATTATTTTGATGAGATAGATATGAATGGTAATATTTGTCATAGATGTAGTGAGGTTATAAAGGAAGATTAGTCTTTCTTTTTTCTTTTAAATCTATTTACTATTGTTTCACAAAAATGTATAATGTAGGTCGAGAGTAAATATATATAATTTGTGTAAGGGTGATTATGATGAAAAAGTTATTAAGGGTTTTGGTTGGTGATAAGTGTGTCATGGAACTTGTAGAGGATGGTAAGGTTGTAAAGACAATTAATAATGTTTATATTGGTAAAGAAGGGGTTACTGAACAAAAAAAAGAAGGTGATCATAAGACGCCTTTGGGGTTGTTTAAATTAGGCCCAGCCTTTGGTTTTAATGATTTTGATTTTGATTATCCTTATTTGAAGATTAGTGATAATAGTTATTTTGTGGATGATGTTTCTTCTGAGTATTATAATAAATGGGTAGAGATAGGCGAATGTGGTGTTTCTTATTCATATGTGGTTAATGGTAATTTATCTGATTTTTCATCTTCTGAACATTTAATTGATTATCCTATTTTGTATGAGTTTGGGGTTATTATTGAATATAATATGGATAATCCAGTTAAAGGATTAGGTTCGGCTATATTTTTACATGTTAAAAATAAGGATTATACTGAAGGATGTGTGGCTTTGCTTAGGGATGATATGCTTTGTGTTTTGAATTTCTTGGATAAGAGTAAGGATGTTTACATAGAAATAAAACGCTATTGATTTAGCGTTTTTATGTTGTTTTTAAATATGTTTATTAGTTTTGATGTGTCTTTATAAAAAGCATATGTTAGTGCTTCTGTTAGTTTTTCTTTGTTTATGGTTTTAAAGTTTAAGCTATATTTTTTGTTTTTAGTATAGTTTTCTAAAAATAGTTCTATTACGGTTTCGTTTCCATCTCTAAAGGGAAGGATAATCATAAGTTCACTATATAAGTAGGCGATGGTGGTGCTTAGGTCTTCTTTGTATGTTTTACTGAAAAGATCTGTTAGACATAGATCTATTACTTCGTATTGGCAGGCCATAAGTCCATTATAGACGACGTTTTCGTTTCTAAGGATTCCAGCAAAGTCATATAGTTCTTGATATAGGTATTTGTGAAGGTTTAGAAAGTTTTCTTTTGTAAATTTTATATTTGGGATGTTTTTTAGTTTATTTTTTATTATTTTTTCTTCAAGTTCATCTAGTTCTTTTTGATTTTTTATATTTTGTTTGTTTTTTAATACTCCGTTTTCATATGTCCAAAAAGAGTCTGCATTAATTGGTCTATTCATGAAATCACCTTTATAATTATAGTATTACTTAATTTTCTAGTCAATGTTTTATGATTAAAAATGTGTTTTTTTAATTTTTAAAGTCATATAATTATTAGGGGAGTATGATATATGATTAATTTTTTTAAGAATTTGTTTAAGGATTTTTATCTTTTTACGGCATCTTATTCTAATAATGTTTTTCCTGATCCTTTGTCTAAGGAGGAAGAAGAAGAGTGTATTTTGAAGGCTAAGAATGGGGATGAGGACGCTAGGTCTAAGCTTATTGAGCACAATCTTAGATTAGTTGCGCATATTGTAAAGAAGTATGATCATAGGCAGGCTGATGCGGATGATCTTATTAGTATTGGAACAATTGGTCTTATTAAAGGCGTTGATAGTTATTCTTTTAAGCATAAAACTAAACTTACAACTTATTGTGCTAGATGTATTGAAAATGAAATTTTGATGCATTTTAGAAGTGATAAGAAAAATAGTAAAAATATTAGTATTGATGAAGGTGTTGGTTTTGATAAAGAGGGGAATGTTATAACTTTCTTAGATATTTTGAAAACACCGAATCCAGATTTTGCTTTGGATATTCATAAACAAGATAATCTTAAATATTTGAAAAAATATTTTACGGTTTTAACTGATAGGGAAAAAGATATAATTATTAAAAGGTATGGCCTTGATGGTAATGATGAGATTACACAAAAAGAGATTGCTAAGAATCTTGGAATATCTAGGAGTTATGTTTCGAGGATTGAAAAGAGGGCTTTGACTAAGATGTTAAGGGAGTTTCTTCGAAATGATAGGAAATAAAAAAAGCAGTTTTCTGCTTAGATGTGGGTAATTATATAAAAGAATTGTGATGCACCAATGGCCATGGTTATAAATCCTAGGACTGAGCAGTTTACGAAGGCGTTTTGTAAGTGATGGCTTTCATCTGTTGTCCAAGGTAAGAACCATTTTCTTTTTGGAGTTTCTTCTTTATTTTCACCATTATAGATGTTTTCTATGGTTGGCATTATTTTACGGTTTAAATCTTTTAATTCTACTAAATTTATGTTTTTGGTTTGTGCCATTTCTTCTTCTTTTTTTCTTGGAGGTATTTCTAAGATTTCTGGTTCCATATCTAGTCCTGGTGTTTTTATTTTATGTTCTAATGGAGTATTTGGTTCTTCATCTAATTCATCAAAGAGTTCTATGACGTCTTTTTTTATTTCTTTTTGATTTTCTTTTTTAAAAGTGTTGTCGTCATATAGTGCTTTAAATTTTTCGTAGTCCATTTTTTGGCCTCCTTATTCTACTTAAAATTATACTACAAATATTTTTTCTTTTCAATGATTTTTTTTAGGTTTGTTTTTTTCATTGACGGTGATTGTTATAAATGATATAATTTAAAATATGCGGGGGATGTAAAGGAGTAATAAAGTATGGAAGATGCGGTTTTAAATTATAAGAATTTGAGATTAGAACAAGAGTTTGCGAATCCGGTTTATAATGTGTTTGGCAAGGCTATAAGTGCGACGGCTAAGAAACATAAGTATGGGAAGTTTGATGTTGTTAGGCTTATAGATGCTCTTTATGGATGGGATTATGCATATTTGACTAATGATGATGATTATAGGATGCAGGTGAGGATGCTTGATGAGTATTTTACTAAGGAATATAAACATAGGCTTATCACGTTTGAACTTGTGAAGGCTATAAATACTTTAAAGGGTAGTGAAACTTATGATATTGTTACTTCTGATGTTGCCTTGCTTGATGCGACTATTAAAAATGGTAAAAAGTCTCCGGCTACTGATTTATGTTTGATTTCTGATCCTTTGGAACAAAATAATTATGATAAACTTATGCGAATGATTGAAAATGATACCTCACTTAGGCATAGTGTGGCTTTAATTTATGATAAGATTATTAGCAAGGAAAAATAATGGGTAAAGTGTTTTATAATATTTTAGAGACTTTGGTTTGTATTTGTAGTGAGGATAAGGGTGGTATTTGGATTCTTCTTAGGAAGAGGAAAGAGGCACCTTTTGAAGGAATGTGGGTGCTTCCTAGTGAGGTACTTTCTAATTTTGAAACTTTGGAGGAATGTGCTAGTGAGATGGTTTCTTCTATAACTGGTGTTCCTTCGACGCTTTTATTTCAATCTAAGGCTTTTAGTGATTTGAAAAGGGATCCTAATGATAGGGTTATTGCTTTTCCTTTTGTTGCTCTTACTATTAAAGATCTTGTTGATTATAAGGATGTTAGTAGAGAATATGAGTGGTTTAATATAAATGATTTGCCGCCTATGGGATATGATCATAAAAAAATTGTAATTCAGTGTTTTTCTTCTTTGAAAATGAAGATTTTAGTTAATCAGGATGATGTTCTTTTTAAACTTTTTCCTAAAAGTTTTACGCTTCCAGAGTTTCAAAATTTTTTTGAGTTGATTTTGGATAAGAAACTTGATAGGAGAAATTTTAGAAAAAAACTTATTAGTGAAAATATTGTGAGTGAAACTGGTGAGATGCTTTCTGGAAGGTATGGAAGACCTAGTAAATTGTATAAGTTAAATAGTAAATTTTAGGGGGAATATTATGAACCAAAATGGATGGGGTATAAGAGAGGTTATGATGTTTGTTTGTGCACTTTCTTTGGCACTTTTGGTGACTATGGTTATGTATAATAGAACTTTTAATCAGTTGTTTGGTGGTGGTTCTTCTAATGAGTCATATAGTTCTTTGGAGGGTGAACTTAAGGATGCAGGAAGGACTTATACGGATAATTTTTATTATAAGGTTTTAGAGTCTGGTGATGATGATTATGTGACTGTTGATGAACTTATTGATAAAGATATCATTAAACCTTTAAAGGATCCCAATAATGGTAGGATTAGTTGTCGTGGTTATGTTCATTTTTATAAAAAAGAGGGTGTGACTACGTATGATTCTTATTTGAAATGTGGAGATGCATATAAAACTAAGGGGTATGATTCATCACATGATTAGATTTTTTTGACAGAGTTTTGGACTTCTGTTTTTTATTTTAAATAAAATAGTAAGATTTCTCTTGACTTTCATATAATGAAGTGATATATTATTGTTGCATTTAATTTGGATTTACTTTGGTAAATCCTTAATTAAGGTAGCAAATGAAACACCAGGATGTGTGTAATGAAAGGAGGACCAAGATGCCTACAATAAGTCAATTAGTTAGAAACAGAAGAAAAAGTAAAACTAAAAAGTCAAAGTCTCCAATGTTGAATGTTGGATATAACAGCAAGGATAAGAAGACAACTGTAAGTAATTCTCCACAAAAACGTGGTGTATGTACTCGTGTTGGAACTAAGACTCCAAAGAAGCCAAACTCAGCACTTAGAAAATATGCTCGTGTTAGACTTTCAAACGGTAAAGAAGTTGATGCTTATATCCCAGGGGAAGGACATAACCTTCAAGAGCACTCTGTTGTTCTAATTCGTGGGGGACGTGTTAAGGACTTAATCGGTGTTCGTTATCATGTAATTCGTGGTACTATGGATACTGCTCAAGTTGATAATCGTCGTCAAGGCCGTTCTAAATACGGTACTAAAAAACCAAAAAGTAATTAATAAATTTTAAATTATATAGGGAAAGGAGGATTATTTATGCGTAAGAGACGTGCAGTTAAAAGAGATGTGTTACCAGATCCAGTCTATAATTCTAAGTTAGTTACCAAGTTAATTAACCAAATAATGAAAGATGGTAAGAAGGGTACCGCACAAACTATTCTTTATAAGGCTTTTGATATAATTAAAGAAAAGACTAATGAAGATGCAACTGTTGTTTTTGAAAAGGCAATGGCTAATATTAAACCAGCTTTAGAGGTTAAATCAAGACGTGTTGGTGGTGCAAATTATCAAGTACCTATTGAGGTTAAGGCTGATCGTAGTCAAGCTTTAGGTCTTCGTTGGCTTGTTCAATATGCTAGGCTTAGAGGTGGACATTCTATGGCTGAAAATTTAGCTAATGAGATTATTGATGCTTCTAATGGTGTTGGAGCGGCTGTTAAGAAACGTGAGGATACTCACAGAATGGCTGAGGCTAACAAGGCATTTGCTCATTATAGATGGTAATTTTAAGAAGGGAGAAAATTTATGGCTCGTGAATATAGTTTAGAGAAAACACGTAATATTGGTATTATGGCTCATATCGATGCAGGTAAGACTACTTGTACTGAGAGAGTTTTGTATCATACTGGTAAAATCCATAAGATTGGTGAAACTCACGATGGTGAAAGCCAAATGGACTGGATGGAACAGGAACAAGAACGTGGAATTACTATCACTTCAGCGGCTACTACTGCATACTGGAATAATCACAGATTAAATATTATTGATACTCCAGGTCACGTAGATTTTACTGTTGAAGTACAAAGAAGTTTGCGTGTATTAGATGGTGCGGTAGCACTTATTGATGCGCAAGCTGGTGTTGAACCTCAAACTGAAACTGTTTGGCGTCAAGCAGATGATTATAAAGTTCCTAGAATGATTTTTGCAAATAAAATGGATAAAATGGGAGCGGATTTTAATTTCAGTTTAAATAGTATTGATAAGTTACTTGGGGTAAACGCTAAACCTATTGAATGGCCAATTGGTGCTGAAAGTGAATTTGATGGTATTATTGACCTAGTAGAAATGAAAGCATATCATTACGATGGTAAGGCTGAGGAAGAAGCAACTGAGATTGATATTCCTGCTGATTTAGTGGATATTGCTAATGAGAAAAGGGAAGAACTTATTGAAGCTGTTTCTGAGTTTGATGATGAACTTATGAATAAATACCTAGAGGGTGAAGAAATTTCTGTTGATATGATTAAGAAGGCTATCAGAAAGGGAACTTTAGAGGTTAAATTCTTCCCAGTTTTATGTGGTACGGCTTTAGGAAATAAGGGTGTTAAGTTATTGCTTAATGCGGTAATTGATTATTTACCTTCACCTGTTGATGTTGAAGCTATTAAGGGTGTGGATTTAGATGGTAAAGAAATCGAAAGACATCCAAAGGATTCAGAACCGTTTAGTGCACTTGCATTTAAGGTTATGACTGATCCATTTGTTGGTAAACTTACTTTCTTTAGGGTTTATTCTGGACATTTATCTAGTGGCTCTTATGTTTTAAATGCTACTAAGAATAAGAAAGAAAGAATTGGTCGTATCTTACTTATGCATGCTAATGATCGTAAGGAAATACCTGAGGTATTTACTGGTGATATTGCGGCTGCAGTTGGTTTAAAGGATACTACTACTGGTAATACTTTGTGTGATGAAAAGCATGCTTGTATTTTGGAAAGTATGGAATTTCCTGAGCCAGTTATTCAACTTGCGATTGAACCTAAGTCTAAGGGTGATCAAGATAAGATGGGTCTTGCTTTACAGAAATTATCTGAAGAGGATCCTACATTTAGAGCTTCTACTAATGCTGAAACTGGTCAAACGATTATTGCTGGTGTAGGTGAGCTTCATTTGGATATCATTGTTGATAGAATGAAGAGAGAATTTGGTATTGAAGCTAATATTGGTCAACCTCAAGTTTCATATCGTGAGACTTTAACTCAAGCTGGTGACTGTGAAGGTAAACATATTAAACAGTCTGGTGGTCGTGGTCAATACGGTCATGTATGGATTAAGTTTGAACCAAATCCAGATAAGGGTTATGAGTTTGTTGATGCTATCGTTGGTGGTGTTGTTCCAAGAGAGTATATTCCAGTTGTTGATAAAGGTCTTCAAGAATCTATGAAGACTGGTGTACTTGCTGGATATCCTTTAGTGGATGTAAAGGCTACTTTATTCGATGGTTCATATCATGATGTTGATTCATCTGAGATGGCGTTTAAGGTTGCTGCTTCTCTTGCTTTGAAGGAAGCTAAGAGTAAGTGTAAGCCTGTTTTACTTGAACCTATTATGAAGGTTAATGTAAGAGTACCTGATGAATATTTAGGTGCGGTAATGGGTGATATTACTTCTAGACGTGGTCGTCCACTTGGACAAGAATCAAGAGGTAATAGTTTATCTATTGATGCTATGGTACCACTTTCAGAGATGTTTGGTTATGTAACTAGTTTACGTTCAAATACTCAAGGTCGTGGTAACTATACTATGGAATTTGATCATTATGAAGAAGTTCCAAAAAATATTTCTGAAGAAATAATTAAAAAAAATGGTGGAAACTAGGCTAAAAGGCTTGTAATTTTAGCTTAGCTTTGCTAAAATGTTATTGTAATCAAATAAAGGAGGAAATTTTAATGGCAAAAGAAAAATATGACCGTTCAAAACCACATGTTAATATTGGTACAATTGGACACGTGGATCACGGTAAAACTACTTTGACAGCCGCTATTAGTAGTGTGCTTTCTAAAAAAGGATGGGCTAAATTCGAAGATTATGCAAATATCGATAAGGCTCCAGAAGAAAGAGAACGTGGTATTACTATTAACACTTCTCATATTGAATATGAAACAGCTAATAGACACTACGCTCACGTAGACTGTCCAGGACACGCTGATTATGTTAAAAACATGATCACTGGTGCTGCTCAAATGGATGGAGCAATCTTAGTTATTGCTGCTACTGACGGACCTATGGCTCAAACTCGTGAACATATCTTATTATCACGTCAAGTTGGAGTACCTCGTATGGTTGTATTCTTAAACAAATGTGATATGGTTGATGATGAAGAGTTATTAGACCTAGTTGAAATGGAAGTTAGAGAACTTTTAACTGAATATGGATATGATGGAGATAATACTCCAATTATCAGAGGTTCTGCACTTAAAGCTCTTGAAGGCGATGCTGCTTATGAAGAGAAAATTATGGAACTTATGGACGCAGTTGACACTTGGATTGAAACTCCAGCTAGAGATACTGATAAACCATTCTTAATGCCAGTTGAAGATGTATTTACTATTACTG
>CAVKYE010000008.1:0-51692 GCA_963660615.1 Vescimonas coprocola
CTCTATCTGTCATCTAACATCCAATTAAGTGGAAAAGGGACTTCAGGAGAACCATTTACAATTAGTTAATACAAAGAATAATAATCGAAGAAGACCTTGTCAAGAGTGGTGTGTAAATTATTTATATGACCTTGTATAATATGGTGTGTAAATTATTAAAATTGCATACCATATTTTTTATATGGATTAAAGGAGAAAAAACAAAGTTTAAAATAAACCAATTATATTGGAAGAATGGATTAATATATTTAAATTAACGGGATTATTTTTTATAAATTAGTAATTTATAATACTAGTCTTTTTCTTTTATTTGGGGGAATTTCATATTCAAATATTTTTTTTGTTCATATTATAAAGCAGATAGGGGGAGATTTAATGTTTAGAAAAAAATGTTGTATGCCTTTTATGCCTATGGATAATGGTTGTTCTAATAGGCAGATGAACTGTCCTATTGTGGAACCGGTTATTAATAAATGTGTTGAAAGGGAGTTTTGTCATCAGGTAGATCATATTTGTCCTATTCATACACATGTTATTAATAAGCATATTTATAATCATACTTATACTCCGCAATATACATGTAGTGAGGAGAATAATATTATTAATAATGATCCTGGATGTTGTGCTAGTTTTGCTAATAAAAATTTTTAGAAAAAAACCGCTGTTTGCGGTTTTAATTATGGAGTTTTTCGTAGATGTCTTCAATTTTCATTTTTTTATGATTACCACTATATCCTGGTTTTAGGTGTAAGTGAAAGTGTTTTACTTCTTGCAATATACCATTATTTTGAACTAGGGTAACACCTTTTGCTCCTAGTTTTTCTTTGAATGTTGGATCTAGTTTTTTGGCAATTTTGATAATGTGCATTAGGGTTTTTTCGTCAATATCGAAAAGATCTTGGTAGTGTTTTTTTGGTATTATTAGGGTGTGTCCGTTTGCATCTGGGTTTGCATCTAAAAATGCTTTGACTGTGTCATCTTCATATATGGTATATGAAGGGATTTCTCCATTACTTATTTTACAGAATATACATTCCATTTTTTATCACCTCTTTTTTATTTTAACACATTTTTTTTAATATTAAAAGAAGGCTTAACCTTCTTTTTGGTGAATATCTGCGGGATATTCTATTTTATATTGGGTATTTTTTTTCTTTTCTATTCAAAAATTTTTAAAAAAATGTTAAAATATTAGGTGGTGATGAAAATGAATATATTAAAGATTGAAGATTTATCTGTTAAAATAGGTGATAAAACTATTTTAAGTGGTTTTAATTTGAAGATAAAGTCAGGAGAAATTCATGCAATTATGGGACCTAATGGAACTGGTAAGTCTACTTTATCTAAGGTTATAATGGGAGATTCTACGTATGAGGTTGTATCGGGTAAGATTATGTATAATGATATTGATATTACCAATATGCCGGTTTATGAAAGGGCTCGTTTGGGCATTTTTTTGGGTATGCAGATGCCTTATGAGATAGAGGGGGTCAGTAATGCGGATTTTTTAAGAACGGCCCTTAGAAGTAAGGACAGTAATTTTAAGTTATATAGTTTTATTAAGGAACTTGATAAGTTAACCTGTGATTTAAAAATGGATCCAAAGATGATTCATAGAGGGATTAATGAAGGTTTTTCTGGTGGTGAGAGAAAGAAAAATGAAATTTTACAAATGCATATTTTAAAGCCTAGTGTGGTTATGCTTGATGAGATTGATTCAGGTCTCGATGTTGATAGCTTGAAGATTGTTGGTAATAGTGTGATGGATTATTATAGAGAATATAAGCCGGCTATTTTGCTTGTGACACATTATCAAAGACTTCTTGATTATATTAAGCCTGATTTTGTTCATGTTATGGAAGGTGGACGTATTATTAAAAGTGGGGATGCTAGTCTTGTTAAGGTAGTTGAAGAAGAAGGTTATGATAAAATCAAAAAAGATAGTACATCTATTATAAAGGAAAATGAGAATTATGAATAAAATAGTAATAGTGAACAATGAAATCATAGAAAGCCAAATTGATGATGCAGTAAAGGTTGTTTCTGGTAAGGGTAATTTTGATGGTGTTTGTAAGATTAATATTTCTGTTGTTAAAAACACTAACTTGATGATTGAATATGATTGTAAGGATGAAAGCAAGTTAGAGATGTATTTTAATATTTCTCCTTTTGTTTCATGTAATATATATGAACTTAAAAGGGGAAAGTGCGGTAAGTTTAGTTATAAGTTTTATGTTTTAGAAGATGCTTTATTAAATTTGTATAAGTTTAATGATATTGATGACAATAAAGAACAGGTTATTTTTAATTTGAATGGTAATTTGGCAAAGCTTAATTATAATTTTAAAACGATAAGTAGTTTTAAGGAAAAGTATGATTTACTTGTTTATCACAATTTTAGCAATACTGAAAGTTTGGTTAATAATTATGGCGTTAATGTTAAAAAAGGTGATCTTAAGTTTAATGTTTCATCGTTCGTGCCTAAGGGAAATGGGAAGTGTATTATTAATCAAAATGGACGTATTATTAATTTAACTAATAATACTTGTCAGATTAATCCAAATTTATTTATTGATGATTATGATTGTGTGGCTAATCATAGTGCTCATATTGGTAAATGTAATTCTGATGAATTATTTTATTTGATGAGTAGAGGAATTGCTTATAAAAAGGCTGAAACGCTTTTGATAAAAGGTTTTCTTTTGAAGGATTCTAATGTACTTTCAAAGGACATTTTAAAGTCTATTAATAAATATTGGAGGTGATATATGTGAATAGGGATGATTTTGACATTTTATCTACTGGTATTGTTTATTTTGATAATGGGGCTACAACGCTTAAGCCTAGAATATTATCTTTAGCAACTAGTGATTATTATAATTATTATAGTTCTAACGCCCATAGAGGTGATTATTCTATTAGTGTTAAGGCTTCTAGCATGTATGAAAATGCGAGATGTAAGGTAAAGGATTTTATAAATGCTAATGATGTTTCTTCTATTGCTTTTACAAGTGGGACTACGGATTCTATAAATAAGATTGTTTTTGGTTATTTTAAGAATGTTTTGAAAAAAGGTGATGAGGTTTTGCTTACTAAAAGTGAACATGCTTCTAACATTTTACCTTGGTTTGAACTAAGTGATGAGATTGGTATTAATATTAAATATATTCCTCTTTCTTCTTATAAGGTTACTTTGGAAAATGTTAAATCGGCTATAAATGAGAAGACCCGAGTTATTTCACTTGCCCATATTACGAATGTGGTTGGTGATGTAAGGCCTATTAAGGAGATTTGTGAGTATGCTCATAGCCTTGGTATTTTGGTTTTGGTTGATGGGGCTCAAAGTGTTCCTCATATGAAAGTTGATGTTACTGATTTGGATGTTGATTTTTTGACTTTTTCGGCTCATAAGATGTGTGGACCTACTGGTCTTGGGGTTATTTATGCAAAGGAAAAATTTTTGAAGTTAATTAAGCCGATTATTTTTGGTGGAGGCATGAATGCTGAATTTAATAATGATGGTTATAGGAGATATAAGGAAATGCCTGATTTACTTGAGGCTGGGACACCGAATATTGCTGGGGTTATTGGCTTTGGATATGTGCTTGATTATTTAAGTGAGATTGGTATGGATAATATTCATAAGTATGAAAAAGAATTAAGAAATTATTTAATCTCTCGCCTTAAGGAGATAGATGATGTTGTTATTTATAATGAAGATAGTGAAAGTGGTGTGGTAACGATTAATTATGAAGGTGTGTTCCCACAAGATTTGGCTATTTATTTGGATAAATATAATATTTGTATTAGAGCGGGTAGTCACTGTGCTAAGATACTTAAAGATGAGTTTCATATTAAAAACACCTGTAGGATTAGTTTATATTTTTATAATACTAAAGAAGAGGTTGACAGTCTTATTTCAGCGCTTAAAAATCCCAATCTTAAGAATGAAATTATTTAGAGCATAATTTAGTTTATGTTCTTTTTTGATTTGTTTTTAAATGTTTATTTTATGTCTTTTCAAATGTGTGGTTATGTGCTATACTTTTATTATAGGAGGTAAAAATGTCAGAAGCTAAGAAAAGAAATATTGTTATTGCTACATTATGTGCTGTTGTATTACTTATGGGTGTTGGTTATGCGGCTTTTAATACACAGTTAAATATTAATTCTACAGCTAGTGTTACTTCTAGTTGGGATGTGCATATTAAAAGTATTACAGCAGGAACTCCTGTTGGTACGGCTAGTGATGCTGGTACTAATATAGGTAGTGATAAGTTATCTGCAACTTTCAATACTAATTTGGTATCTCCAGGGGATACTATAACTTATACTATTGTTGTAGAGAATGCAGGTAGTTTGGATGCTAAACTTAATAGTTTGACATTTGATGGTGGAAGTAATACGGCTATTTTACATACTTATGCTGGTATTGCTACTGGTGATGTCATTACTGCTGGTAAAACCGCAACGTTTACAGTAACTGTTAAGTATAATCCTGATATTACAAGTCAACCTGAAAATACTACTAGTAGTGTAGCTATGACTTTGAATTATGTTCAAAGTGTATAAAAACTGATATATATCAGTTTTTTTCTTGCTTATTTTTTATTTATTATATATAATTAGGGTGGTGATTAATTTGAAAAAGTGTGTGATAATTTGGAATCCTAATAGTGGTAAGAAGAAAAAAAAGTCTTTTACTGATTCTTTTATTTCTATTTTAAAGAAAAAAGGTTATGATGTTTCTATTAAATATACTAAGTATTCAGGGCACGCTAAAAAGATTGTTAGTCTTTTGCCTGATGATATTTCTTTGGTTATTTCTTTAGGTGGTGATGGTACTTTTAATGAGGTTATGTGTGGTAATTTAAAGAGAAAGAAAAGACTTTTACTTTCACATATTCCTTTTGGTACTACTAATGATATTGGGGCTATGTATGGGATGGGAAAGGATCCTATTACTAATTTGAAGATGATTCTTGATGGTAAGGTTAAAGGAGTAGATATTTGTAAGATTAATGGAGAGGCATTTGTTTATATTGCTGGGCTTGGTAAGTTTGTTGATATCGCTTATGATACTCCTAGAAATTTGAAAAAAAATTTGGGTTATATTGCTTATTTGATTAATGCATTTAAGTCTTTTAATCAGAAGACTAAGCTTTTTGAGATGACTTATGAGGCTAATGGTGAAGAGGTCACTGGTTTATTTTCTTTGGTTTTAATTGCGAATGCGAGTAGAATTGGTGGCCTTAATTTTTTTCAGGATGTGAAGCTCGATGATGGTCAATTTGAGGTTTTGCTTTCTAATTTTAAGACTAAGGCTGATTTAGCTAGAGGACTTTATTATTTTAAGACTAGTGATATTTCAAAGGCACCAGGATTTTATTATTTTAAAACTGATCATTTGAAGATTAAGCTTAAGGAGGAGCCTCGTAAAGAATGGTGTCTTGATGGCGAAAGGTTTAGGGATAAGTCACTTTGTTTTGATATAACGATTGAAAAAGATGTAAAGATGCTTATTCCTAAAAAGGAAATATCTAAGATTTTTGTTGATTAATATTTTTTGAAAGCATAATTTTGATGTTTGCTTTTTTTTTATGTTTTTGATATAATTAAGAAGACTTTGTAAGAAAAAAGAAAGGAGAAAAAATGAGTAAAATTAAAATATTTGCCTTAGGTGGGCAAAATGAAAACGGAAAAAATATGTATGTTGTTGAGGTTGACAAGGACATATTTGTTTTGGATGCTGGACTTAAATATGCAGACGATAGAATGCTTGGTGTCGATTATATAATACCAAATTATGATTATATTAAGAAAAATATTAAGAGAGTTAAGGGTGTTTTTGTTACACATGGTCATGATGAGCATATGGGTGCTTTATGTGATATGCTTAAGGATATGCCTTCTTTGAAAGTTTATGCGACTCGCTTTACTTTAGAAATTATTAAAGAAGAACTTAATAATGATGGTGTGAAGTTTGATAATTTGGTTGAAATTAAGCCTCACAGAAAGATTGATTTTGGGCCTAATAGTGTATTTCCTATTTCGCTTACGCATACTGTCCCTGATGCAGTAGGATATGTTATTTATACTAAAGACGGTGCTATTTTCTATACTGGTAATTTTGTGTTTGATTCTACTATGCTAGGAGCTTATAAAACTGATATTGGTAAGCTTGCTTATGTTGGTAAACAAGGTGTTTTATGCTTACTTAGTGAATCTTTATATGCTGATAAGAGGGGATTTACTTCACCAAACCATCGTACTAGTGCGGCTATTAGGGAGATTTTAAATCAAACTTCTGGAAGAATTTTATATAATATTAATCCAGCTCAACTTTATAGAATCCAAGAACTTTTTACGGAAATTATGAGTACTGATAGAAAAGTTGTGATAATGGGTAAAAGACTTGAAAGTGTTATTTTGAAAGCTATTGATATGCATTATGTTAATTTTGATAAGAAGAGGATTTCTAATATTCATCATGTTTCTGATGAACGTGTTGTTGTTTTAGTTTCTGATGAAAGAGAAAAACCTTTTTCTAATTTACAAAGAATTGTTAGAGGATATGATAAATTTATATCAATTAATAATGAGGATACGGTTATTTTTGCTTCTCCTGTTTATGATGGGATGGAGCACACTTTGGCTAAGCTTCAAGATAATATTGCGAGACTTGGTGCTGATATTATTGAACTTTCTAAAAAGCAATATCCAACGCATCATGCTTCTTCAGAAGATTTAATGCTTATGATTGATTTGATGCAACCTAAATATTATATGCCTGTTATTGGAGAGTATCGTCATCAAGTGGCAAATGCTTCAGTGGCTAAGAAAATTGGTATGAAAGATGAAAATATATTATTAAAGTTAAATGGTGAGGTTGCTTATTTTGAAAATGGTAAACTTGTTAATAATGGTTTTAAAGTACCAGTTGATGATATTTTAATTGATGGTCTTGCGGCTGGTGATGTTGGTGAACTTGTTTTAAAAGATAGGGAACTTTTGGGTGATAATGGTATTGTTATTATTACAGCTACTTTAGATAAGCAAACTAAGGAGGTTTTAGCTGGACCTGAGGTTCTTACACGTGGGTTTATATTCGTTAGAAATAATATTAATTTAATTAAGGAAGCTGAAAATATATCTTTAAAAGTTATTAAAGAAAATACAAAGTCAAATTATATTGATTTTTCTAAAATTAAATCTGGTATTAGAGATAAGGTTGGTAAATATTTTTACGAGCAAACTGAGTGCAAACCTATGGTGTTAATTGTAATTGGAGAGGTGTAGACCTCTTTTTTTCTCTTGAAAAATGTATATAAATATGATATTATCTATAAAGGAAAGCAGGGATGTATATGCAGATGCCGAATTTGAAGGATGCTAAGGTTAGAACGAAGATTATGCCTAAGACTAAGGTTTATAAGTTACCTTTGGAATATAAAAGTGTTGGTAAAGGAAAAACTTATTTTATTAGGACTTATGGTTGTCAGATGAATGAGCATGATTCTGAGAATATTAAGGCTATTTTGGAAGAAATGGGTTTTAAGGAAACTAATATTATGGAAAATGCGGATTTGATTTTACTTAATACTTGTGCTATTCGTGAGAATGCTCATAATAAGGTATTTGGTATGGTTGGAAGGATTAAGCATTTAAAGGAAAGTAAGCCTAATATTATTGCTGGATTATGTGGTTGTATGGTTCAGGAAGAAAGTGTGGCTAATGAGATTAAGGATAAGTATAAATGGCTAGATATTGTTTTTGGTACACATAATATTGATAATTTGCCTAATTTGCTTGTTTCTTCTATTCGTGATAATGATCTTCAATTAGAGGTTTTTAGTATTGAGGGTGATATTACTGAAGGCATGCCTGTTAAGAGGGATAGTAAGTATAAGGCTTGGGTCAATATTATGTATGGTTGTGATAAGTTTTGTACTTATTGTATTGTTCCTTATACTAGGGGTAAGCAAAGAAGTAGAAATCCTGAAAAAATATTAGAAGAAGTAAGAAATTTAAAGGAAAGTGGATATAAAGAGGTTACTTTATTAGGCCAGAATGTTAATGCGTATGGTAAGGATTTAGATAGTGATTATGATATGAGTGATTTGCTCGAGGATACGGCTAAAATTGGTATTGATAGGGTTAGGTTTATTACTTCACATCCTTGGGATTTTACGGATAAGATGATTGAGGTTATTAAAAAGTACCCTAATGTTATGCCATATATTCATTTGCCTCTTCAATCTGGTAGTGATAGAATTTTGAAGCTTATGGGTAGAAGATATACTAAGGAAAGTTATTTAGAGTTATTTAATAAGCTTAAGGAAATTGATAATGTGGCTATTACAACGGATATTATTGTTGGTTTTCCTGGTGAGACTGAGGAAGATTTTAATGAGACTTTAGATGTTGTAAATACGTGTAAGTATGATTCGGCTTTTACTTTTATCTTTTCACCTAGAGAAGGTACTCCAGCTGCTAAGATGCAGGATGATATACCTTTAGAGGTAAAGGAACAAAGACTATATAAATTAAATGATTTGGTTAATAAGTATGCGAGGGAGAATAATGAGAAGTATCTTGGAAAAGTTGTTCCAGTTTTACTTGAAAGTGTGAGCGGGAAAAATAAGGATATGCTTGCAGGATATACTGATACGATGAAACTTGTTAATGTTAAAGCACCTTCTTCGTTGCTTGGTGAAATTGTTGATGTTAAGATTACTGATGTTAAAACTTGGAGTATGGATGGAGAAATAGTTTAGGCTATTTTTTCTTTGATTGTTGATAATTTAGTTTAAATTTGGTATCATATTATTAGAAGGTAGGATGTCATATGGATAAGAAAGTTTTAAACGATAAGGAAGAGAAAGAGATTGTTTCTGATGTTAAGGAGGCTTTGTCTTTAGCAAAACAAAAAAGTGGCAATATTTTGGATAGGGAAGTGGATGATGTTGTTCTTTTGAATCAAGAAGATATTGATAATAAGGTTTATAATAAATCTAAGAGTGGTAGAAAGGCTTTGATTATTTCTTTTGTTATTATTTTTGCTATATTTGCTTTTGGTTTATATTTTTATTTATCTAATAATCCTAGAACTATTTTTGCGTCTTCTTTCGAAAAATGTTTTAAGGCTTATGAAGAAAGCTTTGATTCTTCTTTAAATATGGCTAGTGGTGTTGTTATAAGTGATAAAGGAAAGTTTGATTATTCTTTGAATAATTATGATGGTATTTATAAGGCATCTTCTTTGGGAATTTCAATATATTTAGATAAGGGCTATATTTATTATAATACAGGTAATGGTTATTATAAGGTTAATGATTATGCACTTCCTTTGACAGCAAATAGTGATGCTGAGGTGTCTTTTTTGAAGGGGTTTTCTAAGGCGTTTTTGAAGTCTATTTTGTATCAAAAGATAAGTGGTAACAAGCTTGATATTATGATTAACGGAGAAAGTCACAAGACTTATAGAACTTCTTTGGTTATTAATGAAAAAAATCGTGATGAGATTTTTACTTCTTTTGGGGATTATTTGAAGAAGGATTCTTCTTTTGTTAAGGTGTATGGTGAGGTTTCTTCGCTTAGTGATAAGAAGGTTTTATCTTCTATTTCTAAGTTTACTAGTGATTTAAAGAAATATTTTGATGGTTTTAATGAACTTACAATTAGTTTTTATACTGAAGGGGTTAATGATGTTATTAAAAGCGAATTAGTTTTGGATGATAAGGTATATAGTATTACTAAGTTAGATGAAAATAAATATAAGTATGATTTTAATGATAAGCATGGGGAGATTACTTATAATGATGAGGTTATTAGTGTGAGTGGTGATTATAAGGTTACTTTATCTAAGAGCGAGGCTAGTACTTTTAAAAAGGAAATTTTGAAAGATGATGCATATTCTTTAAAGGATTCTGAAAGGGAAAAGATTTTTATTGGGCTTTTGCCAATATATTTACATTTAAACAGTTAATTACTGTTTTTTTGTACTCTTTTTAGAACTTATGCATATTTTAAAGTGAGGGGTGATATATTGGCTGCATATAAAGAGATTGTTACAAAGGCTATTGTTGGAAAAGGTAAAAAGCATTTTAAAAATGCCTATACACTTGAAGCTGAGCATACACCAACTACGGTTTTAGGATGTTGGGTTATTAATCATAAGTTTAAAGGGTATAAAAGCGGCGACAAGATAGGTGTTGATGGTTCTTTTGATATTAATATTTGGTATTCTTATGATAATGATAGTAAGACGGCTGTTATTAATAAGACGATAAATTATAATGATTTATTTAATGTTAAAAAGCGTGCTTCTGCTGATTTGTCTGGTGATACGGATATTATTGTAAGGTCGCTTAAGCAACCTAGTTGTTCTGGTGTTAATATTAAGGATGGTAAGACGATATCTTTTAATATTGAAAAAGAACTTGGGGTTGAGATTGTTGGTGATCAGAAAATGAAAATTGCGATTGAAGAAGATGAAGATCCTTGGGAAGAAATTATTGATGATGTAGATGATGAGGCACTTGATGAAATTGATGAAAAGGTTGATGAGAATTATATTAAAAGTGTTAACAAGGGTTAATACTTTTTTGTGTTATCCAAAAAGGGTTGACAAGCGTTTTTTGTTATGGTAGAATGTGTATGAATGGAGGGATAATATGGCAGTTAAATTAAGACTTTTGAGAATGGGAGCTAAGAAAAAACCATTTTATCGTATTGTTGCTGCAGATTCAAGAACTAAAAGAGATGGTAAGTATATCGAACTTGTTGGAACTTATAATCCAGTTAGTGAACCTGCAGAAATTAAAGTTAACGAAGAGGTTGCTTTAAAATGGCTTTCTGATGGTGCTATTCCAACTGATACTGTTAAAAGTTTGTTTAATAAGGCTGGAATTAATGAAAAATTCCATAATTTAAGAAATAAAAAAGAAAGTAAGTAGTTATGGTAGAACTTACGGAATTTCTTGTTAAGAGTTTGGTTAAGAATCCAGATTCGGTATCTGTTAAGCAAACTTCTTCATCTTTAGATTCTATTACTATTACGGTTTTGGTTTCTAAGGATGAAATTGGTGCTGTTATTGGCCGTAATGGTAATGTTGCTAGAGCTATTAGGACTATTGTTAGGGCTAGTAGTTTTATGAATGATGCACCAAAGGTGAATATTGAAATAGACTCTTTTTAGAGTTTATTTTTTTCTTTACTAAATTTTAAGTTTGTGATATATTTATAATATTGGAGGGATTTTATGAAGAAAGGTTTTACTTTGGTGGAACTTCTTGCGGTTATTGCTTTGCTTGGTATTATTATGTTTATTACGGTTCCAATTATTACAAGTGTTTTAAGTAGTGCTAAGAGTAGTTTAAATAGTGAACAAGAGGAAATGATTGTTATGGCGGCTAGGAATTGGGGAGTTACTAATGCTTCTTCTAATACTAAGGGATATGTTACGATAAAGGAGTTGCAGGCTTCTGGTTATCTGAGTGATTCTAAGGTTAAAAATTTGGTTAATAAATCTGATCTTAGTTTAAGTAGTAAGGTTTGCATAAAGTATGAAAATAATCAGTATGTGTATACTTATAAAGGAAATGAGGCGTGTTAGTATGAAGGGATTTACTTTGGTGGAACTTCTTGCGGTTATTGTTATTCTTGGAATTATTTCTGCTATTGTAGCTGCTAATATTACGGGGGTTTTTGGTAATTCTAAAACATCTTTATCTGATACTCAAAAAAGTTCTATTCTTTCGGCTGCTAAGAAGTATGTTATTTATAATCAGTCTGGTCTTCCTTTGGATTCTAATTCAAGTCCTAAGATAATTACTTTGTCTGAGCTTGCTTCGGCTGGTTATATTGATTCTGATACTGTTATTGACCCTAAGACTAAAAAGGCAATAGATGGATGTGTTGAGGTTAGTTATAATGATGGTACGGAGCAGTATAATTATAAGTTTAAAACGTCGGGATGTTAAAACCTATACAGCAATTTGTATAGGTTCTTTTTTTATATTTTTTATATTTTTTGTTAGGATGTTTTCTATTTTGTTAAAGTTTTCTTCGGTTATTTTAAATGTGTAGGTTATATTTTCATTGAATTCTTTTTTTATGTCTATATTTCCTATGATGGCATTTATTTTTTTGACATTTTCGTAAGGAAAGGTTATTTTTATTTTGTAGCCTTTTGTGAGGGTTATTATGTCACTTTTATTTATGGCTTCTTTGGCGGCGTTGCTATAGGCTCTAATTAATCCTCCGGCTCCTAGTTTTATGCCTCCAAAGTATCTTATTACGATACATAATGTGTTTTCAAGTTCACTTTTTTTTAATATGTTTAGGATTGGAAGACCGGCTGTTCCTTTAGGTTCACCATCATCTTCACATTTTTGTTTGTTTGGTAATGTGTAGGCAAAACAGTAGTGGGTTGCTCCATTATATTTTGTCTTGTAGTTGTTTATTTTGTTTTTGATTTCTTCTTCATTATTTACATTACATACAATACTAATAAATCTTGATTTATTTATGATTATTTCGTTTTTTGTTTCTTCTTTTATTGATTTCAATTTAATCACCTTTTTTATTATAAGTAAAAGATTGGAGGAATGCAAGTGAATATATTGATAAATGAAAATAATTAAATTATAATGTTTATGGATGTGATTTTATGATACAAGAAAAACTTAATTTGGTTCCACATAAACCTGGGTGTTATTTGATGAAAAATGAAGCTGGGGTTATTATTTATGTTGGTAAGGCTAAGGATTTGAAAAATAGGGTTAATTCTTATTTCCACTCTTCGCATACGGGTAAGACGGCGAAGCTTGTTAGTGAGATTAGGGATTTTGAGTATATTGTGGTTTCTAGTGAAACTGAGTCTTTGATTTTGGAGATTAATTTGATTAAGAAACATGATCCTAAGTATAATATTTTGCTTAGGGATGATAAGACATATCCTTATATTGAACTTACTTGTGAGAAAGTTCCAAGGCTTCTTGTGGTTAGAAAAGTACATTTAAAGAAGGATAAGACAAGACTTTTTGGCCCTTATCCTAATGTTAATGCGGCTAGGGGTGTGGTTAATTTACTTAATAGGATATATCCGCTTAGAAAATGTAGTGTTTATAATAAAAGACCTTGTTTGTATTATCATATTGGTCTGTGTTTGGGGTATTGTACTAGAAATGTTTCTTTGGAAAAAGTTAAATCTATGGAAGATGATATTATAAGGTTTTTAAAGGGCGATCATGAGAGTGTTACGGCTTATCTTACGGAAAGGATGAATAAGGAAAGCGAACGTCTTAATTTTGAGAAGGCTATGGAATTAAAGGAAATGATTGATTATATTAATGTTACTTTGGTTAAACAAAAGATTGAAATTAACGATGATGTTTCACGTGATGTTTTTGGTTTTTATAATGATGATAATTATTTGAGTGTGTTTGTTTTCTTTATTAGGAATTCTAAAATTGTTTCACATCATCATACAATTATTCCACTTATTGATGATGTGGATGAGGAACTTACGCGTTATATTGCGAAATTTTATGATAAGGCTCTTTTGCCTAAGGAAATTCTTGTTCCTAGTGTGGTTTCTTTTTCTCTTCTTTCTTCTTATTTGAATGTTTCTGTTAAAATTCCGCTTAGGGGTGTTAAGAAGAAGGTTATTGATATGGCATGTGAGAATGCTTCTAGGGAGTTATCGGATAAGATTAGTTTACTTCTTAGGGATGAAAAGAGGCAAAGCGAGGCTAATGATGATCTTAGAAAATTACTTGGGATGAAGAGACTTTACCGAATTGAGATTTTTGATAATGCTCATTTGTTTGGAACTTATAATGTTTCTGGGATGGTTGTTTTTAAGGATGGAGTTCCTTCTAAGAATGATTATCGTAAGTATAAGATTTCTATTGATAAGAATGATGATTATGGTACGATGAGAGAGGTTATTTATAGAAGATATTTTAGGGTTCTTAAAGATAATCTTGAAAGGCCTGA
The DNA here is from genome assembly GCA_963660615.1 of Vescimonas coprocola. GTDB lineage: Bacteria > Bacillota_I > Bacilli_A > RF39 > UBA660 > Coprosoma. Next base: position 14,005 of record CAVKYE010000008.1, read on the forward strand.
TTTGATTATTGTAGATGGAGGCTTAGGTCAGCTTCATGTGGCTAAGGAGGTTTTGGATGGGTTTAATATGGATATTAAGCTTGCTTGTTTGAAAAAGGATGATAAGCATTCTACTAGTGCTTTGCTTACTATAGATAAAGAGTTTGAAATAGAAAAGCGTAGTGATTTGTTTCATTATTTGGAAAGGATGCAGGATGAAGTTCATAATTTTACGATTAATTACCACAAAAATCTTCGTAGTAAGGGTGCTTATGAGAGTATACTTGATAATATAGAGGGTATTGGTGAAAAAAGAAGGAAGATGCTTCTTAAAAAGTATAAATCTATTTCTGGTATTAAGAGACAGTCGCTTTCTGAACTTGAGACGGTTTTGCCTAAAAATGTGGCGGAAAATTTGCTTTTAAATTTAAAGGATTTTAATGATTAGTTATTTTAAAGGAATGTGAATTTTATAGTATGTATTTACATTCTTTTTATTTTTTGGTATAGTTATTAAGAATAGAAGTGAGGCTTTGGGATGAAAAAGTGTGTTGTTATAATTACTATTTTGATTATTTTTATTTTAGTAGGGGCGTTTTTCTTTTTGAAGGGTTTAGAAGATGATAAGAAGCAAACGGCTTTAGTGGCTAAGAGGGTAAATAGTAATTATTCTAAGTTTAATGAAAATATTTCTTCTTTTTCTAAGCAAAGGGAGAGTTTGTATAAAAGTTTGGAAGATACTTATTTGGAGGAGTTTGCTGCAAATTTTGAAACATTTAATAAGCTTATTTCTGATTATGAGAAAATTGTTCTTGATTTAGAGGAATCTAGTAAAAATCTTAAGAAGGATTGTAAGTATCGCTTTTCGGATGTGCTTGCGAATAGTAATTGTACTAATTTTAAGGCTAATTATGAAGCGGCTATGAATTATTATATTACGGATGCTAAGTATTATAATAAACTTGCTAATAAGTATAATTCTTGGGTTAAGAGTAATGGCTATGATTATGGTAAGTTAGAAAAGGCTAAGTTTGTTGTTTATAAAAAGTATATTGATTTTGATGATGATGGTGAATTTTTTGGAAGTGAGGATGTAAAATGATAAATCCAGATAAGGTTGAAGTGTTAGAACTTGGGGTGAAGCCTAAGAAAAAAAAGAAAAAGGTATTTGTTTTTTTAATTGTTTTCTTTGTCTTTGCTATTTCTTCTTTTGCGTTTTTGCTTTATGGACCTTATAGTGGTTTTCGAAATTTTTTGATTACGACAGCAATGACGACGATGAATCATCAGTACTTGGCAACTACTTTTTATAGTGATAAGACTATTAATAAAGTTTTGAGTCAAAATTATGTTGAGGAAAGTGGTGAAAGTACGGATACTACCTTGGTATCTATGACAAATTATAGTTCTAATAGTACAATGTTTTTAAATAAGTATGATAAGGAGATTCTTACTAAGGATAGTGGGAATGATGATTATAAACTTATAAAGATTAATGGTGACGGTCTTAGGGGCTATTTGGTGGCTATTTATGATGCTTCTAAGGTGAAGATGGCAACGGCTTCTACTATGGGAAGTAAGGGACAAATGCTTACCGATATTGCTAAGAACAATAATGCTTTGGTGGCGATGAACGCAAGTGGATTTGTTGATCCTAACTATATGAGTAATGGTGCTTCGCCTCATGGGGCAGTTATTAAAGATGGTGTGCTTGTTTCTAATAATGAAAGGCTTAGTATTGGCGGAGGTATTATTGGTTTTGATAAGGATAATAAGCTTGTTTTGAGTAAGATGAGTGGCGAGGAGGCTGTTAAAGCTGGAATAAGGGATGCAGCTGATTTCGGACCGTTTTTGATTGTTAATGGTGTTCCTTCTTTTATTAAAGGTAATGGTGGATGGGGTTCTGCTCCTAGAAGCGCTATTGCTCAAAGAAAGGATGGTATTGTTTTGTTTTTAGTTATGGATGGCCGTGATTATGCGAATGGTATTTCGGGGGCTGATATGACGGACATGACGGAAATTTTGATGAAATATGGTGCTTATAATGCGGCTAATTTAGATGGTGGAACGTCTAGTGGTCTCGTTATTAATAATGCACTTGTTAATAAGCCAGTAAGTGGCAGTGGCGAGAAGAAAACTCGTGCTATTCCAGATGCTTGGATTGTTGTAAAGTAATATGATTTATTTATAGACATATATTTACACTAGAATTATTAAAATTTATTATTTGACAAATTATTTTGAAAGTATTTTGATATAATGAAACTAGGAGGAGTAATTATGGCTAGAAAAAAGAAAAAAAGTAAGAAGGGTTTTTGGTTTGTTCTTGTTATTTTGATACTTGCTTTAGCGGGGGGTTATTATTATTTTACAAATAATAAAGAAACTAGTGGGGATGTTATTAAGAAAATAACTAAAAAGGTACAGGTTGTTGATGTGAATTCTAAATCAAGACCAATTGCGGTTATGATTAATAATAATCACCAAGCTTGGCCTCATGCAGGGCTTGATGATGCTTATATTACTTACGAGATTATTGCTGAAGGTGGTATTACTAGAATGATGGCTTTATTTAAGGATAAGGACACATCTAAGATTGGCTCTGTTAGGAGTGCAAGACCATATTATTTGGACTATGCTTTAGAAAATGATGCGATTTATGTTCATTATGGATGGAGCGAGGATGCTAAGGCAGATATTTCTTCGCTTGGTGTTGATAATATTAATGGGCTTACGGCTTCTTCGGTTTTTTGGAGAGATACTTCTTTGAAGAAGGCAACTGAACATACGGTGTTTACTAGCATGGAAAAAATTAAGGAATATGCGAAGGAAAAGGGCTATGACCGTAACACAAATAAGGATTTATTATTAAACTATAGTGTTGATTCAGTTAAGATTAAGAATAAGGAAGAAGCACAGAAGGCTGACAATGTTTATATTAGATATTCTAAATATACGGACACGTCTTATGAATATGATAGTGAAAATAAGGTTTATAAACGTTTTATGTCTGGAGAGGCACATACTGATGCGGTTAGTGGTAAACAGTATACAGCTAAAAATATAATTATTACACCTATTGAAAATTATGCTTATGATTCTTATGGAAGACAAAAACTTAATAATATTGGTAGTGGTGATGGCTGGTTTATTACTGAAGGCTATGCAGTTCCTATAACTTGGGAAAAAGATAGCAGAAGTAGTCAGACTGTTTATAAATATAAAAATGGTAAAGAAATTAAAGTAAATGATGGTAATACATTTATTCAAATTCAGCCAAAGGGCGAAGAGCTTACAATTACGGCTAATGAAGAGAATACGGATTCTTTAGAATAATTTGATATTTTCTTTTGATTGTGATATAATGACATAGTATTTGAGGTGAAAAAGATAAATGAATTTTCAAAATCAAGATGAAGAATACACAAATATTGTTAAAAATATATTGGAAAATGATGAGTTTAAAAAGATTAAGGAAATTGAACATCATGGTGTTAACAGATTTGATCACTCAGTTAGAGTATCATATTATTCATACAAAGTTGCGAAGATGCTTCATTTAGATTATATTGGAACAGCTAGAGGTGGACTTTTACATGATTTCTTTTTGAGCCCAGAAGATAGAACAAAAATGGATAGATTTGTTTCTACTTTTGTTCATCCAAAGGAAGCTTTAGAAACGGCTAAGAAAAATTTTGATTTAACGGTAAAGGAACAAGATATGATTAGAAGCCATATGTTTCCAATCAATCCTTCAGTTCCTAAATACTTAGAATCATGGATTGTTAGTAGTGTTGATAAAGTAGTAGCAGTAAATGAGCTTTCTTTAAAGTTTAGATTTAAACTTAAGTATGCTTATAGTGTTATGCTGCTGTTTATGATAAATTTTGTTAGATAGGAGATAATAATTATGGAAAGAACTTATATTATGACTAAACCCGATGCTTATCAAAGAGGATTAATTGGTAACATCATTACTAGAATCGAAAATAAAGGGTATAAAATAACTGATATGAAAATGATGAATTTAGATGAGGCTATTTTGACTGAGCATTATGCTCATTTAGCTGATAAGCCTTTCTTTAAGGATATTGTTGCTTATATGACTTCTGGGCCTGTTGTTGGTATGGTTGTTGAAGGTGAGAATGTTGTTGAAGGCATGAGAAAGATTATGGGACCTACTGATGGATTAGAGGCTTTATCTGGAACTATTAGAGGTGATTATGCTCATAATAAGTCTGAAAATTTAGTTCATGGCTCTGATTCAGTAGAAAATGCTGAAATTGAAATTAAAAGATTCTTTGGTTAATTCCAAAGTTTTTTGTTTATATATTATATTTTATTGATTTGGTGTGATGAATTTTTTTGTTAAAAAAGTATCGTATAACTAGACATTATACGATACTTTTGGGTAAAAACTCAGAAATTTCTTTTTTTATAAGAAATATTATAATTCTTAAAAATAGCTTTTTTATTTATGAAGAAGGTAAATTTTTGTAAAAATCATTTAAAAGTGATAAAAAAACATTTCTAATATATTAGATGTATGTTATACTTATAGTAGCTAAAAAGTATCATATAATGTCTAGTTATACGTCAATTATGATAAGTAAGGAGAGGGAATGTATGAATAAAAAAGGATTTACACTAGTAGAATTACTTGCGGTTATTGTTATACTAGCAATAGTTGCTTTAGTAACTGTACCAGCAATTTTAAATGTAATTAATGATTCTAGAGAAAAAGGCGCGGAAGATAAAGCATGGGGAACTATAGAGGCTGTTAAAAGTGCATATGCACAGGCTCAAATGAGCGGCTATGAAGATGCTGAAGGAAATGGAGTAAGTGTAAGTGGAGATAACCTTATAGTTACTTTTAGTAATGGTACTGAGGCTTTTGGTAGTAAAAAAATAACTATGACAGGAGAAAGACCAACAAGTGGAACCGTAACTATTAATAAAAATACTGGAGATATTACTTGTAATGATTTATATTTTAAGGGAAATGGAAAATTTTATTGTACAACAACTGATGGAAAATCAATGAAATGTAATAAGGGAAATAAAGGTGGTGCTACTGGGGGAAGTAGTATAGGTGGAATTGATGTAGCAGTGGTAACATCAGGAGATGGATTATATGCTGATTCTACTGAGTCTGGTAGATATGTTTATAAAGGAGCAAGTCCAGATAATTATATTAAATTAGGTAGTGATACATATAGAATTATTGCTAAAGAAGCAGATGGAACATTAAAAGTTATTAGAAATGATAGTATAGGCAATATAGATTTTGATGCAGAAAATGCAAGATATTCTACAGTAAGTACAGATTATTGCAATTCTCCTTATGGTTGTAAAGTATGGGGAAGTAAAACAACTACTTTAAATTCATCAGGAAGTAATGTAACAATGATGCCAAGAGAAGTAGGGGGAACGTTATATAATCTTCCTGAAACAGAAGCCACATTAAATACATATTTAAATACCACATGGTTAAATACTTTATCTACAGACGTACAAAGCAAAATAATAACACATATTTTTAATGTGGGTGGTGTAAGAGGAATCTATGGAACTAGTGGGCAAACACTTGCTACAGATATATCACATGAACAAGCATATAAATGGAAAGGCAAAGTAGGGCTAATGAATATAACGGATTATGTAAAATCAAATAGTAATGTAAGCTTGTGTGGAACAGTATATGCAAATGGTTACTCAGCAGGTAATTATAGTACATGTAAGACAACAAGTTGGATATTTGCCTCTTTAGACTCTAGTATATGGACTATTACGCCTGATTTTGGTCCCTATAGTGATGATACTTTTGTAGGCACCGTTGATAATGCGGGTGCTTTTTCCAATAGTAGTGCATCCAATGGTTCTATTTATGGTGTTGCTCCAGTTTTTTATCTGTCATCTGACATAACCTTAAAAGGAAAAGGAACTTTAAGTAATCCATATACTATATCTGTTTAATAATGTTATCAACTTAATAAGATTATTGATTTGCAAAACTCAGTTTAATTACTGGGTTTTAATTTAAATAAATAATATAATAAATGTAATTAAAAACAATTTAACAAAAAAAGTTATGCATTAAAAGTAAATTTGCATAACTATGTTTTCTATAAAAAATGGCGTCCCAGAGAGGATTCGAACCTCCGACACCGGCCTTAGGAGGGCCGTGCTCTATCCAGCTGAGCTACTAGGACACATATTAATTATATCATATTTATGAAATTTTGTAACAAAAAATTTGACAAGAGTGAAATTTTATGGTAGGATAGAACTCGTTTTTTAAAAAGGGAGGTTTTTATATGGAAAATGTATTTGAGGTAAGTGGAGAGGTTGTTTTAACACCTATGCAGTATGTTGCACTTACTAATGGCCTTAAAGAAAAGGAACTTAAGGTTATGGAAGCGGAGGATGATTTAAGGGTATATCGTTTATCCGAGGCTAAGCATGTTGGTGATGAACATTTTACTAGCGGTGATGAGGAGTTTAAGAAAGCTTTGCATGATGCGACTAATGAGGTTTCAACTTATCACGAGCTTTTATCTAATCCAATTATTGCTTCTCCTGTTGGGGATAGTGTTCAAATTGGTAGTTTAGTTAATGTTACTATTAATAATCGTATTCATAAAGAATTTGTTGTGGTTTTACGTTCTTTAAATGCGGGACATAAGGCGGTTAATGAGGTTTCTCTTGAGTCACCTATTGGTATGGCTATTTTTAATAAGGAAGAGGGATATTCTGGTAAGTATGCGGCTAATGGTAATGTTATATCTGTATCAATTGATAGTGTTAACAATGATTTTTGTGCTGAGTATATGGAAATGAATGCTTCTTATTTTGAAAATGTTAATCAAAAAGGGTTGTCTATGTAGAGGGCTCTTTTTTTATTTTTGTTTTTATGTTATAATTTTTTTGAGGTGTTGTTATGAAGGTAAAGTATGAACTATTGGATTCTGATGGAAGGGCTAGGTATGGTAAGCTCCATACTAATTATGGGGTTTATGAGATGCCAATGTTTATGCCTGTTGGAACGCTTGCTAATGTTAAGACTTTGGTTCCTGAGGAATTGAAACAGGTAGGTAGTGGTATTATTTTATCTAATACTTATCACTTGTGGCTTAGACCTGGAGAGGATGTTGTTATGCATGCGGGTGGTCTTCATAAGTTTATGAATTATGATGGACCAATTTTGACGGATAGTGGCGGATTTCAGGTGTTTTCTTTGGTTAAAAATAAGAAGGGTATTACTGAAGAAGGTGTTAAGTTTAAGAGCCATATTGATGGTAAGGAACTTTTTTTAACTCCTGAACTTTCTATTGAAATTCAAAATAAGCTTGATAGTGATATTGCTATGAGTTTTGATGAGTGTATTCCGCCTTTTGCAAGTTATGACTATGCGAAGGAAAGCACTTTAAGGACTTTGAGATGGGCTAAAAGAGGAAAGGATGCTTTTAATAATGAAAGGCAATCTTTGTTTGGTATTGTTCAGGGCAGTGAGTTTTCTGATTTGAGAAAGTTAAGTGCTTTAGAAACGGTTAAGATTGGTTTTGATGGATATGCTATTGGTGGCGTGGCTATTGGTGAGAGTAAAGATGTTACTTATAAGATGATTGATGATTCTATTAAATATTTACCTTTAGATAAGCCTAGATATTTGATGGGGGTAGGTGAACCTTTGGATATTCTTGAAGGAATTGATAGGGGCGTTGATATGTTTGATTGTGTTTTGCCAACTAGGCTTGCAAGACATGGTAATGCGTTTACTCCTTATGGAAAGATTAATCTTAAAAATTTGAAGTTTAAGGAAGATTTTGAGCCTATTGATAAGGAATGTGACTGTTATACATGTAAACATTATACTAAGGCTTATATTAGGCATTTACTTACTTCTAAAGAAAGTTTAGGTGGCAGGCTTCTTTCCATTCATAATATTAGGTTTTTAATTAAACTTACAGAAGGCGCTAGAGAAGCTATTAAAGAAAAAAAATTCGCTTGTTATAAGCGAGAATTTATAAAGAAGTACAATAGTTAGGCTTCTTTTTTGTTTATTCCAAGGATGCTTCCAAAAATTGAACTTACGATTAAAATTAGATAAAAAATTACGTCTTTTTGGGTTAATGTGTCAAATATGAGGTTATAGATCATAATTAATAATGTTATTATTAAGCCGATTTTTAGTCCTTCTAACCATCCATTTTTGTTTGTGTTTTTGCCAATTATATATCCTGATAGGCCAAGTGATAGTAATGGGATTATTATTTTTGATATGCTTAATAATTTTCCATTTATTATATCAAAGTAATTTAAAGTGGTTATTATAAATGTTAATATTATTATACTGCTTATACCGTATAGGAAACTTTTTAGTATTTTTTTTAAATATTTCATGGGTTTTCCTCCTATGGAATTTTATGCTTTTGGATTTTAAATATGAAATTTGTTGTAAACTATTTGAAGATATGGTATACTTGTTTTATAGTATAAGGTGGTTATTTTATGAAAAGTGATAATAGAAAAAAAATTGTTGTTGGGAGTGCTGTTGTGCTTTGTTTTTTATTAGTGACAGGTTACGCTTCTTTTGCACAGCCTGTGGCTTATCCGGCTAGAACTGTTTTTAATAATTGGAATATTAGTTTTACGGATGTTTCTCGTGAGGAGGTTTTAGGAACGGCTTTAGAAAATAGTGCACCTAGTTTTAATGGAACAACGGCTACTTTTAATGTTTCTCTTTCTTCTTTGGGGGATTCTATTACTTATGATTTTACAATTAAAAATAATGGGACTTTAAATGCGAAGGTTGATGGTGTTTATGTTTTACCTGCTAATAAGGCTAGTGATGCCATTTTGTTTACAACTAGTGGTCTTGAGGTTGGAGATGTGCTTAAGGCTGGAGAGAGTACACATATAAAGGTTAATGCTTTATATGTTGGTAAGGAAAATATGAGTAAAGAGGATTTTAAGAAATCGGTTACGGTTGTTATTAATTATGTTCAAAGCTAGGGTTACCTAGTTTTTTAGGGCTTTTTTAACGTGTTTGTATTGATGGATGGTGACTGATATCATGTTTAGAGCGCCTGAGTATACTAAGGCCCAAAGTCCTATGTGAAATTGGCATAGGATATATAGTGATGTTATTCTGATGATGGTCCCTATTATGGTTCCATTCATGGCCTCTTTGGCTTTACCCATGGCTTGCAGTGATGCGGTTAGAGGAGACTGAATATAATGAAATAAGCATATTGGTGCTAGTATTTTTATGTAATCGATTCCTTCTTTGGTATTATATATTAAATTCATGGGGATTTCTGGAAATAGTTCAAATATGATGGTGGCAGGCATTCCAATTATTAATGAAAGTATGATGGCAAGTTTTATTTTGTTTTTTGTGTATTTTTTATAACCTTTGCTATAAGATTTGCTGATGTTTGGTATTAAAGCTTGAGATATTGCTAGGGTGAAAAATGATGGAAGTAAGATTAGGGGCATGATAAAGCCATTTATTATTCCGTATTCATTTATGACATATGAATTTGTGTATCCGTTTTTTAATAGGCATGTGGTTAATATTATTGGTTCTAGGAAAAAACCTATGGTTCCAATTATTCTACTTAATGTGGTTGGTATGGCTATACCAAAGATGTCTTTGATATTTTCTTTGTTTGGTTTTAGATCTTTTTTGGAAATTGAGAAGTTTTTGGGGAGGAAGAAAAATAATACTAGTATTGATGTTAGTTCACTTATGATGTTGGTTAAAACGATGAAAGCGACGGCGTATTCTAGACCGTATTTTATGAATATTGGTATTCCAATTATAAGGGTTACAAGTCTTATTACATCTTCAGTTATATTTGAAATTACGTGGGGAAGCATGTTTTGTTTTCCGAAAAAATAGCCTCTTAGGATGCTTGATATACTTATGAATGGTAAGACAAAACCAATACATATTAGGGCGTAATAACTTCTTTTGTCGTGTAAAAGATTTGTGCTTATGTAGCCTGCTGAGAAGATTAAGAATATTATGATGATGAGGTTTAGTATGAGTGATATTGGAATTATGGAGAATACTAAGTTTTTGCCTCTTTTGTTTTCTTCGGCTACAAGTTTACTTATGGCAACTGGAAAGCCTAGTTGGGCTATAGCCATTAGAAGCATGAAACTTGGTGATATAAGCATGTATATACCCATGCCTTCTGGACCGACTAGACGGGCTAAGACTATTTTAATAAACATACTGATGATTTTGGTTATTAAGCCACCAATTATTAAAAGGAGTGTTGATTTTATAAATATATTATTTTTCATATTAAAGTATATGATAATAAATGTTTTTTACTTATTTTTTTAAAATTATTGCTTGTTTCTCTTTAAAAATAATGATTTTTAAGTTATAATTATTATGGACACTTGATGGAGGGAATATATGGATATAGAATTTAAGAGTTTAGGAGAACTATATCAAAGGTTAATGCCAGCTTTGGAGTCTAAGGAAAGTGCTATGAAGAGAAATGGCTATTATTATTTGACGGCTTCAGATGTTTGGAATTATTTAAAAGAAAAGAAATGGCAAAACAGCCATAATTTGGCCCTTTATGAAATGGTAAGTGATATCTTTAATGCAGATGATGCTTTGATTGATGCTTATTTTAAAGAAAAAGTGCATAGAAGAGTTAGAAGGGTATATTTAGATGAGGAGTAGGGACATGAAGAAAAAACTAACTATAAGAATTGCTTTAATTGTTTTGATGGTTATAGCAGCGATTGGTCTTTTGGTACCGGTTTTGCAAAATGTGAAATTAGGTCTTGATTTACAAGGCGGATTTGAGGTTTTATACCAAATTGAAAGTTTGGATAAAAATGAAAAAGTAACTAGTGATATGGTTAATTCAACTTATAACACTTTGGTTAAGCGTATTGATGTTTTGGGTGTTTTAGAGCCTACTATCAATATTGAGGGTGATAAGATTAGAGTTTCTTTAGCTGGTGTTGATAATGCGGATGAAGCCCGTAATGTTTTGAGTCAGACAGCTAGTTTATCATTTAGGGATACTGATGATAATTTGCTTATGACTAGTGATGTTTTAAAAAGTGGGGCAGCTAAGGTAGGACAGGATGAAAGTGGTAATCCGGTTGTTTCACTTAGTATTAAGGATAAGGATGAATTTTATAAGGTAACTAAAAAGGTTAGTCAAATGGATGATAATCGTATTGTTATTTGGCTTGATTATGATTCTAAAACTGATTCATTTTCTGAAGAAGAAAGTAAGTGTGGATCTTTAAATGATTCTAGATGTTTATCTGTGGCTTCTGTTTCTCAAGGTTTTAGCAGTGATGTTATTATTCAAGGAAATTTTGAGGAAGATGAAGTTTCTAATTTAGTTGATTTGATTAATTCTGGTAGTATGCCTACTAAACTTACGGAGATATCTTCTAAGAGTGTTGGGGCTTCATTTGGTGAAAATTCTCTTTCTAAAACGACGGTGGCTGGATTTGTTGGAATTGCCTTGATTTGTTTATTTTTAATTGTTTTGTATAGGGTAAGTGGTCTTGTGGCATCTGCTTGTATAATTGTTTATTCAGCTTTGACGTTCTTTATTTTCTATTTGATTGGGGGTACACTTACTTTACCTGGTATTGCAGCTATGATTATTGGTATTGGTATGGCTGTTGATTCTAATGTAATTAACTTTTCACGTATTAAGGATGAATTATATGCGGGAAAAAGTGTAAAGACGGCTCTTAAAAATGGTAATAAAAATTCGTTTGGCACTATTATGGATGCGAATATTACGACTTTGATTACGGCAATCATTTTATTTGCGCTTGGTCAAAGTAGTGTTAAGGGATTTGCTACTATGCTTATTATTAGTATTTTTGTAACTATTGTTATTATGGTTTTCTTAGCTAGATGGCTTATGAATAAGATTGTAGAAACTGGATGTTTAGATGGCAAACCTGAATTGTTTATTGGTGTTAAGAAAAAAGATATTCCTGATGTTAATAAGGGTGAGAAGAGAACTAAGTATTTTTATCAGAAGTTTGATTTTGTTAAGAAAAGAAAGTTTTTCCTTGTTGCTGCTTTAGTTATTAGTGTGCTTGGTGTTTTCTTCCTTTGTAAAATGGGACTTAATTTAGGAGTTGATTTCAAAGGTGGAACGGTTATTACTTTGCAAACTGATGAGCATTTGACGTCTTCATTGGTTTCTCGTGATATTGATAAACTTGGTTATGATATGTATAGCTTTGAGAAACAATCTGATGGAACTTATGCGATTAAGATTAGTGAGTCTTTATCTAAAAATAAGTCTATTAAGACTAAAAATTATTTTGCTGATAAGTATGATGCTTCTACTGATATTGGTGTTATATCTAATGTTGTTAAGAAGGAACTTATTAAGAATGCTATTTTGTCTTTAATTATTGCATTTATTGCGATTGTAGCTTATATTTCTTTTAGATTTAAGTTTAGTTATGGTATTAGTTGTATTGCGGCTTTACTACTTAATGTTTTAGTTACGGTATCAATTTTCTGTGTATTTAGATTAGAGGTATCTAGTATCTTTATTGCAGCTATACTTTCTATTATTGGTTATTCTGTTAATGATATTATTATTACGTTTGATCGTATTAGAGAAAATATGAAGAAGAAAGATAAGCATACGGCTATTGAAATTGATAATGTTGTCAATAAGAGTTTAAGAGAAATTTTGAATCGTAGTATTGTTACAACTGTTACTACTTTAATTCCAATTATTTCTTTGATTTTCTTAGGTGCGAATGATATTTTTGAGTTTAATATTGCTTTGTTTGTTGGCCTTGTTGTGGGTACGTTATCTTCTTTATTTGTGGCTAGTCAGTTATGGGGAGAAATTACTAAACGCGAGATAAGAAGTGGTAAAAGTAATCGCAAGAAGAAAAAAGTTATATTAGATGATGGACCTGAGGAACTTGAAATTAAAGGTATAAATTCTTAAGACAGACTACCGGGATTTCTCGGTAGTTTTTTGAAGGAGATGATTTTATGAGTAAACATGTTTCTTGTAATACTTTTGATATGCTTTATGATAAAGTAAAGATTTATATGAATGATGAGGATTTAGAACTTGTTAAGAAATCTTATGATTATGCTTATGATAAGCATTTTGGTCAAAAACGTTTGACTGGTGATGATTATATTACGCATCCTTTGAATGTTGCTTATATTCTTACAAATATTAAAGCGGATGCTTCAACTATTGCTGGGGCTTTACTTCATGATGCTTTGGATGATGAGACTGATTTAGATGAGTTTAGGAATCTTTTTGGTGAGGATATTTTGTCTTTAGTTAAAGGGATTACGAAGATTAATAAACTTAATTTTTCTGGTGATAGTGAATCTGTTATTATTAATCAAAGAAAAATTTTGGTTGGTTTATCTGAGGATGTTAGGGTTATTATTATTAAGCTTGCGGATAGGCTTCATAATATGAAGACTCTTTATGTTTTGAGTGAAAGGAAACAAAAGGAAACTTCTAAGGAGACTTTGGATATTTTAACGCCTATTGCTCATAGGCTTGGTATGAATAATTTGAAAAGTGAGCTTGAGGAACTTTCTCTTCGTTATTTGAAACCTGATGAGTATTATGATATTGTTGAGAGACTTAATGCAACAAAGACGGAAAGGGATGCTTCGGTTGCAAGGATGATTGGAAGTGTAAGTGAACTTTTGGATAAACATAATATTAAGCATGAGATTAAGGGCAGAAGTAAGAGTATTTATAGTATTTATAAGAAACTTGATAAGGGTAAACGTTTTAGCGACATTTATGATTTGCTTGCTTTAAGAGTTTTTGTAGATACGGAATCTGAGTGTTATCAGGTTCTTGGTATTATTCATTCCAAGTTTAAGCCAAAACCAAATCGTTTTAAGGATTATATTGCGATGCCAAAAACTAACATGTATCAATCTCTTCATACGACGGTTTTTGGAGTTGATGGACAGTTATATGAGATACAGATTCGTACTTATGAGATGGATGCGGTAGCAGAAAATGGTATTGCATCTCACTGGTCTTATAAAGAACATGGCAGTAGTAAGGTGGCTATTCAGTCTGATATGGAGCAAAAGTTACAGTTTTTTAAATCAATTATGGAACTTAAGGAGAATGAAGAAAATCCTTACGAATTTGTAAAGAGCGTTAAGGAGGATATTTTAAAGAATACAATTTATGTATTTACACCAAAGGGTGATGTTATTGAACTTCCTAATGGTTCTACGCCAATCGATTTTGCTTATAAGGTCCATACTAAGGTTGGGGATCTTATGACTGGTGCTTTGGTTAATTCTAATATGGTTCCTCTTGATTATGAACTTAAAAATAATGATGTGATTAAGGTTATTACTAGTAATGCTTCTAAGGGGCCATCTCGTGAGTGGCTTAATATTGTTAAGACAACGCAGGCTCGTAATAAGATTAAAAATTTCTTTTCACGTAATTTGAAGGATGAAAATATTAAAAATGGTGAGGAGTTATTTAATAAGGAGCTTAAAAAACGTAATATTAGTATGAAGGAACTTGAAGATGATGGTATATTATCTAAGATTTTAGGGAATGTTAAGCTTGGATCTTTAAATGAGATTTATTCTAATATTGGTTCTGGAAAAATGAAGGCTAGTTATGTTATTGATGCGGGTTATAAAGAGGATGTTTCTCTTGAGGAGAGGATGCTTTCTAAGGCTAATAAACTTGGTAATAAAACGTCTTTTAAATCTTCGGCTATTAATATTGCGGGGACAAGTGATGTTAAGATAAATTTAGCGTCTTGTTGTCATCCAGTGCCTGGAGATCGTATTGTTGGTTATATAACACGCGGTAATGGTGTGACTATTCACCGTATGGTTTGTCCTAATGTGTTTAATGGCAATGAAAGACTTATTTCAGCTTCTTGGAATGAGAATAATGATAAGTTTTTAACTAATATTATTGTGACGACTGATTTTGATAAGGATGTTTTACTTGAGGTTGTTTCTAAGGCTGCTAATAATAATATTGGGGTTAAGAATGTTACTAATAATAAAGGAAATGATGGAACGATTATTTATATGGGAGTTACGATTAAAAATAAGGAAGAACTTGTTAAGTTTATGAATGATATTCGTATGATTAGCGGTGTTTCTTCGGTAGAAAGGCTTATTAAATGAGAATTTTAGTTCAAAGGTCTTTAAATTCTAGTGTTTCTATTTCCAGAAAGTGTGTTTCATCTATTTCTTCTGGGCTTGTTCTTTTTGTTTCTTTTACTTACGGTGATAGTATAGATGATATTGATTATTTGGTTAAAAAGGTTCTTCATTTACGTATATTTGAAGATGAAAATAATATAATGAATAAATCAATACTTGATGTTGGTGGTGAGATTTTAAGTATTTCGCAGTTTACTTTATATGCGGATACTAGAAAAGGTAATAGGCCTAATTACATGAAGTCTCTTAAGGCTAATGAGGCTTTAAAATTATATGAAATTTTTAATGAAAAATTAGGTAAGTTTATTTCTGTTAAAACTGGGGTTTTTGGAGAAGATATGTGTGTTAATATTAATAATGATGGACCTGTTACAATTCTTTTAGAAAGTAAGTGATTTTATGAATAAAGTTAATTACCATCTTTTGAATGTAGTTTTGTTTGTTTTAATCATTTATTTGGTTTATCAGTCTAGGAGCTTTTGGCTTGGGGTAGTAAATGTTTCTTTGGAAATTTTACTACCTTTTTTTATAGCTTTTGTGATTGCATATTCTTTAAATCCTTTGGTTTTAGGACTTGAAAGGATGCATGTTCCAAGGAAACTTGCTATTTTTATAGTTTTGTTTTCCTTTTTTCTGTTGTTTGGTTTTTTGCTTTATTTGATTGTTCCGATTTTTACTTTTGAACTTACTAATTTGTTTGATGGAATCATTTCTTTTTTTAAAGAAATTACCCTTAGATATAATTTGGAGTTTAATACTATTCAAGATCAGCTTTCGTCTATTTTTAACAAGGCTTTGAGTAAAATAAGTGAGTATATTTCTAATGGTGCGATTAATATTATTGGTTTTTCTTTTAGTATTATCTCAAAGGTGTTTATTATTTTTGCGGCTACTATTTATTTTTTGATTGATATGGATAAAATTAAGGCACATGTTAGTGGTTATTTTCTTAAAAAAAATAAGAAAATATATAGATATTTGCTTTTGCTTGACAAGGAAATGACTAATTATTTATCTGGATTTATGAAGATTGTTTTTATTTCATTTTTTGAGTACTATGGGTTATATTTACTTATTGGTCATCCTGATGCATTATTACTTGGCACTTTGGCTGGAAGCATGAATTTGATTCCTTATTTTGGTGGAATTATTACTAATGTTATTGCTTTGCTTACGGCATTTACAGTTAGTCCTGATTTGTTTGTTAAAACATGCCTTGTTTTTATGATTTTTTCAGCGATTGATGGTTATGTTATTAATCCTTTTGTTTATGGAAAGAGTAATAACATTCATCCTTTGGTGGTTATTATATCGGTGTTTGCTTTTGGGATTATGTTTGGAGTTATGGGAATTATTATTTCTCTTCCTCTTGCGATTGTTATTATTTCTTCTGTTAAGTTTTTTAAAGATGATATTGGTAAGATTAGGAAGAAAAGGCTTTTTAAGTTATATAGATGAATTATATTTAATTTTTGTTAAAACTTATTTATTAGTATGATTAGTTTATATAGGAATTTTTGGATTTTATTGAAAATGTATTATTTTTTCACTTTATTTTCACTTTTTTGTTTATTTAACTTGACATTAATTTGTTTTAGTGATAGTATACTAGCCATACAAATGAAAAAGGGGGAATTTATTATGAAAAATGTTATTTTAAAGTTTACTAAAATGTTTTCTATTTGTATGATTTTTGTAATGGTATGTGCTTTAAGTATTAGCAGTGTTTCTGCCGCATCAGCACCTAGTTCTATTACGGTTAAGAAAGCTGATAGACTTTCTGATTTAGTTACTAATTATGAGTATGGTTTTACTATTTTTGAAACAAGTGATGGTAAGACTGTTTACTGTATGGACGTTGATTTAAAACCACTTGTAAATGGACAGACAGCTACTTTAAGTGGTGATGGAGATGCTGGACTTCTTTATTTACTTCAAAACGGTTATCCTAATAAGAAAATAATGGGTAATGATGAAGGGGATAAATATATTACCCAAGCTGCTATTTGGTGGTATGTAAATGAAGGAAAATTATCTAATGAATTTAAGAACGCTACTAAAGAAACTGATAGTTATGAGCTTGTTTCTAGGTATATTAAACCTATGGTTGAAAAGGCTAGAAGCGCTAAGGATACTCAGGTTAAACCAAGTATGACTGTTACTGATAATGGTACTACTATGACTTTAAGTAAAGATGGTAAGTATTATGAGTCTGCTTATATTTCTGCAGCTTTAGTTGGTGCTAAGACTTATAGTGTTACTACTAGTAAAGGTTCTATTATAGCTGAGGATGGAAGTACTAAGAATACTTTTAATTCTTCTGAAAGATTTAAGGTAAGAGTACCTGCTAGTGAAATTACTAAAGAGGTAAATATTAGTGTTAATTTAAGTGCTACTGGAACAGTTAAGAAGGCTAAGATTTATAAAACTAGTGATAGTGCTTATCAAAGGGTTGTTGGTCTTTATGATGATGAGACTGTTTTGAAAGATAGTGTTAAGTTAAGTGTTAAACCTAAGAGTAATCCTGTTTGTGAAATCAAAGATAATAAATACTATGGTAAAAAAGGTAATGAAGTAGATAAGTCTACTTATGAAAAAGAATGTAAGAAATCTTGTCAGGTAGAGAATGATAAATACTATGGCAAAGATGGAAGCGTAGTTGATAAAAAGACTTATGAAAATGAATGTTTAAATACTTGTGTAATTATTGATGATAAATACTATGGTAAAGATGGTAATGTTGTAGATGAGGCTACATTTAATAGTGAATGTGGACAAGAGGTTGTTGTTCCTAATACAAGTTCTAATGTTTCACCTTTGGCTATTGCTTTAGGTATGCTTACTATTTTAGGTGGTGCTTCAATAGTTATTT
Organism: Vescimonas coprocola; assembly: GCA_963660615.1. Taxonomy (GTDB): domain Bacteria; phylum Bacillota_I; class Bacilli_A; order RF39; family UBA660; genus Coprosoma. The sequence continues at coordinate 32,088 of CAVKYE010000008.1, forward strand.
GTAGAGGTAGAAAACTTATTTAAGGGCTAAGATTTGATTCTTAGTCTTTTTCTTTACATTTTTTATTTATTTTTTTTTAGTATTTTTTTAGATATGTGTTATAATAATTTTAGAGGATATTACTTATATCTTTGGAAAGGTGTGAAATGTTATGAAAAGTATTTTGAAATACGCTAAAGTTTTATCTTTATGTATGGTGTTTGTGGTAGCGCTTACTTTTGGTATTAATGATGCTATGGCTTCTTCAGCCCCTAGTTCTATTTCGGTTAAGAAGGCTGATAGGCTTTCTGATTTAGTTACTAATTATGAGTATGGTTTTACTATTTTTGAAACAAGTGATGGTAAGACTGTTTACTGTATGGACGTTGATTTAAAACCACTTGTAAATGGACAGACAGCTACTTTAAGTGGTGATGGAGATGCTGGACTTCTTTATTTACTTCAAAACGGTTATCCTAATAAGAAAATAATGGGTAATGATGAAGGGGATAAATATATTACCCAAGCTGCTATTTGGTGGTATGTAAATGAAAGCAAGGTTTCTTCTGAGTTTAAGAATGCGACTAAAGAAACTGATAGTTATGAACTTGTTTCTAGATATATTAAACCTATGGTTGAAAAAGCAAGAAGTGCTAAAGATACGCAGGCTAAACCTAGTATAGATCTTATTACTAGTGATAAATCATTTAGTTTGAGTAGTGATGGAGCTAATTATGAATCACCTTATATGTCTGCAACTGTAGTTAATGCCAAAACTTATGATGTTAGTTTAACTGGTGCTCCAGATGGCAGTAAGATTGTAGCTGAAGATGGAAGCGAGAAGACAACTTTTAACTCTTCTGAAAGATTTAAAGTTGTAATCCCTGCTAGTGCAGTTAAAGATACTTTAAATATTACGGTTAAAACTACGGCTAAAGGAACTATTCAAAAGGCTAAGATTTACAAACCAAGCGATAGTGCTTATCAAAGGGTTGCAGCTTTATATGATGATGAAGTTTCAGTAGAAAAAAGTGTTAATTTATCTATTACTGGTGGTGATACACCTGAGGTTGTAGTTGTTCCTAACACTAGTGCAAATATTATTTTTGCAAGTGTACTTGGAGGAGTAATTATTATTGCAGTTGGTGTTGGAATCATTATGTATAGAGGTAGAAAAACACACAATTAGGTTTAATTTGATGCAGGACTGTAAAGGTTCTGTATTTTTCTTATTTTTTTTGCTTATTTATTTGTTATTTGTTTGTAAAACTGTTATAATGTATATGTAGATAGGAATATTTGTTTATAATTTGACAAAATGTTATTTTTGTGATAGTATATCAACCTGTAAAAAGAGTTTTAAGGTTATCTTAAAGACTAAAAAGGAGAGATGAATTATGAAATTGATTAAGGAAAATTCAGCAAAGAAGATTTTTACTTCTCGCAGTGCCTTTGAAAGGTTTCGTGCGAAAGGAAATATATCTACAAGATTTTTAAAATTTATTAAAAAAAATAGGAATGAAATTCTTGGAGGGTTGGCTACTGTGGGACTCACTGCTGCGCTAGGAATATCACCAAATCACGCTATGGCGGCTGAAAATGCAAATGCTGTAGCACTCGAAAACACTGATACTAATACTAAGACTTATCAAGTTAGTGAAGAAAAGTCTATAGCAGATGAACCTATTCAGGCAACATATGGTGGTAAGACTTATAGTACTCCTGCTGTTACTAGTGATTATACAGCGAGTACTTCAACTACTACTAATGCAGTAAATACATCTGCTAGCACGCAAGAAACTGCTAGTACGCAAGAAACTGCTAGTGCAACGGCTAGTGAAGAGGTTACTACAGATGCTCAAGAAACTACAATTGATGCTTCGACTGAATCTAAAGATGATTCAATCGTAAAAACTGGAGATGACGCTTATGAGGTTGATGGTGTGCCTGTTGATAGTGAAACAACGCCTATTACTGAGGATACTACTGTAAAAATAGATGAAAGTTCTTCAGAAACAAAAAGTGAAGAAAATACAACTACGGAAACAAAAACTGAATCAAAAGTTGAAGAAGGAATGGCTGCTAATGGAAGCACTATGGGGCATACTAAAGAAGAAGATTTGATACATATTAATGAATCAAAGGATTTAGACACTAATGATAGTTATGTTGTTTCTCCTGGTGATACTACTGATAAAGTAATTGTTATACGTAATAGTGATGGTACTATATCTTTCTGGACCGAGAACATGATTAATGCATCAAATAGAGATTCTTTGATTGCTGATTGGAATGCAGCACACCCTGATGAACAAATAACACTTGATAATACTTATTTTGAAGCTGGAGATACTAATTTAAGAGGTGGATTAACTGTTGTTAAAAATGCTGATGGCAGTTATACATTTACAAGTGAAGGAAATAAGGGAGCAACTGTTCTTGATGTTACTAAAGAAAAATTGCCTTCAATTGATGAAGATGTTCCTGATTATAAACCAGTAGAACCAGAACCAACACCTGAACCAGAACCAACACCAGATCCTGAACCTGAACCAACTCCTGAGCCTGAACCAGAACCTACACCAGAACCTGAACCAACTTCAGAAAATTCTGTAGTTCAAGAACAACAAAGTGGTTCGGAGTTGCCAAAAACAGGTGACGAAATGCCAATTGATTATGTTCTAGGTGGACTTGCTATTGGTGGTGCGCTTGCTTACCTTGCTAATAAAAAACGCAAGCGTAATGAATTAACAGTTCCTGCTAATGCTCCTATTTCTAGTAATATGAGTGTTGATAGAAATACTGATAGAAAGGTTATTGTTGAAAATCTTTCAGAAATTATGGAACAAAAGATGAATGAATATTTAACTAGATAAAAAAGTTTTGAAGTTAACACGGGTTAACTTCAAACTTTGAAAGGGGTAAAATGACATGAATGATAATTTAGGTATGACAAAAGAAGAGGCTTTGAAACGTAAAGATGCTTTGATACGTAAAGATGCTTTGAAACGTCTTTCAAAAATTATTGCTAGAAGTGAAAATATTTCAGATATAATTGAGAAGTTTCAAATAAAGGCTTTGAAAAGTGAAAAAGAGTGTAAGGATATTCTTTCGCAAGTGAATGCTAAAGATGAAAATGATGAATGTGATACATACGGCAATATATATGAAAGTATTGAAAAACAACGTGAATATCTTACTTACTATAGAAAGATTGCTGAACTTCAAGAAGAAAGTAAAGCACTTGGTGCGGAAGTTCAAAAAATTGTTCAACAATTTAAGATAAAAGAAGAAGAAATTAGCAGGGTTAGTGATGCAGAAAAAAAAGAACTTTGGGGTGAACAATATTATATAATCCAAGCTGAATATAAAGATAGTAAGTTAAAAGATGATACATATGAGGAATATTATGATGATATTAAAACATCTGAGATGGCTTCTAATATTCTTTCTAGTTCTGCAAAAATAGTTAATGATTTTACAGGTAAACTTGAAAAAATAGAAGTGAATGGTTCTTTTGAACTTTTACCTTCTGTGAGCGAAATTGATGTTGCTTTAAATGCACTTAGAAAACAGGCTGCGGCTTTTAAAAAAGACTCTATGTATAAGGGTACTGAAAAAAACATTAATAAAATTTCGTTTTTTAGGCCTTTTTTGCGAAAGAAAAAAGAAGACAGTGGCATTAAAAAAGTTCTCATTGTTGGTGATAAAGAATATGTTTTTAAAAAGAAAAATAAAAGAAAATGGTTATATAAAGTAGCTGATGCTATTATGGAATATAAGTTTAATCGGGCTGAAGAAAAAGTTTCAAAAGAAAAATTAGAACCTTCTGTTGATTTGGAAAACAATATGAAATATGCTCAGGACGATATGGATTATGCTAAGATGTATGATGCTATTCTTAACGAAATATATGGTGTGAAAGATGATGGCTACGAGGTTGAAGATGTTCTTGGGGCAGATTTACAGGATGATCTTGAGTCTCAATTGAATAATGAAACTATTACCACTTCTAATACTATGGATGAAAAAGATAGTGAAAATAATTCTTCTTTCGAAACCAAGGAAGAACCTTCTTTGGATGATGACCATTATAATGTTATGACAGATGCTAGATTTAAAGAAATTGAACAAAGAATGATTGATGAGAAAACTTTGGATGGACCTTTAACATTTGGAATTAATGATGCTGGAAAATTTGATGAAGAACTTTATAATAGGGAATATGAGCAAGCATTTAAACATAATATTGCTTTTGCACTTCCAACCCTTGTTCAAAGAGGCAAAATTTCTCCGTTTGAAAATGTTCAATTTATTGAATATGTTATGGCAAAATATAAAGATGCACGTAAAAATAAATTTACTAGTAATTTTGATGAAAATGTTAGCGATTATGCTAATGTTGAGGTTTCTGATAGGGCAAAGGAAATTTTAGAAAATGCTTTAAATAATCCTGAAATTAGGAATGAAACTAAAGAAATTGCTAGAAGAAAAATGGATGAAATGATTGCTGAAAATAATCCTGAAATTAAGGATGAAACTAAAGAGAATGTTGAAAATAATCCTGAAATTAAGGATGAAACTAAAGAGAATGTTGAAAAAGAATCTTTAGAAAATTCTTCTAGTGACTCTTTGAATAGTGAAAAAACTGATTCTGGAGATAAATATTATAATGAACTTAGTGATTCACGTGATAGATATGATGAGCTTAAACGTCAAAAAAATCAAATGTTTAATGAATGGAAAAAAGGAAAACTTGATGAATATTTTGAGAAGAGTGTAAAACCGCTTTTGGCTTCTAGAGAAGATTATGAGGCTAATATGAAAGCATCTGGATTAACGGAATCATATGATGAATATGTTGCAAGAGCTAGAGCTAGTGTTGATATGCTTGAGGCTGAACTTGTTGATTCTACTGAATTTAAACTTCCTGAGGAATTTGAAAGGAAACTTAGGTTGGCTAAGGATTTTATGAATATTGATAATCGAATTTTAGAAAATAAAGAAAATGAACGAAGAAAAGAAAGAAAAAAGCAAGATGAGATTCGTCGTAAAAACGCTATTAATGAAATTAATCAAAGAGGAATTGAGTCTCAAAAGATTGCGAGTGCTAGAAAAGACGCTGAAAAACATTATGAAGGCAGAGATGAGAAAATGATGGATACATACACTGATGAAGAATTGCTTTCTTTGTATGATGAGAAAATTAAGGCTCAGAAGATTGCAAGGGTTAGAGATGCTATTAAGGAACAAGATGATAGTGTAGATGTGTATAATGATTTTACTGATGAAGAATTACTTTCTAAATATGATGAATTTGTCGAAGCTGGCATAATTGAGGCAATTGATGTCATTGGTGAAAAGGTTCAAGCAAAAAGTAGATAAGTCAAGTGGTTTACTTGACTTTTTCTTTGAAAATTAATATAATTTTTAATAGAATGAGGAGTGATTTTATGTTACAAAAGCCTAAAGGGACTTATGATATTTATGGAGATGATTCTTTTAAAATATTGTATTTAGAGAAGGTTATTAAGTCTTTGATGGAAAGGTATAATTATAATTATATTCAAACGCCTATTTTTGAGTCTAGTGAGTTATTTCATAGGGGTGTTGGTGAAACTACGGATATAGTTAGTAAGGAAACTTATGATTTTAAGGATAGGGGAGATAGGAATCTTACTTTACGTCCTGAAGGAACTGCTGGGGTTGTTCGTAGTTTTATTGAAAATAAGTTATATACTTTATCTAAGCCTTATAAGGCTTGGTATTTTGGACCTATGTTTAGGTATGAAAGACCACAATCTGGAAGAAATAGACAGTTTATTCAGTTTGGTGTTGAGGCTTTTGGCTGTGAGGATGCTTTGATGGATGCGGAAGTTATTAGTATTATTGTTAATTTCTTTGGCTTACTTGGTCTTAAGAATGTTAAGGTTAATATTAATAGTTTGGGTGATAATGAAAGTAGAATGGCTTACAGAAAGGCTTTGCTTGATTATTTTAAGCCTTATTTGGATGATTTGTGTGATGATTGTAAAAGTAGATATGAGAAGAATCCTTTACGTATTTTAGATTGTAAAGTAGATGGTGATAAGGCTATTATGAAAAGTGCTCCTAAGATTACTGATTATTTAAATGAGGTTAGTAAGAAACATTTTTCTTTGGTTCTTGAATATTTAGATGCGATGGAAATAGAGTATACGGTTAATCCTAACTTAGTTAGGGGGCTTGATTATTATACTCATACGGTATTTGAGGTTGAGGCTTCTATTAATGGTTTTGGTAGTCAAAATGTTTTAGGTGCTGGGGGAAGATATAATGGTCTTGTTGAGACTTTAGGTGGTCCTAAGACACCTGGTGTTGGTTTTGCTATTGGAATTGAAAGGTTATTACTTGCTTTAGAGGCGGAAAAGATAAATATTTGTGAAAAGAATAATTTGGATGTATATGTATTTACGATGGGGGATTTTAAGAGTGAAGCTATTAGTTTAGTTAATAGTTTACGAATGAATGGTTTTAATGTTGATATGGATTTTATGGATAGAAATGTTAAGAATAATTTTAAGAGTGCGGATAGGCTTGGTAGTAAGTTTATTGCTATTATTGGTGAAGAGGAAGTTAAGAATAAGATTTTAACGGTTAAGAATAATGAGACTAAGGAAGAATACAAACTTAAGTTGGATGATGTTGTTTCTTTCCTTGATGAGAAGTTAGGTGAAATTTATGAAGGTTAATAATACTAGTTTTAATATTAAAAATGTTGGTGAGGTTGTTACTTTATCTGGATGGGTTAATAAAAAAAGAGATTTAGGTGGTCTTGTTTTTGTTGATTTGCGTGATCGTAGTGGAATTATTCAACTTGTTATTAGTCCTGATAGTTCTGTTTATAAAGAAGCTCTTACTTTAAAAAATGAAGATGTTATTAGTGTTACTGGTGAGGTTTTAAAAAGAGAAAAGGCTAACTCTAATTTGAAAACTGGGGATATTGAGGTTAATGTTTCTTCTATGAAAATTTTAAATAGATGTTTAGATTTACCTTTTGATTTAAATAATGTTACGGCTTTGGAGGAGACTCGTCTTAAGTATCGTTATTTGGATCTTAGAAGGGATGAACTTAAGAATAATTTAATTGTTAAGCATCAGATTATGCAAAGTGCAAGGGAATATTTAAATTCTTTGGAGTTTATTGAAATGGAGACGCCTATTTTGTGTAAAAGTACGCCTGAGGGGGCTAGGGATTATTTGGTTCCTTCTAGGGTTAATAGGGATATGTTTTATGCTTTACCACAGTCACCTCAGTTATTTAAACAATTACTTATGATGAGTGGTTTTGAAAAATATTATCAAATTGCGAGATGTTTTAGAGATGAGGATTTGAGAGCTGACAGACAGCCTGAGTTTACACAAATAGATTTAGAGATGAGTTTTGTTAATGAGGATGATGTTATGGGTCTTACCGAAGGACTTATGGCTAAAATTTTTAAGGATGTTAAAGGGATTGATATACCACTTCCTCTTCCTAGAATGACTTATGAAAAAGCGATGGAGTTATATGGTTCTGATAAGCCTGATACTCGTTTTGAGATGCTTATTTGTGATATTACGTCAATTTTTAAGGATACTGAATTTACGGTGTTTAAGAATGTTATAGAAGGTAATGGCATTATTAATGCTTTAGTAGTTAAGAATGCGGCTTCTACATATTCACGTAAGGATATTGATAAACTTACTGATTTTGTTAAGACTTATAAGGCTTCAGCTCTTGCTTTCCTTAAGTTTGATGATGGTTTTAGTGGCAGTATTGCGAAGTTTGTTGATGAAAAAACAGGTAATAAACTTATTTCTGATTTAAAACTAGATAATAATGATTTGGTTTTAATTGTGGCTGGTGATTATAAGATTGTTAAGAATTCTTTAGGCGCTTTAAGGGTTAAGTTAGGTAATGATTTAGGACTTATTTCTTCAGATAAGTATAATTTTCTTTGGGTTACTGATTTTCCAATGTTTGAGTATAGTGAGGAAGAGGGAAGATATATTGCTTGTCATCATCCGTTTACTCATCCTAAAGATATTGATAATTTAGATGATAAGGAACATGCTTTAGCTCGTGCTTATGATATTGTTTTAAATGGTTATGAAGTAGGTGGCGGAAGTATTAGGATTCACGAACCTATGGTTCAAGAGAAGGTTCTTAAGGCTTTAGGATTTACGATGGAAGAGGCTATGGATAAGTTTGGATTTTTGATTAAGGCTTTATCTTTTGGCGCTCCTCCTCATGGTGGTCTTGCAATTGGTCTTGAGAGGCTTACGATGATTTTATGTGGAACTGATAATATTAGGAATGTTATTGCTTTTCCTAAGACGACTAGTGCTTCTTGTCTTCTTACGGAAGCTCCTAATTATGTTTCTTTGGGTCAACTTAAAGAATTACATATTGAGACTAAATAGTCTCTTTTTGTTTACTTGGAGTGAAGTTGTTTGAAATGGATGAAATGTATGTTATAATATAATTGTCTAAAGGATAGGACTTGTATGTAAAACCTACGCGTAAACGATAGGGAATCTAATTTGTATACGGTGTTGAATACTTGCTTTTTAAGTGAGGATCCTAATGTGTATAATGTGATGCCCACCTAGGAGATAGGGTTTTAATCGTTTCAGTCCACCTTTAGATTTTTTTTACTAAAAAAACTAGTTTTTAACTAGTTCTTTTATTTTTTCGGTATTTTTAAAATTACATTTGGCTATTTGGTTTAATATTTCAATTCCATGAACTTTGGCTATTTTGGCACCAATTTCATCTACTTTGGATCCAGCTCCTTTTGGTAAAGTTACACTCATTTGTTTTGAAAGTTTTTCGAATTCTTTTATTAGAATATATCTACTTATTAAAGATGCACAAGCAACTGATAGACATTTGTCTTCGGCTTTGGTTTGGAAAGTTATATTTTTTTGGATTTCTTTTCTTTCTTTTAAGTAGTTGTAGTAGGTTTTTTCTGGGGTAAACTGGTCTACAACTATATAGTCGTAGTTTTTGTATTTTTTTGTTAAATCTAGTAGGACGTTGTTGTGAAGAACGGCTTTGATGGTGTTCATGTTGATGTGTGTACTATATTTTCTATTGTATTCGTCATTACTTAAGATCATGCTTGAGTAGGGGATTTTTTTGATTATTTGGGGTACTACTTTTAATATGTGTTCGTCGGTTAATTTTTTTGAATCTTTTACACCAAGGTTTTCTAAAAACGGAATGTTTTCTTTTGTTACGTAAGTAGCGGTTACAACTACAGGTCCAAAGTAGTCTCCAGTTCCAACTTCATCTGAGCCTATTGATGAGCAGTTATAAAGATCTAGGTTTGTGGTTTTATTTTTTTCTTTTTTTTCTTTGGAGTCTTTTATTTCGAGTTTTTTGTCTGGGTTTAAATGTTTTTCCATTTGGGACCACATATTTGCGTCTATATCAGCACTAATGCCTTGAAATAGGGCTTTTCCTGATTCATATAGGGTAACTACGGTATCTGCTTCATCGGCTTGAAAAATGGCGTATGGAGGGGTTTTTTCTCTTTTTTTATCACTAAAGTATTCAATCATTTTTTGTTTTGTGTTTTCTGATACTTTTAGTGTTATGGATTTTGCTTTTTGTTTCATTTTTATCACCGTTATTATTCTAGCACATTTCTTTAAATCTAACAATAGGGCTTTATTTTTCTTTTTAAATGTAATATAATGTTTGAAGAGGTGAATTGTTTTATTATGATTGATTTATTAATTGTTATATTTATTTTATTTGGGGGATTAATTGGATTTAAACAGGGTTTTACTAGAAGTTTGGTTAGTCTTGTAGGTTATTTTGTTGTAGTTATTTTGGCTTTTATTTTAAAAAATCCAGTTAGTGAGTTTTTGATGTCTTTTATGCCATTTTTTGATTTTTGGGGTCTTATTAAAGGGGTTTCGGTTTTGAATATTGCGGTGTATGAGATGATTGCTTTTTTACTTGTTTTTAGTATTTTGATAATTGTTTTAAAGGTTTTAAGTTTAACAACGAGTATTTTTGAGAAAATTTTATCGTTTACGATTATTCTTGGGATTCCATCTAAAATATTAGGAGCGGTTTTAGGAATTATTAAGAATTATATTATTGTATTTATTGTTTTATATGTTCTTGCTTTGCCTAATTTTTCTAATTTGGATATTGTTAAGGATTCTAAGTTTCAAAAACCTATTTTGGAAAAGACGCCTATTTTGAATATTTTTGCGGATAAGATGATGAATGTTTCTTTAGAGTTTGCTTCTTTAAGTGATAAGTATAAGAATACTAATAGTAGTAATGAATTTAATTTGGAGACTTTGGATTTGTTTTTGAAATATGATGTGGTTAAACCATCTACGGTAAGAAAGTTAGTAGATAGTGATAAACTGCACATTGATGGGGCTTTGGATATTATAAAAAAGTATGAGGAGGAATAGAATATGGAAATAATACATTATAATGAAGGTAATTTTGATGAGGTAATTAAAGATAAGGAAGTTTTGGTGGATTTTTACGCGACTTGGTGTGGTCCTTGCAGGATGCTTGCACCTGTGCTTGAAAGTGTGAGTGATAAGATTTTGGTTGTTAAGGTTGATATTGATGAAAATATGGATTTGGCTAAAAGGTTTGGAATCATGAGTGTTCCTACGCTTATTTATTTTAAGAAGGATGGAAGTCATGAGAAAAAAACTGGTTATATGCCTTCTTCAGATATTTTAGATTGGATGGGGAAATAGTTTATGGATTTATTTTATGATAAGGGAAATTATTATGTTTTTGATGGTAAGGATAATATTTTAATTGATAGAGAGGTATTTAGAGTTTTTGATAAGGCGTATGGGAATGATGTGAATTCTTATTTGAAAAATTTACTTTTTTGTAACAGTCTTATTCGTTTACGCAATTTAGGGTATGATATTAAAATTACTCCTTCGGATAAAAAGGTTAAGATTTTGGCTTTTGATAAAGATGGGGCAAAAATGGATGCTTCTATGATAAAACGTGCTTATGGTTTAGTAACAAATGAAAATGTTTCAAAAGCGGTGGAAGAATCAAGCAAGAAAATGGCTGTTGATTCAGTTAATCAGGCTTTTGAAAGGGCAGATGATAGTTCTAAAGTTAATGATTTATCTAGCAATACTAAAAAGCCTTTAGTTTCTTCTGACTTGAATGATGCTTCTTTGGATTTTGATATGAGCCGTTATAATTTAAAAACGGTTAAGTCTCCTAAGAAGTTAAAAACCAAGGGCAAGATTTTTAGAAAACTTTCTAAGGTTTTTATTTGTATTCTTATAGCTGGGACATTTGTTGGTGTTCATTCGGCATATGATAATCAGGTTAGTGAGCAACATAGTCGTGCTAATGAGAATACTTTGGAATATGTAAATGATCATCAGGCTTCGGAAGATTATTATGGGGTTAGTCCTTTTGAATATGAGGGCAATACTAAGGCTTACTTAAAGAGTGATACTTTGTTTGCTAGTAATGGTGGAATTTTGCCTGTTTGTCAGTTTGAAGATAATAATTATGGATTACAGCATAATGTTGATGGCTCTGATAGTAAACTTGGTACTATTTTTAAGGATTTCCGTAATTCTGAGGGACTTTCTGATGATTTCACTTTTATATATGGTCATAATATTGTTGGTAGTAATTCAGTGCCTGATTCTATGTTTGGAAAAGTGGCTGATTATGCTAATACGGTAAATCCTAGTGCGGCTAATAATGCGGAGGAAAATTATAAAATGGCTCCTTCTTTTGAATATTATGATGAATACGGTCATTATGAGATGGATATTTTTGCTTCTTCTGTGTATGATGCTACTGATATTATAAATTGGACTGGCAATTTTAGTAGTGAAGCGGATTTTCAAACGAAGATGAATACTATTTTGGCTGATTCTGATATTAATAATGTTGTTAGTGCTGATGCTATGCCAGAATATGGTGATAAGATTGTTTGTTTATTTACTTGTCCTTATTTCGGGCCAGATAAGGTTAATGAGGCAAATAGGGTGCTTGTGTTTGCGAAGGCTAAGCAATTAGAAAAGTACAAAGATATTGAGGCAACATCTAATTATGCAAGGTTATAAAATTTTTGATTAGGGATAGATGCGTCTATCTTTTTTTTTTATTTTCTGTTATAATACTAGAGGTGATTCTTGATGAAGAAAATTTTTATTGTTGCTTTTGTTATTACACTTATTGATCAGGTTATTAAAAATATTTTGATTTTTAATTTTGATTTTGGTGATGAGGTTGTTTTGATTGATAATTTCTTTTCTATTACAATGCTTAAAAATACTGGAGCAGCTTTTAGTTTATTTGATTCTAATACTATTTTTCTTATATTGGTTTCTATTTTTGCTTTGAATTTAATTTATTTCTTTTTAATAAAGGGTAAAAATTTACTAAATTTTGAGAAGATTATTTTGGGTGTTTTGATTGGTGGTATTTTGGGCAATTTGGTTGATAGAGTTGTTCACGGATATGTGATTGACTATTTGGATTTTAGTCTTTTTGGTTTTAATTATCCGGTGTTTAATTTTGCGGATATATCAATTGTGGTTTCAATTGTTTTGATTATTATTATGATTTATAAAGGAGAAAATAATGGAGTACAAAGTAAATAAAGACGGTATTCGTTTGGATGTTTTTTTATCTGAGGAGATGGGTGAAAGTCGTAGTCAGATAAGTAAAATGATTAAAAATAATGAAGTTTTTGTGAATGGCGATGCGGTTAAGAGTGGATACTTAGTTAAAATTAATGATGTGGTCAGTGTGAATCATGTGAATGAAAGTATGGATGTTTTACCTGAGAAGATGGATTTAGATATTATTTATGAAGATGATGATGTAATTGTGGTTAATAAGGCTAATGGCGTGGTTGTTCATCCGGCTCCTGGTAATTATCATGGTACGCTTGTTAATGGGCTTTTGTACCACAGTAAGCTTAGTAATAATAATGGAGAGTTTAGGCCAGGAATTGTCCATAGGATTGATGCTTATACGACGGGTCTAATTATGGTAGCCAAGAATAATAAAGCACATGAGGTTTTGGCAAGTGAACTTGCGGCTAAGAAGACTTATAGAAAGTATGTAGCTCTTGTTTGGGGAGTTATTAATAATGACACTGGTTTAATTGATGCTCCTATTGGAAGGGATCCTAAAGATAGGAAGAAGATGGCGGTGGTTGCTTCTGGTAAGGCTGCTATTACGCATTTTAAGGTTTTGAAAAGGTTTAAAAATGCGACTTTGATTGAACTTAGGCTTGAGACGGGAAGAACTCATCAAATTAGGGTGCATATGAATTATATTGGCCATCCAGTGGTTAATGATCCTGTTTATGGAAGGCATGATTTGATTGATGATTCTGGTCAATGTTTACATGCTAAGGAACTTGGGTTTGTTCATCCTAGGACGGGTGAGTATATGCAGTTTGATAGTGAAATTCCTTTGGAATTTTTAAATGTTATGAAGATGTTTGAATAGGAGGTATATTTATGCAGATGTCGCTTGAAAATGGCAGTTCTGATGAACTTGTGATGAAGTTGCTTAGATATTTTGTGACTGATATGAATTATACTCCAGTAATTGTTCATGGAGTGTCTAATGAAATTTGGCTTGAAAATTTAGATGAGAATTATAAAGTTGTTCGTATTGTCTCTGGGTATATTCATAATGATATACAGTTTGAATCTGATATTGTTAAGACGAAACAGCTTATGAAGGCTATTAAGAGAAAGACGATGTCTTTGAACATTAGGGGTTTGAGTATTTTTACTAATTTAGGGGATAATGTTCACCTTGATAAGTATGAGGATGTTCCTAATATTTCTATGGTTTTTGTCAAGGATGAAAAGGATGTTTTTGATAATAAGATTCTTAATTCTTCTTTTCCAAATATTGCTGATAAGGTAAGACTTCCGGAGAAGGGTTTTGATCTTTTTATGAAGGTTACTGAAGAGGTAAGTAAAAAAAATGAAGGAGTGGCACGTATGAATGAAGAAGTTTTTTCAAGGAAAAAGCCGGTTATTACTTGGTGTTTAATTGGTATTAATATTGTCATGTATGTTTTGATGTATATATTTAATTTGGTGGGTCCTTTTGCGGTTAATCGCACGGGGGTTTTGAATGGTGAGTTTTATCGTTTGTTTACAGGTATGTTTTTACATGCTAATATATTTCATTTGGTGTTTAACTGTTATGCTTTATATATCATTGGTATGCAGCTTGAGAGTTTTCTTGGAAAGGGAAAATATTTAGCGGTTTATTTGCTTAGTGGTATTGCTGGAAGTGTTCTTTCTATATTCATGAGTAATGGTTATAGTATTGGAGCATCTGGGGCTATTTTTGGACTTATGGGTTCACTTTTGTATTTTGGATACCATTATCGTGTTTATTTGGAGACTGTTGTTAAGTCACAGATTATTCCGCTTATTTTGCTTAATTTGATGCTTGGTTTTATGATAAGTGGTATTGATAATTGGGCTCATATTGGTGGCCTTATTGGTGGTGTGCTTGCAACTATGGCTTTAGGTATTAAGTATAAGTCCACAAAGTTTGAAATGGTTAATGGAATTATTTTGTATGTTATTTATATTTTAGCAATTTTGTTTATGACTTTTAATCTTAATTTATTTGGGAATTAAAAAAAGTGTAACTAGGTTACATTTTTTTGTATATTTTTATTTTTTCTTTTTGAGGTTTTTGTTCTTCTTGTAAGCTTTTTTTAAGTTCTTTTAATTCTTCTATTTTTTGTCTTCTTGAAAGTATTTTTTCTTCTTTGATTATCTTTTCTTCTTCTTTTTTTCTATTGTTTGAAGTTTTATTTTTTAGATAATTTTTTTCTTGTTTTTTATATTCGAATATGTTGGTAATTTCAAGCGTGGATGTTAGTATGGCACCTGATGTGATTATGGTGGTTATTAATGGGCTATTTAATGGGATGTTTATGTATGTTAGGGCGGTTATTAGGGATAATGGCCACATTTTTATTTTGCCCAAATGAGTGCTTTTTTGTTCGCTTCCTTTTTTTGTGGCTTTTTTGTTTACTAGGGCAATTATTCCTTCTAGTGAGGCATTTATTATTAAAATGGGGTTTATGATGACTGCGGGTATTATAAGTGCCATGCTGAAGATTTTATCTGTTACGCAGTCTAATAGGGCACCTCCTGGATTGGGATTTTTGGTTATGTGTCTAGCAGCTAGTCCGTCTAGGGCGTCGGTTGCGGCTGTTAGTGTTATCAGTGAGCCTATTATTATTGGGTTTGCAGTTAGTATTGAGGCATATATTACTGGTATCATGGGGATTCTTGATAAGGTAAGGGTATTTGGAAGAAAGTTTTTTTCATCTAGTAGGCTTTCGGTTAGATCGTTTGCTTGTTTTTCGGTTCCAAATTTTTTTGATATGTTTTTTATTGTTTTGCTATTTTTATTTAAAAATTTATATATTTGTTTTTTCATTGATACCACCTATATAAAATATTATTTTTTTATCATGGTTTTTGATTTTTCTAACGGAACTCCGCTAAAGGGATATGTTGACATTTCTAACTCATCATTTTTGTATTCAAGAGCAACTACGGGTACTTCGTTTATTAAAAAAGTATCTAATTTTGGGTAAGGAATGTATCCTTCTTTATTTTCGCCATCTGTTTTAATCATGTGAGTGCCTACTTCGAATTCTTTAAAATCTCCGGTTGGGTGCCATTCTTCATTTTGAACTATATCATTTTTTTGTAGACCATTTATTTCTAAAACTCTTATGGCTTTTTCATAATTCTCTTTTTCTTTTTGTGTTTCTTTATATTTTTGGTATGATAGGGCTGCAATTAATACGCCGAAGTTGCTAAGTGTGCAGGCAGTTAGGGTGACATCTGATGGTGATGTTATGTATGTGCTATAGGATATGATTGGGGCTAGTATGCCTATTGTTCCTGATATTTTGCAGGTCATTTGTTCTTTTTTAAATTTTTTTAATGTTTTTTCGTTTATTTTTAGGTTTGAAATTTTCATATTGGTCCTCCTTTTTATATGTGGGTTATTATATATTTATTTATGGTATTTGTCAAATTTACATTTTTTTTGTCAAAGGGTGTATTTGTACTTTTTCCTTTGTGTACTTTTTTGTCAAAAAATGTTATAATTAGTGTAAGAATAGGAGGGATATGATGAGTAAGTTTTTTGGGAAAGTTTTTTATTTATTTTTGACTTTGCTTATTGTTGTTCCTCTTTTTATACCTAGTTATGAAGTTAAGGCATCTTCTAGTTATTCGGTTGTTATGGTGTCTAATTCTACTAATAATAAGACGGTTGGAACTTATAGTTCTTATAGTGAAGCTTTGAAGGTTATGAATTCGCAGAATTCTACTAGTACTAGTGTAGCGTCTATTTATAAAAATGGTAAGATTATTAATTCTAGATATGCGATTTTTCAATTTTATCCTAATACGGGAACGGTAAATTTGTATCAAAATGCTTCTGACTTTACGGCTTATACTTATACTAATCCATCTTCGATGACTGATGCGGCTTTTATTGATTCTAATGAGAGTAGAGTACAGATTATGCTTAATGGTTTTAAGGGCTGGGTTGATATTAATGCGGGAACAATTATTCCTATTAGTTTGCTTGGTTCTAATGCTGTTAATATTACAGCAAGTGGCCTTCGTTTGAGATCTTCTGCTTCTACATCCTCTAGTTCTATTGGAACTATTACTTGTTCTAATGCGGTTTTTAGTTATACAGAGAAAACGGCGAGTGGGGGATATACGTGGTATAAAATCAATTATAATGGCAAGGAAGGCTGGGTGGCTTCTGGAAGCTGGCTTTATGAGGTTTCTGGTAATAGTTTGAATACTTATTATTATCGTTATAGTACTGGTAATTTGCTTCATCGTTATGCTTATCATAATGGCACTAGTTATACTGATAATTTTACTAATTTGGGTCCAACGCCTAGTTATTTGACTGAAGGGGTTCATTATTATAGTTTTGATGGTGGTATTTATTTGTATAATAGTTTAACTAGTATGCTTGATGATTACCGTGATAATAATTATTCTAGGAGTATTAATGCTTCTAATCCTAATTATGCTTATTATTTGTATTTGCCTAGTAAGTCGGTTTCGCGGGTTACGGCTAGTGAACTTGATAGTCAGATTACTAATACTTCTTCTAAACTTTACGGGCAAGGTAAGTATTTTAAGGAAGCTGAAAAAGAGTATGGGATGAATGCTTTGTCAGCGTTTGCGACGGCTAAGAATGAAAGTGCGAGCGGAACAAGTGATATTGCTAAAAATAAAAATAATGTTTTTGGTTATGGTGCTTCTGATAGTTGTCCTTATTCTTGTGCTTATAGTTATGCTTCTGTTCGTGATTCGATTATGGATTATGCGAAAAATGGACTTTCTAGTTATATGATTGCTTCGGCTAAGTATTATTTTGGTACACATTCTGGTAATAAGGGAAGTGGAAGAAATGTTAAGTATGCTTCTGATCCGCTTTGGGGTGAAAAGCAGGCTAGTAACGCTTTTATAACTGATAAGAAAAACAATCTTCGTGATTATAATGCTAATACGATTGGGGTTACGAAATTTGGTAAATCTAATGTTTTGGTTTATAGTGATTCATCTGGTAGTAAGGTTTTATATACTATTCAAAATTCTAATTCTTCTTTTAAGGTTTATAATGTTCCGATGACAGTGCTTGATAAAGTTGGAGATTATTATAAGGTGTATGCGGACAGTACTTCATCTTCGTTTGGATATGTTAAGAAAAGTGACTTGAATGTCAGTAATAGTCAGCCTACTATTAATGCTTCTGATAAGACTATTTTGCTTAATTCTAGTTTTAATTATATGGAAGGCGTTAGTGCGTATGATAATGAGGATGGTAATTTAACTAGTAGCATTAAATATAGTGGAACGGTTGATACCTCTAAAGCTGGTGTTTATACGGTGACTTATACGGTAACTGATAATAGTAATTTTTCTTTTAGTAAGGATGTTAAGATCACGGTTAAAGGTTCGTCAAATCCTATTATTAATGCTTCTGATAAAGAAGTTAGTCAGTATACTGATTTTAATTATATGGAAGGTGTTAGTGCGAGTGATGATTCTGGTGATTTAACTGGAAATGTTACTTATAGTGAGACGGTTGATACTAACTCTTTAGGTACATATAAGGTTACTTATACGGTTACTAATAAAGAAGGCAAGAGTACTAGTAAAATCATTAATGTTAAGGTTGTTTTAAATGAGAAACCGGTGATTGAGGCTACTGATAAGACTGTTTATTTAAATCATTCTTTTGATGAACTTGAGGGTGTTAAGGTTTCTGATAGGGAAGATGGTGATATTACTTCTTCTATAAAGGTTGTTAAAAATGATGTTAAGACGGATACTATTGGTGATTATGAGGTTACTTATAGTGTGGCTGATAAGGCTGGACAAGAGGTTACCAAGACGATTAAAGTAAGTGTTATTCAAAAGGAACTTAAGGAAACTGAAGGTATTAGTTATTTAGATTATATTAAAAATGTTTCTGGTAAGTTAGAAATTAAAGGTTATAATACTATTTTAGGCATTAATAATACTTTGGACACCAATATTTCTTATAAGGTTTTGTTTGAAAATGTGGAGACGGGTGAGATTAGTGAGCAGGATGCTACTAGGGTTACTGATAAGTCTTTGATGACTAAACCTATTTATAGTTTTGATGGTAAGGATTATACTTATTCTTGGTATATGCTTGATGTCGATTTGAGTGCTTTGCCGGAGGGTAATTATAAGATGTATATTGTGTCTTCTAGTGAGGATTATTATTCTAAGAGTGTTATTAGTAATAAACTTAATAAGACGCAAGATGGTAGTTTTTCTTCTTCTTCTAAGAATGTTATAATTAGGAGTAATTATAGTTATGATAATAGTCCAGTTGAACTTGTTGTTCGTAATAAAAAGCTTGCTTCTAAAAATGCTTCTTCTTATTATAATCAGTTTGATAAGTATGTTAATTTTGAATTTACTACTGAAGGTAAATTACATCTTCGTGGTATGTCATATTCTTATGGGGCTAACTTAGGAACTAGCGCGAATGTGTCTCGTAAAATTATTTTTGAGAATATGGAAACGTTTGATACTTATACTAAGGATTTGGGCAGTATAACTGATGGTAATTATTCGGCTATTTTACCTGAAAGTGATAATTTAGATAAGACTAGAGCTTGGTATGATAAGAATATTGATATTTCGGATATTCCTAAAGGTAAGTATGTTATATATATTACAACTACTTCTAATATAACTGATATTTATGAGTTTACGGAGAAGTTAAATAGAAGCCTTGATGATGTGAAGGCGGATATTGATGGTAAAAGCTATAGTTTTAAGATTAATTACGACCGTGGTAACCGAATTGAGATGACTGTTAAGTAAAGAGGACTTATGTCTTCTTTTTTTGTTTAAAAATGGTATTTTGCGGGTGTATTTTTTCTTAAAATACTTTATTGTTTTTTTACTTTAAAAAAAAGGAAATGCGAAAGTTTTATCGTACCATATATATAGAGAGGATGAGAAGTCCTCTTTTAGAATGGAGGT
>CAVKYE010000009.1:0-46753 GCA_963660615.1 Vescimonas coprocola
TTATATGTTATAATTTTGGTAATAATAAAAACGTAAAACACGATGTTATACGTTAATTTTTATTGAAAAAACTCGTTTTTTAACGAGTTTAATTTATTTTATTTGTTATTCCTTCATTATTGAAGGTTTTATTGTCTATTAGAATTTCGTGTATTTCTTCTTCTTTGGTGTCTAGGTATACTTCTTCTATTCTATCTACTCTACATTTTTCGGCTTTTATTATTGATAATACTTTATCTGTGGCGATTTCTATGTCGTCGTTTACGACTACGTAGTTATATTTTGTTACTTCGTTTATTTCTTTATAGGCGGTTTTGAATCTTTCGATTATTTTTTCGTTGCTGTCGGTTCCTCTTGCTTTTAGTCTTTTTATTAGTGTTTTTAGTGATGGTGGCATGATGAATATGAATAGGGCTTCGGGTACTAATTTTTTGATGTTGGCGGCTCCTATTATTTCTATTTCTAGTATGACGTCGATTCCTTTTTCTAGTTTTTCTTTGATGTGTTTTTTTGGTGTTCCATAATAATTTCCGGCATATTCTGCATATTCTAGGAAGTAGTTTTGGTTTATTTTTTCTTCGAATTCTTTTTTGGTTACGAAGTTATAGGTTACTCCTTCTTTATCGTTTTTTCTGATTTGTCTTGATGTGGTTGATACTGAAAGCCATAGGTTTTTGTCTTTTTCTAGTAGATGTTTGATGATTGTTCCTTTTCCGGCTCCGCTTGGGGCAGATATGACTATTAGTTGTCCTGTTTTCTTTTCTTTAATCATTTGTTTTTCCTATGAAGTATTTTTTCTTTCCTCTTTTGATTACGAATATTCCATCTATGGATAGGTTTTTATTTACGATAAAGTTTTCGTCTTTTATTTTGGTGTCATTTATGGTTATGCTTCCGGCTTTTACGAATTCTCTTGCTTCTCTTTTGCTTTTTGTTATTTGGCTTTCGGTTAGGAAGTCGATGATGTTTTGGTTTGTTTTTACTATGGTGGTTGGGACGCCTTTGAATCCTAGTTCTATTTCTTCTTTTGTTAGGTCTTTTATTTTTCCTTGGAATAGGGCTTCACTTATTTTTATGGCTTTTTCTGCTTCTTCGTTTCCGTGTAGGAAGGTTACTACTTCTTTGGCTAGGGTTTTTTGGGCTATTCTTGTTTCTGGGTGGGCGGTTTGTTCTTTTTCTATTTTTTCTATTTCTTCTTTGGCTAGGAAGGTGTATACTTTTAGGTATGATATTACCATTTCGTCTTCGGCGTTTAGGAAGTACTGGTACATTTCGTAGGCTGATGTTTTGTTTATGTCAAGCCATACGGCGTTTCCTTCGCTTTTGCCTATTTTTTTGCCGTCTTTTGTTGTTATTAATGGCATGGTAAAGGCGTAGGCTTCTTTGCCTGTTTTTTTCCTAATTAGGTCTATTCCTGCGGTTACGTTTCCCCATTGGTCTGATCCACACACTTGCATTTGACAGTTTTTGTTTTCAAATAGGTATAGGAAGTCTAGGGCTTGCATTATCATGTATGAGAATTCTGTGTAGGTGATTCCGCTATCTAGTCTTCTTTTTATTATGTCTTTGTCTAGCATGTAGTTTATGTTGAAGTATTTTCCGTAATCTCTTAGGAAGTCTATGAAGTTTATTTCTTTTGACCAGTCGTAGTTATTAACCATTTCGTAACCAAATAGGTTTTTTATTTGTTTGTATAGGGCATTGTAGTTTTTTTCTACGGCTTCTTTGGTTATCATGGCTCTTTCGGTTGTTGGTCTTGGGTCCCCTATCATGCCTGTGGCTCCTCCTACTAATAGTATAGGTTTATGTCCATGCATTTGTAATCTTTTGGCGGTTAGCATGCTTGAAAGATGTCCTACGTGAAGGCTGTCGGCTGAGGGATCTGTTCCCCAATAAAATGTTAGGTTACCACTATTTATTTTTTCTTCTAGGTCTACTCCGGCTTCGTCTTTTATTAATCCGCGCCATTTTAATTCGTCATATAGTTTCATTATTTTTCCTCCTTTTTTATATGTGTTACTATTTCTACGGCGTTTGAGGTTCCGATTCTACTTGCACCGCTTTTTATTAATTCGTTCATTTGTTCATAGGTTTTTATGCCTCCTGAGGCTTTTATTTCTAATATTTCATTTTTATGTTTATTTATTAGTTCTATGTCTTGTTTGGTGGCTCCTCTTTTTCCAAATCCTGTTGATGTTTTTATGAAGTTTACGAAGGTTTCGTTACATATTTCTGTCATTTTTATTATTTCTTTTTCGGTTAGCAGGGATGTTTCGATTATTACTTTTAAACATTTTCCTTCGATGGCGTCTCTTATTGTTTCTATTTCTTTTTTGACGTAATCGTAGTCTTTTTCTTTTAGGGCTCCTATGTTTATAACCATGTCTATTTCATCGGCGCCTAGTTCTATGGCTTCTATGGCTTCAAATTCTTTTGTTTTTGGGGTGTTTGCACCTAGTGGGAAGCCTACTGTTGTGGTTACGTTTATGTTTGTGTTTTTGAGTAGTTCTTTGGCTAGTGGGATGTAGCAAGGGCTTATGCATACTGATTCAAAGTTATATTCTATGGCGTCTTTACAAAGTTTTGTGATGTCTTTGCTTGTGGCGTCCATTTTTAGGTTTGTACTATCTATATATTTTCCTATTTCCATTTTGTCCTCCTATAGTATATCTTTCAGTTCTTTTATTTGTGTTATTTTTTTGTAGGTGACTTTGTATTTTCCTCTTTTGTCTAAAAGTATTACTTGGGCGCCCATTTTGTATGGGGTATCTAGGTCTTTTTTGGGGTTATCTCCTATGAATAAGCATTCTTCTATTTTTTGGTTTTCGCTTGCTTCTTCAAAAGGTTCCCTGTTTGGTTTTATTTTTACTTTGTCTGTTCCTATTACTTTTTTGAAATATTTAAGTAATTCTGAGTTTTCTAGGCGTTTTTCTTGGGTTTTGGTGAACCAATTGGTAAGGGCATATAGTTCGTATTTTTGTGATAGGTATTTTATTGTGTCAATTATACTATTATCTTTGTTTATCCATTTTTGGCTGATTTCTTCGTTTAGTTTTTTGATGAATGTTATGTCGTAGTTTGTGTTTAGTTTGGTGTTTATTAGTGTAAGCATTTTATTTTCATCATATATGTTTTCTTTTGTTTCGTAATATTCTAATATGTCATATAGTTCTTGGGCTTTTTTTTCTGATTTATCGTTGAAGAGGTTTTTGTATGTTAGGGCGAATGATGGTTTGTTTTCTATTAGGGTATCGTCTATATCAAATATTATTCTTTTTATCATTGTTTCCTCCTTTTAGAATGCAAAAAGCGCCCTTTAAAATGTGTAAGGACGAGCTAACCCGCGGTACCACCTTACTTCTTAGCGCTCTTTTAGTTTATAACGGTATCTTACCGATTTGACTCCAAATATGTAATTGGTTATTAAGGTTAATACTAGTTTACATCGGCCACTAGCTTTCTTTGATTAACTTTTAATAACTACTGTTATTTTTCTTCGTCAATTAATAAAACTATATCATATATAATGGGACTTGTAAATAGTTATTTCTTTTTGAATACAATTATTTTGCTTAATAGGTAGTTGGTTATGGTGATGATTATTTGAACTATTAGTTTGGCAATATATTTTTTTAATGTATGTTTGCACTGGTCAAGTATGTGGAAACTATCTGTGAATGGTGTAGTGTAATGGTTATGACCGTTTCTTTTCGAATGTTTTATTCTTTTTGTGATTAGCAAGATGTACTACAAGTGTTTGTGTAACTATATGAATATTGTTTATATGTACTATCATAACTTATTTTGACGCATCCTGTCATTTTTTTATTATTTGTTGGATCTTTTATTTCTTTGTTGCTTGTTAGGTATCCTTCTGTTTGAAGTTTGGTAATTGAAAGATAGCATGTGCTTTTGTTTAGTTTTGTGTTGTTATCAGCCACCCATCTTTTTGAGGCTGATACTATGGTGTTTTTTTGTTGCTGTAGTGTTTTTTGTTTTGAACTATTTATGGTATCTTGAATGTTTGGTACGGTGATGGCGGTTATAATGGCTAGTAAGGCTATAACGCCTAATAGTTCTATTAGTGTAAATCCATTTTTCATATTTTTCTCCTATCTTATTTAGATTATACCATTTTATTTTTAAAAATAAAAGAAAAAATAACCTTTATGATTATTTTTCTTCTCCTTTGATGATTTCGATTGCTTTACGCATTTTCATGTCATATTTAACCATGTCTAGACCACCAAATAGTTTAAGGAATTCTTCTTTTTTCATTTCGTATTTTTTAGCATAGTTTTCTGCTTCTTTTTCGGCTTCTTCGGTTGTTATTTCGATTTTTTCTTCTTTGGCGATTTCTTCTAACATTAGTCTATATGTTACTCTTTTTGTTGCTTCTTCTTTCATTTGGGTGCGTAAGTCTTCTTCTTTTTGGCCAGTCATTTGATAGTATAAGTCTAATGACATTCCTTGTGATTTCATGTGTTCTTCGAAGTTCTTTAGCATACGATCTATTTCTTCTTTAATCATTACGTCTGGGATATCTACTTCTACATCTTTGGCTGCTTGTTCAAATAAATCATCCATGTATTTGTTTTCTAATTCTGCCTCTTTATGTGATAGGATGTTTTCTGAAATACTAGCTTCTAGTTTTTCTTTGGTATCTACGCCTTCCATGCCTAAATCTTCAAAGAATTCTTTATCTAATTCTGGCACTTTTATTTCTTTTACTTCGTGTACTTTTACTTTGAATGTTGCTTTTTTACCTTTTAGTTCTTCTGCATGGTAGTCTTTTGGGAAGGTTACATTTACGTCTTTTTCGTCTCCTTCTTTTAGACCGATTAATTGTTCTTCGAAGCCTGGGATAAATGAACCGCTACCTATTGTTAAGGCATAGTTTTCGGCTTTGCCTCCTTCGAAGGCTTTTTCATCGACGAATCCTTCAAAGTCTATAATGGCGATGTCTCCATTTTCGATAGTTCCTTCTTTTAGAACGTTTTCAGCATATCTTTCACGCATGTTGTCGATTACTTTAGCTATTTCTTCTTCGGTAACTTCAGCTTTGGCTTTTTTGACGTCTAAGTTTTTATATTGTCCTAATTTTACGTCTGGTTTTAGGGTTAAGATGAATTTAAATTCTACGCCTTTTTCATCTATCTTTTCTAAGGCAATGTCTGGTTTTGCGACTATATCTTCTAATATGTCGGCATTGTCTTTAAGCATTTTCATGTATGATGCATCGATTACTTCGTCGGCGGCATCTGCCCATAGTGATTCTTCTCCATATTTTTTTAAGAATACGTCTTTTGGGGCTTTTCCTTTTCTAAACCCATCGATTGTAACTTTGCTTGATGCTTTTTTATAGGCTTTGTCTTTTGCCTCTTCCCACTGTTTTCCTTCTACTTTGATTTCTATTTCTTTTGTTTTACTCATTTAAAACTCCTCCTTCTTTTAAATCCATACACCAAATCCGATGGCGGCCATGCTTAGCATTAGTCCAACTGACCAAAATAAGCGGACGATGTCGGTTTCAGACCAACCTAGTTTTTCGAAGTGGTGATGAAGTGGTGCCATTAAAAATACTTTTGTGTGAAATTTTTTTATGGCAATTAGTTGTATGATAACGCTTAGGGTTTCTAGTATGAATACTCCTGCTACTACAACTAAGGTTATTTCGTGGTTTGTGATTATAGCTACGCTACCTAGTGCAGCTCCTAGAGATAAGGATCCTGTATCACCCATGAATACTTTTGCTGGGTGACAATTATAAACTAAAAATCCGATTAAGGCTCCTGTTAGAATAAAACAGAATATGGCCATTTCTTCATTTCCTGATATCCAGTTAGATCCCCAACTGATAATACCAAATGCTAGGAATGCTATGGCGGATAATCCTCCGGCCAGTCCGTCTAGTCCGTCGGTTATGTTGACCGCGTTACTGCTTCCAACTAGGACAAATAATAGGAAGATACCATATAGCCATCCCATATCTATTTTTATGCCCAGTGTATGGATGTCTAAAACAGGATCATTTCCACTGCTTAGGTAGATGTAGAAAAATACTAAAGCAATGACTAGTTGGACTAGTAATTTTGAAAATATTGATAATCCTTTATTATTATGCATCCGGACGACTAGGTAATCGTCAACATAACCTAATATAGCATAGGCTGTAAATACGAATAATATAATAAACAGATTGGCTGTAAATTCTATTTTACCAGCTAATATAAGCCCAATCATGATTAAGATGACTGGAATTATGAACATTATTCCCCCCATTGTTGGGGTTCCTTGTTTTTTTTCGTGCCGTTTGCCAAGTGTTCTACTTACGTTTTGCCCTAGTTTTTCTCTTTTTAACCATTTGACGACAAAGTAGCCAAAGATTACGGTTGTGACAAAACCAAGCATTATGGCCATAACAGCTTTTGCAAGTACTAACATAGCCTCATCTCCAAGCTAGTTACAATTATACCATTTTTACCTATAAATATCTAGTATTTTAGGGTTTTTAAAGAAAAAATGTGTCTTAATTATAATAAACTTAAAAGATATTGGAGATACTCCTTAAAGACAAACGTGATTTAAATAAAAAAATAAAAGAAAAATTTTTGAGAAAATAAATGTCTCAATATAATATAGTTAAATACCAATAATGCATTAAAAATTGCTTATTAAAATGCAGTCGATAAGAAATAAGAATTTTTTTAAGAGTGTTATTTAGGGTAAAAACAAAGATGTTTTTTCATATATAAAAAAGTATATTTACAATGTGGGTGATTATGAATATTCAAACAGGGCCTAAGAAGGTACTAAAAAATTAATAAAACAGATTAAGGACACTATGGTTATAAAAAATTTAAACAATAAAAGTTAGATTTATGCTTATTAGGGGGGCTTTTAATTTCTATTAAAGCATATTCATAACTAAAAGTTCTACATAAATAATAAAAGAAAGTCAATTTTTGGCTTTCTAAAATTTAGGTTATTTATCATTAGTCTTGTTTGCCACCAACACTACTTAATAAAGAACCTTATATTTTCTTAAATATTTAAAATTTGAAATCCATTTACAAAGTAATATCTTAATTTGTAAATGTTTTTTTCTTAACTATTTGAGTTGTTTTATCTTCGGTACCATAATTGCTTGTTGTATATGGGTCCAAATATGGTCTCATACCATTTCCTATCAATAGAAAATCATCTTCATAAATCATATTTTTAACAACTATTTTGTCTTTATAAAAAGTATATACATGTCTTTGATTTTCATCATTATTATCAACACAATGTTCAAATTCATCACAATATAATGTTTTAAATTCACCATTTTCTCTGTATATAACTTTCCATACATCATCATGGGCTTCTCCATCAAAATATTGTTCAATCTCTTTAATATCTTCATCTTCTATTTTCATATATAATGTTTGATTAAGATTTTTTATAGATTCCCCATCATTCATGTGAAGAGTGACAACATTATTTTTGCCATTTCCTAAATCTATATATCCTTCATAGATATAACCTAATATAGTATCTTCATCATATTTTTTTAAACAAATATACTTTCCGTTTTCCACCTTCTTTGATTCTGCACACCCCGTCATACTTAAAGACATACTTCCTGCGAGTGCAATGCCGGCACCAAATAAAGTCAAATTTTTAACAAATTCTCTTCTGCTGATATCCATTTTCTTCCTCCTTTTTAAAAAAACAGTGTTTATTATACACTTTTTTTACTGTTTGTCAAATTCGTGTATTTAATAATAAATTTCCACCATATTTGACAAAATCATAAAAATATTTTTATGTTTCTTTAATATCCGCGACTTAGTTATGTTACATATTAATTCTTATAAAAGAAAAAAACTGAACTATCTCTCACCCAATGATATATTCAGTACAATCTATGGAAAAGATACCATAGATAAGCTCGTGATTAAGGAAATTGATCCCAACGAAATTAATTTATCCAAATCCCTATTAAAATAATCATTAGGGATTACTGCACCATCAACAAATTTAGGATATTACAAGAACTAAGGTTGCACTTTGAAATTCAAAAAAAATTTTACAAAGGCATCCTCTTTTTGAGTACCTAAATTTATAAATGACGGTTACAGGTTATATATTATCATTTTTTTGACCCGATGTCTAGTTTATATTGAAAAATCAAGGGTAATTATAATAATTTATTTTTAATCCTTGATTATCAACAGTTTAAATATAAATTCTATCATTAATAAAATTTATATTTAATATCACTTTATACCCAATATTTTTAGATATTAGTTGCATTTACTTATTCAAAGTTGCACTTACCTTTGCATTTGACCAAAATGTGTCTTAATTATAATAAACTTAAAAGATATTGGAGATACTCCTTAAAGACAAACGTGATTTAAATAAAGAAAATAAAAGATTATCTTTTTTTGATAATCTTTGTTATTAGGCAGATGTGTCTTGTGTTGCGTTTAATGATACTGTTGCACTAGCTGTTTCTGATCCAGTTGCGCTTGTTGCACTACTATTGAATGTTGCTGTTACTGTGAATGTAGTTGTACCAGTGTTTGCAGCTAATGAAGTTGAACCTAGTGTTCCTACTGTAAATGTAATTTTGTCGTTAGCGGTTGTTACAGCAAGTGTAGGTGTGCTAAGTTTTGCTTTTAGACTTCCGGTATTTTTTACGGTCATTGTAAATACAACTTTGTCTCCTGGTTGATTTAATTTAGCATTTAATGTTGCTGTTTGATCGTTTGTAAAAGCAATTGTTCCTGTTGGTGCTGTTGCTCCTTGTAATCCTGCTGTTCCAGCTACAGCTGTTGTTTTTGTAGTATCGAATCCTACATGCCAACTACCTGTAATATTTGCTGTACCATTAATGTTTAATTGTGTACTAAATGCGGCATAACCTACTGCCATAGCTAGTACTACTGCTAAAAGCCCACCTATCATAACGTTTTTATTCATAATGTACCTCCTCTTATTTTTTAGGTTTTTTACCCTGATATAATTATATCATATATTTTTTTTATGTGATATATAAAATTGTTTTTTTGTTTAAAAATGTGTAAAGTGATTTAGTCAAACATATTTATGATTTCATCTAATTCATCTATAACTGGGAATCCTTTACCGTCTTTATCTAAGTCAAATTTTATTCCATATCCACCTTTTTCTTCCCATTCTTTTAGGTTGTTTGGATAATCATCTATTAAAATAGAGTTTTTGGTTTTTACCATATCTGTTTTTGATATTTGTTTAGGGACTAAGATGATGTTTATGTCTTTTAGATGTTTTCTTATAAGTTTTACTTTTTCTTTTCCTTCTTCTAGTGAGGTGATGTGGGTTAAAATTGATGTGTTGAATTTATTTGTTTGGATTATTTTTTGTATTTTGTTAAAGCTATCGTTAATTGGTGTACTTTTGTTTAGTATTTCTTTCCAGTTTAGGTTTTTGTAAAATTCTAGATAGCTTTTATAATCATTTTTTATGCCTCTTTCTTTGGCTATTTGATAAGTAATATCTATGGTGTTTACGATGACTCCATCAAAGTCTATGTATAAATCTTTCATGTTATAGTCCTTCTACTATTTTTTTAAATTCATTACCACGGTCTTCGAAGGATTTATATTGATCCCAGCTTGCACAGGCAGGACTTAATAGTATTGTTTCATGTTCTTTTGATATATTGTAAGCTAGTCTTGTAGCTTCTTCTAGGTTATCAACTTTTGTTACGTCTATGTTTCTTTTTGTGCAGTACTTTTCGATTTTTTCTTTGGTTTGGCCATAACAGATTACATGTTTAACATAGTCCATGTGACCGTCTAATTCATCGAATGATTGTCCTCTATCTAATCCTCCTAATATTAGTATTACTGGATTTGTAAAGGATGAGAGGGCAACGATTGTTGATTTGTTATTGGTTGCTTTAGAATCGTTATAGAATTCTCTTTCGTTTATTCTTCTTACAAATTCCATACGGTGTTCTACTCCGCCGAAGTTGTCTAGGGCTTCTTTGATTATTTCGTTTGATATGTTAAACTGTTTGGCTACGGTGATTGCACACATAACATTTTCATAATTGTGCATTCCTTTTATTCTGATGTCATTTAGTTCACATACGGGATTTTCTTTGTAGTATATTTTACTATCCTTTATATAACAGTCGGCTTTGTTTTCACTTGAGAAGTAAAGTTTGGTTGAAGGAATGTTTTTGGTTAGGGATACAAGATCTTTATCTTTTCCGTTTAGTATGGCTATATCTTTATTTGTGTGATGGTTAAAGATTCTTAGTTTGTTATTTTTGTAGTTATCGTATGTTCCGAACATATCTAGATGAACTTCGCTAAAGTTTGTTAATACACTTATGTCTGTTTTGAAGTTCTTTAGGTCTACTAGTTGGTGGCTTGATATTTCTAAAACTAAAATATCATTTTCTTTTACTTTGCCTATTAATGAGCTCACTGGTATTCCTATGTTTCCGCCTAAATGGACTGGAAGGGATGCTTGTTTTAATATTTCGTAGGTGATACTGGTGGTTGTTGTTTTACCGTTAGATCCGGTTATTCCTACTATTTTAACGCCTTTTGGAAGTAAGTTGTAGGCAACTTCTACTTCGTTTATAACGGGTATGCCTAGTTTTTTGGCTTTTACAACTACTTTATTATCGGCACGAATGCCCGGATTTTTTATTAAAATGTCTACACTTTCATTAAGGAGTTTATCTTGCTCTTTGGTGATGGCAACGTTTATGTTTTGTTTTTCTAATTCTTTGATTAAATCATAATCGTCACATTTTATGTCTGTTAGTAAGATGTGATTATCTTTACTTAAAAGGCGACTTACAGCACAACCACTTTTCCCCATTCCAAGAACAAATATATTTTTATTTTTATACATATAATTTCATCTCCTAATATTAATTATACCATATTCCATTTAAAATTTGTCAAAGTTTAGCAAAAATAGTATAATATAACTTCGAGGTGTGATGTTTATGAATGATTTAAAAACGTGCAGTATTATATATAATCCAATATCAACTGGATTTAAGCCTGATTATCTTAGGTTATTATCTAATAGATGTTTGGAAAAAGGATTAAGACCTAAATTATGTCAAAGTGAAAAGGCTGGTCATGTTGTTGGTCTTGTTAGGGATGAGAATGTTCCTAGCAATCTGATTTTAACTATGGGGGGCGATGGAACTTTGGGTGAGGCTCTTAAAGGTTTTGATGATGAGCAAGTGGCTTTATATAGTCATATTTCTACTGGTACGGCAAATGATACTAAACAGAATTTTGGGCTTGATAAGGCTAGTGTTACTGAAAGCTTTGATTTAATTTTAAGTGGTAAGGTGAAGGATTTAGATGTTGTTTGCGTAAATGATGAGGTTTTTGGCTATGTTTCTTGTTTTGGAGCTTTTACGCATATTCCTTATAATACTCCAAGTAAGTTAAAAAAGATGTTTGGTAAAGCTGGTTATGGAATGGCGGCTATTCCTTCTATTATTGACTCTTTTAAAAATGGTATTCCTAGTTATCAGGTTACTTATGAGAGTAATGGAAGTAAAAAAACGGTTCCTTGTCTTTTGGGGGCTATTTCGAATTCTAAAGGCTTTGGTGGTGTTAATGTATATAAAAATGCGAAGTTAGATGATGGGAAGTTTGAGGTATTACTTATTAATTCTATTTCTTCTAAATTGCTTTTTAAAATGGTAAATGATTTTTATCATAATGATATTGATTTAAAAAGATATGGAGATTGTTTTTCAGTTTTTCAAACTGATGATTTGACTATTCATTTCGATAAGGATATTCCTTCTTATAAAATAGATAATGATGGTGATGAGGCTTCTTTTAGTCTTGATGATAGTAATCGCGTTTTACATTATAAAACTAAGGGTAAAGTTAAGATGTTGTTGCCATAATTTATAAAGGTGTAATTATTTGTGTTATGCTTTTTTTGTAAAGAAAAAACGCTTATTTTAAAGCGTCAATTAGTTCAGCCTTTTTCATGGTAGAATATCCTTCTATCTTTTTTTCTTTGGCTATTTTTTTAAGTTCTGCAACGGTTAATTTAGAGATATCTGTTTTTTCTTCTTTTGTTTCTTTTTTAGGAGCTTCTTTTTTAGAAGTTTCTTTCTTTTCTTCTTTAACGATTTTTATTTCTTTTCCTTCTAGGGCACTTTTTGCTGTTGCTACTAGGTTTGAAAATGCTTTTGGATCGTCAATTGCGATTTCTGATAACATTTTTCTATTGATTTCGATTCCTGCTTTTGATAAACCGTTTATGAATTTTGAATATGAAATTTCGTTTTGTCTACAAGCAGCATTGATTCTTGTAATCCATAATTTTCTGAAATCTCTTTTCTTTTGTCTTCTATCTCTATAAGCATACATTAATGAATGTCTTACTTGTTCTTTTGCAGTTTTGTATAGTTTGTGTTTGCTTCCAAAATAACCTTTTGCTTGTTTTAATGCTTTTTTATGACGGGCACGACTGATTGTACCACCTTTAACTCTTGCCATATTATTTGTCCTCCTTTATTATTTTAGTATATCTTTTACTCTTTTTATATCTGTGTTATGCATTTCTGATGTTTGATGTCTTCTTCTTCTTGATGCATTACTCTTATGAGTTAGTTTATGGTTTTTGTTAGCTGGTTGAAATTTATAAGATCCACCTTTTCTTTTTCTAACAACTTTTGATAACCCTTTATGAGTTTTGTTTTTTACTTTGTTAGCCATTTTCTTTCCTCCTATTTTTCTTTGATTGGAGCGAGTATCATTGTCATGAATCGTCCCTCTAATTTAGGCTGCACTTCGATTTGTGCATCGTCCTTAACAGCCTGTGCAAAACGAAGTAATACTTCTTTACCTAAGTTTGTATGTGCCATTTCTCTACCTCTAAAACGGATTGATAGTTTAACTTTATGTCCTTTTTTTAGGTATTTTGTGGCGTTGTTAACTCTAGTATTAAAGTCATGGATATCTATTGAAACTGATAATCTATATTCTTTCATTTCTAGATTGGTTTCTCTTTGTTTCTTCATGTTTTCTTTTAACCTTTTTTTGGTTTCATATTTGTAACGGTTATAATCCATGATTTTGCATACTGGTGGAGTTCCTTTTGGATTCATAAGAACTAAGTCAAACCCTGCATAGTTTGCGAGTGTTAGGGCATCTTTTATTCTTTTTACTCCTAATTGTTCTCCATTTGGCCCTATGACCATTACTTCTTTTGCTCTAATTTGTTCATTGATAAACAAATCTTTATTTTTACTTGCGATACTCGACACCTCCAAATGTTTTAATAAATCAAAAAGTGAATACAATGTATCCACTTTAACCATGCCTAAAAAGACTTACTTGGCATTGACCCATTGCTATGGCAATCGGGTGAGAAGTGGATACTTCTGCTTTCCTTTTTCATTTCTTTATCAATTATACATATTAATTTTATGTTTGTCAAGGGGTTATTATGTTTTTTTATTTTGTGTAGAAAAAAAGCCCTGAAACGGGCTAGACTTAATTTTGTTTTTTTGGAATACTGTTATAAATTTTCTTAAGAAGTACTGATGTTTGTTTTATTTTTCTTTCCATTACTTTTATTTGTTCTTTTAAGGTAATGTTTTCATTTTTTAAACTATTTTGCAATTCACGAGCAGCATTAAGAGCATTTACGCTTTCCAAATTGTTTTTTCTAAGGGTTTGTATTTCTGTTTCTAATGTACTTATTTTTTCTTCGTAGGTTGCTTTGTCACTTTCAAATTTTTTGATTTGTGATTTTGCATTGTCTAATTTTTCTTGTACTTTAGAGTATTCATCTACAAATCCTGATACAGCGTTGGTGATATCTTCGAATTCATCGTCTAAAACCATATCACTAGGTTCTATGATTTCTTCTGATGGTGTTTCATCTTTTTCTTCTTTTTCATCTAAGATTTCTGGGCTTAATGTGTCTTTATTATCTTCTACTTTTATGTTCAATTCTTCCATAACGTTAGATAGATCTTCTATTTCGTCAAGCAAGCTTTCGGCATCTTTTGATGATAGGTTTACCATTTCGTTAACAAAATCTTCGTTTTCTTCTATTTCTTCTACATCTTCTGGTTCTTCTGTTTCTTCAAATGAGTCTATATATTTACCATATATGTTTAGTTCGGTTATTTTACTCATGATATCTTCGATACTAACAGCATATTTATTCATTAGGTTACGAATGTTTTTGTCTTTTGAATAGGTTTCGAAGAAATCGGCATCGTTTGGTATTAAGATATTGGCACGGAAGATTTGTTTTTCTTCTTTGCCTTGTTCCCCATCACTAAAGGCGATTTCCATGTTGTCAATTACTGATTCGATGAATTCGTCTTTTTCTTTAACGGCGTCTTCTACTGTTTCTTTTTCTAATGCTTTAAATAGTTTTTCATTTTCACTTCTAATGTCTTTAGCTAGATTTTTTATAGCTAAAAATCTATTTCTTTCTAACATATTTCCACCTCTTTTTATTCTTTAAAAATTAAGCCCTTGAGTCGTATTTTCCATCTTTTGTTGAAATGACGATTGTTTCGCCTTCGTTTATGAATAATGGAACTTTTACTGTAAGACCGTTTTCTAGGGTTGCCTCTTTTGTGGCATTTGTTGCGGTGTTTCCTTTAACAGCTGGTTCAGTTTGGGTAACTGTGTAGCTTATTTTTTCAGGTAAAATCACACCTAGTAGTTCACCTTTATAGAATGATAGGTCAACATTAATTCCTTCTTTTAAAAACTTAGCGTTTTCTCCTAATTGTTCTTTTGTAAGTTCAATTTGTTCATATGTTTCCATATTCATGAAGTTACAACTTCCTGCATTTTCGTATAAAAACTGCATTGATGTTTTTTCAATATTTGCTTTTTCAAGTTTGATGTTAGTATTGAATGTGTGTTCTACGGTTGCTCCTGTTCTTAAGTTTTTAAGTTTTGTTCTTACAAATGCGGGACCCTTACCAGGCTTAACGTGTAAAAATTCAATGATTTGACAAACGTTGCCATCAACTATGACAGTCATACCATTTTTAATATCATTAATATTAATCACAAAATCATCTCCCTACTATTTTTTTTCTTTATGAACTGTTGTTTTATTGCATTTTTTACAATATTTTTTTAATTCTAAACGTTCTGGAGTGTTTCTTTTGTTTTTTTCAACACGATAATTTTCATTTTTACATACTGTGCAAGCAAGTGTGATATTTTCTCTTGCTTCTCCTTTTTTTGCCATAAATATCCCTCCTTCTTTACAAAGTTACTTACATTATATCATTTTATTTGTAAATTTCAAAGTATTTTTTGGAAATTGAGTCTGCTAATCGTTTATTTATTGAAGATTGGTAGCTACTTCTACCGTCACTTCTTGATACATCTGGGGAAATTATTGTGAATGTTACTTTAGGATTATCACTTGGAGCATAGGCAACAAAGGTTGTTGTTATGGTTTCTTTATCGACTACTCCATCTCCATCTGTGTCTATGAAACTTTGGCTTGTTCCGGTTTTGCCGGCTGGTTTATATTCTTTGCTTATGTAGCCTACTCCGGTACCATAGTTCATTACGGCTTCGAATCCTTGGTGAACTCTATCCATATATTCTGATTTGGTATCTACTTTATTTAGTTCTTTTGGTTTTGTTTCATTTTTTATTTTTGATGAACTATCATAAAGTCCTTTATATAGGTATGGTTGCATTCTAGTGCCTCCATTGGCGATGGTGTTTATATACTGTGATAATTGGATTGGGGTGTATGTGTCATACTGTCCTATTGAAAAGTCTAATAGATATCCGGCTGTTGTTTTTGAACCTTTATATCCCAAACTTTCTACTGGTAAATCTATTCCGGTTTTGACACCTAGTCCAAATTGTTCGAAGGTTGATCTGTATGTATCGAAGGCTTGTTTGTCTACTGTTAATGGTTTATTGTATTTGTAATTACCATTTCCGACTTTAATAGCGGTGTAGAACTGGTACGTGTTTGATGAATAAGCGAGGGCGGAGATGTCATTTAGTTTACCTAGTCTTTTCCATGAACATTTTTCTGGTGTGGCGGCTATTTTTACACATGTATCTTGTCTATACTCACCTATTTTTAGGGCTCCTGTGTTATAACCAACTATTTGACTTGCTCCTTTGATGGCTGATCCTACTACTACTGGGGATGTTAGGATGCCTGGGGTGTAGTCGTATACTTTTAGTTCGTTGTTTTCTTCTTTTACTTGTTTTCCAGCCATTGCTAATATTTCTCCGGTGTTTGGATCTGATATTATGGCAAATGACCTATTATAGTATTCGGTGTTAGTTTCTTTTTTTGTTTTTAATACTTCTTCGGTTAGAATTTCTTCTAGGGCTTTTTGAAGGTTTATATCGATTGTTAAGATGATATCTTTTCCTCTTTTACCTTCTTTTAATAAAGTATATGTTCCGTCATCTGAAACTTGGTATTTGTTTTTCTTTCCTTTTAATATGTCTTCATATTGGTATTCTAGGTAACTTATACCTACTCTATCGTTTAGGCTATATCCTTTTTTTAGATAATGTTCTTTTAGTTCTTTTGGTATTCCGCTTTTGCTTGTTGAAACGTTACCTAGTATTGTTTTAAAGATATCTCCATATGGATAGGTTCTATCCCAGTCTAGTTTGGTGTTTACACCATTTAGTCTACTAAGGTTTTCTGATACTCTTGCATATTCTTCGTCGGTTACGTCTGTATCTTTGATGGTTTTTTCGGCGTATGAGTAACCGTTATTCATAAGGAAATATATGTAAGCTGCTTTTTTGTCATCTTCTGTGTATATTGATAGATCTTCTTCGGTAACTCTTTCTATTTTTAGTTTTTCTATATCATCAACGGTGATTTTTCTTTGTTTTAGTTTTTCCCATTCTTCATTGGTTATTTTGGCTTTGGCGGCTTCTTTGTTGTTTTTTACCCAAAATGATTTGAAGTCGTAATCTGTTAGTGATGAATAGTCTAGAGAAATCATGGTGGCTAGTTTATAGGCTATTTTCATTTCTTTTTTTGTGGTTATACCTGATGGTTTTTGGTAATATATAACTTTTTTGGCGGTGTTGTCTACTATTAGGTTGCCATTTCTATCATAAATTCTTCCTCTTGGGGCGGATGGACCATCTACGGTTTTTTGGGTTAGGGTTTCTATTTCATTTTTATAGTAATCGTTTTTTACTATTTGTACAGAAAACAAGCCACTCATTAAAATTATGATTAGAACCATTATGAGGATGGTTAAGATGTTGTATCTTTTTTCTATTTCGGCTTTGACGTCTTTGTTTTCGCGTCTTGTGCTTTTTAGATGAAGTTGTTTATGTCTTTTGATTAATGGGCCTTTTATCATTGATTTTAGTTCATTATTTTTCTTTTTTCTTTTCAAAAAAATCACCTCTTTTCTTATCTTTTTTTGGTTATTTACATATACTTTATGTAAAGGAGGATTTATGCATAAATTGATTAAACAGTATATTGACAAATTGACTATAAATAATATAAACGATTTTGCTGAAAAAAACAATTGTTTTTTGAATAAAAATGAATTAAATTTGTTATATGATTGTATTAAAGTACATTATTTAGACATTTTAAAAGGTAACGATAGTTATGTTATCGAAACCCTTAGGAGTAATTTGACTGAAGAGAATTTTGATAAGGTGATTAATCTTTATAATTTATATAAATCAAAGTATAAAAATTATTTATAGTAATTTCTAATTTTTTCTAGTAATTTTGAATCGAATTTTTTTGATTTTATCATTTCGATTTCAAATTTATATGGTGGATAGGTGCGGTCTTTTCCACCTTCTTTTTCTGGAATGTAGGGTGTTTCTAGGATTTTTGGAATGTTTTTTAATTTTGGGTGGTAGATTATGTTTATTATGTTTTCAAAGCCTATTTTGCCAAAGCCGATGTTTTCGTGTCGGTCTTTTCTTGCTCCTATTTCGTTTTTGCTGTCGTTGATGTGAAGGCATGCTAAACGTTCTAGGCCAATTATGTTATCAAATTCTTCTAAGACCTTTTCTAGGTCTTCTAGGTTATAACCAGCATCGTTTATGTGACAGGTGTCTAGACATACCATTATTCTGTTTTTTTGATTTATTCCATCTATTATTTCTTTTATTTCTTCGAATGTTTTGCCTATTTCGGTTCCTTTTCCAGCCATGGTTTCTAGGCATATTATTGGACCTTTTTCACTATCTAAAACAAGGTTTAAAGCGTTTATTATGTTTTTTATGGCTTGCGGTTCTTCTAGTCCGACGTGGCTTCCTGGGTGGAGGACAACTTTAGAGATACCTAGTTTTTCGGTTCTTTTTAGTTCTTCTTTTAGAAAATTTATGGCAAAGTTGTATTTTTTTTCGTCTTTGTTATTGGCAAGGTTGATTATATATGGCGCATGAACGATTACGTTATTTATGTTGATGCTTTTTTCTTTCATTATTTTTTGAGCTTCTTTGGTAATGTTTTCATCGATTTCTTTTCTTATGGTATTTTGTGGTGCTCCTGTATATATCATGAATGTGTTTGCTCCATAGCTTAGGGCTTCTTCTACGGATTTTTTTAATCCTTCTTTTGTGTATGAGACATGACTGCCTATAATTAAATTATTCATTTTATCACCATTCTTATTTTATCATATTTTATGGTTTTTATAAAGGGTCTAGTTTAGGACTTTTGAAAGGATTTT
This sequence comes from Vescimonas coprocola, assembly GCA_963660615.1. Lineage (GTDB taxonomy): Bacteria > Bacillota_I > Bacilli_A > RF39 > UBA660 > Coprosoma. The sequence continues at coordinate 18,728 of CAVKYE010000009.1, forward strand.
GAAACTGCTTTCTACGGCTTTTCTCACTCCACTTTCGGTTATTTCTGATATTTTTAATCCTGTTTTTGACAAGGTGTTTTGGTAGTTTTTTTCGTTTGTTTTTAGGTATTTTTTTATATCTACTTGTTTACCGTTTGCGACATCTTTTTCGAATGATTTTATTTGTTTTTCGGTTAGGGCTACTTTTTTTCTGTTTTCATATTCTACGTATCCTGTGCTTTGTGATATATATAGGGTTATGAAGGTGGCAAATAAAATTATTGTGGTATATTTGAAGGTTTTTTTTAATATTTTACGTTCCATTTACAAATTCTCCTATGATTGGGGTTATTATTTCGATTGTGTTTTGAACTTCTTCAATTGTGCTTGTATCGGTCCCTATTTCTAGGGTAAACATTTTTGGACTTAGATCTTGGTTATAGATGCCGTTATTTCCTTTTCCTCCTTTGATTAGGATATCTTTTGTTAAACTTGGATATTTTTCTTTAATCATATTATTTAGTTTTTTGGTCATGTTTAGGTTTTCTTCATAGGTGTCGTATTCATTTCCAATTACAAAGGTTATTTTCGCACATGATTTGTTGTTGATGATGGTGGTGGCTTTTTCTTTTGGTATACTGTCACGATGTAGGTCTATTATTAGTTTTAGTGATGATGTTTCTTTGATGGTTTTTTCGATGAAATATCTACTTGCGATATAGCTTTGGGAGTGTTTCATGTTGTTTAGGTTCATATAATCTATGATATTATCTTCCATTACTTTTGTTTCGATGTTTATTTTTTCTAGTCTGTTTTCAAAGATGTATGAGGCCATCATGACACCTGGGGATATGTTATATTCACTTAGACCTTTACCTGTATATTGTTCGTTTTGATGGGAATTATATATGTATACTAATGGATCTTTTTTTTGATTTTCTTTTTTGGGATTACTTACATAGCTCATATTTGATATATTGTTAGCTTTGACATGAAAGGTGTTTTCTAATATTGTTACTGGTTTGTTTATATCTAGAAAGTTTACGAACAATTTATTTAATAGATTATCAGCTTTTTTTTCGTATAGCATGTGGTAGTTCGAATCTACGAGCATCATTTTTATGAAGTTATCGTTTCCTGTTTTTAATTTGATACTCATAATTAGGTTGTAGGATATTTGATAACCTAGTATGACTAGAAATAGGTATAGGATTATGCGGTATTTGAATTTTCTTTTTTTCTTTAGTTTTATTTTTTTCATAATTATCGCCTCATTTATATTAATTATATGTAAGCGGTTATGAATAAAATGTAGAATTTTAAATAATATAAAAAAGACTTGTCTAAAATATTTTAGATAAGTTTAATAAAAAGATGTATTTAATCTGTTATTTGTTCATGAAGTGCTATGTTTATGCCTTCGCTTATGATTTTGGATAGTTTTTCGATGATGAAGTCTTCTTCTTTGGGGGTTACCATGAGATTATATCCTATGGGATTTAATATTTCATATATTAGTGATTTTACTTCGGCATCTGTTAGGTTACCAACGATTCCAAAAAGATTTTTTTTATCTATTTCTCCTATGTTTATGTCTTTTTTTAGGTAATTTACGTTTATTTTTAGTTTTTCTTCGGGGTTTTTGTAGGTTTTTTTTGTATATGCAAAGTGTTTATACATATAATTTATTGTATCACTAACTATGCTGGCGGCATCTACTACGGTTGGTACGCCTATGGCTATTACTGGTACTTTTAGGGTGTCTTTACTGATTTCTTTTCTTTTGTTTCCGACTCCACTTCCTGGGTTTATACCTGCATCAGTCATTTGGATGGTTTTGTTTACTCTTTCTATGGAACTACTGGCTAGGGCATCTATGGTTATTACGAAATCTGGTTTTATTTCTTTTACTAAGGATTTTATTAGGTCGCTTGTTTCGATTCCGGTTTGGCCCATTACACCTGGGGAGATTGCCCATACTCTTCTAAAACCTTTTTCTAGGTTTCCATATATGTATAGATGGTTTGTTACTAAGATGTCTTTTAGGGCTTTTGGCCCTAGGGCATCTGGTGTTGTTTTTTCGTTTCCAAGGCCAACTACTAAACATGTGCTTTCTTTGTTTATGTCTTTTAATAGTTTCTTTAGTTCTGACGCGAATATTTTTTTGATTTGCTCACTATTGTCGTGATCGGTTACGTCTGAAAATTCTATTGTGATGTAATTTCCTGGTTTTTTATTTATTTTTTTTCCATCTTTTTCGTTTAGGGTTATGTTTGTTATTTTTATGTCTCCATATTTTTTTGATGTGGTATCTGATATAAGTTCAATGGCTAGATCTGTTCTTACTTCGTATTTTTCCATGTCAATTTTATGTCCCATATTTATCACCTATAACTATTTTTACCAAAAATACTGTATTTTATTTGCTTTTTTTTAGAAAATTTGCTAAAATGGTTTTTAGTGATGGCTTGGAGGTGAAATTATGGCCAATATGAAGAATGCTGAAAAAAGAATTTTAGTTAATGCTAAGAAAAGTTCTCGTAATAATGTTTATGCTGCTAGTATGAAAACTGCGGTTAAGAATGTTGAGAAAGCTGTTTTATCTAAGGATAAGGATAAAGCTTTAGAGGCTTTAAAAGTAGCTATTAAGAGAATTGATAAGGCTACTGGTGCTAATGTAGTGGCTAAAAATAAATGTGCCCGTGAAAAGTCAAGATTAACTAAAAAGGTAAATGCTATGAAGTAATTTACTTTTTTTCTTTTTTGACTTTTTTTTATAATTTTTTTGTGATTTTCTGATATAATGTTTGTAGGTGAATGCGGATGAAACGAGTTTTTTCTATTGTAACAATTTTGTTGATTATTCTTGCTGTTTGTTTTTTTTATCGAACGGAGATTGTTTCTTTTGCTCTTAAGAACATGGCTGAGTATACTAATGTTTCTTCGCCTTCTAGTAATAGTTATAAGAATGATTTTAAGTTTTCTTTTGTTCAGGATACGGATAATTTTCATGTTAAGAGCAGACAAGATATTTTGAATGTTATTTATACGGTTTTAAATTCTGGGGTAAATTCTTTTACTTTTTATTGTGATAAGGATTTTGATGGGTGTAGTGATGAGCTTGAAAGTGTATCTGAAAATCAGACTTTGCTTTCGGTTATTAATAATATGGTTTCTCCATATAATAGTTATCAAAAGCTTTATATTACTACTAATGCTTATGGAAGGGCAACTATAGAGGTTAAAAAGTTATATAGTGATGCTGATATTAAGGCTGTTAATGAGAAGATTAATAGTATTAAGGCAGAGATTATTAATGATGGGATGTCTAATAGGGATAAGATTAAGGCTTTTCATGATTATTTGATTAATAATACGGTTTATGATGAAGATCGGGCTTCACTTATTGAAAAGGGTGATGATACAACTTATAAGTATAATTCTCATAAGGCTAATGGCCCTTTGTTAGAGGGATTTGGATTATGTAGTGGTTATAGTGATGCAATGAAGTTGTTTTTGGATGATTTGGATATTCCAAATTATAAAGTGGCCAATGATAATCATATTTGGAATTTGGTTTATATTGATAATGCGTGGCTTCATTTGGATTTAACTTGGGATGATCCTGTTACAAGTGATCATAGTAATTTGTTACTTCATAAGTTTTTCCTTGTCGATACTAATACTTTACTTAGTTTAGATACTGTAAGTCATAGTTTTAATAGGGATTATTATCCCGAAATAAAAAGTTAGATTTTCTAACTTTTTTCTATGTTATAAATTGGTAATATTATGGTGACTATTGTGTATTCGTTTTCTTTTGATTTGTATGTTATGCTTCCGCCATGGGCTCTTATTATTTCATCTGATAAGGCGACGCCTAGGCCTGAGCCTTTTTCTTTGGTGGTGAAGAATGGTTCTTTTATTTTTTCGATGATGTCTTTTGGGATTCCTTTTCCATTATCTTTGAAGTAAATATATATTTTTTCTTTTTTTGGTTCGCTTTTTATTTCTATTTCTGGATTTTCTTTTAGGGCTTCGATGCTATTTTTTATTATGTTTACAAATACTTGAGTGAGTCTGTTATAATCTCCATTTATATAGATTTCATCATCGTATAGGTCTATTTTTGTTTTTATGTGTTTTCCTTTAAAGTATAGGTCAAATCTTTTTATTAGGTCTATTAGTAAGATGTTTATATCTATTATTTCTTTGTTTATTTTTAATTTGTTCATGGCTAAAAAGTCTTCTAGTAAGTATAATGTTTTTTCTATTTCTTCTTTCATTATGGGAATGTATTTTTTTGAGTGTTCTTTGTTTTTAGTATCAAACATGTCTAGATAGCCTTTGCATACGGCGATGGGATTTTTTATTTCGTGGGTTATTCTAAAAAGGGCGGTTCTTATTTGTTTGTCGTGTTCGATTTCTTTGGATAGCTTATGAATTTTTAATAGGTCTTCGGCTTTTATCATGGCGTATATAGCACACCAAGATAATATGCCTAGAAGGAATCCTGTAAAGATTATTTGGATGAATTCATCTTGGATGAATGGGGTTTCAATGAAGTGTATTGTGCATAGGAAAAATGTTTTTATTATGGTAAAGATTATGATGAATACGTTAAAGCTTTTATTTTTTAATGTTAGATATAGTATATAGTATATTAGGTATTCTAGTAATATTATTATTAAGTAATTATTATAAAAAAGATAATAGTAATATATGCATGTTACTGAGGTGAATATGATGCATATGTTATTTTTTTTGTAAAAGGATATTAGAAGTGGTATGTTTATTATTACCATGGGTATTTCTTTGAATAATGGTACGTTATATTTTAATGATATGTATGTGGTTGAAAATATAGCTACTATTAGGGCAAGTTCGTTTTCTCTATCGTCCTCAATTTCTTTGAAGGCTGTGTAAAAGAGATATAGGCATAGGGGCATGAGTACGTGTATCATGTTTAAAAATAAGTTATCTATTAAAGTCATTTTATCACCAGGATTATTATATTATTTTTTTTTGTCGAAAAAAGTCGAAAAAGGTAGAAAAAAAATAAGTTTTGACTTATTTTAGTTCATCGATATGTTTTTTTAGTTGTTTTGCGTCGTCTCCAAAGATTATTTTTAGTTGGTTGTCAATTTCGACTATTCCTTGGGCACCCATTTTTTGAATGGCTTCTTTGTTTACTAGATCAATGTTGTGCAGATTGACGACGAAACGTGAATTGTTGACTTCATAATTGATTATATTTGCTTTTCCACCTAGATATTGTACTAGTTTGTTGGCGTCTAGTTTAAAGTCTTTCTTTTTTGATTTCATAATGGCAAAGGCTATTATGAGTAATATCGCTATTATGATTATGTATTGCCATGTCATTTTATCACCTACCCTATTACATTATACTATAAATTTAATTTTTTTTAAAACTTTTTTTCTTGTTTATTGTATATTTGAAAAAGTTAGTGTATTATATTTATTAGTGAAAAAAAAGAAAGTAAAGGAGAATTTTTTTATGAAGAATATTTCGAAATTTAAGGTTGATAAGACTATTTTGATACCAATTGTTTTATTTGCTTTTATTAGTATATTTACTTTATATGGGGCTGATAGTATTTTGCCGTCTTCTATGGGTAATTTGGTAAATAAGCAGACTATGTGGTATATTTTAGGTTTTATTTTAGCTTATTTGGTGATGACGGTTGGTAATCATGCAATATACCGGGGAGTATGGATTTTATATGGGCTTGGTGTTTTGTCTTTGTTTGGTTTGTTTTTCTTTGGTGTCTCGATTAATGAGGCAACTTGTTGGTACCAAATTGATAAGATTGGAACTATTCAGCCTAGTGAGTTTATGAAGATTATTTTGATTATTACTAATGCGACTTTGATTGCTAAATTTAATGATGATTTTCCTAATCCGACGGTACGGGAAGAGTTTTATTTTTTGATTAAGGTTGGTATTGTTATTTTTATTCCGAGTATTCTTACGTTTATGCAGCCGGATACGGGTGTTGTGCTTATATATTTACTTATTACTTTGGTTATGCTTTTTGTATCTGGTATTAGGTATCGTTGGTTTGCTATTTTAGGAGGACTTCTTTTAGCTTTTGTGGCTTTGGTTTTAGGTATTTATTTTATAAGTCAGGATTTGTTTATTAAGATATTTGGTACTAGTTTTTTCCTTCGTGTTGATAGGCTTCTTGATTGGTCTAATCAAAGTGGATATCAACTTGAAAATAGTTTGAGTGCGATTGGATCGGCTGGATTATTTGGACATGGTTGGAATACTAATCCTATATATTTTCCTGAGGCTCAGACGGATTTCATTTTTGCGGTGTTTGCGAGTCATTTTGGTTTTATTGGTTCTGTTTTGTTACTTTCTTTGATTGCCTTTTTTGATATTAGGCTAATTATGCTGGCGGTTAGGAGTAATAAGCTTATTAATAAATATATGATTGCAGGGGTTACTGGTATGCTTATTTATCAGCAGGTTCAAAATATTGGAATGACTTTTGGACTTTTACCAATAACGGGTATTACTCTTCCTTTTATAAGTTATGGTGGTTCTAGTCTGCTTAGTTATATGTTGGCGATGGGTATGATTTTTAATATTTCTAATGAAAATATGCGATATACAAATTAAACTTCACCTTTGACGTGAAGTTTTTTCTTTTGAATAATCAAGTTCTTGATTTTTTTCTTTTAGGATTTCTAATATGTTTCTTATTTCTTCTATGGTATATTCGCTTTTTTCGCCGTAGGCTTCATAAAAATATTCGATTATGTTATCATGATAACGAATTTGATGTTTTATGTTCATTTCGCTTACGGCTTCTTCATATTTTTGATATTCTAGAGGTTCTTTTTTTGTTTCTATTGTTTCGTTATTAATTTCTAGTAAAATTCCTGAGTATTTTTGAGTTTCTTCTTGATGTACTCTGTATATTATGACTTCTTTGCTTTCATTATCACATAAGCCGTATTCATAGAGTGTTAGTTTTTCTTTGCTTATTTTTGTTTCTTTTTGAGTGCAGCCGGTTAGGTTTCCTACCATTATTGTTCCTATGGTTATTCCGACTGCTTTTATGAAATTTCTTCTTGATAGTACCATATTACACCTCTAATCTAAGTTAATAATATCATAATAGATTTTTTTTGTAAAGAAAAACAGCTTAGTTAGCTGCGTTTGTTTCAAAAACTTCTTTTCCTTTGTAAGTTCCACAGTTTTTGCAGACTCTGTGTGGTTTTACATCAGCGCCACACTTTGGACACTTAGTTGTAGTTTTTTCATCAATTTTGTAATGTGTACGACGTTTTCTACCTCTAGTGTTACTAACTTTTCTAGCTGGTACTGCCATTTTTCACACCTCCTATAATAAATCTTTCAATTTAGCTAAATTTGGATTTACCTTTTCTTCTTCTTCGGTAATTAGTTCCCAACCGTTTCCAGATGTTTTAACATCACTTATATCATCACTAACAACTTTTATGGGAATTTCCATTAATATATTTTCCCATATTATTGGCAAAATATCAATAGTTTTTTGATTCTTTTCGCAAATTTGTCCAAATTCTTTGAAAATTTCGTCTAAATTTCCTTTTATTTCTGTTTCAAATTCGTGATTAACTGGTTTTAAGGTAATTGAACAAGGAAGGACCATTGTTCCTTTTATTATTATATTAATTTCATAATCGTTTAGACTATTTTTGTTAATATATCCTTTTATTTTTACGTTATTTAATTCTATTATTTCTGAATTTTTTAGTTTTTCTTTTGGAAAATTGTAGGTTTCATTTATTTCAATAAGATTAAAAATTCCAGATTTTAAAGAAGAAATATCAATAATCACAAAATCACCTCTGTTTTATATTATAAATTATTTTCTTTTTAAAATCAATGTTTGTTTTGGTTATTTTTTTGTAACTATGGCAATCTCCTTGAAATTTTTTTTTGATTTTTTTATAATGTTATTAGGAGTTGGTTTTATGAAAGCGGTTGGAATAGTTTGTGAATATAATCCTTTTCACAATGGACATATATATCATATTAATAAGATAAGAGAAATGTATCCTGATTATATTATTGTTTTGGTGATGAGTGGGAATTTTACTCAGCGGGGGGATGTGAGTGTTATTGATAAGTGGGATAAGACGGATATTGCTTTGAATTATGTTGATTTGGTGGTGGAGCTTCCTTTTCCTTTTGCAACTAGTAGTGCGGATACTTTTGCTTATGGGGCAACTGGTATTTTGAAGGCTTTGGATGTTTCGGTGATGGTTTTTGGAGCTGAAAGTCTTACTCCTGATGAGCTTAGGGCGATTGCGGATGCGCAAAAAAAGGATGATTATAATAAACGGGTTTTGAAATATATGAATGATGGTAATAATTATCCTACTAGTTTATCTAAGGCGGTTTATGATTTTACGAAGATAAAGATTAGCTCACCCAATGATCTGCTTGGGTTAAGTTATGTTAAGGCGCTTGATGGCTCTAGTATTACTCCTATTACTATTAAGAGGACTAATGATTATAATGATAAAAATTTTAGTGGTGATATTTCTAGTGCGACTAGTATTAGAAATGGTCTTCGTCATAGGTGTGATGTTAGTGATTATGTGCCTTTGGAAACTATGGTTTATTTGAAGAAACATCTTCATTATAATTTTCAATATTTTGATTTGCTTAAATATAAGATTATAAGTGAAATTGATCATTTGGATAGGTATTTGAATGTTGATGAAGGTATTGAAAATAGGATTAGAAAATATATTTATGGGGTTTCTTCTTTGGAGGAATTAATTAGTAAGGTTAAATGTAAGAGGTTTACTTATAATAAGTTAAATAGGATGTTTACTTATATTCTTTGTGGGTACACTAAGGAGGATGCGAGAAAATATAAGAAGTTAGAGTATATAAGGGTTCTTGGATTTAATAAGTGTGGCAGGAAGTATTTGAAGGCGGTTAAAGAGTATTCTAGTTTACCAATAATTACTAAATATACGAGTAAGTATAAATCTTTAAGTATTGAGATGAAGGCTAGTTTTGTGTATTATTCAAAAGAAAAAGATAAGATTGATTTAACTTTAATGGAATATAAACATAAACCCATTATTAAATAGTCTTATCTTTTTGGCAGTTGGGGCAATAATATGTACCTCTTCCACCGATTGTTGTTTTGATTATTTTTTGGTTACAATTTGGGCAGGTTTGTTTGGTGTGAACTAGAAGTTCGTTTTGAAATCTTCCATGTACTCCTTCAGATGATGTGTAACTTTTTATGGTTGTTCCTCCTTTTTTGATGGCTTTTTCTAGGGTTATTTGGGTGTTTTTTATTATGTCTTTTAGGTTTTTATCTGTTAGTTCGTTTCCTTTTATATTGGGATTTATATAGCTTAAAAAAAGTATTTCATCAGCGTAGATGTTCCCGATTCCAACTATTATACTTTGGTCTAAGAGGTTTGTTTTTATTGGTTTGTTATTTAATTTTGTTTTTAGATATCTGGGGGTTAAGGCTTTATCCCAAGGCTCTAATCCTAAATCTTTTAATGGTTTTGTTTTTTCAATATCTTTTTTGGGAAGCAAGTACATTTTTCCAAATTTTCTGGTATCATGATATCTTAATTCTGTTTTATCTGAAAATAGGAATATTACGTGTTCATGCTTTTCTTTTTTTTCGCCTTTTTTTCTGATAAAGTATTTTCCTTCCATCCTTAGGTGTGAGAGTAAAAAGTAGTCATCTAGTTCAAACATTAACCATTTGCCGCGTCTTAGGATGTCATTTATTTGTTGGTTTTTGATTTTTTCTTTGAATTCTTCTTTTTTGGGATATGCTATGATGTTATCCCAATATATGCTGGCGAGGATTATTTTTTTGTTTAGGACTTGTTTTTTTAAGGTATTTTTTACTGTTTCTACTTCTGGTAATTCTGGCATAGTATCACTCCGATCAGTAAATATTATAGCATAAATTAAAAGAAATAGTTAATGGGAAACTATTCCTTTGCATCAATTATTATTTTACCATCTTTGGTAGTTTCTACTTTTGTTTTTTTAAATACTTTTTGATAAATCATGTAGCCGATAAATAGGACGGCTAGGATGATGAAGGCGTAGAAAAATACGATCATTAAAACGATGGCAATGATAACTGATATTACATATAATATAATTTTTTTTATGGTTTCGGTGTTCATATTTTTCATCTCTTTTCTATAAAGTAGGATCTACTAGAATTTTAACGGCATCATCTTCTCCTGATGTAAGTCTTTCGTAGGCTTTTTGAACGCCTTCTAATGGTACTACGTCTGAGATAAATTTGGTAACGTCTATTTCTTTATTACTCATAAGTGTGATACATTTATTAAATTCTTCATATGTATAGGCAATTGATCCTTGAATGGTGTTTTCACGCATTACACCCATAATAGATGGGATGGTTATTGGTTCCATTGAAACTCCTACTAAAACTATTTTTCCACCTGGTTTTATCATTGTAAGGGCTGATGTCACGGCGTTTGAATTACCACAACATTCAATTACTTTGTCAAACCTTGATTGGTAGGTACTTATATCTTCTAGTGGATTTATCCATTCATCACATACTCCTAGAGTTTTGGCTTTTGCTCCTCTTTTTTTGTTTGTTTCTGAGATTATGACTTTTGCTCCACTTTTTTTAGCAAACATAGCTGATACAAGTCCAATAATGCCTGCTCCTATTATTAGTACTGTCTCGCCTATTTTGATGTCTGCTAGGTTAACGGCATGAAGTCCTACGGCAGTTGGTTCTACCATGGCTACTTCTTCATCACTAATATTGTCTGGAACTTTTATTACCATATCACTTCTTACTGATATTTCTTTTGTAAGGCCTCCTGGATTTGTTAATGAAAGGCCTGTTGCATATTTCCATGTATCAATGCAGTACTGGATATTTCCACTTTTACAAGCTTCACAATGACCACATGGTGAAAGTGGAAGTCCGGTTACTCTGTCTCCTACTTTTAGGTCTTTTCTGTTTCCGGCATCTTTTACTATTCCACAGTATTCATGACCCATAACAAGTCCTTTTGGTTCACCCATTACCCAGTAATGAATATCTGAACCGCAAATTCCGGTTTTTAGTATTGATATAATTACGTTTTCGTTATCAATAACTGGTTCGTTTATTTCTCCTATTTCGAATTCTTTTTTGTCTTTTATTTTTACACATTTCATATTATCACCTCTATTATAATAATAACATAAAATTACTATAATTAATAGTGATTTATTAGAATTTGACGTGTAGATGACATTATTAAACATTTTTGGGTAAATATTTTCATTATATTATCTTTATTAATAATAATTTTAAATATTATTGAATAAAAAAAGCCATCTAATTTAGGTCTGAATTAGATGACTTTTTATTATTTTATACAAATTTTTTCTTTTCCACCCATGTAAGGTCTTAGGGCTTTTGGAATGTTTATGCTTCCATCTTCGTTGTAGTTGTTTTCTATTACGCCGATTAGTCCACGTGGGGTGGCTAGGACTGTGTTGTTTAGGGTTGTTACGTATTCATTTCCTTTTTCGGTTTTCATTCTTATTCCTAGTCTTCTTGCTTGGGCGTCTCCTAATATTGAGCAGCTTCCTACTTCAAAGTATTTTTTTTGTCTTGGACTCCAAGCTTCTACATCACATGATTTTACTTTTAGGTCGGCTAGGTCTCCACTACAACATTCTAGGGTTCTAACTGGTACGTCTAGGCTTCTGAAAAATTCTACGGTGTATTTCCACATTTTGTTATACCAATCCATTCCTTGTTCTTTTTTGCATAAAACTATCATTTCTTGTTTTTCGAATTGATGTACTCTATATAATCCTCTTTCTTCTATTCCGTGGGCACCGACTTCTTTTCTAAAGCATGGTGAATATGATGTCATGGCAATTGGTAGTTTTTTTTCTTCGATTATTTGGTCTTTGAATTTTCCTATCATGCTGTGTTCTGATGTACCTATTAGATATAGGTCTTCACCTTCTATTTTGTACATCATGGCATCCATTTCTTCGAAACTCATTACACCGGTTACAACGTCGCTTCTTATCATGAATGGTGGGATGGCATAGGTGAATCCTTTTTCTATCATGAAATCTCTGGCATAGCTAAGCATGGCTGAATGTAGTCTGGCGATGTCTCCTATTAGGTAATAAAATCCATTACCGCTTGTTCTTCCGGCACTTTCTTTGTCTAGTCCGTTTAGACGTTCACATATATCGGCATGGTATGGTATTTCGTAGTTTGGTACGAATGGTTCTCCAAATTTTTCGTTTTCTTTATTTTTGGTATCGTCTTCACCGATTGGTACTGATTTATCTATGATGTTTGGGATTACCATCATGTCTTCTTTTATTTTTTTGTTTAGTCTTTCTTCTTTTTCTTCTAGTTCGCTTATTTGAAGGCTGTATTTACTTATTTCTTCTTTTATTTTGTTTGCTTCTTCTTTGTTTTTTTCTCTCATTAGTTTGCCAATTTGGGCGCTTTTTTCGTTTTTTAGGGCTCTTAGTTCATCGCCTTTTTGTTTGGCTTTTCTTGCTTCTATATCTAGATTATAGATTTCATCTACGAGTGGTAGTTTTTTGTCTTGAAATTTTTTCTTTATGTTTTCTTTTACTAGTTCTTTGTTTTCTCTAATTATTTTTATGTCTATCATTTTATTTCCTTCTTTCTATCTTCTTTTGTTTGCCATTTCCATCATAACACTTTGCATTCTTATTTTCATAAGTTCGTCTCTTATTTCTTTTATTTGCGAGGCGTATTCATCTGCTAGTTTGGTGTTTTTGTTTTCTCTAGCTTCTTTTTCTTTTTGTTTGAGTGTTACTATTCTTCTTTTGATTTCTTCTGCTTCCATTTGTTCCTCCTTTTTTACATAAAAAGACTATCTATAGGAGCATTTATGAATGCGGTACCATCCTATTAATAGTCTTAATTATGGGATAACGGCTTTAACCGGTAAGTTTTAGCTTACTTTCCGAAGTAGATTCATATAAGTTTTATACTAGTTTCCACCAAGCACTAGTTCTCTATTAATATACGCTTATATTACTATTCTTCATCAACAAGTTATAAGTTTATATTATCATTTTTTTGTTATCTCGTCAATGTTCTTTCTTTATTTTTTTTGTTTTCTTTTGGGATGTCGAAGTTGCATAGGCCGTTTGTTATATATATGGCTTCTTCATATAGGTTTTTGAATATTTTATTTGAGCTTTGTTTTGGAAGTGGCATGTAGCCTGTATATAGTTCTTCGTTTAACCCATCTTCTATTTCTTCTATTACTCTATTTAAGTCATCTAGATACTGTCTATTGTCAATTTTTTTTGTTTCGTATATTACGTGTTCACAATCATAGTATTCAAAGTATTTGTAGTATCCTTCTATGAAAAATAGGTGCTGCATTATTATCATTCCTTTGGGATGAATAAATAGGTTTGGTCCTTCTTCTGATACTTTTATGAATCCTAAAGTGGTTAGAACTGATTCAAAGTATTCACTATAATGTTTTATAATTAGTTCATTTATTTCTTCTTTCATTTGATTTTTGTCTTCTTTTTTATAGTCTAAGGCTTTTTTATATGATTTTGTTATTGTTTTTTTGTTTTTCATTTTTCTTTCCTTTCTTTTTTTATGGGCCTTCTATTATAACACATTATTTTTTTAAATCAAAATATATTTGATTATATGATTTTTGGGATTAAAAAAGAAGTAATTTTTTACTTCGCGTCATACCAATTTTTGCCATAGTTTATGTCTACTATTAGTGGGACTTCTAGTTTGTAGACGTTATCCATTTCTTTTTTGACAATTTGTTTTACTTCTTCTAATTCTTCTTTACATACATCGAATATTAGTTCATCATGAACTTGGATAATCATTTTGCTTTTGATGTTTTTTCTTTTAAAGGTTTCATATACTTTTATCATTGCTAGTTTGATGATGTCAGCACTCGTTCCTTGGATTGGGGTGTTTAGGGCTATTCTTTCTCCACTTTGTCTTATTGTGTAGATGGGGTTTTTAAGTTCTTTTATGTTTCTTTTTCGGCCAAATAGGGTTCTAACGTAGCCTTTTTCTTTGGCATTATTGATTGATTTATCCATGTATTCTTTGATACCTGGGTAGGTTTCTAGGTAGGTGTCTATGAATTTTTTTGCTTCATAGGTATTTATGTTTAGGTTTTCACCTAAGCCGAAGCCGCTTATTCCATAAATTATTCCAAAGTTTACGGCTTTGGCGATTCTTCGCATTTCTTTGGTTACTTGTTCTAGTGGGACTTTAAAAATATCGCTGGCGGTTTTTGAATGGATATCTTTGCCTTCATTGAAGGCTTTTTCTAGGGCGGGAACGTCTGCTATGTGGGCGAGAATGCGAAGTTCTATTTGGGAATAATCGGCACTTAATATGTAGTCATTTTGGGGGATGAAGGCTTTTCTTATTTTTTTTCCTATGGCATCTCTTACGGGGATGTTTTGGAGGTTTGGTTCTACTGATGATAGTCTTCCTGTTCTGGTTAGGTTTTGGGTATATATTGTATGAATTTTTCCATTTATTGTACTATTTTTTAATCCTATTATGTATGTGTTATAGAGTTTTGATAATGCTCTATATTCTAATACTAATGGAACTACTTGATGTTTATCTTTTATTTTGTTTAGGACATCGGCGGCGGTTGAGTAGCCATTTGATGTTTTTTTGCCATGTGGTAGTTCTAATTTTTCGAAAAGTATTTGTGATAATTGTGATGGTGATGATATGTTAAATTCACACTGGGCTATGGTGTATATTTCTTTGGTTATTTGTTCTATTTTTTCTTTGATGTTATTTCCCATTTCGTCTAATACTTTTTCATTTATACATACTCCTTGGTATTCCATGTCAGCAAGGACCTTTGATAGGGGCATTTCTATTTTTTTAAAGAGATTTTCTAGTTTTTCTTCTTTTAGTTTTTCTTCTAATAAATTATAACTATCATAGATGAATTTCGCTCTTTGGATGGATGATTTTGCACAGGTTTCTAGTGGTGGCATTTTAGGGTTTTTGGCTTTTCCATAAATAGTTTCATAAAAGTCTAAATTAAATCCTAGTTCATTGGCTAGGTAAGCCATATCGTCTTTTGTGTTGTAATCTAATAATGAACCTGCTGTATATGTGTCAAATGTGCAGTTGTCAAATGGAAGGTTAAGGTGTTTTAAGGATACTATGACTTTTTTTAGATCATAGGTGTATTTTTGATTTTCTTTTAGGAATGATGGGTTTTCTTTTAAAATGTCTACTGGTATAAAGGCACTTACTTTATCGCTATATATGCCCATTCCAATTACTTTGGCGGTGTGGTAGTTGGTGCCTAGTATTTCTAAAGATACAGCAACATCACCTTTAATGTTTAATGAGGTGATATCTTTAATAATGTTAAGTTCTATTTTTTCTTCTTTTTGTTTGTTTTTTTTAAGGAATGAATAGAATTCTAGTTCTTCGTATAGTTTGTTTAGTTTTTCGTAGTTTGGTTTTCTATAGATGATATCGTTTATGTCTATATCCATAGGAACGGTTTTGACGATTGTGGCTAGGTCATAGCTCATGTGGGCGTTTTCTTTATCATTTTCTAGTTTTTCTTTTATTTTTCCTTGAATGTTATCTATATTTTTGTAAATTCCATCTAGGGTTTTGTAGGTGTTTAGGAGTTTTAGGGCTGTTTTTTCGCCTATTCCTTTTACGCCTGGGATGTTGTCTGAGGGATCGCCCATTAGGGCTTTTAGGTCTACTACGTTTACTGGATCTATTCCGTAAGTTTCTTTAAAGGTATCTTCGTTATATCTAATGTAGTCTTTTTGTTTTAATAGTTTGATGTCTACATCTTTGCTTATTAGTTGTAGTAGGTCTTTATCACTACTGATTATGGTACCTATAAATTCGCTATTTTCTGTGCAGTAGTTTGTGAATGTCCCGATGATGTCATCGGCTTCGTAATTATCTATTTCGTAGTATTTTATTCCCATATATTCGAGCATTTCTTTGGCTATTGGAAATTGTTTTTTTAATTCTTCTGGAGTTTCTTTTCTTCCGCCTTTATATGATTCATATTTTTTGTGTCTAAATGTTTTTCCTTTATCGAAGGCAACTATCATGTATTCGGGGTTTTCTTCGTTTACGATTTTGTTTATCATGTTGGTAAAGCCGAATAAGGCGTTGGTTGGAAAGCCTTTGCTGTTATTCATAAAGTTTCCGTTATATGCGGTTGCATAATAACTTCTAAATAGTAGGTTATTACCGTCTACTAAAATTATTTTTTTCATGTTATCAATCCTATCTGTTACAATTATACCACAGAAAATAAAAAGAGGAAATCCTCTTTAAAATAAACTTAGTTGACTAGATTTGTCCATGCCATTTAGTATTCCCATCATTCTCATTTTTTCGATTAGTGTGCTGGAGATTTTGGCTCTTTTTTGCAAATCTTCGATGCTTAAGAATGGTGCTTTTTCTCTTTCTTTGACGATGTTTTTTGCGACGATGTCTCCTAGTCCGTCGATTGTTTTAAATGGTGGTATTAGGGTTTTTTCATCTTCTGTTAAAACGAAGTTTAGGGCGTCACTTTTGTTTATGTCTATTGGGGCGAATGTTATTCCTCTGGCTAAGGCTTCTAGGGCTAGTTTTAGGCATTCTAGGATGTTTGATTCTTTGTTTGATGCTTCGAAACCTTTGGCACTTATTTCTTCCATTCTTTTTCTTACTGCGTCATATCCTTTTATCATGGCATCTATGTCGAAGTCGGTGTATTCTACGGAGAACTGGGCATCATAGTATACACCTGGACGGTGGACTTTGAAATATGCTAAGCGAAAGGCGGTCATTACATAGGCTACGGCGTGGGCTTTTGGGAACATGTATTTTATTTTATAGCATGAGTCTATGAACCATTCTTCTATTCCGTTTTCTTGCATTAATTCTTTGTATTCGGCCCATTGTTCTGGTTGTTTACTGGCTTTTCCTTTTCTTACGAATTCCATTATTTTGAAGGCTTTTAGGGCTGGGAGGCCGTGATACATAAGGTATACCATGATATCGTCACGACATCCTATTACTTCGCTAAATGGGACTATGCCTTTGTCAATTAAATCTTTTGCGTTTCCGTTCCATACGTCGGTCCCATGTGATAATCCTGATATTTTTGTGAGTTCGGCGAAGGTTTTTGGTTTGGTTTCTTTTACCATTCCTATGGTAAAGTTGGTTCCAAATTCTGGGATTCCTAGGGTTCCTGTGTCGTTCATTATTTGGTCACTTGTTACTCCTAGGGGTTTTGGTGATAGGAATATTCCCATTGTTTCTTTATCGTCTAGGGGGATGGTTGTTATGTCTATTTTTGTTATATCTTGAATCATTCTTAGTTTGGTTGGGCCTGAGTGTCCTAGGATGTCTAGTTTTAAGACGTCTTGGTCGATGGCGTGGTAATCGAAATGGGTTGTTCGCCATGGTGATGTTACGTCGTCTGCGGGATATTGAAATGGAGTGAAATCAAAGACGTCCATGTATCCGGGGATTACGACGATTCCTCCTGGGTGCTGTCCGGTTGTTCTTTTTACTCCGGTGCAGCCTTTGGCTAGGCGCTCTACTTCGGCGGTGCGCATCATTATTCCTTTGTCTTCACAAAAGCCTTTTACGTATCCAAAGGCGGTTTTGTCGGCTACTGTTCCTATGGTTCCAGCTCTATATACGTTATCTACTCCGAATAGGACTTTGGTATATTCATGTGCTGATGCTTGGTTTAGGTCGGAGAAGTTTAGGTCTATATCAGGGACTTTATCGGCATGAAAGCCTAGGAAGGTGGCAAATGGCATGTCATGTCCATCTTTTTTCATTTTGGTATTGCAGTTTGGACATTTTTTGTCTGGAAGGTCATATCCTGAGGCGTATGTACTTCCTAGTGGTTTGCCATCTATTTCGAATATGCTTTTTTGACAGTTTGGACATACGTAGTGTGACGGAAGTGGGTTTACTTCGGTTATTCCCATCATGGTAGCAACGAATGATGATCCTACTGATCCACGACTTCCTACTAGATATCCGTCGTCGTTTGATTTTTTTACTAGTTTTTGGGCGATTAGGTAGATGACGTCAAAGTGGGCTCCTATAATACCTGTTAGTTTATCTTCGGCGCTTTTTTCTAGTTCTTCTATTGGTTTATCTGGGGTGGTTTTCTTTAAATCTTCTAGGACGAAGTTTTTTACACCATCGTAGTAGGATTTCATTACTTTGTTTAGGGTACTATAAATGTATTCGTTATATTCTTTTTCGTTTAGATTTTTTGTGTCGGCGATTTTTTTGATGATGTTTAGGGGTTCTTCTCCATATAATTCTGAGGCGATTCTTTCTTCTATGTTGTAAGGTAGTGGGTAGCCATATATTGTTTCGGCTTTTTTATAGACCATGTCAGTTGTATCTTCGGTACAATTTTCTATTTTTGGGGCGAATGGGATTCCGCCGGTTTCTATTATTACTTCTATTACTTCGGCCATGTCGGCTATTTTGTTTGGATTTGTTATTACGATTTCTTTGGCTTCTTCTTCGCTTAGGAAGCTGAATTCTTCTAGCATTTCGTCGGTTGTTCTAAAGTACTGGTTTGGTATTTTGGTGATGTTTTTTCTTGAAAGTGGGTGTCTTCCGCCTCCTGGTACTTTTTGGTTTACGATGATTTCTCTATAAATTCTATCTTCTTCGTTTAGGTGGTGGACATCTCCTGTTGCGACGATTAGTTTTCCTGCTTCTTTGGTTACTCTAATTATTTTTTGAAGGTGGGCGATTAGTTCTGATTTACTTCCAAAGTCGTTCATTTGGATTAGGTGATCATATACTGCGGGTGGTTGTACTTCGATGTAGTCATAAAAGTTAATTAGGTTTGATAGTTCTTCGTCGGATTTGCTTCTTGCTTGTCTAAAGATTTCGCTTTCGTAGCAGCCGCTTCCTATTAAAAGTCCTTCACGAAGACGGGTTATTTCGCTTCTTAGAATTCTTGGGGTTTTATATAAATATTTTGTGTTGGCGAGAGATACTAGTTTGAAAAGATTTTTTAGTCCTGTTTTGTTTAGAGCTATTAGGTTTACATGATATGATGTTCCGTATTTATGGATTTCGTCTTTGCTGACTAATTTATCCATATCTTTGATGGTTTTGAAGTTACGGGCTTCTAGTTTTTTTAACATTTTGTGGAAGACTAGAGCGGTTCCTTCGGCATCGTAGTCGGCACGGTGATGAGCGTTTTCGTCCCAAGGTACGTCATATCTTTTTACTAAAGCTGATAGGCTATGACGGGCGAAGTTATTATCCATTGTTCTTGATAGTTCTAAGGTATCTATGACGGTGTTTTTAAATTCTCCCCAGTTGTATTTTTGGTAGCACATTTTTAAGAATGATACATCAAATTTGGCGTTATGGGCAACCATGGGTAGGTCTTTGTACCAATTTTTAAATCTTTCTATAACTGTTTGTTCGTCATCTTTGCCTTTTAACATGGCATCTGTGATGTTGGTAACTTCGGTTATTTTTAGTGGCAGTTTTCTTTTGGGGTCGATTAGTTCTGAAAATCTATCTATGATTTCTCCGTTACAGATTTTTACGGCTCCGACTTCTATTATTGAGTCGGTTCCTCCTGCGTTGAATCCTGTTGTTTCAAAGTCGAAAACTACGTATGTTGTTTTTAGAAGTTCTTCTTCGGTTGGTCTTATTACGATGTCTACGGTGTCATCTATTAGGGTAAGTTCGGTTCCATATAGGGCTTTGAATGGCTCTTTTTCGTTGTTTTTGTTGATGTCACAAATGGTGTGGTAGACATCTGGGAAGGACTGAACTCCGTTATGGTCTGTTATGGCGATGGCTCTATGTCCCCAATTGTAAGCAGTTTTTACTAGGGCTTTGGCATCTGTTATACCATCCATTTGACTCATTTTTGTATGGGCGTGGAGTTCAACTCTTTTTTCTTTGGCTTCGTCTTTTCTTGTTTTGTCTTTTTTTTCTGATACGTTTATTTCTCTGGCGTTTAGGACGATTTCTCCTGAATATTTGTCATTTTTGGTATAGCCTCTTATTTTGTAATAGTTTCCTTCTTTTAGTCTTTTATCATAGAGTGCGAATTCTTCTTTGTCTCTTGTGAAGATTTTACAATACATGCTGTCGGTACCATCATATATTTTTAGGGTGATTATTTTGAAGTCACTTTTTGATGATTCGAATAGGTCTTTTCCGAATATTTTGGCTTCGACGGTGGCGTCGTCTAATTCGAAGGTTAGATTACTTATTTGGCTTATTTTACTTTTTATTTCGTGTCCCATTATTATAGGATTTTCTTTTTTCTTTATTTTTGGTGCTTCTTTTCGTTTGGCGTTTTCTATTTCTTTTTTTATTTCTTCTGCTTTTTCTTCATCGATTAAAATTTCTATTTTTATATTAAAACCACTATTATTAAGTTTTTTTTCTAATTCTTCTTTGATGCTTTTGAATTTCATTTGTTCGGCTGTATTGGCAACTTCTATTATTAGATTGTTTTGTTCTAATGATAGTTTGCTGTTTATAAATATTGATAATAGTGGTGCGGATTTACTATAGTTTTCTAAGAAGTATCTATAGTAATCGGTTAGAGTTTCTATATTATAGGTATCTGTTTTTATTATGGGATAAACGTAGGCTGTTTTAAATCCATTTTTTAGTTTTTCTTCTAGTTCTAGGAAGATGTTTAGAGGTAATACTTGGGGCATGCTTATTATAAAGGCATACTTATCTCTTGCTTTGTTTCCTATTATTTTATATAATTTTCCATTTTGGAAATGTTCTTTGTTTTCTATTTTAATTTGGTTTAGTAAAAGTTCTAGTTTGTCGTGCATGTTTATCTCTCCTTTTATAAAATTATATCATATATATTTATGATTAATTAATAAATTATGGATTTTATTTGTGTTTTAAAACTAGTATGCAGTTATACTAGTTTTTCTTCTTATTGTTTTTTGTTTTGGTTTTTCAAAGTCAAAGTCTAAGAGTTTTTTGTTTATATCGTTATATTTTATTGTTTTGTATTCTTTGGAAACTTCTGGGTTAAATAGATACACTGTATCTCCTAGTTTTAGGGCTTCTTTTTTGTTTACGTAGGTGTGGCTTTCTCTTTTGTAGGTGTAGCCTTTGTTTATTAGAACACTAGAGTCTACTTTGACTGTGAAAAGATCATTTACAATTAGGGTTAGTCCTAGTCTATTTATGTGAAGGATTTTGGCTTTTATTGGTCCTTCTAAATCTTCGATGTTGTTTTCGAAATATTCGATTGATTTTAGTTCGTCTGATTCTTTTTCGGCTTCGTCGGCTCTTTTTTCTTGTTCTGAGATGTGCTCACAGATTGAGCTTATTTCTTTTTGGATATCGTCTATATTTTCTAGAATTTCTTCGGTGTTTAAAGGGGCTTTATATAATTCTAGCATGTAGTCTATTATTCTATGAACCATTAGATCTGCATATCTTCTAATTGGTGAGGTGAAATGACAGTAGGTGTCTTCTGAAAGTCCGAAATGTCCTTCGTTTGTTTGGTAATATTTGGCTCTTTTCATGCATCTTAATAGTTCATTTGATATGGCTTCGTAATAGGGCTTTTCTTTTATAGAAGATAGGAAGGCATACATTTCTTCTGGTTTTATGTTTGCCTTTTTTCCTTCTATGACTCTTTGGGTGCAGGCTAGGAGGTTATCAAATGATTTGTTATTTTGGATAATATTTTGTTCTTTTATGAGGTTTAGGGTGTTTTGTAGTTTGATGGCATCTGGGTTTTCATGCACTCTAAATACGAAAGGAATGTTTAGATAACCAAAATGGTTTGCGACGGTTACATTGGCGTATATCATGAAGTTTTCGATGAGTTTTTCGGCTTCGTTTTGATGTCTTGATTTTATGTCTATTGGGGTTCCTTTTTCGTCTTCTTTTATTTTTAGTTCTCTACTATAGAAGTCTAGGCTTCCTTTTGATTTTCTTTTTCTAGTTATTATGTGTGATAGTTTTCGCATTAGGGCTAGGTCGTCTTTATATGGGGCGTATGCTTCTTTTTCTTTTCCTTCAAATAGTTCATTTATATCTTCGTAGCTCATTTTTTTATTTGAGTTGATGATACTTTTGTATATTTTTGAATCTATGATGTTTCCTTCTTTATCTATTTTCATTTCGACGGTTTTGGTTAGTCTATCTTCTCCTTCGTTAAGGGAACAAATTCCGTTTGAGATGTTTCTTGGGAACATTGGAAAGACGCTATCTGAAAGGTAGGCGGAGTTTCCTCTTTGTTTGGCTCCTTTATCTAGATGTGTTCCTTTTTTTATGTAGTGAGATACGTCTGCTATGTGAACTTTTAAGATGTAGTTTTCACCATCTTTGATTATTGATACGGCATCGTCCATGTCTTTGGTATCTTTACCATCTATGGTAAAGATTTTTTCTTTTCTTAGGTCTACTCTATCTATGTAGTCTTCTTCTTTTGGGCTTGTTTGAATATTTTTTGCTTCTTTTAGTTCTTTGTCATTAAATTCATAGTCAAAACCATATTTGGCACCAATTATTTTTATTTGCCCTTTTGGATCACTTATGTGGCCTATTTCTTTTATAAAGGTTCCTTCAAAGATTAATTCTCCTTCATAGTTTATTAGTGGATTTTCGTCTATTTTGGCCATTATTAAAGTTCCTTCGACATCACATTTATATTGATTTTTTGGAAGTTTTAAACGGACACATGAGTTTACTCCATAGACATCCCAAAATCCATCTTGGTTTAATTTGTAAATTTGGTTTTCTTTTCTTTGGATTACTTTTTCTACTGTGGCTATTTGCTGGCCATATCTTTCTTTTTCTTCTTTTTTTATTAATACGAGATCATGGGGTAATGCACCATTTAAATTGCCTTTTTTTATTTTATATGTTTTTTCGCTTATGTTTACATATCCTTCACCATCTTTGGATATGGTTATTTCGCCTACGTAATATCCTTCTTGGATTTTTTCATATTCACTTCCATCAAAGAATATTTTACCTTCTTTTTCTAATGTGTTTAAGGCATTAGAAAAGGAAAACTCATCACTATTTTGAAGTTCTTTTTTTAGTTCTTGTAGTGCTTGTTTTCCATATTTTAATTTTTTTAATATTTCGTTTTCATATTGATTCATAATACCACCCTTATGTGTTTATGATATCAAATTATTGGTTTAATTACAATAGAATGGTGAGTTATTTAATTATTTAGGTATTTTTTTGGGTTTTCTATGATGTCTTTGGGGATGTTTGTAAGTAAAGGAATTATATTTTTTAGTAGTTCTTTATCTTTTATTTCTAGGAAATATTCTTCTTCTTTTTCTTTTATGGTTTTGACAACTTTATATTCTTCTATGAAGTCACTTTCGTCATTTGTTATTTTTATTAGGTAACTATATTCGTTTTGGTTATAGGTTATTTCATTTATGACAAACCATTTATCGTTTTCGTCAAATTCAATTATTGTATATATATTGTTCATGTTTTCCCCTTTCCTATCTTGACATTCCTTTGATGTTTTCGCTTATAACATCACTTAGGTTCATAAATCCTGATGGGTTTTCTAGGCTTTCTCCAAATAGGATTGCATTGTTTGGATCATTTGCGAGTTCTCTCATTAGGTCTATATTGTTTAATTGGTCATGTGTTAGGTGCATATATTCATTTGTTTGTGTATTGTAGACGTCTAATGGGTTTGATTGGAACCATTCGTTTGCAATTAGGCTATTTGTGTGATTGGCGGCGTCCATGGCGTTACTGAAGACGGTACTATTTTCTCCTATTTGGCTATAATAGTCCATTGGGGATATATTGTTTGTGATTTGTTCTAAATTGTTTGGAATATCGTTTATTTGGGATAGGTCTATATTGCTTACTGCCATTTGAATATTGGTTGCGTGTGAGGCATCTCCTGTTATAGCAGAGATGATGACAGCTGCTGGAACGCCGAGAGCTATGACTATTGCAACTATTAAAAACCTTTTTTTAAATTTAGGGTCTTCTATTTTTTCTTTGAATTTTTTGATTAGGCTGGTGGATGCTTTTTTTCTTTTTCCTTTTTTAGGTTTGATGTTTTCTTTTTTTATTGGTGCTTGATATGGGACAATTTCTTTACTTTCTTCTTTTTGGTATGGAACGATGTCTTTACATTTTTCATTTGTTTCATCAAAAATGATTTTATCTAAGCCACTTAAATCTGGTTTTGGTCCTTTTGGCGTTTCTATTTTTGTGTTTAAATCATCAATATCTTCAAAACTTGCTGGTTCTAGGCTTCCATATTTTGAATATTTTTTTTCGGCTTTTAGTTCTAGTTTTAGGTTTTTTAATGTGGTGTAAACTTCTTCTTTTGTTTTATTGTTTAGTAATTCTGATATGAAGGTGTCTCCATATTTTTCTTCACCTTTTTTGATTATTTTTGTTAGATCTTTGTTTATTTCTTCATCAAGGTCTAAACCTTTTCCCATGATTCCACTAAAATGATTTCCGAATATAACTCTTGTTATTTCTTCTTTGTATTTGTCTAATAAAGGTTTATTTTTATTTTCTTCATCAAAGACAATTCTATCTAAACCACTTAGGTCTTTTTTGTTTTCGATTGGTTCTTCTATTTTTGTATCTAAATCGTTAAATTTTTCAGGCTCTAAACTTCCATATTTTTGAAATATTTCTCTATATTTTTCTAAAAGGTTTTCTTTTAGGGATGTTTCTTTGGTTTCTTTTTCATATACATTCATGTTTGTTAGTTTTTCTACGGTGTTTAGGTAGTTTATTAGTTTGTTTTCGTCTTTGTCTCTAGCGACAGCTTTTATTTCTGACAGTCCTGGTATTACTTTTGATTTTTGTATAAATTCTTCTACGTATGTTTCTACATCAATGCCTTTTTTACTTGCATATTTTTGAAATATTTCTCTATATTTTTCTAAAAGGTTTTCTTTTATTTTTTCTTTTCTCATTTTAATCCCCCATTTCTTGTGATTATTCTAGCATATTAGGAGGAAAATTGCAAATTAGGAAGAAAAAAACTAGATATAATGCTTAATTTTAAGCATCACATCTAGTACGTTTGATTTACTTTAGTATTAGCTTTTGACCTATATATATTTTATTTGGATCTTTAATGTTATTATCACTGGCTATTTTTTTATATGCCTTATTATATGTTTTAGCAATTTTACTTAATGTATCTCCTTTTTTTACTATATAGATTGTATTACTAATACTATTATTTCGTAATTTGTTTAATAGTTCTGTGTTTTGATTAGCGGTTCCTGTATAGTTATTTATTCCATTTCTCATGGCTAGTTTTTTACGGTTTTGGTATGAATTATCTATATTTATTGATTTTAAATAATCAACTAAAGAGGTTTTGTTATAGTTATTTTGTGTTGAGTCTTTTGTTGTTATATTTTGTTTGCTATTTATTTTACTGATTAAATCTTTATACATATAGTTCATATCACAATTACCATTAATTCCGTTTACTTTACCGGTACTGGAATACTGCCAAATATCATAAGGTCCGGTATAGGTGCATTTTTGATTATACTGTGCTATCCAATATGTGTATCTTTTTCCAAGATTAGCGCCATCAATTATATTTGTAGCCCAGTTTTTACTTGTATATATACCAGCCCAATAACCTGCTTCTTCTATTTTATTGCAAAAGGCTTTACATATATCATTTAGTAGTTTTTTACCTAGTTTTGATTGTGATTTATCTTCTATATCAAAATAAACTGGTAGGTCTAGTTTTCTATTGTTAAGCCACATTAAAGTGTTAGCGGCTTCCATTTTAGCATCATCTATTGTTTTGGCGTAACTATAAAGGTATACACCTACAAAGATTCCTGCGTTTCTTGCTTCTTTGTAATTTTTTTCAAAATATTCATCTTTTTGGTTTTCATATTTTCCGTAACCAATTCTTAGTATGGCAAATTTTATACCGTCATTTTTTACTTTTTCCCAGTTTATTTCTCCTTGCCATTTTGAAACGTCGATTCCTTTTATCATTTTATTGTTTCCTTTAAACTGTTAACCGCACTTTCGATTAAGATATCTAGCTGGGTATTACTTATTTTGATGTTTTTTTCTTTAAACCATTCTAGGATTTTTGTTTTGGCTTTTTTCTTTTTGTTTTCGCTAGATATTGATATATCTTTGGTTACTTGTTCTACATATTTAACGGTATCTGAGACAATTTTCTTTTTTGTTTCGGAATCTATATATTCTTTATAAATGTTTTTTATTTTTAGACTGACAAATGAAATTACAGCGGTTATGATTGTTAGTGTTGATTCTATTATTACGTTTTGAAATATTTCCATATTAATCTTCTCCTTTCATTGGAGGTAAAGAAAAAGTTAGTTCAACTAACTTTTCTACTCCGTGATTCCCACCTAGTATTTTATATTGACTAAATAAATCGTCAATGCAATTTCTTGCATAACTAGGTATATATCCCATTTTTAAATATGTTTCACATTTACTGGTTATTTGACTACGTAGTAATAAAACCATACTACTCCGTATGGCTTCATTACTTTTTTTGTTTTCTTTTAGTTCTTTTGCTATAAAAGTGAATATTGCGGTTAGTACAAATGGTATTATAAAATTTAATATTATTTGTATCATAATTTTCGATTTCTTTGGCAAGTTTTAGTTATAAAATATCAATTTAGAAAACGGCACTCACATTTATTCTTTTTCCACGTTTTTGTGAATTTTATGTTACAATGTGCTTCTGCTAATTCTTTGGTTTCTTTGGAAGTTATTTCTATCATATTTGGATTTTTTTCTTTTAAATATTCCCCTAAACCTTCTTTGTAATATTTTTCACTATTAGCAAGATGACACTCCTGAGTAATCATTTGTATTATTCCATCTTTTGTTAAAAGATATACAACATCATTTATACCCGTTGTCATCATTTCAGGACTTAACTCATACATTTTTTTATAGCGCATATATTCTTGTAATTTATAACATTATAGTGTTCTAAATCAAAAATAAAGTTATTTGTTAGTATATAATTTCTTCCCTCAAAGATTTTGTTTTTTAATTCTTCATCAATAATTGTTTTATTTTTTAAGCTTATTTTTTTAATTTTTTTTGTGAAAATATATTCTTTAATTCCTATGGGAATTATAAATATGAGATAAAATATGATTAGTTTGAATATACAAAGGTATAATAATACTAATAATATTATAAACGATAGACATATTAAACCTAAAAATTGTTTTTGATAAAATTTGATTAATTGCTTATAATTTGTCATAAAACACCTCTTATTGATATATGTTAGTAATAAGGCCGTACTATTGTGTACGGCTTTATTATTTTTTTGCTATAAAATTTGATATTCTTTGGATTACATTATCATTTCTATAACATATAGTTTTCTTGTTCCTTTTTCGTACAAAAGAAACAGCTTTGAGTTATCGGCTTGCACACTAATATTATAAAGGGTATTAGCGTCAAATGGTGGAAGATTATCTTTTGAGATTTTTAATTTTTCATTCAATATAGAAATTATTGTTTTCTTATCTTCTTTTGAAATCTGTTTTTCCCATTTAATTTTTTTACCTAAACTTTGTTTAAATTTAAGTATGAGATATCTTTCGCCTTCTCCCCTAAAACCAATATCCTCCCTTTGATAAATCAAATTGTCACAGTATGGTAAAGAAATTTTCCACGTTAAGTTTATATAAAATGTTTGGTTTTTAAAACAATATACATAAATAATAATACTAAGTAGCAAAAATGCTACAATATAAATCATTTTTCTTTTCATTCAAACCGCTTCTTTCTATATAGAATGATCACCATCAGCATCTTATGTTATATTCTATCATATATATTTTTAAATGTAAATAAAATGAAAATCATTAATTATTTTAAATAATAATCTGTAAATTTTTATTGAAAGTGCACAATTAATGTGCAATAAGTTTAAGAAACATAT
>CAVKYE010000010.1:0-44908 GCA_963660615.1 Vescimonas coprocola
ATACTATATATATGCCAAAGACAATGCTGGAAACATTTCATATAAGTCCATAAAAATAATTAGTTTAGACCCTCCAACCTGCACAATAAACGTATCATCAGGAACATTAGGTGAAAATAGTTGGTACAAAAGTAATGTAACCCTAACTATGAAAACAACCGGAACCGTTACAAAAAAAGGGCTTGCTACCACCCAAAAATCTACCAACAATCTAGTAACCGTCACCCAAAAAAATGATACAAAATCAATAACCTACTATGGATATGTTGAAAACGAAGCTGGAAGTAGTACATGTTCAAAAACCATCAAAAAAGATGCCACAAAACCAACTTGTACATGGAGTGGTGAATCAACAACTTGGACAAAAAATAATAGAACTATAAAAGTAACCGGAAGCGACAGCACATCAGGTATGAACACATCATACCAAACAAAAAGTTTTCCATATACTTCAACCAAGAAAACCGCCAGTCTATCATATACCATCAAAGATAAAGCTGGAAATACAAATACATGTTCCAAAACCGCCAACATATACGTTGATAAAACTGCCCCAGTATGCGGTGAAGGAGAGTGTGCCTCTACAGGAAACTGTGGTGTAGATGCCGGAAGTGCTGGACTATCATCGAGAAGTTGCGGAACAACCTTCTGGATGAAAGCAAGCGATGCCGATAGTGGAATAAAGGCAGTCTACTCAAGACACTGCTACCACAAAATAAAAGGAAGTGTCCAAACAGCAGTAGAATGGGGACAATCATGTGGAGGTCTAGACGGAAACAATGATACTTTGAAAAATTGGTTAACCAGCAACAAAAGTTTTTCAAAAGCTTACTTTGTAAGCGGTAAAGCCGCTCATGGATTAAACGCCAACAACGCCAGAGTCATCTTCCAATTTAAAATAGTCGACAATGCCGGAAACGAAAAAGTATGTGGTACGCACGCAAAATCAGTAAGTGCAAATACAAGTGAATGTCCATCAGGAACTGGATTTTAAAGGAGAGTGAAAAAATGTCAAAAATAACAAACATAAAAGCAAGAGAAATATTAGATTCAAGAGGAAACCCAACCGTATGGGCTGAGGTAACCCTAGAAAGCGGAATAAAAGAAAGCGCCAGCGTTCCAAGCGGAGCCTCAACCGGAACTAAAGAAGCCCTAGAACTTAGAGATAACGATGAAAGATACCTAGGAAAAGGCGTCCTAAAAGCCGTAAACAACGTAAATACCATCATTAAAAACAAATTAATTGGAATGGAAGCAAATAACCAAAAACTAATTGATGAAACCCTAATAAAACTAGATGGAACCAAAGACAAAAGTAATCTAGGAGCCAACGCCATCTTGGCTGTTTCCCTAGCTACCTACAAAGCAAGTGCCAAAGAACAAAATAAGCCATTATATAAACATGTAGGAGAAGGAACCATCCTTCCAAAACCAATGATGAACATCTTAAATGGCGGAATGCACGCCGATAATGGACTAGACTTCCAAGAATTCATGATAGTACCAAATGCAAACACCATAAAAGAAAGAATAAGAATAGGAAGTGAAATATTTCACAACCTAAAACAAGTCCTAAAAGAAAAAGGTTACAACACAAACGTTGGAGACGAAGGAGGCTTCGCCCCAAACTTTAAAACAAACAAAGAAGCCCTAGATGCCATAACAAAAGCCATCGAAAAAGCAGGATACACACCAAAAAAAGACGTAAACATCGCCATCGACGTTGCCGCATCAGAATTCTATCAAAATGGCGTATATAACCTAAAAGGTGAAGGACGCACCCTAACAACCGACGAATTAATAAACTACTATGAAAATTTAATAAAAGAATATCCAATTATCTCCATAGAAGACCCCGTAGACGAAAACGATTGGGAAGGTTTCACCAAAATAACCAATCTCCTAGGAGAAAAAATTCAACTAGTTGGAGACGACCTATTCGTAACAAATAAAAAATATTTGCAAAAAGGAATAGACCTAAAAGCAGGGAACGCCATCCTAATAAAAATGAACCAAATAGGAACTATCTCAGAAACCCTAGAAACAATAGAACTTGCCAAACAAAACGGCTACAAAACAATAATATCTCATAGAAGCGGTGAAACAGAAGACACCTCAATAGCAGACCTCGCAGTAGGACTAAACCTTTGTCAAATAAAAACAGGATCACTATCTAGAACCGATAGAATATGTAAGTACAATCGCCTAATGCAAATAGAAGAAGAAATAGAAAATGAAAAATAAAGGATTCACATTAATCGAACTAATAGGTGTAATTGTACTATTAAGCCTAATGGCCATAATAATAATTCCAAGCGTTGCCAAACAATTAAAAAGTGGTAAAGAAAAAGCTGATAGTCTAACCAAAGAATCAATAATCTTAGCCGCTAAAAGTTGGGGAGTAGATAATAAAAATAAAATGCCAGACAAATCAGGAACCAAAAAAGTTTACCTAACCGATCTTCAAAGCCAAGGCTACATAGATAAAGATTTAAAAACCCCAAGTACAGGAGAAAAAATAGAAAATATATGTGTTGTTATAAATAATACATCAGGAGATAAAGCCAAAAGAAACGTATATGACTATACATATCAATCCGACTGCGTAAAAACAGAACCATACATGATGGCAAGAGATACATCTAAAGCCTTCTGGCAATCTACTTATAATAGAAAAATATCAACCGTAGACATTTTAACAAATACAGAAATACCAAGTAATGCCGTAGAGTCATGGGATGTATCCTATAATCAAAATAAGTCCGTCATAGCCTATATAGTAGATGATCCTGAAAATGAAGGCATGTATAAACTTTATATAGGTGGTGATGGAGGCGTAATAGCCCCAGCTAATTCATCTTATTTGTTTAATGGAGTAAAACCAACGGGCTTTGAAGTATATTATGATACATTTACTGCAACAACATCAATGAATTTAGCAAACTTAGATACATCAAGAGTAACAGATATGAGTGGTATGTTTTATTATTGCCGCAGTCTTACTAGTTTAGATGTAAGTAACTTTGATACAAGTAAAGTAACAAATATGAGTAATATGTTTGCTGTTTGTCAAAACTTGACCAGTTTAGATTTAAGTAACTTTGATACAAGCAAAGTAACAGATATGAGTTATATGTTTTCTAGTTGCAGCAGTCTCACTAGTTTAGATGTAAGCAACTTTGATACAAGTAATGTAACAGATATGAATTCTATGTTTGAATATTGCAGCAGCCTCACCAGTTTAAATGTAAGTAACTTTGATACAAGTAATGTAATAGATATGAATTCTATGTTTGAATATTGCAGTAGCCTCACCAGTTTAAATGTAAGTAACTTTGATACAAGCAAAGTAACAGATATGAGTAATATGTTTGCTGTTTGTCAAAACTTGACCAGTTTAGATTTAAGTAACTTTGATACAAGCAAAGTAACAGATATGAGTTATATGTTTTCTAGTTGCAGCAGTCTCACTAGTTTAGATGTAAGCAACTTTGATACAAGTAATGTAACAGATATGAATTCTATGTTTGAATATTGCAGCAGCCTCACCAGTTTAAATGTAAGTAACTTTGATACAAGTAATGTAATAGATATGAATTCTATGTTTGAATATTGCAGTAGCCTCACCAGTTTAAATGTAAGTAACTTTGATACAAGTAATGTAACATATATGAGTTATATGTTTTCTGATTGCAGCAGTCTTACAAGTTTAGATGTGAGTAAATTTGATACAGGTAAAGTAACAGATATGAGGTTAATGTTTTCTGATTGCAGCAGTCTTACTAGTTTAGATGTAAGCAACTTTGATACAAGCAAAGTAACAAATATGTATTCTATGTTTTATAATTGCCGCGGTCTCACTAAACTAAACTTATGCTCATTTGATACTTCAAAGGTAACAAGTATGAGTTATATGTTTCAGCGTACATCTAAATTAACTGCAATCTATGTAGGCTCTAAATGGGATACCTCATCCGCATCAACAACAAATATGTTTTCGAGTAGTGGAACCTCATCAGTAACAAAAGGACAATGCAAATTGTAAGTTAAAAATAATTTGCAAATATATCATAAAAGGAGTGAAAAAAATGAAAAATAAAGGATTCACACTAACAGAAATACTAGCTGTAATAGTAATCATTTCACTATTAACGCTACTAGTAACCCCAACTATCATTAATAAACTAAAAACAAATAAAGATAAAACCGAAGAGACTCAAAACAAACTCCTTTTTGAAGCTACTAGTGAATATACCGATGCAAACAAAGACAAATATCCATCAGTAAATAATAGTACATACTGTATAAGTATAAACACTTTAATTGAAAATGGATTTTTAAACGAAAACATCAAAGATGTCACAACAAAAGAAGAATTCAAACAAGAAGTAGTAATACAAGAGACAATTGATGATAAAGGAAATAAAACCTATAGTAGAAGTACACAAGATATTTGTTCTTCAAATCATAATAATAAATCAATAACTTTCGCAGTAAGCCCAGATAATAACACATGGTCTAAGAGCAAAAAAGTAACAATTTATTATCCGAATTTGCAAACCTATGGAAAATACTATAGTAAAGATAATGAAGATAACTATCAAGTATCAAACAAAATAAAAAAAGATGTCACATTTACAAGTGAAGGAACCCTTTACGCCCAAATGACTGATACCCAAAATAATAAAATCATAAAAAATTCCCAAAAAGTAGAAAAAATAGATACGACAAGCCCAGAAATAACCTTAAGTACTGTAAAAAGAGCAAAAGATAATCTAACTATAAATTTAACCGAAGATAAAAGTGGACTTTATGGTTACAGTGTCCAAACAAAAAAAGAAACCCCAAGCACATGGACAAAATTAAACAGTGCAAAATCAAAAACCATAACCCTATCTAAAGAGACAGGAACATACTATATATATGCCAAAGACAATGCTGGAAACATTTCATATAAGTCCATAAAAGTTGTAGTTTATGATCCTCCAACATGTACTATAACCATAAAAGGTAATCAAAATAATGGATGGTATAATGGAAACGTAACAGTAACCATGAAAGAAGAAGGACAAGAAATCACAAAAAAAGGCCTTGCTCAAACTAAAAACTCAACCAACGGTAAAACAGAAGTAACTCATAGTATAGATGGTGACAGTATAATCTATTATGGATATGTTGAAAACGAAGCGGGAAGTGCAACCTGTCAAAGCACTACATTCAAAAAAGATTCCACAAAACCAGACATAACTAATATATTAAATAGTTCAAATGGTGCTTGGACAAATAAAAACGTTGTCATAACTGCAAACATCACTGATAACCTATCTGGTGTAAAAGTAACTAACTATTCATATAACCAAGATGGAAGCAGTACAAAATCAGATTGGGATAGTGATTCAACCAACACAAACGTAAAAGGAACATGGTCTGCTGAAAGAAACGACACAGTATACTTAGTTGCTGAAGATAATGCTGGAAACAAAAGTATAGTATCCGCAGGAAAAGTAAAAATAGATAAAACCGCTCCAACCTGCACAATCGCTATAACAAGCGGTAATACATGCTCAGGTGCAGATGGAAGAACGTGGTACACATCAGATGTCACATTAAAAGTCGCAAGTGCTTCTGATAGTGCAAGTGGGGTAGATACAAGTTCATACAAAATGGATGATTACAATGGTGAGCAAAACAAAAGAATCATGAACTGGGATGCCAAAGACCAAACCATAACTGGAAGAGTTAAAGACAAAGCTGGAAATGAAGGCAAATGTACAAAAACCGTAAGTAGAGATACTAAAGATCCGTATTACGGAAGTAATGAAAGTTATAAAACAGGCAGCGAATATCATTATGTTATAGAACTAAAAGATGATACAAGTGGTATTTATGGTCATGGTTTAAGACATTCATACAATAATGGAAGTTCGTGGGGTAGTTGGTTAAACACCATAGATGACTATTTATATGATGATAATTGGATACATGAAGTTGCATATAATGACCACGCATCAACTAGAGTAGAAACATGGATTAGCGATGTTGCCTGTCACAGCCCAGCCAATAAAACATGGTACTTTAGCTGGTAAAAAGGAGAATAAACATGAAAAAAATATTACTAACATTATCAATAATAATTTTAATAACAAGCGGATGTGACAATAAAGAAACAAACAATACTGTAAAAGTTTCCAAAGAAAAAATAGAGCAAACCCAAATAGATAACATAAAATTAGAAGGTAGTTACAATAACCGAGTTTTTAAAATAAAACTCACAAATACAAGCAAAAAAAATTACCTTATTACCAGTGTAATAATGGAAACATATGATGAAAAAAATCAAAAAACCATAAACAAATTTGATGTATCCCAAATACTAGAATCTAAAAAAAGTACCGAAATGTCATTCATGAAAGATATAAATGATGTTCAAAAAATAAAATATAAAATAACAAAAGAAGAGATAAAGTGAAAACTTTATCTCTTTAATATATTATTTAACTTTAACATCCTTTTTAACATCCATAATTATTGGTAAAATAATAGGTCTTCTTCCAGTTTGATTACTAATATAACTAGAAAGCTCATTTATTATTTCAGACTTAACCTCCGAATAATTAACGCCAGTTTTAATTACTTTATTTATTTTATCCTTACACATTCTTTCTAATTTCTTCAGTAAATCAATATTTTCATTGACTGTAACAAACCCTCTAGTAATAATATTTGGATTATTTAAAAGTTTGTGACTCTTAGTATCAATGTTAGCAATTACAACAACAATACCATCATTAGCCATAACTTTACGATCTTTCATAACTGCATTACTAACATCACCAATACGATTACCATCAACATAAACATCACCAGCAGTAATCTTACCACCACGTCTAACCATGCCATCTTTTAAAATAAGAACATCACCATTAGTATTAATGAAAGTATTTTCACGAGGAATACCACATTCAACCGCTAAATCAGTATGAGTTTTAAGCATCCTATATTCACCATGGAATGGCATAAAATATTTTGGCTTAATAAGTCTAAGCATAAGTTTAAGTTCATCTTGATTACCATGACCACTAGTATGAATATCACTTAAAGAAGTATTAGTATATACTGTAACGCCTTTCAAATATAACTTATTAATAGTCCTAGAAATACTAACTGCATTACCAGGAATAGCAGAAGAAGAGAAGACAACAACATCATCATCCCTAAGTTTAATCTGTCTAAAAGTTCCAGAAGCAATTCTACTCAAAGCCGCAAGTGGCTCACCTTGACTTCCTGTACACAAAAGACAAATCTTATTAGAAGGGTACTTACTAGCTTCTTCAGGCTCAATAAATATATCCTTATGTTTAATATAACCGCCCTCAATAGAAATCTCAATATTATTAACCATACTTCTACCAAAGACACATATCTTTCTTCCATGACGTTTACAAGTATCAACAATATGCTTAAGTCTATAAATATTAGAAGCAAACGTCGCAATAATAATACGACTATTATGCTTATTAAATAACTCCTCTAAAGCCTCATCAACCTTAGATTCACTATTACTCATTCCAGGACTCAAAGCATTAGTACTATCACTCATAAGTAAAGTAACGCCTTCCTCACCAAGCTTAGCCATCTTATGAATATTAGCCATAGGACCAATAGGAGTCAAATCAAACTTAAAATCTCCAGTAGTAACAACATTACCATTAGGTGTATGCACACACATACCATGAGAATCAGGAATAGAGTGGGTAGTTCTAAAAAATTCAACACTCAAATATTTATACTTAAAAACATCCTTTTCCGTATAAACATGAAGATTATTATACTTAATACCCCTATCTTCTAATTTTCTTCTAATAAGTCCAACCGCTTGATTAGGTGCATAAATATGAGGAATATCCACCATTTGTAATAAAAATGGAATACCACCAATATGATCCTCATGACCATGAGTTATAAAAAGCCCCTTAATCTTACTTTCATTTTGTTTAAGAAAAGTGAAATCAGGAATAACATAATCAATTCCCATCAAATCACTTTCCGGAAAAATAACTCCCGCATCAGAAATAATAATTTCATCCTTATGCATTACACAATACATATTCTTTCCGACTTCACCGAGTCCGCCTAAAGCGAAAACTGCAGTTTCATCAGGTTTCAAAAAATTCATATAAACTCCTTTCTTTAAGAATTAAAAACTGACTTATTACATTATATACTGTTTTTCTCATTTTTGCAAGTTAACATGTTTAGTAAATTAAAAGGAACCATACAAAACTAAAATGTAAAACTAAAAATACTATAAAAAACTTAATCTATTAAAACTAAATTAAGCTTTTTATCAAAACATTTATGCCTAACATCAAAAAACAACCTTGCGTTAATTTAACCTTGCCACAAAAGTTAATCTGTAGTATAATTATTAATAGGGAAACTTAACTGTTTGAGTGTTTGCCTTCTTTCAAAAAGAAAGGAGGCTTGATAATATGAACAAAAAAGATTTTTTAATATTAACATTATTAATCATCATATTATTAATAGCCTTAATGTTCTATAAACAATAGAATAACGCTATAGAAAACAAAAGCACTCAATCTATTTAACTTAGATTAAGTGCTTTACTAAAAACCATTTTAGGCAAGTGCTTAAGTATAGAAGAGTTAAGCATTCCCTTTTTTATTTTATGTAGGATTTTCCTAACACATACATAATACCACGTTTCCACGTTTCTGTCAAAACCTTTACGTCAAATAACAAAATAATCCATTTACCCTTGAATAAAAACCCCAAATAGTGTAAAATTGATATAGAAAAATAGGTGATACAAATGGGATTATTTGATAAATTCAAAAACATATTTAAAAAAGAAGAACAAGAAGAAACAAACCTTTATGAAAAAGGATTAGAAAAAACCCGAAACAACTTTCTATCCTCATTAATAAATCTAAACAAAAGGCACGGAAAAATAGATGATGAATACTTTGAAGAACTAGAAGAAATACTGATTATGGCTGATATTGGTGTAAACACCGTTATGAATATTGTTTCAAAACTAAAAAACAGATGTAAAAAAGAAAATATTCAAAATGCAAATGATTTAAAAGACATAATCGTCGATGAAATGTTTATCATATATGTAAATAATGATATAATCGTCAACAAAATAAACTATGCCAAAGAAGGCCCAACCGTTATCTTATTTGTTGGCGTAAATGGTGCGGGTAAAACAACAACAATTGGTAAAATGGCCCATAAACTAAAAAGTGAAGGAAAAAAAGTCTTACTAGTAGCAGGAGACACCTTTAGAGCTGGAGCCACCGAACAATTAGTGTCATGGGCAAATACCAACAATACTGACATTGTCTACAAAGAAAATGCTGATCCTGTAAGCGTCATGTATGATGGCGTAAACAAAGCCAAAGAAGAAAACTACGATGTCGTATTAATTGATACTGCTGGAAGATTACAAAACAAAGTAAATCTCATGAAAGAACTAGAAAAAATAAACAAAGTAATCGGTAAACTAATACCAAATTCACCACACGAAACCCTTTTAGTAGTAGATGCTACTACTGGACAAAATGGCATAAGTCAGGCCAAAAGTTTCAAAGAAATAACAAACATAACTGGAATTGTTCTAACAAAACTAGATGGAACCGCCAAAGGAGGCATAGTCCTTGCCATTAAAGAAGAAACAGGCATCCCTGTAAAATTTGTTGGATTAGGGGAGAAAAAAGAAGACCTTAGAGTATTTGATATTGAAAAATACATATATGGATTATTTAAAGGAATTGATGAAAATGAATAAAAATAAAATAACCTTAGCACTGCAACTAATATTACTAATAATTGGAATAGTATTATTAATAACATCCATCTTTAAAAATTTTCTTCTCCCATATTCAGAAATAGCCATAGGATTAACCCTATTAGTAATGGCCTACAATAACGACAAAATATTCAAAAGAAAAGGATTCACCATCCTGTACATAATATTCGGCCTATTAGTAATTCTAAATGGAATCTGGAGTATCTTTAATGGATAATAGAATCTATTTAATAAACATATACGACTATTACAGCGAATTACTCACCGAAAAACAAAAAGAATATTTTGAATACTATTACTTTGACAACCTTTCACTTAGTGAAATAAGTGAAAACCTAAAAGTAAGTAGAAACGCCATATACAAACAAATAAAAGAAACCTCAAACAAACTAGAGGATTTCGAAGAAAAACTAAAACTATATGAAAAATCAAAAAAAATAAAAGAACTAATAAAAGACTTAGACGAAAACTTACAAACAAAAATAAAAGATTTAATATAAGGAGGCAATTATGTTTGGAAAAATAGTTTATATAAGTAATACCGAAGCCCACGTAGAAATACCACAAGATGATTCAATGTCAACAAATATTATGAATATGCACGTCATATTTGAAGATGACAAAAAAAATATCTTAGGAGAAGTCGAAGACATCAACGATGGCATAATAAAAATAAGATTTCTAGGTGAAATTGTAAATAACAAATTCCTAGGAGGCGTAATTAGAAAACCAACATTCACATCAAAATTAAGATTAATAAATAGAGACGAAGTAGGCCTATTAGTAGGAGAAGACAATGATTCATCATTCACCCTAGGAGTAAGCCCATTATATGATGATTACCCAATAAGAGTAGACATCAACGATTTATTTAGTAGCCACATGGCAATATTTGGAAACAGTGGTAGTGGTAAATCATGTGGAGTCGCTAGAATCCTTCAAAACGTCTTCGCAAACCCCAAATTACTACCATTTAAATCAAACTTCTTCATGTTTGATGCTTACGGAGAATATCACAGCGCCCTGCAAGAAATAAACAAAATAAACCCTAACCTAAACTTCAAATTCTACACAACCAACGTAAACCAAACCGATGGACAAATATTAAACATTCCAATATGGCTTTTAGACATAGATGACATGGCCTTACTATTAAGAGCAGAAACCCATTCACAACTAACCATCATCGAAAGAATGCTAAAACTAGTTAACATCTTTGCCACAAATGATGAAATGTCAACAAAATACAAAAATCATCTAATTGCCAAAGCCATCATGAGTATACTATATACAAACCAAACTGCCAGTAGTAAAAGAAACGACGTCTTTGCCATTTTAGCTACATGTACAACAGAACAGTTTAACCTAGAAGCTCCAGTTCAA
Organism: Vescimonas coprocola; assembly: GCA_963660615.1. Classification (GTDB taxonomy): domain Bacteria; phylum Bacillota_I; class Bacilli_A; order RF39; family UBA660; genus Coprosoma. The sequence continues at coordinate 11,219 of CAVKYE010000010.1, forward strand.
GGAATTGGTTACACAAGAAAATTTAGAGAATGCTTTACCATAGATACCTCAGGAAACTTTCCAGAAAGTATCCTCATGACCGAATACATAACCAGTTTCATAGATGAATCACTAGACAAATACGAACCAACAGACATAAAATACTATACCTTAGAAGACTTAGAAAAAGCTCTAGAATTCACCCTAATAAGCGAAGGATTACTACACAATGAAAAAACATACTCAGAAGCCATAACCATAAAAGTAAGACTCCATGACCTAACAATATCAGAAAACTCAAGATACTTAAGATATCCAAGTTTCATAACCATGGAAAATTACATAGCTACATTAGTATCAGCGAATGGAAAAAAAGCTCAAATAATAAACTTCAACCTAGAAGACGTCGATGACTGGTTTGCCAAAGTAGTCGTAAAACTGTACTCAAAAATGCTATTCAACTTTGCCAAAAAACTAAAACAAAGAGCATCAATTCCATTCCATATATTTGTAGAAGAAGCTCATAGATACGTTCAAAAAGATAACGACGTCGAACTAATCGGTTACAACATCTTCGAAAGAATCGCCAAAGAAGGAAGAAAATATGGCGTAATCTTTAACCTAATATCACAAAGACCAGTAGAAATATCAGACACCGTAATCTCACAATGTGCAAACTTCTTAATATTCAAATTAAACCACCCACTAGATGTCGACTACATAACCAAAATGTTACCAAACATCAGTGCCGAAATAGTCGAAAAACAAAAAACATTACAACCAGGAACCTGTATGGCCTTCGGAGCCGCCTTCAAAGTTCCAATGATCGTCAAAATGCAAATGCCAGATCCCGCACCATCATCAAGCAGTTGTGACGTCGTAAACACATGGAAAGCATAAAAATGAAAAAAATAATATTAATAATCACCCTAATATTAATAATCATCTTATCATATACTGTATTTCATAAACCACCCAAACAAGAAAAAACAAAAAAAATAGAACAAACAAATCAAAATCTACTAGAAGACAAAACAATAGATAACATAAACATCCATAACATAAATTTAAGCACAAAAAAAGATAAATCAATCTTCACCGCCAAAGTAACAAACCTAACAGCAGATGCTTTAGATTATAAATCATTAAACGTAACCTTTAAAAACAAAAACAAAGAACTAATAACCATCGTATGTTATCTAGGACCATTTGAACCAGAAGAAGAAAAACAAACCGTTTGTGAAACCGATTACAATTTAAAAAAAGCAAACAAAATAGACTTTAGCATAAATAACTAAAGTCTTTTTTAATCCCACTTTACAACAAAATTAAACAAAAATAATCAAGATAATTGATAAAAAATGAATATTATACCCAATTACTCCCCAAACACTAAACAGAATAGGTAAAAAAACAAATCCATTTCAAATAAATAAAAACATTTCACAAATTATTCACAAATTAACAAAAAAACGTAGAAAACATATTATCATATATGTTATAATCAAAATAGAAAGCAGGTGCAAATATGTATTGTAGTAAGTGTGGAACCCAAATAGCAGAAGGTTTAGATTATTGTCTATATTGCGGAGAAAAAATCGACAAAAACACAAAACCAACAATCCCGCCAAAGACAAATAATGAAACAATTCATAACTCAAAAATAAGAAAAGGAATCAAGGCTTACGCCAAAAGTATAAATAAAGAAAATTTAATCGTTGCCATTATTATATGCTCCATAATATCTATTATTATGACAGTAATTACAAGTTCATATTCTATAGAAACCATAGAATATATAGATGGAGTAGATGTAGAAAGTACAACACAAAACGTCCCAATTTGGCTAACCCTAATAAACATGATAATATTCTTTATAATTGGAATAGTATCTACATTTGGAATATCAAAAGCTGCCCTAAACCTTTCAAGAAAACAAAACATAACTCTTAAAGACATTTTCATAAAACCATTTAATAATATCAAAAACATAATATTATATTATGTATTTATCGTATTAATAATTTTTACCATAATAATAATCGCATTCATCCCAATAATAAATATATTACTCTTCTTATCACTATTCATATTACTAATATATTTCATCCCATTTTTTGACATACTAAGAATAATGTGTGTAGATGATGAAAAAAACGAAACATTTTTTGAAATGATTAAAGAAGCCTTAAAAATAGTAAAAGGTCATAGAGTAGAGTATTATGCCATGTTACTAAGCTTTATAGGATGGTTTATTTTATGTATCCTAACTCTAGGAATACTATATTTCTACACCTTACCATACCTAAGACTATCAGTAGTAAACATGTACCGCATGTGGAATGGTGAAGAAACCTTCAATGTAGAAAAACAAGGAATAAGTAATATAGGTATAATAATTTTAACCTTAGTAATATATATTATACTCACACTTTCAATAATAACTTTAATAATATTAGGCTATAAAAGTACAGAAATAGAGCCAAGAATAGACAATATAACAAATGATGTATTTGATGATAGAAAAAATGTGACAATTACATTAAAAGACGTAACTATAAAAGTACCGCAAGGATACAAAAGCATAATGGAAAACAGTAAATATAATTATTATTTTGAAAAAGATGATAAAATACTAACATACAATCTAAATCAATATACTTCCAAAGAAGAAGAATATAAACAAGAAATAAAAATGGAAAAAAATTCTAGGTTATCTGATTACACATATGAAGACAAAGAATTTACCAAAATAGTAAACGAAAAAGAAGTAAACGCCTTACTTGTAAAAGAAACCAACACCATTGGAACAACAACCTATAAACTTCTAGCAATATATCCCATAAATGATTCATCAAGCATAACTGTAACTCTATCATCATATAAAACCGAAATAACAGAAAACGACTTAACACAAATATTAGACATAAAATAGGAACAAGACCTATTTTATTTTTTTTAATTTGGAAATTGTCGTTACAAAATTTCTATATAATGCGAAAATTATAATAGAAGGTTGGTGAAAAAATGAAAAACAAAAAATGACACAAAAACAAAATAGACATAAGCACGAACTTTAAGTGATTCGTGCTAAAAAAAAAGAAAAGAGGTATACTATGAATTACACTTTTAGCCAAATCACAAAAATATGGTTAAAAACAAAAACCGACATAAAAAAACAATCTTATCTAAATTATGAAAACATGATAAAAAATCATCTAGACAAATACATAGGACAAATACCAATAACCAAACTAAAAAAAGAAGATATAGAAATATTTTTTAAAGAATTAAAAAAAAGAGAAATTGCCATATCCACCCAAAAAAAAATAATGTACATTATCAAAGCCACACTCGACTTAGCCTATGAACAAAATTACACAAAAAACTACCTAAACCTCAAAAAAATCAAATTTAAATCCGCTCAAAACCAAATATTTATACTTTCTAAAAAAGATCAAATTACCTTAGAAAAAAACCTACTAATAAAACTAAACATAAGAAAAATATGCCTACTATTATGCTTATATACAGGCCTTAGAGTAGGGGAAATAAGTGGCTTAAAATGGGAAGATATAGACTTCAAATACAACTTCATAGTTGTAAAAAGAACCATCGAAAGAATAAAAAATACAAATAAAGAAGCAAAAACAAAAACAATACTCATAGAAAGCACGCCCAAAAGTGATACATCAAATAGAATAATACCATTTCCAATGTTTCTATCACCACTATTACAAACATTTAAAGGAAATGATAAAGATTACATATTATCAGGAAGCAAAAAAAAATACGACCCAAGACTATTTCAAAGTTTTTATCATAGAACCTTAAGAACATGTGGAATAAACAAAAACAAATTTCACACAACAAGACACACCTTTTCAACCAGAGCCATAGAATCAAAAATGGACATAAAAACCCTAAGCGAACTTTTAGGACACTCCTCAATAGAAATAACCCTAAAACTATATGTACACCCATCATATGAACTAAAAAAATCATCCATCGAAAACCTTGTCACCTTCATGACAGATACCGAATTATAAATTAAAATATACAAAAAAACATTAATAATTGTAACATCATACAAAAACTTTAAATATTTAAATTATTTAGAATATATAATTACATAATAAAAAACGCTATAAAAAGCGTTTTTATTCAACTGTAACCGACTTAGCTAAATTTTTAGGCATATCAATATCACATCCCTTTAAATTAGCAGTATAATAGCTAATAAGCTGAAGTGGAATAGCTGCAATAATTGGATTAATAAAATCATTAACATGAGGAACCTTTATACAAAAGTCAAAATCAGCATCAATATTATCCGTCATAATAACAACCGCATTCGCCCCTCTAGCCTTAACTTCCTTAATATTACTAATAGTCTTATCAGAAATACTCTTATCAGTTATTATTGCAATAACTAAAGTACCATCATCAATCAAAGAAATAGTCCCATGTTTAAGTTCACCAGCTGGAAGTGCTAAAGAATTAATATAAGAAATTTCCTTTAATTTCAAAGCCCCCTCTAAACTAAGGGCATAATCAATGCCTCTTCCAATATAAAAACATTTATCATTCAAAGAAAGCATCTTAGATATCTTATCATAAGAAACATCAATCATACTAGAAATAAGACTAGGAGCCTTTTCATAAGACTCAGCAATTTTTAATGCCATAGATTTACTAATAATCTTTTTAGAATACCCAATCTTTAAAGCAATCAAACTCAAAATAGCCAATTGTGCCGTATAAGCCTTAGTCGTTGCTACCGAAATCTCAGGCCCTGCCTTAATATAAATAGTATCCTTTGCCTCTCTAGCCAAAGAAGAACCAATAACATTAACAATCGCCAAAGTATCAATACCCATACCAGTAACCTTACGTAAAGAAGCCAAAGTATCCGCCGTTTCACCAGACTGAGAAATAAAAATAACTAAAGTCTTAGAAGGCAAAAATAATTTCTGATAACGAAACTCGCTTGCAATATAAACATTAGTTTCAATATTCCCATATTTTTCTATCAAATACTTAGAAGCAAGACCAGCATGATAAGCACTACCACAACCAACAATCGCAATCCTTTCATATTCGTCAAAATTAGGCATATTATCTAAACTATCAAGACCATTTTCCAAAAAAGGTTTAATCGTCTTTGTAAAAACAGAAGGCTGCTCATTTATCTCCTTAAGCATAAAATGATCATAGCCATTTTTCAAAGCCTCATCTAAAGTACCTTCAAAAGTCAAAAGTTCCTTATTAATAACTTCAAGCTTATCATTATAAAAAATGATATCCTTCCCCAACTGAACAATCTCATTAGTATTAGGTAAATAATACTTATTAGTGTATTTTAAAATAGCTGGAACATCAGAAGCAATAAAATTTCCACTATCAGACCTTCCAATAACAAGTGGACTATCTTTTCTAATTGCAAACAAACAATCCTTAACATCATCACACATAATAGCAAGAGCATAAGAACCTATAAGCAATTTTTTTAACTGAACTAAAACCTTTAAAATATCATTTTTTTCAGAATAAAGCTTATCTAAAAGTCCCGCAATAACCTCACTATCAGTTTCCGATTTAAATTTATAACCCTTAAGTAATTTTTTAAGAGAATCATAATTTTCAATAATCCCATTATGAACAATCGTAAACTTTCCAACCCGATGAGGATGAGCATTTTTCTCATTAGGCCTTCCATGAGTTGCCCATCTAGTATGACCAATACCAATATGTGTATTAACATTATTATTAATCTTGCATTCAAGATTTTTAAGCTTTCCAGCTGCCTTAATAACCTCAACACGATCACATGTCATATAAGCAATACCAGCCGAGTCATAACCCCTATATTCAAGCGCCCTAAGTCCATCAAGAAGAACAGAAGTCGCATTTCTTTTACCACAGTATCCTACAATACCACACATAATATTACTCCTTTCGGTAAAATAGCAAGCTAACTTGTTGAGTAGCTTTGTTAAAGCCAAGATAAACTAACTATCTTCAATTATATTATAAGAAAAATATAAAGAAAATGCAACAAAATAGCAAAAATATAAGATTTATAAGAAAAAAAGAAGGAAATAAAAAACTTTTATCGTACCATAATTATAGAGACATAGATAGGAGAATCAAAAATGGAAATATTAAAAGTAGAAAATATAAACAAAACATATGGAGAAAAAACAAACAAAATAAAACCTGTAAACAACATAAACCTAAGCATCAAAGAAGGGGAGTTTATATCCATAATTGGTAAAAGTGGGAGTGGTAAAAGTACCTTTATTAACTTACTAGGACTATTAGAAAATCCAGATAGTGGTAAAATAACCATCAAAGAAAAAGATACATCTAAAATGACAGAAGAAGAAAAAATAATATTTAGAAGAAAAAACATCGGCATAATCTATCAATTTTATAATCTTATCCCAGCACTTACCGTAAAAGAAAACATCCTTCTTCCAGCTAGGTTAGAAAACAGAATAATAAGTGACAAAGAACTAGAAGAAATGTTGAAATCGCTCGGACTAAAAGAAAAAATAGATGAAATGCCAAATAACCTTTCAGGTGGACAGCAGCAAAGAACCGCCATTGCAAGAGCTCTAATAAACACACCAGAAATTCTTCTCGCTGATGAGCCAACTGGAAACTTAGACAGCAAAACCTCAAACCAAATTCTCAAAAAACTAAAATATTATAACAAAAGATACAAACAAACAATCATAATGGTAACACATGACGAAGCCTTAGCCCAAAAAACAGATAGAATAATAACCTACATAGATGGAAAGATCGTAAAAGATGAAAAAACAAATAATTAAACTTTGCAAATATAATAAAAAAGACTTTGTCATAATAACAAGCATCTCAATAATTCTTACCCTTATTCTTACAATAACCTTAATGTTTCTAAGTCTTCACAGTTATCTAGTAAAACAAAATAAAGACTATCACGTCAAAATAAAAACCAAGAACATAAAAATATATGAAAATGTAGGAAATATAGAAACAATAACCTTCCAAAAAGATGAAGTCCTAATAAAATATAATAATATATATGATACATACAAAAACACCAAAAAAATATGCAAAAAAATAAAATGTCAAAAAATAACCTACAACAAAAAATTATTAAAACTATATCTATTAGATAAAAAGCTTCTAAAAAAAATCTTAAAACTAATAATTGTAACCCTAATCATCACATTAATATCATTTGGTTTAATAATCAAAAGTTCCATAACCCTAAGACTATTCCAAAGAAAAAAAGATTTAAGTATCCTAAAAACCCTAGGGGCCACAAACAAACAAATCTATAAAATAGTCCTAAAAAAAGTCCTAACCATTTTTATCATATCAGTTATAATGGCATTAGTAATAAGTCTAATATTAACTATAATAAATATAAGTATAATAAATTACCTGTTAAAAGACTTAAACATAAAACTAAATCTAATAATAAACCTAAAAATAATCATAATCCCTATTATATTAGTATCCATAATAACCATATTATCTACAATAAAACCATTAAAAAAAGAATGTAAAAAAAGTCCAATAGACATAATAAAAAATAGTGAAGATGTAAAATACAAAAAAACAAAAAACGAAAAAAACATCCTAAAACTCTTAGCCAAAACAAACTATAAAAGAGTTAAAAAAAGATACAAACAAATAACCTTAGCCATATTTGTAAGCCTCTTTCTAACACTTACATCCCTAAGCTACCTAAACTATGCAAAAACTGCCATAAAAAACTACACAAACATAAATATATATGATGGAATGCTAATAACCCAAAATGAAAAAGGATTAAAAATATTAGGTGACTTTGCCTCATCAAAAGACTACAAAAAATACAGCCTCTTTAGAATGTGTGCACTTAAAATAAACGATAACAAAAACTTTTATATAAACAAAAAATATGCCAAAAAACAAAAAAATCTAATAATATTAGGAAGCACCAAAGAAGGTGTAATAAATAGACAAAACTATACAAAAAAAGAAAACACCCTAGAACACATAGACCAAAAGTATTTAAAAAAATTTGAAATAAATGGTAAAAAAATACCACTTTTAGACAAAATTCCATGGGGCACATCAGATTTACTAAAAGAAGACAACATAGTCATGTTAACAGACAAGCTAGATAACTACTGTCCTAAATACTCCGTCATCCTAAAATATCAAGGAAACACCGAAAAAATAGCTAAAGAAGCTCAAATGCTATCGCAAAAATACAAAATAGACTTAAAATATGTTGATGCCAAAAAAGCCAAAACACTAACCCAAAACGTAATTAACGTTATAAAACTATGTTTATATGAGATTCTAGCCATGATAATCACCATCACCATAATATTTATAAAAAACATCATAATAAAAAACCTAGAACACAGAAAACAAGAATTAAAAATATTAAAAGGTATTGGTATAGAAAAAGAACAAATAAAAAAAATAATTCTTTACGAAACCACATTAATAATCAAAAAAGGATATATACTTGCTATCACATTTTCACTAATATTTAATTACATAATATATATAAGTCTAAACGAAATAATAAAAGAACCATTCGTATTACCATTCAAAGAATACATAATATCCCTAATCACATTAACGTTCATAATTTATAAAACATATGAAACAAAAATATTGAATAATTAAAAAAAACAAAGTATAATTAAAGGGATTATAAATCATGCGTAAAGTAAATTCTAAAAATATTTTTAATAGAATACAATTATGATATAATTAATACAAAGAGGGTGAACATATGAAAGTAATAATAAGTGCAGGAGGAACAGGAGGGCATATATATCCAGCCCTAGCCATAATAGAAAAAATAAAAGAAAAAGAACCAGACAGTACATTTTTATACATAGGAACTCATAACCGAATGGAAAAAGACATAGTACCCCAAAGAAACATCCCATTTAAACAAGTAGAAATGTATGGTTTCAATAAAACCCACCCATTAAAAAATTTCAAAACCATAAAATGTATTTTCAAAAGTTACAAAGAATGCAAAAAAATAATCAAAGATTTTAATCCAGATATTGTAATCGGAGTAGGGGGATACGTAACCGTTCCAGTAATAATAAGTGCCAAAAAACTAGGTTACAAGACATTTATTCATGAACAAAATATAATTCCAGGAAAATCAAATAAATTTCTAGCCAAATACTGCGACCTAATCGGTGTATCATTTTCATCATCACTAAAACACTTTCCAAAAGAAAAAACCATACTAACAGGTAACCCATGTGCAGAAGGTGCCTTATCAGAAAAAGCCGCCATCAAATCAACCCTCGGACTATCAGCTTCAAAAAAATTAGTCCTATTCGTCATGGGTTCTTTAGGATCATCATCAATGAACAAAATATTAATCAAAGCCCTAAAAAAATTCGCAAACAAAGACTACGAAATATTATTTATAACTGGCAAAGCCTCTTATGAAGAAGTAAACAAAAACAAATTTCCAAAAAACGTCAAAATATTGCCATTTTATGAAGGATTACCCAAAATAATGAAAAGAACCGATTTAATGATATCAAGAGCTGGCGCCTCAACCCTAAGCGAAATCATCGCCCTAGAAGTTCCAAGCATCCTAATACCATCACCATATGTCGCAAATAACCACCAATACCTAAACGCTTTAGATCTAAAAAACAACAACGCCGCAATCCTAATAGAAGAAAAAGATGCATCCGAAGAAAAATTAGTACAAACCATAGATAATACCGTAAATGATGATATTCTTTTAAGAAAAATGAAAGAAAATTTAAGAAAAATGAAAGTAGAAGATAGTTCAGGAAAAATATATAATGAGATAAGGAAGATAATAAATGCTAAATAGTTTTGGAAAAGTAATAGAAAACGCCCCACTAAAAAAATATACAACCTACAAATTACTAGGAACCATAGATAAAGTAATCTATCCAGAAAATTTAAAAGCCCTAAAAGAACTACTAAAATATTTAAAAGAAAATAAAATTAAACATATGGTAATAGGGAATGGCTCTAACCTAATCATAGAAGAAAACTACAATGGAGTCATAATAAAACTAGATAACTTTCAAAAATTAGAAATAAAAGAAAACATAGTAACCGTAGAAGCTGGCTATAGTTTAATTAAACTCGCCATCAAAACCGCAAACCAAGGACTAAAAGGACTAGAATTCGCATCAGGAATTCCTGCCCAAATAGGAGGAGCCGTATATATGAACGCCGGAGCCTACAAATCTGACATGAGTGATATAATAGAAGAAATAACAATTTTAAACGAAAATCTAGAAATACAAACACTAAAAAATAAAGACCTAAACTTTAGTTATAGACATAGTTTACTTAGAGAAAAACCCTACATATGTCTAAAAGCCAAACTAAAATTAGAATATGCCCCAAAAGAAGAAATCCTAGAGATAATCAAAAACAGAAAACAAAGAAGACTAGAAACCCAGCCTCTTTCATATCCATCAGCCGGATCAGTCTTCAGAAACCCTGAAAACGACCATGCCGGAAGACTAATAGAAAATCTCGGTTTAAAAGGAATGAAAATAGGTGGAGCCAAAGTATCAGAAAAACATGCCAACTTCATCATAACCAAAGATGCTTATGGGAAAGACATAATAAAATTAATAAATTTAATAAAAGAAAAAGTAAAAAAAGAATATAAAATAGACTTAATAACAGAACAAATAATCATAAAATAAAAGGCGGTTGAACATGGCAAAAAAGAAAAAAAGAAAAGCAAAAAGAAAAAATATATTAATATTTACACTAACAGTAATCATACTCACACTAATGTTAGTATATATATATAACCTAAAAATCACAAACATAACCGTAAAAGGGAACACCTTACTAACAGAAAAAGAAATAATCGAACAAGCAGGCCTTGAAAACTACCCAAGCAGTATGGAAAACCTAAGTGCCATCATCAAAGAAAGACTAGAAAAAAATCCATACATCGAAAAAGCCAACGTCAAAAAACACCTAATCACAAACGTCGAAATAACCATAACCGAAAACACACCATTATTTTATTACGTTCCCAACAAAAAAACTGTTTTAAAAGACAAAAAAGAAACCGACGACACCTTTCCCGTTCCAACCCTAATAAACTATGTCCCTAATAAAATCTACAACAAATTTCTAAAAGCCATGGGAAAAGTAGATAATACCATAATCAAAAGAATATCAGAAATAAAATACGACCCTAACGACGTTGATGAAGAAAGATTTTTATTAACCATGACAGATGGTAATTACGTTTACTTAACCCTTTCAAAATTCAATAAAATAAACAGTTATTTAAACATTGTAAAAGAATTTAACAACAAAAAAGGAATATTATACCTAGACTCAGGAGAATATTTCAAAGTCATCCAATAAATCTAAAACCTTAAAATTAAAAGGATTTTTAGATTTTTTTTAGTCATTTGCCTTTTCAATTTAAAAAAAATATAGTATAATTGTAGTAATACTGTAGGAGATGATAAGATGGAACAAGTCATTGCAAGCATAGATATTGGTAGTGACACAATAAAACTCATAGTTTGTGAATACTTCAATAATCATTATAACTTACTTGCCTGTGCAAACACCAAAGCCGAAGGAATAAAGAAAGGATTAATAACAAATCCAGATTTAGCAAGCAAATCCATTCAAAAAGCCTTTAACGAAGTTGAAGAGATGCTTGGCATAAAAATAAAAAAAGTCATTGCAATTGTTCCAAGTTACCAATCTGAATATAAAATAATCAAAGGAAGTTCTAATATAAATGAAATAGTAACGGAAAAAAATATAAGGGAAACCTTTAAAAATGCCATCAGACAAAACCTAAATACTAATCTTGAATTTATAACAGCAATCCCAATTGATTTTAACATAGATGGTACAAAAAAAACCAAAAATCCCAAAGGATTACAAGGCGAAAATTTAACATCTAGAATGATGATGATAACCGCCCCAAAGAAAAACTTATATTCAGTTGCCAGCATTTTAGAAAGCCTAGGTATCGAACTTGTTGATGTATCTACAGAAAGCATTTGTGACATAAGCGTATTTAAAAATGAAAACATTGAAAAAGAAGTAAGTGCTGTCATCAACATAGGTGCTGAAAAAACATCAGTAAGCCTATATAACAAAGGTATACCAGTTGGAACAAAAATCATCACTATGGGAGGGAAAAATGTCGATAGTGACATCGCCTATATGTATAGAATTGATGTAGAAAAGGCCAAAACAATCAAAGAAAAATTTGCTTTAGCTACAAAAAAAACATCAAATCCGAAAGATTTTTATGAAACAGAAAACCTAAGTGGGGATAAAATCAAAATAAATCAACAAGAAGTATCCGAAATAGCCATGGCAAGATACGAAGAAATACTAACTTTAGCAAAAAATGAAATTTCCCTCTTAACAAATAGGCCAGTTCAGTATATAATATTAACAGGTGGAGTTAGTAACGCCCTAAATATAAGCTACCTTGCAAGCGATATATTAGGAAGAAACATACACTTAGGAAAAATTAATTTAATAGGTGTGAGAAACAATAAATATAGTACGGCACTCGGAAACATTATTTATTTTATAAACACACTTAAGTTAAAGGGACAAACCTTTACAATGCTTAAGGAAGATGATATGGAAGTGTTATCATCACCAGATAAACAGCTAAATCACACTTCAAACGAATCAATGCTAGGAAAAGTATTTGGATACTTTTTCGGCGAATAGGAGGAAAAAATAATGTTTGGATTAGAAATGGACCAATTAGCAAAAATAAAAGTAATAGGAATAGGTGGCGGAGGATGTAACGCCGTAAATAGAATGATAGAATCAGGAGTACAAGCAGTAGATTTCATAGTTGCTAATACCGATTCACAAGTATTGAATAACTCACTTGCAGAAAATAAAATACAAATGGGTGAACAATTAACAAACGGACTTGGAGCAGGTGCTAACCCGCAAATAGGAAAAGAAGCAGCTTTAGAATCAAAAGCCCAAATCGAAGATCTTTTGAAAGACGCTGACATGGTATTTATAACCTGTGGTGAAGGTGGAGGAACCGGTACCGGAGCAGCCCCAGTCATTGCCGACATTGCCCAAAGTCAAGGTGCATTAACTGTTGGAATTGTAACAAAACCATTCTCATTTGAAGGCAAAAAACGTATGGAACAAGCCCTAGAAGGAATAAAGGAACTAAAAAAACATGTAGATACTCTAATAGTTGTTCCTAACGATAGATTAAGAGAAATCATTGATAAATCAACACCTTTACTAGACTCATTCAAAGAAGTAGATAATGTCTTAAGAAGAGGTGTACAATCAATTTCAGACCTAATAGCCGTAGCAGGACTTATCAACTTAGACTTCGCGGATGTTAAAGCTGTAATGGAAAAAAGAGGCGATGCCCTAATCGGAATCGGAGCTGGAGTAGGCGAAGATAGAGCCGTAGAAGCCGCTAATCAAGCCGTTTTAAGTCCACTTTTAGAAACTAGTATTGATGGTGCAACCGATGCCATTATCAACGTAACAGGTGGGCCTAACCTAACTTTATTCGAAGTAGAAGAAGCTGTAGAAGCCATCAGAAAATCCGCAAACACCGACATCAATACAATATTTGGTGCCGTAATAAATGAAAACTTTACCGACGAAATAATTGTAACTGTAATCGCGACTGGCTTTGACGATAAAGAAAAAGCCGCGCATGGCAGCGATGATGATGACATTTTACTAGATGGAACAGACGATGACGATACCGTAATACCAATGTTTTTAAGAAAAAGGAACTATTAAGCGAATCTTCGCTTTTTATTTTGGAAAAAATATGATATAATACATCCCTAGAAACAGGTGATAGTCTGAAAACAAAAAATAAATTTACTTTATAAAATTAAGTAAAAAAGGGCAGACTTCCCCTTACCCCAAAGAAAGTCAAAAATTAAACAGGTAATTTGTTGGCATTCTGATTAATTAATTCAATTAATTCTTCTGATGTAAGCCCTAAAGATAATAATTGTTTAAATGATTGATTGAAATTATTTTTAGTGAATTTAATTCTATCTTGAATTGGTGTTTCAACGGATGCTAAATCAGTAGGATTCCAAACCTCACCAGTTTCAAACATATAATAAATAGCAACTAAAATTTTTCTAGCAATTGCAATATAGGCACGTTTCTTACCACGGCGTTTAGATATTTTCTCAAACTTCTTTGCATAGTAAGAATTGGTTTTATCTTTAACAGCACAATGTGCGACCTCAACTAAATAAGGTTTAAGATAAACACCAGCACGAGAAATTTTAACAGATTTTTTCTTACCAGCAGATTCATTACAGCCAGGAGCAAGACCAGCCCAAGAAGTAAGACGATAATGTGATTTAAATTGAGACATGTCATTACTAATTTCGGATAAAATACCAATTGCAGAATTTCTTTTAATACCAGGGATAGTACAAAGTAAATCAATGTAAGGTTCATAAGGTAAAACCAAAGTATCAATTATATCATTTAACTTAATTATTTGATCATTAATATAATCAATATGATCTTTGACAATATTAATTCTTAGTTTTTGTTCGTGAGTAAGTTGAATTCCATTAATAGAAGACAAGATATCATCATGAGAAGATTTGCAATTTTTACGCAAACAACTTATAATATCATCATCTGAGAAATTGTCATTGTTTAAAATGACATTAATGATTGATTGTGATGATTTACCGAAGATATCAGAGAAAACCATATCTAGTTTGCAATTACTAACAGTAAGAGCATTAGTAAATCTATTTTTCTCAGATGATTTGGTATTAGTAAGTTTATAACGGTATCTTGTAAACTCTCTTAAGATTCTAAAATCTTTAGAAGGAATATAAGACGAACGAACCAATCCCATTTTAAACAAGTCTGCAATCCATTTTGCATCCTTGTTATCGTCTTTTTCACCTTTAATAGCTTTAACCCATTTCGGATTAGCAATGACGACATTAGAAATATGATTTTCTAATGCATTGTATACAGGAATGTAATACTTTCCAGTTGATTCCATGCATACATTTTGACAGTCATTATCAATAAGCCAATTTCTAAATTGGATTAAAGAATTGTTATAAGTGGAAAAGCGTTTTCTTAAATATTTAGGTGTGATGGAAGTTGAGTCACAAATGACAGCAACTATAAAAGATTTGTGCACATCAACACCACATGCTTTTGGATAAATAACTTCCATAAATAAAACTTCCTTTCAAAATATTTTTGAAGGAGTGCGTTGACTATGTGATTAACACTAAGAATTAACTAAAGTCAATGATTAGTCTACAGCCTTAAAGGACTACTTATGTGTGCTTGAAACAATCACATTTGCACTGGTTAATATGCTGATTTAATCCAAAGAGTTACAGGAAGTCTGCAACTCACCTTACCGTGCTTTGTAGTACACACTCCTTCAAGAACTGTATTATAAATATAAAATAAATTTTGTTCAAGTTTTCATCACTATGTGTGCCTTGAACGAAGAGAAAGGAATGGATGGTTAATATGGAAATAGAAAATATAGATATAGGAAAATTAAAAAAAGATGAAATAATGCCAGCATTCGCACATTTAAGTAAATACCAAACAAACCTACAATCCAAAAAACAAAAATTAAAACTAACCCGTGATAAAGATTTCGCCCAAGGAATTATACTAAATATAACAGCCGGAACTATGAGCACCTTAAACATGAGCCTACTTGCTCCAATATTTTTCATACCAGGTATATATAAAATGTACTTATCCGCAAAAAGCACAAACAAATTAAGAGAAGAAAATGATAAACTAGTACATGCAACCATGGCAGTAGAACGCCTACAAGGAAAATTAAAACTTTATGAAAATATGTTTGCCACAACAAGCCAAAACCCCAAAATAAATCCAATGGACATAAGAAACGCCATTATAGAAAGCTTTGAATTACAAGAAGAAAGTAAAAAAACAAGAAAAACTTATGCCATAGCCGGAGCCGTATTCGCCGCATCCGCATTATTACCCATTCTAGCAGGCGTAAACATAGAAGATCAAACTACAAAAATCCTAATATTATCATCCCTAGCAGCTAGCGGTTACAGCTTTACATCAAGCCTATCAAACATTTCGCAAATGGATAATGAGAAAGAAAAAAGGTATACATTAGAGGCTGAAGACACCTTACTAACAATTGAAAAAACACATAAAATATTAAAAAAAGAATCAATCAGAAAAATTCAAAGAGTAGGTCAAATAGATGATACGCTATATGATTTAGAAGAACCAAACATAAGATGAGAAATCATCTTTTTTTGACAAAAAATACCCAAAGCATCCTATATAATCTTTTTGGTGATATCATGAAAAAATACATATTTCAAATACTTTCCTCACTATCTATAGGTTTCATTCTCGCATATTTACTAATAAATAGCTACGAAAGTAAAGATAGTATAACCGTATCCAAAAACGCCGAGAATATTTACTATATTCAAAAAGGCGTATATTCAGATAAAAGCACCATGGAAAATGGTATGAAAGACTTCGAAAACTACATATATAATGTTGAAAATAACCTGTACTACACATATATAGGCATAAGTTCAAAAAAACAAAATGCTGAAAAAATTAAAAACTACTACAAAGAAAAAGGCTATGACACCATCATCAAAGAAAAACTAACCGACAATAATAATTTTATGACAATATTAAAGCAATATGATGAAATACTCTCAAAAACTGAAGATAATTCAGCTCTAACAGCCATAGAAAACCAAATATTAGCAAAATATGAAGAATTTGTAAAAAAATAAAAGGAAAACTCCAACTTTTATCGTATGATAATAATGAAGGAGGAAAACATGAACATAAAAATAAAAGACTTACCCCAAAATGAAAGGCCAAGAGAAAGACTGATAGAAAAAGGAGCCGAGAGTCTAAACAACGAAGAATTATTATCCATAATTCTAAAAACAGGAACCAAAGAAAAATCAGCCAAAGTTTTAGCAAGTCAAATCCTAAAATACATAGGAAACATTCAAAATCTAAAAGAAATAACATATCACGAACTAATAAATATAAAAGGAATAGGAAAAGCCAAAGCAAGTCAAATTTTAGCCCTAATAGAACTAAGTAAAAGAATAAATACAAAAATAGATAAAATAACAAACCTTAGATTTACATCCCCAGCCATCGTCTTCAAATACTATCAAGACAAGATAAATACATCGCAGGAGCACTTTTATTGCCTATACCTAGACTCCGGCAAAAAAATCATTCACGAAAAATTACTCTTCATAGGAACCGTAAACTATAGCCTAGTTCATCCAAGAGACATATTTAAAGAAGCCTACATCTTAAATGCTACCTCATTTATATGCATTCATAATCATCCAAGCGGAGATGTATCACCAAGCAAAGAAGATATAGAAATAACAAATAGAATCAAACAAATTGGTTTATTAATGGGCCTTGCCCTAATAGATCACGTCATCGTCGGAAAAAATAATTACTATAGTTTTTTAGAAAATGGTAAAATTTAGTTGGTTTTAGTTTCAAAATGTATTATAATCATAAGTAGGTGATTTTTATGTATAAAAATAGAAAATTTGAAAAACGTTATTTATTTATAATTGGTATAGTTGTACTTGCCATACTACTAGTAATCCTTTCAGTTGCCTTAAAAAAAGATAGAAATCTAAATCCATTTGAAAAAATAGTCAAGGATAGTGGAACATTTGTCATAAATGTCATAAGTATGCCCGTAAATTTTATAAAAGATAAAATAACCGAAGGTCAAGAAAAAAACAAAATCTATGAAAAATACAAAGCCCTAAAATCAAAAGAAGAACAAATGGATAGCATAATCGCTGAAACAAACAACTTAAAAGAAGAAGTGAAAAAACTAAAAAGCACCCTTGAATTAAATACCGTTTTAAGTGATTATACATATAAAAATGCCACCGTAGTAAATAGAAACATAGACTATTGGAATGAAGAATTAACCATAGACAAAGGCAAAACAGATGGAATAAAAAAGAACATGGCTGTTATAAATAACAAAGGATTAATCGGGAAAGTATCAAATGTAAGCAACCACGTAAGTACCGTAAAACTACTCGCCAACGAAAATACGAGTGATAAAATAAGCGTAAAAATAAAAGTAGGAGATAACTATGCCTATGGATTAATCTCAAAATATAATTCAAAAAATAGTACATATACAGTAGAAGGAATAAGCGAAAATCTTCAAATAGAAAAAGGCTCAGAAGTCGTAACTACTGGCATGGGTAACACCTTCCCATCAGGACTTTTAATCGGAAAAGTAACAAAAGTAACCACCGACAACTTCGACTTATCCAAAGTAGCCTTAGTAAAATCCTCAGTAAACTTCAACAATCTAGATTACGTATCAATATTGAAAAGGAAGGATAGCTAATGATCATCGCAACACTAATTATATCCTTTGTTCTAGATAGCCTAATTTCTAATTACATTCCATTAAATAGCCTATTATCCCCACTATTAACAATAATGGCGCTAATAATTATCTACCCCTACTGTAATGGTAATAAGAAAAAATACTATCTCGCATGCTTTATAACTGGAGTATTTTACGATCTAATATATACAAACACCATCATAATTCATGGTTTTCTATTCGCAATGATAGCCTTTATCATAACAAGATTAAACCTAATACTATCAAATAACTACCTAAACGTCATGATTATGGCCATAGTTTGTATAATTGCTTATAGAATCGTAGGTTACGGACTTTTACTAATAACCAATAACGTAGATGGAAACTTACTAAGTCTTATAAAAAGCATATATTCATCTCTCATATTAAACATGATTTATGTAGCCCTAGCATACATCATCACCGACAAAATAAGCTATAAACTAAAAATACATAAATCAAACTAAAAAGTTCTAAAAACTTTTTTTTATTATAAAATTTAAGTAGGAGAGGTGATAAACATGGCAAAAAAAATAAAAAAGCCATCACTATTTTCGAAAATATGTAGTAAATTTTTAGTATTTATAGTTATATGTTTAGTATTTTTAATTGCATTAAAAAGCAGTGCCGAACTAAGAGACCTAGTTTACAAAAAAGTCCTCCAAAATAATATAAATTTTACCAAAATAAACGAAATATATAAAAAACATTTTGGATCCTCACTCCCACTTTATAAAGAAGAAAAAACAAATCTAGTATCAAGTGAAAAACTAGAATATCAAAAAGCCACAAAATATAAAAACGGAGTTAAACTAACCGTCAAAGAAAACTATCTAGTACCATCTATGAATAATGGCCTAGTGATATATAGTGGAGAAAAAGAAGGATATGGAAAAACCGTCATAGTCCAAAGAGCCGACAACATAGAAATTTGGTATTGTAACTTAAATAACATAGGAGCAAACCTATACGACTATATCAAAAAAGGTGATACCATAGGAGAAGTATCAGAAAGCACACTTTATCTAGTATTCACCAAGGAAGGAAAAACCTTAGATTATAAAAAATATATTTAAAATTCATACATTTTACTATATAACCGCCTTTATATGCTTTATAACAGGTTCCTTCAAAGGTTTTATAACCTTCACCACCATAATCCTAATTCATGAACTAGGACATATCTTAGCAGGACTATATTACAAATGGAACATAGAAAAAATAATAATCTTGCCATTTGGCGCCCTAACAGTATTCAAAGAAAAAATAAATAGACCTTTATATGAAGAATTCATAATCGCCATAATGGGTCCATTATTTCAAATAATCTTTGTAATAATCTGCATGAACATAAATTATAACGAAGTCCTCTTAAACTACAGCACACTAATCCTTGCCTTCAATCTATTACCAATATATCCCTTAGATGGCGCAAAAATACTAAATATCATACTAAATAAAATAACATCATTCAAAAAAAGCCATATCATAACCATATATACCTCATTTTTACTAATTATATTACTCATCTTAAAGACAAAATTTAACCTCTTATTAATACTAATAGTAACATTCTTGATAATAACACTAAAAAAAGAAATCCAAAATCACCATAACCTTTTTAACGCATTTTTACTAGAAAGATACATGTATAACTTTAACTTCCAAAAAACCAAAACCATAAAAAATATAAAAGACATGAAAAGAGACTACAAACATTTAATATATAATGGAAAAATATACATAAAAGAAAAAGAATTCTTAAAAAAAAGATATCGACAAAACCATTGACTTTTAAAAGAAAATATGGTAAAATTTTTAATTGTGTAGAGCCTCACTCTACAACCGCACAGAAAAGGTTTAAAAAAGTAATTACCTTAATGGCGAGTCTTAGATTATTATAAGGAGGTAAAAGTATGAAAGCAGTTTTTGAAACAGGCGGAAAACAATATTATGTAGAAAAAGGATCTGTTTTATATGTTGAAAAATTAGATGCTAATGCAGATGAGACTGTAACATTTGACCACGTTTTAATGGTAAATGGAAAAAACGGAATGCCATATGTTAAAGGTGCTAAAGTAGAAGCAAAAGTTATCAAACAAGGCAAAAGTAAAAAAATCGTTGTTTTCAAATTTAGAGCTAAGAAAAAATATCGTCGTACTCAAGGTCATCGTCAACCTTATACGAAGATTGAAATCACAAATATTAGTGAATAATGATTAAAGTAACTATCAAAAAAGATTATATTGAAATAAAAGGCCATGCAATGTACGACGATTATGGAAAAGATATAGTGTGTGCCTCTGTAAGTACACTTATAATATCAAACATAAATCTAATCATAAAATTAGATGAAACTGCCATAAAATATAAGTCAGAAGAAGGCCTAATAAAATTAGATATCATAAAACATGAAAAAGTAATAGATATCATTATATCAAATATGATCGAACATTTAGAAGAACTAGAAAAAAAGTACAAAAAAAACATAAAAATATACAAGGAGGTGTAGCCCTGTGTTAAGGCTAGAATTAAATATCCAATTATTCGCCCATAAAAAAGGACAAGGTTCAACAAAAAATGGACGTGATTCAGAGTCAAAAAGACTTGGAGCAAAAGCCGCAGATGGACAGTTTGTTACAGGTGGATCAATTCTTTACCGTCAAAGAGGAACAAAAATCTATCCAGGAAATAATGTTGGCATCGGAAAAGACGATACAGTATATGCCAAAATTAGCGGAGTTGTAAGATTTGAACGTGTTGGAAGGGATAAAAAACAAGTTAGTGTTTATCCTAAACAAGAAAACTGATATAATTTATCAGTTTTTTATTGTGCCAGAAGGAAATTCATAAGTATAATAAACACCTTTTTTAGGTAAGATAACCCTGTTGGGCTTTAAATCATAATAAACCATCACAACCTTATCATCCCGATCAGTCAAAACAACATCAATATTTTCAAACATAAAAAATGTATGAATACCATTGCATCGCATCTTAACACCATAATCAAAATTTCGTTTAAACATAAGCCCCTTAAATCTTTCAAATGGCGTTTTCAAAAAAACAATATCAATATTTTTTATCTCCATAACATCACCACTACCATAATAGCACATTTTTATCCATAATTTATGCACTTTACTTGATTTTTTTAAAAAAAACCCATATAATGGAACTATACTAGTAGGAGGAAAAATATGGGGAATTTAAATAGTAGGGGTCAAGCATTAGTGGAGTACTTATTAATAATTGCCGTCATAAGTGTAATTGTTGTTAGTGCAGTTAAATTACTAGGCGGATACTTGCAAGACTCTGTAACTAAATCTTCATGCAAACTTGTTGATAAAGAGTATGTAGAAGGCGATAAACCAGGAAAAGGTTCTTGCAAATAAAACGGAGGAAAATATGAAACTGCTAAAGAAAATATACGGTCCTTTATGGCTATTATTAGAAATACTTACACTTAACCTATCAGTATTTTATCTAGGAAAACTGTTAAACGTTTACAAAAAAGGCGAGTGGTATACAAAATGGTATTACTGGGTTTTAGGCTTCATCTTTGGAATAATACCAGGTTTACTTATGCTTTTTATATTAAATATGATAATAACCATGAGAGTATGTGAAAAACTAGATGTCAAAGGAAAAGAAATATACTCACTTCCATACCCATGGATACTTTGTATAATCATTCCATTTGTAGGCTGGACACTATTCATAGTGCTTTACATATATACCCACCTATGGTATATAATAAATCTCACAAAAGGAAACGCAGAAAAATATATAAATATAAAAAAATAGTTCATTACAGTTACTATTTTTTTATATTTATGTTATACTTTTAAAGGTGATGAAAATGCAAACAAATAGAAGTGAACTTAGAAAATTATGTATGACAATCTTATATCAAATAGAAATATATCAAAAAAACAAAATATCATATGAAATAAACGATGTTATAAACGAAGTATTAGAGGTAGATAATGAATTTGTTAAAGAAATCGTCTATGGTGTAACCACATACAAAGAAGAAATTGATAAAAAAGCCAACCAATATTTAGAAGGCTGGACTATAGATAGATTAGGAACAACCGATAAAGCCATTATCAGAATGGCAATATTTGAATTACTATACACAAAAACCCCAGAAGTAGTTGTTATAAACGAAGCCATAGAACTCGCTAAAAATTATAGCGATGATGACGTTCGTAAAATGATAAACGGAATTTTAGATAAAATTTACCATGAAAAAGTAGGTGAGTAAATGGACGACAAATACTTAACTGTAACCGCCATAACCAGATATCTGAAAGCCAAATTTGACTTAGATAACAATCTAAAAATTGTTTTTTTAAAAGGAGAAATTTCAAACTTTAAAGCTCACACATCAGGTCATTTATATTTCTCTATCAAAGATGAAAATAGTAAAATAAATGCCATCATGTTTAGTAGAAATGCAAGCAAACTAGACTTTAAGCCAATAGATGGTACCAAAGTTTTAGTTACAGGTCGTATAAGTGTATATGAACAAACAGGAAACTACCAAATATACATAGATCAAATGATAGAAGACGGCGTCGGAAATTTGTACATAGCCTTCGAAAAACTAAAAAAAGAACTAGGAAAAGAAGGACTATTTGAAAAAGAACACAAAAAGCCAATACCCAAAGTTCCCAAAACCGTAGGTGTTATAACTGCATCAACCGGAGCCGCCATTAGAGACATTTTAACAACCATCAAAAGAAGATTCCCAATATGTCAAATAATCCTATTCCCAACCCTAGTTCAAGGAGAAAACGCTAAAAATGATATCGTAAAAAACATAAAAAGAGCTGAAAACTATAACCTTGATGTTTTAATCTTAGGACGTGGAGGAGGTTCCATCGAAGACTTATGGCCTTTCAATGAAGAAATAGTTGCAAGAGCTATTTATAACTGTAAAATACCAACCATAAGTGCCGTAGGACACGAAGTAGATTTCACCATAAGCGACTTTGTATCAGACCTAAGAGCTCCAACTCCAACCGCTGCTGCCGAAATGGCTGTACCAAACCTAATCGATTTAATAAAAGAAATAGAGCAATATAAAATAAGATTAAAAGAAGCCATCTGCAAAAAAGTAAACTTTCAAAAATTATACTTAGACACCTTAAAAAATTCATTTGTAATTAAAAGCCCAATGATCATGTATGAAAACAAAAAACAAAGACTAGATTTAATAAATGATAAAATAAATGAATTAATAAAAAAGAAAATCCAAAATTATACCACAAAAATAGAACTTTTAAAAAATAGTTACATATTTAAAGAACCAAAAACCATATACAAAGAAGAAGAAACAAAACTAAAAAATATAATCAATAGTTTAGAATTATTAAATCCACTAAAAGTATTAAATAGAGGCTACAGCATTACCTATAGTGAAGGAAAAACCGTAAAAAGCATAAAAGACGTAAAAGACAAAATCGAAGTGAAAATTAAGGATGGCAAAATAATTGCCAAAGTAGAGAAAGTAGAGGATAATAATGGAAAAGAAATTCGAAGATAAAATAAAAGAACTAGAAGAATTAATAAACACCCTAGAAAACGGAGATATTTCATTAGATGATTCAATAAACAAATACACAGAAGCTATGAAACTAGTTAAAGAATGTGATGAAGAATTAAAAGAAATAGAAAACAAAGTAAATAAAATAGTAATGGAAGACGGAAGTCTAGAAGACCTTAAAGACACTAACGAATAGTGTTTTTCTCTTGACTAAAATCAGGATTTTATCTATAATTAAAATGGTGATAGTCTGAAAACAAAAAATAAATTTACTTTATAAAATTAAGTAAAAAAGGGCAGACTTCCCCTTACCCCAAAGAAAGTCAAAAATTAAACAGGTAATTTGTTGGCATTCTGATTAATTAATTCAATTAATTCTTCTGATGTAAGCCCTAAAGATAATAATTGTTTAAATGATTGATTGAAATTATTTTTAGTGAATTTAATTCTATCTTGAATTGGTGTTTCAACGGATGCTAAATCAGTAGGATTCCAAACCTCACCAGTTTCAAACATATAATAAATAGCAACTAAAATTTTTCTAGCAATTGCAATATAGGCACGTTTCTTACCACGGCGTTTAGATATTTTCTCAAACTTCTTTGCATAGTAAGAATTGGTTTTATCTTTAACAGCACAATGTGCGACCTCAACTAAATAAGGTTTAAGATAAACACCAGCACGAGAAATTTTAACAGATTTTTTCTTACCAGCAGATTCATTACAGCCAGGAGCAAGACCAGCCCAAGAAGTAAGACGATAATGTGATTTAAATTGAGACATGTCATTACTAATTTCGGATAAAATACCAATTGCAGAATTTCTTTTAATACCAGGGATAGTACAAAGTAAATCAATGTAAGGTTCATAAGGTAAAACCAAAGTATCAATTATATCATTTAACTTAATTATTTGATCATTAATATAATCAATATGATCTTTGACAATATTAATTCTTAGTTTTTGTTCGTGAGTAAGTTGAATTCCATTAATAGAAGACAAGATATCATCATGAGAAGATTTGCAATTTTTACGCAAACAACTTATAATATCATCATCTGAGAAATTGTCATTGTTTAAAATGACATTAATGATTGATTGTGATGATTTACCGAAGATATCAGAGAAAACCATATCTAGTTTGCAATTACTAACAGTAAGAGCATTAGTAAATCTATTTTTCTCAGATGATTTGGTATTAGTAAGTTTATAACGGTATCTTGTAAACTCTCTTAAGATTCTAAAATCTTTAGAAGGAATATAAGACGAACGAACCAATCCCATTTTAAACAAGTCTGCAATCCATTTTGCATCCTTGTTATCGTCTTTTTCACCTTTAATAGCTTTAACCCATTTCGGATTAGCAATGACGACATTAGAAATATGATTTTCTAATGCATTGTATACAGGAATGTAATACTTTCCAGTTGATTCCATGCATACATTTTGACAGTCATTATCAATAAGCCAATTTCTAAATTGGATTAAAGAATTGTTATAAGTGGAAAAGCGTTTTCTTAAATATTTAGGTGTGATGGAAGTTGAGTCACAAATGACAGCAACTATAAAAGATTTGTGCACATCAACACCACATGCTTTTGGATAAATAACTTCCATAAATAAAACTTCCTTTCAAAATATTTTTGAAGGAGTGCGTTGACTATGTGATTAACACTAAGAATTAACTAAAGTCAATGATTAGTCTACAGCCTTAAAGGACTACTTATGTGTGCTTGAAACAATCACATTTGCACTGGTTAATATGCTGATTTAATCCAAAGAGTTACAGGAAGTCTGCAACTCACCTTACCGTGCTTTGTAGTACACACTCCTTCAAGAACTGTATTATAAATATAAAATAAATTTTGTTCAAGTTTTCATCACTATGTGTGCCTTGAACGAAGAGAAAGGAATGGATGGTTAATATGAAAAATGCATTTACATTAATAGAACTATTAGGAGTTATAGCCTTACTAGGAATACTTGCTCTAATTGCTGTACCAATAGTAGACTCATCTCTTAACAAAAGCAAAGAAAACCTAGCAAGTACCCAAGAAAAACAAATAATCAAAGGTGCTAAAGATATGTTCTCTGAACATCTAAAATGCCTTCCAAATAGTGGAAAAACTTGTGACCTATCATGTGCAAATTGCGGCTCAAGCAAAACAACCTGTCAAATCCCTGTAACATGTCTTCAAGAAAAAGGATACGTTGACATAGACTTAAAAAATCCAAAAACCGGTGAAGAATATAGTGTAGCCTCATATGTAGAAGTAACCCAAAATGATAATAACTTTAAATATAAATTTGTAGATGAAGAAAATTAATTAAAAACCTTAGGAGAAAAATATGAAACTATCTAATATGCAAATAGTAGGATTAATAACCATAATTGTTATAATTTTTATAATCTATGGAGTATTTTCCTTAATTCAAAAAAACAAACCAGCCAAAATAGACTATTTAACCTATACCAAAGAAGAAATCGAAATAAAATTAAATGAAAGCTATATAGAATACGTTGAAGTTGGCGAAGACTATGAAGAAAAAGGAGCCACCGCCAAATATAAAAATAACAAATTAAAAGTAATTATAACATATTATAAAGATGGAAAAAGAGTATCCCAAATAGACACCAGTAAAATAGGAACCTACCAGGTAAAGTATACTGCCATCACCAAATATAAAAAAACAAAATCAGTATATAAAACTGTAATCATAAACGATACAAAATCGCCAACGTTAATTGTCCCCGAAAATCAAACCATAACCGCCAGTGAAGCCTTAGCATTCGACTTAGAAAATGGTGTAATAGTTAACGATAACTCCGGAACAGCCACCTTAACATATGATAGCACATTATCATCTATAAATGGAAACCATATAATAACATACACAGCAACCGATAAAACCGGAAACAAAACTACAAAAAAAAGACTAATAAAAGTAACATCAGGAATCGTCTTTGAAAAAAACAACGAAACAGTAAAAATAACCTTTCCTAAATCAGATAACTACACATATAGCTATAGTTTAGATAATGGATATACCTTCATTCCTTGTGAAAAAGTAACAGAAGTACCTTTAAAAAAAGGTAGCATAATTGCTACAGTAAAAGAAAATGAAAAAACAATAATATCAAATAGTTATACAAAAAAAATATAAGAGAAAATCTTATATTTTTCTATATAATCCAATAGCCTTGCCTAAAATAGTTACATTATTTAAAATGATTGGTTCCATCGTATCATTTTCAGGTTGTAATCTAAAATGATTACTTTCTTTATAAAATGTTTTTAAAGTAACTTCATTATCATCAGTCATAGCCACAACAATTTCACCATTTCTCGCACTATTTTTTCTTTCAACAATAACAATATCACTATCGAAAATCCCTGCATTAATCATACTACATCCGCTAACTTTCAAAGTAAAAACCTCTTTACCCTTTGGAAGTAAATAAGAAGGTAAACTAAAAAATTCATCGGGCATTTCAATAGCTTCAATAGGAGAACCCGCCGTAATCTTTCCTAGCAAAGGCACCTTAACCGTTTCATCACTACCTTTGTCAAACTCATTATCAACAAGTAGTTCAATAGCCCTATTTTTAGAATTATCTTTACGAATAAATCCTTTTTTTTCTAAATTTTTAAGATGAGCATGAATAGTTGCCGGTGAAGAAATATCTAGAGCTTTACCTATCTCCCTAACCGTTGGGGGATACCCATGAGAAACAATGTAAGATTTTACAAAATTTAAAACATCATTTTGACGACTTGTAAGTTTTTCCATAAAGACCTCCTTTTTTTCTAATTATATGTTAACATACAATTAAAAAAAAGTCAAACATTTGTTTGAAAACCCTTGACACGAATATTTGTTCGTGTTAAGATGTATTTGGAGGTAGATAGTATGGAAATAATAAAAAACAAACCAACAATAATCTTAATAATAATGATAATTCTAGTTGCATATATAGGAGGTATAAGCAGTAAACACTTAAAAAACGAAAATATGTCAGCAGTGCATCAAAGTACACTTTAATTATAAGTAAAAATTTGTTATAATATTCTTAGAATAAGAGGGATAACATGGATAAAGAAATTATTGCAAATTTAAAATCACTAGGAATTGATATGATAAACAAAGCAGGAAGTGGTCATCCAGGAATTGTATTATCAGCAGCTCCAATAATATATACCATTTATGCTAATCACATGAATGTAAATGTTAATGATTCATCATGGATGAATAGAGATCGTTTTGTATTATCAGCAGGCCATGGTTCTGCATTATTATATGCTTGTTTGTATATGGCAGGATTCCTAGACTTAAAAGGCCTAAAAGAATTTAGACGTTTGGGTTCAAAAACCCCAGGACATCCAGAATACCAAACAACAAAAGGTGTAGATGTAAGCACTGGCCCACTTGGTCAAGGTCTTGCTACTGCCGTGGGTCTTGCCATCGGTGAAAAAAAATTACAAACAAAATTTGATAATAAAATAATTAATTACAACATATATGTATTATGTGGTGATGGTGATCTCATGGAGGGAATAAGCTATGAATCCGCATCCTTAGCTGGAACTTTAAAATTAGATAACCTAATAGTTTTGTATGATTCAAACAATATATCCTTAGATGGATCTACTGAAAACACTTTTACCGAAAATGTCCGTGAACGCTTCGATTCATTTGGGTGGTTTACAACTCTTGTAAAAGATGGAACCAAACCAGAAGAAATAGATAAAGCAATAAATAGAGCAAAAAAAAGTGGCTTACCTTCTTTAATTGAAGTAAAGACCATATTGGGGAAAGGTTCTATAAACGAAGGAACAAACATAGTCCATGGAAAACCTTTAAACAAAGAAGATATAAAAAACTTAAAAGCCAAGCTAAACATTCCAGACGAAGAATTTTACATAAATGATAAAGCTATAGCTAAATTTAGAGAATATATAGAAAAACGTTCAAATGAAAAATACAACACATGGAATAATTATTATAAACAAATCATTAATCAAGAAGAAATCTTAAAATTTAAAAACAAAATCATTGAATTTAAATATGATGACAAAAATTTTTTAAAATGTAAAAAAGAATCAACTAGAGAAAGCAACTCAAAAATATTAAATTTTCTAGCAAGCGCTTCAGATCTTTTATTTGGTGGAAGTGCCGATGTTGCCAGTTCTACCAAAACTTATATAAAAGAAAAAGGTATTTTTACTAAAGATAATTATAGTGGGAGTAATATAATGTTTGGAGTAAGAGAACACGCTATGGGTGCTATATTAAATGGGCTTGCACTTTCAGGCTTTTTACCATTTGGCAGTACTTTTCTAGCGTTTTCCGATTACTTAAAACCAGCAATCAGAATGAGTGCTCTTATGAATCTCCCAGTAACATATATTTTTACTCACGATTCTATTCATAATAGTGAAGATGGTCCAACCCACGAACCCATAGAACAACTCGCATCATTGAGACTAATTCCAAACCTTAAAGTATATAGACCAGCTGACTTCAACGAAACCTTAGGAGCTTGGAAAGCCATATTAACTCTTCATAGTCCAAGTGCTTTAATACTATCAAAAAAAGAAATACCAAATTTAAATAATACTAATCCCGAAAAAGTTTTATATGGAGGCTACATTGTCAAAAAAGAAAACGCATTCCCAGACGCTATATTAATTTCAACTGGTATAGAAGTAAGTACCTGTATAAATATTGCTAAAAAACTAGAAAATAAAGGATATAATATTAGAGTTGTAAGTATGCCATGCATATCACTATTCAAACAAACAAATAAGAAATATCAAAATCAAATACTTCCAGTTGGTATAAAAAAATTCTTTATAGAGCCTTCATGTAAAGAGGATCTTAGAGATTTTGTAACAAACGAAAAATACCTAATAACTGTAAACGAATTTGGTTATAGTGGAAATGAAAAAGAAGTTTTGAAAAAAATGAACTTCAGTGAAGAAAAAATTTTAAATAGAATAGAAGAATTATTATAAACCCCTTGAAAAACAGCCATATTTTTAGTAAAATACCTTATAGAAAGGAATGATACCATGAATTGGGGAGCATTTTTAATAGATTTATTACAAATATTAGGAGGACTAGTAGTTGGATTAATCATAGGATTTTTAGTTGCTAGACACTTTACCAAAAAACAATTAAAAGAAAATCCACCTATCAACGAACAAATGATTAAAGCCATGATGTCTGGAATGGGTAGAACACCAAGTCAAAAACAAGTTAATCAAATGATGAAACAAATGCAAAAATATATGTAATCCATATATTTTTTTAATAAACAAAAAAAGATAAAAATTATCTTTCTTCCCGCTTAATAAGTTTAGCGTGCATAACAACCCTTTCAGTTCCAGCTACATCCTTGCATGTAGATAAAGTTATAATCTTATCAGATGCACTTAAAGAAACCTCAAAATCTTTTTTGCTTCTATTTTTAAGTTCCTGAAGAAAAGTCTCATATGAAGAAGTACTCGAAAAAGAAGTTGTCAAATAATAACTTTCCGTTTTTATTGAATAAACACTAAATACCCTCCATAAAGTATTTTCATAAGGTGTAGAAAACTTGACAATATAATTATCCTTATCATCATACCACTTACTATCAAGAATATTCTTAAGACTTCCAAACATTGTACTATTAAGCCTACTATGTGCATAAATGATTGTATTTTGATCAAAATTCTTCATATTATTTCGATAATCCGCAAACACCCATCCAGCCGAATTTTTACTTTTATCAAAAGCATGATTCAAATAATACTTATTATCATCACTCTGAACAACAGGATAATTAATATTAGTACCATTTACTTTAATAAAACCAACCGTATCAGAATTTTTTTTCTTAAGTACATCAAAATTCGCACTAAGCATATCCATCTTAATATAATCCCAATAATCATCACTTTTACTAGAAGGAGGATTTACATCCTCACTCTTATCTTTGTCAGCTTTTCTCTCATAAACACTATCACTTAAATCATCAGTAATCTTTTTAGTATCGTCATTGTCCTTATGCCAAACAAAAATTTTAAATAAGCTAAATATAAGGATAACAAGGCATAACAAAATAAAAATTACCCTTAATCTTTTTTTTCTTCTTTTCTTTTTATTATAAATTGTTCTTGTTTCCATAATATTTGCCTCCTTAACCATTATAACATTTAAACTATCAAAATGCCAAAATTTGACAGATTGTTAAAAAAACTATATAATTAAAACAGCAAATGGCTTGGGGGTGGTTATAATCGAAACTTTAATGAAAGAATTATGTCAATATATTGTTGAAAATATAAATGAAGAAATGACTTTAGATTCTATTGCAGCAGCTTTTAATTATGATAAAAGTTATCTGTTAAGACAATTTAAAAAAACAACTGGATACACTATAACACAATTTATAAATGAGCTTAGAGTATACAACAGCACAGACCCACTAATCCTAACCGATGACACCATCTTAAAAATAGCCTTATCAAATGGCTTTAATTCACAAGAATATTATACAGAAAAATTTACAGGAATTATTGGAAGTTCACCACTACAGTTTAGAAAAACATTTAAACGTTGTTTATCATATGTAGAAAATACAAATAGCATAGAAAACTTAGAAGAACTAAAAGAAACTTTAAGTGAAATAAAAAGTCATCAAGAATATCTAAATAATATAAGCACATGTGCACCCACATTTACAAAATCAGGTGGGAGGCAAAAGATACATTAGAAAAAACAGGGAGGCCTGTTTTTTTAGTCAACACTGTTTGAAAAAAAACAAAATATAATCGTTATAATAAAAATTGTTATTGAAAGTTTTTAAAGAGATAAAACAAAAAGTTACACAATTTATACTGCCAAGTATGACAATTATATATTTACAATAGTAAATAATTAGTATTAAAAAAGTATAGACTTTTGTAAATTTTAGTGATACACTTATACAGTAGGAGGCGATTTATTGTGAAAGAAGTATTAGAAAAAGTTAACTCAAATAAAAATGTTGTAGTTACAGGGGATATGTTGTCAGGAAAGACTACAAATATATTGTTTTCATTATTTAAAAAAATTATTGATAATAATGAAAATATTATAGTCTATGATGCGAAATGCGAATATTTAAATGAATTTTATAATGAATTAACCAATAAAGGTTATCAAGTTAAAATAATTAATTTACGAGACACTAAACATTCTGAAGGATGGAATCCATTAGAATTACCATATTATTGTTATAAAAATGATATGCAAGACAAAGCAATAGAATTATTAGAAAATTTAGCAAACACTTTTTATCCAGTAAGTGAAAAAGAAGATCCATTTTGGCCCAAAGCCGCTTCAAATTACTTTATTGGACTATGTTTAGCACTATTTGAAAATGGTATTGATGAAGAAATTAATTTAAATAATGTTAATACGTTTACAACCGTTGGTGAAGAAAAAGCCGACGTCAATAGTAACTATGTAAGTAAGTTTTTCAAAACTAAAGATAAAACTGCACCATCATATATCTACACTTCAACAACATTAATAGCACCTGAAGATACAAGAACAAGTATTGTATCTGTTGTTAAAGAGCCACTTGCTAAATTAATTGGTAATACACAAGTAAGAAATTTATTAAACAAAACAACATTTAATTTCCGTGATATTACTAATAAGCCAATGGCAATATTTGTAATCGGTAAAACGGAAAGTAAATCAATTAATATAATTTCGAATTTATTTTTCAATCAAATTATGCAATATTTAACAGACAATAGACCAAACATTAGATGTAATATAATTCTTGATAATATTGATAATTTGCTAAATATTAATAATTATTTGGAATTAAATAATTTTTCAAATTTAAGATACTACATCGCTACCCGCTCAATAGAAGAGTTAAATTACAAATATAAAACGAACATAAATAAGATTAGTGATGTTATAAAAATCACAAAAAATAGCATCGAACTAGAAAGTGATGGCATAATAGAAAAATTTGAAAAAGACTTTAAAAAGATAGCCATTAATAAAGCTGATATTAAATATAAAGAAATAAAAGATAATGATATAAAATTATTTAATATTAAAAAAATTGTAAATAATAAAGAAACAAAATAGTGAAATAGAAAATTAGAAGAATAATGATTCTTTGATAAAAAGAACTAGCAACCAACAAAATTAATAATAAAAATTAAAGAAGGCCAAAAAAATGGCTTTCTTTAATTATACTTTAATTGGACAACTAAAAAACATAATTTCACATATAACCATTAATTTATTTTATCAAATTATTAATATTATTCTGGACTATATTTAAACATTTATAATCAAATATATATAATATTTCATAAGTTTTTATTTGTCCCTGTATTAATAAATAGGTTATTTATAGAAATATAACACGTCTGTTATAAAACTAAAAAATAACGTATAACATCGTGTTTTACGTTTTTATTATTACCAAAATTATAACATATAATATAATTTTTGTATATAATTTTCACTTTTAGTATAAGTTTTAAGTATTTTATTAACGCATAACACGATGTTATACGTTAATAAAAGGGTGAAAAAAGTATGAGAGATAAGAAAAGAAATAAAAAAATATTAATTGGACTAATAGGATTATTACTTTTAA
>CAVKYE010000011.1:0-41285 GCA_963660615.1 Vescimonas coprocola
AAAGGTCTATTGAATCCTATTAAAGCATAATAAAAGAAAGCCAAATTTTGGCTTCTCTAAAATTCGATTATTTATCATCGGTCTTGGACGTCACCAACACTACTTGACAAAGAACCGTTTAATAAATATAAATACAAATCTATCACGATTTGTGTAGTCTTTTTCGATTTTTATTTGGGCTTTTGGGAAGGCTTTTTGGGCTATTTCTTTTACTTTTTTGCCTTGAAGCATTCCTATTTCAAAGGCTATTATGGCGTTTTCTTTGATGTGATATTTTGCGTTTTCTAGTATTTTTTCGTAAAATTCTAGTCCTTCATTTTCGGCGAATAGGGCTATTTCGGGTTCGTTTTTTAGGACGATTTCGTCTATTTTTTCGTTTTTAGCAATGTATGGTGGATTACTTATTATTAGGTCAAATTTTTCTTTGATGTTTTCATATATGTCGCTTTGACGAAATGTTATGTCTATTTTATTTAATTTGGCGTTTTCTTTGGCTACCTCTAGGGCTTTTTTTGAAATATCTGTGCATAATACGTTGCTGTTTAGGGCTTTTTTTAGGGTTATTCCAATAGCTCCACTTCCACAACCGATATCTAGGATATCTATTTTGTTTTTGAATTGTTTTTTTACGTAGTTTATGGTTTTTTCTACTAGTAATTCTGTTTCAAATCTTGGTATTAGGACGTTTTTGTTTACTTTTAGGGTGTTTCCATAAAAGTTTACGTTTCCTATTATATATTGTACTGGTATTCCTTCTTTTAGTTTTTTTAGGCCTTCTTCTAGTTCTTCTTTTTTTAGATATTTTTTTAAATATTCTTTATCTGTCATTATTCTCCTTTTAGTTTTCGGTTTTGATCTTCGGTTATTAGGGCATTTATGATTTCTTCTAGGTTTCCTTCCATTACTCTATCTAGGTTTTTGGTTGTAAAACCGATTCTGTGGTCGGTTACTCTGTTTTGTGGGTAGTTGTATGTTCTTATTTTTTCTGATCTATCACCGGTACCTATTTTGTTTCTTCTTTCGTTTCCTAATTCTTCTTCTTGTTTTCTGGTTTCTTCTTCGTATAGTCTTGTTCTAAGCATTTGCATGCATTTTTCTTTGTTTTGGATTTGACTACGTTCGTTTTGGCAGGTTACGACGATTCCTGATGGGATGTGGGTGATACGTACGGCACTATCTGTGGTGTTTACGCACTGCCCTCCGGCTCCGGTACTACGGTATACGTCTATTCTTAAGTCTGATTGTTTTATTTCGACGTCTACTTCTTCGGCTTCTGGCATTACGACTACGGTTGCGGTGGAGGTGTGTACACGTCCTTGTGTTTCGGTTACGGGTACTCTTTGAACTCTATGGGCTCCACTTTCGTATTTTAATTTTGAGTATACGGCATTTCCTTTTACCATGAATTGTACTAATGGGTATCCTCCCATGTCTGAGTGTTCTTCTGATAGTACTTCTAGTTTCCATCCTTCTTTTTCTGAGTATTTGCTGTACATACGGTATAGGTCTCCTGCGAATATGTTGGCTTCATCACCTCCGGCTGCTCCTCTTATTTCGACTATTACGTTTTTTTCGTCGTTTGGATCTTTTGGTAGTAATATTATTTCTAGGTTTGCTTCTAGTTTTTCTATTTCTTCGCTGATTCTTGTTATTTCTTCTTTGGCAAAATCACCTAATTCGCTATCGCTTGCGAGTTCTTTGGCTTCTTTTAAATCTGAATATAGTTTTTTATATTCTTGATAAGCGTCGTATGCTTCTTTTAGGGATGCTTGTTCTTTTGATAGTTTTGTGGTTTTTTTGATGTCGCTTAAAACGGCGGTATCGGTAAGTTCGTTTGTTATTTCGTTATATCTTTCTTCTATTGCTTTTAATCTTTCTAACATATATTCACCTTCTAATCAATTTAATTATACTATAATTTTACTAAATAGAAAAGGAAAAAGAACTAATCTTCAAGTTCTTCTTCATCTATTATGGTTAAATCGTCTTCTTCTATTGCTTCATCAATATCATTTTCGTCTAAATCATCTAAACTATCATCTTCTAAGTTGTCTTCTACTGGCTCATCATCATTACTTGTTTCCTCTTCTTCATCTTCCTCTTCTTCGATTTCTTCTGAAAGGATGGTTGAAACTGGGTGATGATCACGTAAATCCCATTTACCATCATCTAATAAGACAAAATCTTTATCTGTGGTTAGGGCTGTGTAGTAATCTCCTATTTTATCTGCATAGGCATTATCTGAAAGTCCTAAAAGTTCACAGATTTGTTTAAAGATTACTTGGGTATTTTCAGGCTTTCCTTTTTCCTCTAAAATCATTTTGGTTAGATCTTCATAAGAGTAAAGTTCTAGTTCTTCTTTAGACATATTATTTAACTTCATTTTTTTCCTCCTTAAGGCTAATTTCTTTAAACATTTTACCATATTTTTTCTATGTGTCAATAGTATAATTAATATTTAATTCAAATTTAGAAATATTGACACTATTTATAATAAGATTATAAATTATTTTTATACTATTTTTTTGGGTTTCTATGCTTATTGTTTCGGTTTCTATGTCCATTTTGCCTTCTTTGGCAGTATATTCTCCTTTTAGTTTTTTTAGTGGTGAGAAGCCCATTTTTATTAAATAATCTTTTTTTCTTTCTATCCAGATTTCTTCATCTAGGTTTATTTTTGTGGTTATGCCATTATCGTTATAAATTATTTTTTTATCTATTAGTACACCTTTTCCTTCAAAATTGTGGGTATATTCTTTACATTTTAGGGTTGATTTGATTTTTATTTTACTCATTTTATCACGTATAATCAATTTTGTTGAAATATTAATTTCTTTTTGATTAATCCTTTCTATTTATATTTTTAGCATTATATGTTTTGATGTATGATGTGGATTTATATCTGTTTTGTTGATTAGTCTATTAGTGGCTTAATTCCTTTTACAAGATTATAACATATTCCTTTACATTTTTACTTATAATTTTTGATTTTTTTCGAATAATAATTTTAGAAATGGAGGATTTGTATGAAAAGGCATAAAAAATTAATAGTATTTTTAGTTATAATTCTCCTCTTTGTTTTATTTTATACTGGGATATATATATATGCGGGATTAAGTCCTAAGATATCTATTAATGGTGGGAATGGTTATTATTTATATGATAAGAATAATAAGCTTTATACGGGCAGTGCGAGTGAGGATTGGATAAGTTTAAAGAGGGTTTCTCCTTATTTGAAGGAGGCAACTATTTCGATTGAGGATAAGAATTTTTATAATCACAAGGGTTTTGATTTTTTGAGGATTTTTAAGGCTTTGTGTGTGAATATTAAGTCTGGAGAGAATTTGCAAGGGGCTTCTACTATTACTCAGCAGTATGCGAAGAATTTGTTTTTAGATTTTGATAAGACTTGGCAACGGAAGTTTAAGGAGGCTTGGCTTACTGTTAGGATGGAGATGCATTATGGTAAGGATGAGATTTTGGAGGGGTATTTAAATACTATTAATTATGGGGGTATTTTTGGGATTGAAAATGCTTCTAAGTATTATTTTGGTAAGAGTGCTTCTTCTCTTTCTTTAGCGGAAGCTAGTATGCTGGCGGGTATTCCTAAGAATCCTAGTGTTTATTCTCCTCTTGCGAATGAGAAAAAGGCTAAGAAGAGGCAGAAAAATATTTTGGATGCGATGGTTAAAAATAAATATATTAGTGAGGATGAGGCTACTATGGCTTATGATGAAGTTTTGGTTTATAATAAGAGTGAGGATAGTGATGATCTTGAGATGATTCGTTATTATCAGGATGCGGTTATTTCTGAACTTGAAGAAATTGATTCTATTCCTTCTTCTTTTTTAGAAACTGGTGGTCTTAAGGTTTATACTAATCTTGATACTAATGCTCAAAAGATTCTTGAGGAAAGTGCGAAGAAAAATATTACTAATAAAAATATTCAGTTGGCTTCTATTGTTATGGATCCTAAAACTGGTGGAGTGCTTGCTTTATCTGGTGGACGGGATTATAATAAGAGTCAATATAATAGGGCAATTAATGCGAAAAGACAGGTTGGGTCTACTATTAAGCCATTTTTATATTATTCGGCTTTAGAGAATGGTTTTACGGCTTCTACGACGTTTACTAGTGAGAAGACTACTTTTAATATTTCTAATGGTAAGACTTATTCTCCTAAGAATTATGATGATAAATATCCTAATAAGCCTATTAGTATGGCAGCGGCTATTGCTTATTCTGATAATATATATGCGGTTAAAACTCATTTGTTTCTTGGGGAAAATAATTTATCAAATATTTTGAAAAGGGTTGGTATTAATGCGAGTGGTGGTGATTTACCTTCGCTTGCTTTAGGTGCTTCTGAGATTAATTTGCTTGATATGATGCAGGGGTATGCGGCTTTGGCTAATGAAGGTTATAAAGTTCATCCATATTTTATTAGTAAGGTTACTGATATGGATGGAAATGTTTTGTATGAGTATAAGCCTAATCCACAAAATATTTTAAATAAGAATACAACTTATATTTTAAATGAACTTTTAACGACGACTTCTTCTTCAGAATTTGTTGATTATAGTGTGCCTACTTGTTATAGTATTTCACCAAAGATGAGCAGGAAATATGCGATTAAAAGTGGGACGACTGATACTGATAATTTGATTTTTGGTTATAATAAAAATTTGCTTGTTGGTATTTGGACGGGGTATGATGATAATAAGCCTGTTAATTCTAATGATAGCACAAATATTAAAAATACTTGGGTTGATATTATGGAAAATTATTTTGGTGATTCTAAGGATGATATGTGGTATAAAACGCCTGATAATGTGGTTGGTGTGGCTATTAATCCGGTTAGTGGGAAGGTAGCTAGTGATGGTGGAAAGTCTAAGGTTTTATATTATATGAAAGGTACTGAACCTACTGATAAAAAATATACTTTGGATGATGTTATTTCGACGGTTAAAACGGAATGAAAAAAAAGACTTTATTTTTTCAGTCTTTTATAATTTTCTACTTATTTTTAGTTCTCTTATTCTCTCTTCATTTCTATATATTTGATTTCTAAAAATTTTATGGTTAAATAAGATCCAGTTATCGAAGGCTTCGTTATCTGGGTTTTTGGCCATTTGGACAGTAAGGCGTCTATATTCTCCTCTTTGTGGATAATACATTTTTGAACAGTATAGTATTGGATTTGAAAAGTCATATCCTAATATTGTTTTTGTTTGGTGATATAGTTTGGCGTGTTGAAGGACTCTTGATAGTCTTGTGTTACCATCGTCAAATATTTGCATGGTGGCTAAGAGTCCATGTTCTATGATTGGTGATGTGAATAGATCTTTATTTAATTCTTCTGAGTTATAGTATTCTAGAAATAGGTCGGCTAAAGTTTCTATATCTGTTACTCTTGGTGGAATGTAATTGATTATTCTTTCACCGCCTTCATATGTTCCAACAAATTTGTCATTATATTTTCTAAAGTCGTAATCTTTTTCTGAACTTGTTCTAGTTCCTTCCATAAGAATTCCGTGGGTTTTCTTTAGATCTTCTTTTGTTAGGGTGTTTGAATCACATTTTAGG
The DNA here is from genome assembly GCA_963660615.1 of Vescimonas coprocola. GTDB lineage: Bacteria > Bacillota_I > Bacilli_A > RF39 > UBA660 > Coprosoma. Next base: position 5,587 of record CAVKYE010000011.1, read on the forward strand.
ATATAGTCTATGGCGTGGATTGGGTTATTTTTTAGAATGTCTTGGAAGTCAATTAGAAATCCTGGCTCATTTTCTAGTTTTTGATTGTCTCTTATATCATAGTTTTTGAGTACTTCTAGAAAGGCATCTCTTAAATTTTGCGGTAATGACATTAGCATTTCTATGTATTCGTTATATTCTTCTAGTAACCAAGCTTTTGAGTCTTGGGCTTTTTTGCTTGGTTTATAGTTTTCTACATTGTCAAATAGATGTTTATCTATTACTGGGTATTTCCCTGTTTCAATGCATTTTTCGACTTCTTTTTCCATTTCTAGTGGTGTCATTCGTTTCATATAAATCCCCCCTTTTTTTATGCTATTATTATACTTATTTTTTCTTTTGTGTCAAATTTTTTTAAAAGAGGCACCTTTTATATTTGGTTACCTCTTACTTTTTTTCTTTTAATACTTCTACTATGTCGCCTGTTTTTAATCCAAAGGCATTACCATCATCGGTATCTAGGTGAAGGGCTAGGGCGGCGTTTTCTGTGACTTTTAGTTTGACATTTTTTATGATGCCGGCTTTTTCTCCTTCTATTTTTATGCAGACGCTTTCTTCATTTTCTAGATTATATTTTTTTTCATCTTCTTTGGTTAGATGGATGTGTCTATTTGCTATGATTAGACCTTTTTCTATGGTTATTTCGCCTTGTGGGCCTATTATTGTTATGGGAAGGCTTTCTTCTAAGTCTCCTGATGATTTTATTGGTGGGTTTACTTTTAGGTAATAGGCATCGGTTCTTGATATTTCTACTTGATTGTAATCTCTTAGTGGTCCTATTATTCTAAGATTTTCTATTTTTCTTTCACCATTTTTTATTGATATTGTGCTTGTTGAAGCATATTGTCCTGGCTGGTCTAAATCTCTTAGTTTTTTTATGTCTGTATTTCCAAATAGTTTTTGGTAGGTTTCTTTGGTAAGATGGGCGTGTCTTACTGATATTCCAACTTTTATTTTCATTTTTTGTTCACCTCTCTATTTTTAATTATATCATATTTATTTTAATTTATAATATATTTTTATGGGAGGAATTTTTTATGAATAATAATTTTGTGAATCAAGGGAATTTTCCGGGAACGCCTCTTTATGGTAGTACTCAAGGTACTTTGGGTGGTTATTCCGATAATCAGTCTTTTGAGCAGTCTTATGTTGAGAATATTTTAAGGTTGAATCGTGGTAAGCAGGTTGAGGTATATGCTTCTTATCCTGATTCGACTGAGTGGCGTGATAAGGTGTTTAAAGGTATTATTGAAAGGTCTGGAAGGGATCATTTGATTTTAAGTGATCCTTCTACGGGTGAGTGGTATTTGATTTTGATGATTTATATAAATTATATCAAGTCTAATGAGAGAATAATTTCTAGTGAGGAATTTTATCCAAATAATTGAAATAAAAGTGTAAGTTTGTTATAATGTAATTTAGGGTGGTATAGATGATTATAGTTATAACTTGTTTATCAATTTTTATTGTTGTTTGCCTTTCTTTGATGTTATTATCTATGGCTTATAATAAGTTTCAAATATATGTTATTAGAATTAATGAAGCTGAGGCTAATATTGATTCTATTTTAAGAAAAAGGTTTGATTTACTTAATAAATCTATTGATGTTATTAAGGCTAACACTAAGTGTGAGGATGAGGTTTTGAGTATGATTGTTAAGCTTCGTTCTAGAAAATTATCTAATTTTGAACTCGACAGGAAATTATATGATGGTATAAAGGAGTTTAATAAATATAAGGAAGAGTATCCTTCTTTAAGAAAAAGTGATTCTTTTATGCGTATTGATATTTCTCTAAATGAGTCTGAAGCTGAGATTGTGGCTTTTAGAAAATATTATAATGATATTATTACTGATTACAATAAAATGGTTAAGTCTTTTCCTTCTAATACTGTGGCTCTTGTTTTTAAGTTTAAGCCTAAGCTTTATTTTGATGGGAAAGATATGAGTGATGATGATATTAAGGATTTTAAGTTATAAAAAGCATAGAAATTTATCTATGCTTTTTTAGTATATGTATTTTTCCTTGGGCTAGGTACTCTAAGGATTCTTCTGGAAGATTTTCTATATCTGCCCTCCAATATTCGTGAGCGGCTTCTTCTGTATCTTTGTAACTTAGTCCTTTTTTTGGTAGTAATTCTGCTGATGATATGAATATTTCTCCGGTTACTGATACTTCATATAATTTTGCTTTTTTGTGAAGGCTTGCTTTCCAAAATTTTAATTGTGGATCTTGACAGAGCCATATGGCTCTTTTTCTACTGACTTTGTTTGGATAGTATTTTTCTCTTACGTTTTCTAATGCGAATTCTCTTTTGGCTATATTTAGTTCTGAGATTACTTTTCTAGCATCTATGAGCCATCTTCGTAATGTTTCATCATCTATTTCTTTTATAAAATAATAGGATAATATATCTTCTAAGGTATTTAATTTTTCGCTTTTATCTATAAATATTGAATTAAATTCTAGGACATTTTTGTAAAATTCATTTATAAAATCTTCACTTGTATTATCGATTATTTTATCTTTTTTCCAAAGGCTGTTATGTACCCTGGGATTGTGGTAATGAAACATTTTTTGATTTGTTACAAACATACTACTCCCCTTCTCTTGCTTTCGTATTTTATCATATTTTATTATTTTAGGCAAATTGGTTATATTTTTTGGTTTTATTCATATAATTTTTTGGGTGATATTATGGATTTTAATGTTGGGGATTTGGTTACGCGGGATAGTCATGATAATGATGTTATTTTTAAGATTGTAAGTATTTCTACTGATGGGGTTTGTCTTAAAGGCGTTAATGTGAGACTGCTTGTTGATGCACCTATTTATGATTTGAAAAAGTATGATGGTGAGGATATGGAAGATGAGAAGGATTTTATGAGTAGACTTGATTCAGGTGTTACTTTGGACCGCAATGATTATTTTTATATTCCTGGTAAGATTTTACATATTGATAGTGATTCTGATTATTTAGGTAGGTGTTTGGATTATTATAAAAAGTTTGATATTTGGGCGATGGGAATAAATGAGAGCGAGGATGTGGTGCCTTCTAAGATTTTAGGATGGCTTAATGAGTATAAACCTAATATTGTTGTTATTACGGGGCATGATGCTTATTATAAGAAAAAAGGTGGAATTGATGATTTGAAGGCTTATAAGTCTAGCCGTTTTTTTGCGGATTCTATTAGGGAAGCTAGAAAGTATGAAGGCAGTCATGAAAAGTTAATTATTATTGCGGGGGCTTGTTCTTCTTGTTTTGATGAACTTATTAGGGCTGGAGCGAATTTTGCTTCTAGTCCTTCTAGGGTTAATATTCATGCTTTAGATCCGGCTATTGTGGCTTCTTTGATGGCTCTTTCGGATATTAATAAGGATATTGATTTGAAAAGTATTTTGGAAAAGACTAAGTATGGCAAGGATGGTATTGGAGGGATTATTACGAAAGGTACTATGTATGTTGGATATCCTAGATAAGGGGTATGATAATATAACTATTCGTAAGGCTCTTAGTAATTATTTGGGTAAGACGGTGGTTATTAAATATAATCTTGGTAGGAATAAATATGAAAGTTATAAGGTTATGATTAAAGGCCTTTATAATTGTGTTTTTTTGGTTGAAACTTTAGGTGAAAATAGGTGTATTAAGTCTTTTTCTTATGCGGATGTTATTACAAAAACTATTAAAATTTATGATAAATAAAATTTTTTCCTTGCTTTTTGTGTGTTTTTATTGTATACTTAGAGTGTAAACTAGGTCAGAAGGGAGAGGTAACGCATGAAAATTACTTCAGTTAATGTTCGAAAAATTGAAAAGGAAAACTCACGTATTCGTGGTATTGCATCTGTAATCCTAGATGAGTGTTTTGCAGTTCATGGTATTAGAATTATTGAAGGCGATAATGGTTTATTTATAGCTATGCCTAGTCGTAAGTCTAATAATGAAGATTACCATGATACAGCGCATCCTATTACAAAAGAATGCCGCAAAATGTTTGAAGATTCTATTATTGAAGAATATAACAATTTAAAAGACGAATAAGTCTTTTTTTTTTGCATATTATTTAATGAGGGAGGAATTTTATGGATAAAATGGATGGTATTTCTTCTTTTTCGCATTCTATTACGTTAAATGAGAGAAAAAATATTGTTATTACTGGTGTTAAAAAGATTGACAATTTTGATGATGAAGAGTTTTATTTAGAGACTTCAATGGGTGATTTGAAGATTTCTGGTGAGGAGCTTGAAATTATTAAGCTTGATACTTATCAAGGAAATGTTTCTATTAAGGGAAAAGTTGATAGTATGGTGTATACTGAGGGTGATAAGAAAAATAAGGAAAATGGAGTTTTTAATAAGTTATTTAAATAATGAATTTATATATTCAAATTATTAGTCTTTTATTTTCTTTTGGCTTTGGTATATTTTTTTCGTGTTTTGTTTATTTTAATAGGAAAATTATTTATAATGATAATGTTTTTATTAAATTATTTGGTACTTTTTTGGTGGTTTTGATTGGAATGCTTTTATATTTTATTATTTTAAGAAAAATTAATTATGGTATTTTTCATCCTTATCTTCTTCTTGTTATGACCTTTGGTTATTATGTTCCAGTTTTATTTGCACATATTCTAAAAAAATGATATACTTGTTTAGAATAAGGTGATTTGAATGGCAAAGAAGAAAATTCCAAAACAATCTAAAAGAAGATTAACTTTTTTAACTCCTTTGGTTATTTTAGCTATTGGTTATTGTTTGTTTACTTTAGTTACGACGGTTATTCAGCTTTATCAATTACATTCTGAAGAAGATTCTTTACAGAGTGAGCTTAATGATTTAAAGGGTCAAAGTAATGAGCTTAAAACTGAGGTAAATAAGCTTCAGGATAAGGATTATGTGGCTAGGTATGCACGTGAGAATTATCTTTACACTAAAGATGGCGAGTATGTTATTAAAACTCATGATGAGGGTAAAGAAAAGAAGGAAAAGAAGTTTTCTATTAATGAGGAATATTATTGGTATGGTGGTGTTTTAGTTGGATTTTTGTTTGTCTTTTATTTATTTGTTCACCATAAACGTAAAAAAAAGGTTAAGAAAAAAAAGGCTTAGTGAGATAGTCTTTTTTTGTTTTAATTTTGGCGTTTTGTTTTGAAGTCTTAGCTTAGTTCAATAAATACGGCTAGTCTAAACTATCATATTTTTGAATTTTTAGGTATAGTAAAAGGAAACCAAATTTGGTAACCTTTAGATTTTTAAATGTTTTCTTACGGCTCTCCATGATCCAAACATTCCGACTAGAACTCCTATTGTTAGTAAGATTAATGAGGTTGTATAAACGAATGGAGTTGGTGATATTAGTTTTATGAATGGTGAGAAAAGATGCCCTTCAAAATTATTGTATATTGTCATGTAACCATAAATTGTTAGGATTATTGGTATTATTGATCCTAAGGCTCCTAGTAGTAATCCTTCTATTATGAATGGTATTCTGATGTTTAGGTTTGATGCTCCTATTAGTCTCATGATGCTTATTTCTCTTTGTCTTGATGATATGGTGATTTTTATTGTGTTTGAAATTAAGAAGGCGGTTACTAGAACTAAGGCAATTACGGAAATTACGCATACTTTGTGGATTACTTTAAAGGCTGATACTAGTTGATCGACCATTCCTTCTCCATATTTTACTATGGTAACTCCTTCTATTTTTTTGATTTTTTTGGCTACTTTATCAATTCCTTCGATATTTTTTACTTTTACTTGGAAGGTGTTTTGGATTGGATTTTCATCATCTGACCAATTTTTCATGATGCTTGAGAATACTTCTGATGAGTCCATCATGTCTTTGGTTATATCTTTTTTCGAAATGAATTCGTATTTTGATACGTTGTCTATTACACTTATTTTGTCTTTGACGTTTTCTATTTCGTCTTCTGATAGTTTGTTATCTAGGAAGGCTACTATGGTGACGTCTTTTTCTACTAGGGTGGTGAAGTTATCAACGTTGTATGATAAGATTATTGATACGGCGACAACGATTAGGGTTATTGCGATACATGATATTGACGCAAGTGAGAGGGAAAAGTTTCTGAATACGCCTTTGAAGGCGTCTCTAAAGTTTCTACTAATAATTCTTAATGTTTTCATTCGCTATACGTCCCTTCTGCATAATCTTTGAGTACTCTTCCTGAGTCTAGGACGATTACTCTTTTTTTCATTTCGTTTACGATGTCTATACTGTGGGTCACCATGATGATTGTGGTTCCTAGTTTGTTTATTTCGTCTAGTACTTTCATTATTTCCATGCTTGTGTTTGGATCTAGGTTTCCGGTTGGTTCATCACATATAAGTAATTTAGGTCCATTTACTATGGCTCTGGCGATGGCAACTCTTTGTTGTTCTCCTCCTGATAGTTGTGCGGGGTAGCTTTTTACTTTGTGTTTTAGGCCAACTAATTCTAATACTTTTATTACTTTGGCGTGAATTTCTTCTTTTGGTACACCAAATATTTCTAGGGCAAAGGCGACGTTTTCATATACTGTTGATTTTGGAAGAAGTTTGAAGTCTTGGAAAACTACACCTATTTTTCTTCTGATTTTGTATACTTTACCATTACGTAGTTTACCTACGTCAACTCCTCCTACGTATATATTTCCCGCTGTTGGTTTTTCTTCTCTATATAACATTTTTATTAGGGTACTTTTTCCACATCCTGTTGAGCCTATTATGAAGACGAATTCACCTTTGTTTATTGAAAGGTTTAGATCTTGGATGGCGGTTACTCCTGTTTTGTATGTTTTTTTTACGTTTATAAGCCTAATTAGTTCCATTTTATACCTTCTTTCTATTCTCCTTTGCTTACTTCATATGTATCGGTTACTATGAAGAATGCTTTGTTATCTATACGTGTTATTCCTTCTTTTAAAAGGAAGTATTCTTTGGTGGGGATTGTGCATAAAAGTAGCTTTTTTTTATCTCCTGTGTAGCCACCTATGCCTGGGATAATTGTGACTCCGTGGTGCATTTGGTTTAATATATAGTCATTTATTTCTTGTTCTTTTTCGGTTATTATTTGGAATGTTTTATATTCTGATATTCCAATTATTACTTTATCGGTCATATTTCCAATGATGATTAATGATATTACTGAGTAGATAAATGATTGCCAGCCGAAGACGAAAAGTCCAATTGTAACTATTACGCCTTCTACATATATGGTTGCACTTCCTACGGATTTTTTTCCATATTTTGAAACTATTTGTTTTAAAACGTCTGACCCTCCTGTTGTGTATCCGGCTTTAAATACGAGGCCTGTTCCAAATCCATATATAACTGCTCCTGTTATGGCTATTATGGCTGTTTCTGTACTTCCTAGGTCTATAAATTTGGCAATATCTGCGGTTAGGAACGTAAATAAGGGATATAGCAGGGAACCTATTATTGTTTTTTGTGTTTTATCTATACCTAGGTATGTAAATGAAGCAATTATTAAGATGATGTGCATTAGTAGTATAAGGAGGGCTGGGGGTATTTTATATATATAGTTTAAAACGATGGCTATACCACTTGTTCCAAATACCATATCACTTGGTAAGATGAAGATGTTGAAGGCAAGGGCTTGGAGTAAGACACCAAATACGAATATGCTATAGCGTTTTAAACGATTTCCTTTGTAGATGTCACTAATTATTTTTTCTGAATTAAATGCTTTTTTTAATATCATTTTACATCACCTTTAAATATTCTTTTATAAATTTATCTAAATCTCCATCTAATACTTTATTTACGTTAACTTCTTCAGTGTTTGTTCTGTGGTCTTTTACAAGTGTGTATGGGCACATTACATAGCTTCTTATTTGGGAACCAAAGTTTATTTCTTTTTGGGTTCCTTTTAGTTTTTGCATTTCTTCTTCTTTTTTCTTTATTTCTATTTCATAAAGTTTACTTTTTAGTATTTGCATGCATTTTTCTTTGTTTTGTATTTGACTTCGTTCATTTTGGCAGGTTACTATTATGCCTGTTGGAAGGTGTGTTACTCTGACGGCACTGTCTGTGGTGTTTACGCCTTGTCCTCCAGCTCCACTACTCCTATATACATCTATTCTTATGTCTTTATCTGGGATTACTAGTTCTACGGTGTCATCTATAACTGGTGTTACTTCAACGGCGGCGAATGATGTGTGACGTCTTTTGTTGCTATCAAATGGGGAGATTCTGACTAATCTATGGATGCCTTTTTCGCTTTTTAGATATCCATAAGCGTTATGTCCTTTGATGATTACTGAAATGTTTTTTATTCCGGCTTCGGTTCCTTCTACTTCGTATATGACATCTATTTTATAGTTGTGTCTTTCGCAGTATCTAGAATACATTCTATATAACATTTGTACCCAGTCACAGGCTTCGGTTCCTCCTGCTCCTGAGTGTATTTCTAAGATGGCATCATTGTTGTCGTAATCTCCTTTTAAGAGTATTTTTATTTCTAAGTTTTCTAATTGTCTTTGAATGTTTTGACATTCTTCTTGGGCTATTTGAAAACCTTCTTCATCTTCTATTATGGATAAGTTAAATTCTATTTCTTCTTTTAATTTTTTTGTTTCTTTTAGGGTGTTTTCTAATCCGTTTAGTTCGTTTATTGTTTTTTGACTTTCTTTTCTATTATTCCAAAAGTCACTTTGGTTCATTTTTTCTTTAAGGTGTTTTATTTTTGTTTTGTTTTCTTCGGTGTCAAAGTGACCTCCATAGGTCGTTTATTTTTTTTTGATAGTCTTCATATTTTTTGATTAGTTCGTTTTTTTCCATTGCTTAGGCCTCCTATCATATTATTTATTATAACATTTTCTAATTTATTTTAAAAGGGATTATGTATAAAAATGTAAATTAAAAAATAGGGCTATCCTATTTTGTGTAAAATGAAATATTTACATTCGTATGCACAGTTGTTTTTGATGTATGTGTCTATGTTTTTTATGTCATTGATGGGTTTATATTGTTTGTTTTCTTTTGTACAAAAACCTTTTAGTCTTAATGAGCCATATGAAAAGTCACCTAGTATATAGTCATATTCTTTGAAATAATCGGTATATTTTTCTAGGAAAATGTTTTTTTCAAAAGCTTCTTTATAGTTTTTGGTTAATTCATATGTGTTTTTGTCTATTTCTATTTTTTGCAATTTCATCACCTTTTTTATTATACATTATTTGTTTTTATTAGGCAAGGTGACTGATGGGGTATTTTGGGTAAGTCCGCCAGCATAGTATGTTGGAACGGATCCGGTTACGATTTTGTAGGCTACTGGTGCTTTGGCTTTGACTATGATTGGTTTGTTATAAAATGGGAGCATGACTTTTTCGCTTATTTTTAGGTTTACATAAACGCTTATCATGGCGTTGTTGATGCCATAGTTTTTTATTTCGGTGGTTATGTTGCTGCTGGCGTCACCTACTAGGCTTATTTTGACTGGGATTTTTGGACCTATGTTTGCTAGAACGGGGTTTCCTATTAGAACTCCACTACTTATTTGATAAATGATTCCTTTTTCTAGGTCTTCTTTGTTGTAATCTACTAATACGCTATCTGAGAATTCTAGGGCGTCTATATCCCCTTTTTCGATGTTTCTTAGGTTTATTTGGACGCTGCTGGTTGTTTCGGTTAGAAATTTATTTACAATGGTGGTATTAAAGTCTATTGCTTTTATTTCACCATTTTGATCTTTAGTTATTTCGAAGAGTTCATTTGTGTTTATTTTTTCGGTTATGTGTTTACTTATGGCTTTATTTATGATGATGCTTGAAAGTTTTTTTGCTTCTATGGAAGCGTACTGTATCATGATTGGTGAGACTTTTTTGTTTAGATAATGAAAAACGGTGATTATGCCTAGTATTATTAGTATGATACTGATTACTACTAGGTTTATTTTTTTTATTTTTATTTGTTTTTTTGTTTTTACTCTTTTCATATTATTTAATATGTATGATTTGTTTTGCTTTTTTATACATAATATTGTGATAATGTGCAATAATATTTATGGTGATAGAATGAAAGTTAATGAAATTATGTCGAGGAATTTGATTACTTGTGATGATGATGATAGTGTTTTGTTTGTTTGTAATTTGATGAGAAAGTATGATGTTGGGTTGGTTCTGGTTGTAAACGATGAGGGGCTTTTAGGGGTTATTACTGATAGAGATATTGTTTGTTTGCTTTCTAATGGTTTAGATAAGGTTTTACCTTATATAAATACGAATGTTATTACTGTTGATGAGGATGAGGATGTTTTGAAGGCTTTAGAGGTTATGAAAGATAACAAGATTAAAAGGCTTGTGGTTACTCATGATGATTTGGTAACGGGGGTTATTTCTATTTCTGATTTATTTAATACGGATATTAGTAGTGAGGAGATTTTATCAGCACTTAAGGTTATTTATGCAATTGATAGAGATTCTGATTATTTTGAGGTTGATGTTCATGAATTTCCTCTTTAAAAAAAGCTGGGTTATCAGCTTTTTCTGTATCTAAATTTATAGGTTACTTCTAGTTTGTAACTATCTAGTTTTGAGAAGTCTTCGGTTGTCATGTTTAGTTTTTTCTCAAATTGTTTTTTTGTTACTGTTTTTTTTAGTTTGGCATTTGTGTAGAATTCATATATATAACTGTATCTTACTGATGTTTTTTGTTCTTCTACTCTATAGTCTTTGTTTAGGTCTGTTAGGGTTGAGGTGTCACCCCACGTGCTGTAACCAGTATAGTTTGTTATGCTTTCATCACGGAAGTTATATCCTTTTGGCTGTTTTGATGAGAATGAACTATATTTACGTTTTGGTCCATTATACCAACGCCATAGATAATCACGGTAACGATATATTGTTACACTTTCTGAGTCGTGTTTATCATATTTGTCTTTGTTTACTTCGTCTGATGCACAGTAGTCACCATCGTTTGCATAGTATTTTTTTCCGTGTTTTTCATAATAATATTTGTAACCTACGGTGCTTTTTATTTCTCTATAATCATACTCTTCAGGATAGTTTTGAGAGTATTCACTCCATTCGGTTACTATTTTTGAACTGTCATCTCTATTTGAAAAACCGGTTGGTTGTGTTGATGAAAAGGCGGAATAGTCACCGATTATATCATACCATTTCCATTGTTTATCACGATATCTATAGGAAATTTTTTCTTGTTTTTGGACGTCTATTATTTTTCCTTCTTTTGAAACTTGGGGCATTTTTTTATCATCTAGTGGTAGTTTAACACCATATTTTGATACTTTGTCTTCTAGTTCGTCTTCGTCAAAATAATTACTCCACTTGGTTGTATTTATTTGTCTATCATAGTAGTTATAGTATGGTATTACGTCTACAACTGTTTTTCCTTTTGGATAAATACTGCTTTCTTTTGTCCAGTTACCATATTTGTTTTTTATGCTGCAACTTTCACAGTTTCCGATATCTAGGGTGTATATGAAATCATTTTTGTATTTTGTTATTTTTACTGTTCCTGTACATTTTTTATCATTTGTGTAGTATTTATTTAGGTATTTTTTTGAATACAAGTCTTTTACATCTATTATTACTCTTTCACCTTCTAAGGTTGGTACTTTATTTTGATCTTTTACATATTTTAAGGCTGATTGTTTGATGGCACTATATACTTTGTTACAACTATAGTTTATGAACATTTTATATGCCATGAAACCTATTATTATTAATGGAACTATTGTTCCTATAAAAAGGAAGATTCTAAGTATTGGTTTTTTACTGATGAATGTTTGGTCTATTGCGTTTCCTTTTTCGTCTACATAACTATCTCTTTTCATATGTACACTCCTATCTATATTAATTTTAACATATATTTGAGCAAAAAAAAATAGGTTATTTTAATTATTTTTTATATTGAAAGAAACAAAGATTAATTCTTTGTTTCTTGTGAGAAATATTCTTTGTTTGCACTGTAATACTGAATTCCTGATATTACTGATAAAACGGTTGCGAGTACTAATAGGAAGTCTGCTACTTGAAGATTCCATAATTCAAATGGTAAGTTATAGAATAGGGTTAGTACTAATCCTACCATCATTGAGGCAGTTTTTACTTTGCCTAGTTTGCCGGCTGGTATTACTTTTCCTTTGCCACTTGCTATCATTCTTATTGAATCTACAAATGTATCTCTCATGATTATTACTACGGGGATTATTGGGTGAATGAACCCTTGGGCTGCTAGAATGATTAATACGGAATTTACTAGTATTTTGTCGGCGATGGCGTCCATTAATTTGCCAAAGTCTGTTACTAGGTTATATTTTCTAGCTATGTATCCATCAACAAAATCTGTAAGTGAGGCTATTATAAATATTACGCCACATATTAAATATCTTATGTCTATTACGATTGTTTCGTTTACGAAAATTTGGGTTACGTTTATTCCCATGGCTGAGAATGGAAATAGTAATATGGCAACTATTATGAGTGTTAGTATTATTCTAAACATTGTAAGTTTGTTAGGTGTGTTCATTTTTTTACCTACTTTCTTTTATTACTGTGCCTTCTACAAAGTCTTCATTATTGCTATTTAATGTTACTACTAGGTAAATTATGACAATAATTGCAACTACAATAAGGCTACATATTAAGAAGGGAATTATCGATGCATGTGATTTTCTTTCTATTGTGTATGGTGATTTTATTTTTTTTACGGTTTTTTTTGTGTTTTTGGCATTTTTTATATCATCTAATGAAAGTTTTGATGTGAAGTCAAATAAGTATTCATTGAATTCGTCAACTAGTTCTTCTTTATCAAGTCCTAGGTATTTGGCGTAATCACGAATGAAGTATTTTAGGTAAAATATATCATCGAAGGCTTTGGAATTGCCTGCTTCAATATTTTCTATTTGTGATGGTCTTATTTTTAAATCTTCGGCAACTTCTTCGATTGAGACTCCTATGCTTTCTCTTGCTTCTTTTAGCTGTTTTCCGATTTCTTCCATATCTATCCTCTTTCTTTATAAACAAAAAAATAATATTTTATAAGCCATATTCTGTTCCTATTTCTAGGCGACAAACATCTATCTACCTTTACGGTCCCATAGGAAATTCTTTGTTCTTTCCTATTAGGTTCCCCTACCAAAATTTGGGTTTCTTGCTTGCGGAGTTTACCACGTTTCACTCTTTTATTTCTAAAAGTTTCGTCACTGCGGCACTTTATGCCTATTACCATATCTTAAGACTTAGGTATTTAAGGCGTCGTCAGTATAAAACTGCTCTAGGTTATTTTTTCCCTAGACACAATCACTACGATCATCACAGATCGTGCAAGTATGGACTTTCCTCTACATTACTTAGAATGCAGCGTTTGTCAAAATATTATTTTTCGCCATAAATGATTTTTTCTAAATTAGAAATTCTTCTTAGTAAATCAGCGTTATTTACGTCTACTGAGCCTGAGTCTCTTAGGACATCTAGTTTTGTTCTTAGGCTTCTTATTTCTTGCTTTAGACGCATATTTTCATCGATTAGGTCTTTTTTTTCTCGTTCATATCCACGCATCATTCTGAACATTTCCTCATAATCACTGATAATTGTATCTAAAAATTTGTCGACTTCTTGTGGTCTATAGCCTCTAGTATCTATTTTAAATTCTTTTTCCAAAATATCTTTTGGAGATAATACAATTCTTTCTTGATACATGAGTATCCCCTCTTTCTCTACATATCATTTTAAATGAAAAGACATTCTTTGTCAATATTTTTTCATGAAATGGAAAGTTCTTTGTAACTCATTGCCAAACTATTTTATTTAGTATATAATTATATTTAAGGTGAGGATATGAAAGAATCAACTTTATATAAGATAGTTAGACCTGTTATAAATTTGTTGTTTAGGTTTATATTTCATCCTAAAATAAAAGGAACTAAATATATTCCTAAGGATGGACGTGTTGTTTTAGCTGGAACGCATACTAAGTTTTTAGATTGTCTTTTGCTTATGTGTTCGACTAATAGAACTATTCATTTTTTGGCTAAGGATGAGCTTATTCATGGGCCTTTCGGTTTTGTTTTTAAGGGTATGGGGATTATTCCTGTGGATAGAAAGAATCACAAAGATGATGCTTTTAAAAGTGCGCTTGCGGTTTTAAAGGATGATAAGGTTATTGGAATTTTTCCTGAGGGTACTATTAATAGAAAAAAGTTAGAACCTACTTTGCCTTTTAAATCTGGGGCTGTTCGTATGGCTTATATGACTGATTCTAAGATTATTCCTTTTGTTATTTTGGGAAAATATAGGGTTTTTGGAAGATCTATTTCAATTATTTTTTATGAGCCTTATGAGGTTTTAAGTGATAATTTTGAAAAAGAAACGGAAAATTTTAGGAATTTAATAAATAAGATGATATTAGAAAGAAGGTAACTATGGAGGTTATTAATAAGTTTAAAAGGCTTAAGAAGCCTAATGCTCCTTGGCATAAGTTTTATAAAAAGGGTGAAGAAGATGTAGTGGTTTTGGACAAGACTATTTATGAGTATTTAGAGGATTCTGCTTTTCAAAATAAGGATTTGATCGCTTTGGAGTATTTTGGTAAGCGGATTACTTATAAAATGCTTTTGAATAAGATTGAGGAAGCTGCTAAGAGTTTTAAGAGTCTTGGAATTGGTAAAAGGGATGTTGTGACTATTTGTATGGCTAATACGCCTGAGGCGGTTATTTCGTTTTATGCGCTTAATAAAATTGGGGCGATTGCGAATATGATTCATCCTTTGTCGGCTGAAGAGGAAATTAAAAATTATTTGATTAATAATCATACGAAGATGCTTGTGGCAATTGATATATGTTATGAGAAGATTGATAGTATTATTTCTGAAACTGGTGTTATTAAGACGGTTTTGGTTTCGGCTAAGGATTCGATGCCTATAATGATGGGTATTGGTTATCAGTTTACTAAGGGGTATAAAATTAAGAAGCCTTCTTTTAATAGTAAATATATTAGTTGGAGTGAGTTTATAAGACTTGGGAGAGGGTCTCATGCAACTATTACGGTAAATGGTGGCAAGGATGCTCCAGCGGTTATTTTACACAGTGGTGGTACTACTGGAAGTCCTAAGGGAATTGTTCTTAGTAATGGTAATTTTAATGCTTTGACTGAACAGTCTAGGTTTATTTTTACTAAGGTTGAAAAGGGTGATGCTGTTCTTACTATTTTGCCTTTGTTCCACGGGTTTGGGCTTGGTGTTTGTACCAATACTCCTTTATGTTTTGGGGCGAAGGTTATTTTGGTTCCGCAGTTTAATTCTAGGGAGTTTGATAAGCTTATTTTTAAGACTAAGCCTAATCTTATTATGGGAGTTCCTACTTTATATGAGGCTTTGATTAATTGTAATAATGTTAAAGATTTGAATTTGTCTGGTCTTAAGTATGTTATTTCTGGTGGAGACTGTTTGTCTAAGACTTTGAATGATAAAATTAATGATTATTTGAAATCTCATGGCTGTTTGGAGGAGGTTTCACAAGGTTATGGAATGACGGAAGCACTTGCGGCAACGGCTCTTGCTTATGAGAATGTGAATAAGCCTGGTAGTATTGGTATTCCTTTTCCTGGTAATTATTTTAAGATAGTTGATCCAAATACTGGTGATGAGGTTTTGACTGGTCAGGATGGGGAAATATGTATTTCTGGGCCAACTGTTATGCTTGGTTATTTGGATAATGAGGTTGCTACTAATGATGCTCTTAGGATTCATGATGATGGTTATTTATGGCTTCATACTGGTGATATTGGATATATGGATGATGATGGGGTATTTTATTATAGGCAAAGATTAAAAAGGATGATTATTTCTAGTGGTTATAATGTTTATCCTAGTTATATTGAAAATATTATTGAACAGCATCCTGCGGTTTTATCTTGTACAGTTATTGGTATCCCCCATCCTTATAAGGTTGAGGTACCTAAGGCGTTTATTGTTTTGAAAAATGGTTATATTGGGATTAATGTTAAAGGAAGTATTAAGAAGTTTTGCGAAAAACATTTGTCTAAGCATTCGGTTCCTTATGAATTTGAGTTTAGAAAGTCTCTTCCTAAAACTTTAATTGGTAAAGTTGATTTTAAGAAACTTATGAAGGAAGAAGAGGAAAAAAGGAAGGATAAAAATGAAAAATAATTATTTAGCTTATAAGATTTTTAGGCCTATTTTATCTCCTTTGTTTAGATTATGGTATAATCCTAAGGTTATTAATAAAGAGGCTATTTTAAAGGAAGGTCCTATTATTATTGCAGGTAATCACAAGCATGTATACGATCAATGTTTGACTATTATTTCTACTAAAAGGATTATTAATTATATGGCTAAAAAGGAATATTTTGAAGGGAATTTGGCTTGGTTTTTTAAGTCTGTTGGTTGTATTCCTGTCAATAGGAAAATTAAGGATACGGCTGCTGTTAGTTGTGCTTTAGAGGTACTTAAAAATGGGGGGGCTATTGGGATTTTTCCTGAGGGAACTCGTAATAAGACTAATGAGTTTTTGCTTCCATTTAAGTTTGGGGCTGTATCTATGGCAAAGAAGTCTGGGGCAACTATTATTCCTTTTGGTCTTACTGGTGATTATAAGTTTAGGAGTAAGAATTTAGTGGCTCGTTTTGGAACGCCTTTTAAGGTTGATGATATGAGTTTAGAGGACGCTAATGAAAAATTATATAATGAGATTAAAAGTTTAATGGAAGCTAATTTGAATGAGGAAAAAAATTAGTTTCTTTTTTTGACAAAAAAAGAAATTAGTATTCTTAATTTCTTTATTTAACAGTGGCTTTTTTTAGTTCTTTTATCATTGTGGTCTTTTTTTTGTTTGCTTTTTTTAAGGCTTTTATTTCTTTTTCAAGCTCTTTTAACATTTTTTGTAAGTCAATTTCTTTTTTTATCATAGTATCTCCCCCTTAAAGTACCGTCTATTATAGCATGTTTCTTTTGAATGTCAATCTTTTTTGGGGAATTTTTTATCTATTTTTTTAGGTGGTCAAATGATAGTACTACCTGTCAAGTACTCACTAAATAAAAATATTTAATTATAAATATTTAAGTCTGTATTAACCGGGAGATAAACATCTAAGTTTCTTTTGAATACGTTCGTTGCTATACCAATGAACATATTTTTTTATTTCTTCTGTCGCCTCTTTTCTGGTTAACTTATCAAATTGATAAAACCATTCATGTTTTAATTGCATAAACCAATTTTCTATAGGACAGTTTTTCTAGCAATGTCCTCGATGAGACATGTTCCTAGTAAATCCTATATTATTTGCTAATTCTACATATTCGTATGCAAAATACATCCTTGATCTGTATTAAATATTGCATCTTTATTTGGTTTTAAATCTTTGCAACTGTCTTTTATTAAATTTACATCATTATGATTTGATGTTGAAAATGATACAATTTCAGTATTGAAATAATCTTTAATTACTGATAAGTAAAGAGTTCCATCTTTACATTTTATATAGCTTACATCGGATGAATATTTTTGGTTTGATATATCTGAATTAAAGTTATATTCAATTATGTATTGGACTTTGTTTACAAGGTTCTTTTCTTTTGAATTGCAAATTTCAATCTTACTATTCCATAAATCCCTTTATTATTTTCGTGTTCTTCTAACATCACATCGGCAATTGATTGGTCAAAGTTATTAGCTATTGTTTTTCCTTTTTGACGCCATTTATAATAACTTCTTCTATTTACATTTAAAACATTATATATTCTTGTAACAGGATATTCACATTTTAATTATCAATATCTTCGCTCCTGATTTAAATTCTTTTACTATTTTGACTTTATCACCCAAAGTCCATTTCTTATGTTTTCCCATGAAAAAACACCTCCAAAGTTCTTTCTAAATACATTTTAACACATTTACATGTTTCTTTTTTATTTAGTGTGAACTTTAAAGGTATTATAATCTAGTGATATTTTTTTACTTGTTATGGTTGGTTTTATGTTTGTTTTCGTATCATCAGCAATTATATATTAAAGAAATATTTTATTCCATATACTTCACCATAATAAGTATCTAATATATTAGAAGCAAGTTTCATTTTATCTACATTTATATTATTTGTATTGTTGTATTCGTTTAGTATTTCTTCAATTAAAGTTTGGTAATAATAAATAATAGCACTATATTTATTTATAACTATGAATTCTACTATTTCTTTTGTTTTTTTATCAATATCTTCCTCGACATTGGCAAGTAAATACTCAGTAGCATTTATTTTTTTATTATCTACTATTAAGGTGTTATCAATATTATTTAAAATTTTATTATGTGCATTAGTAATTTCATTTGCAATATCTTTCATCAAATATTCCTTATATTGAACTTTTTTATCAATAGAAAATTTTTCTAGTTTTTTTGATTCTTCTCTAAATGTATCATCAAATTCTTTATCAAGTGGGATTATGCTAGTATCCATATAATCCTTATCTTCTGTTTTATTTAATTCTACTAAGCTAAAATCTTTATTATCTAATATAATCCAATAATTTGGTCTAACTACTTTTTTTCTATTAAATAATTCTTTATTATTTTCTTCAATTAAAGATCCAAGTAATAATTTATCACCATCTTTCCTTAACATTGGAAATAAAGTAACACCTTTGATTTCTTTTTCCTCCATAATTTGAGATATTTTACTAGTGATTTCATCACAAAATTTAATGTTTTCTTTAATCATTATAATTCTCCTCGTATAATATATTTTGTAAGTTATTTTTAACCTACAATTTATTGTTCTTTCTAGTTAGTTTTTAACTAACAAAATTTATTTATTGGTTGAGATACTCTAGTGTTAAAATCTTATTGAAATATTTTTGACTGAGATTTATTCTTATTCTCCTTGTAACCCTTTACGGTGTTTACTCAGAAAAACTGTTTTTCTTCTTATTAGTCATATTTCTTCTTTATTTTTTTTCTTCCATTAAATAAATAATATTTAATATTTGATTCAGCATTATTCATAATATTACTGATTTCTTTTATTGAAAGGTCATCTTTATAATATAGATTAAATATTTTAATCTCTTTATTGGTTAGGTTATAACTATTTAGATTATCAAGTATATCTCTGTATATTATTTTATCAATTTTATTATCTTCTGTTTTAAAATTTTGTAATTTATCTTCATCATAAACTAATACCTTATCTTTATATATTTTTCTCACTTTGTTTTTCCAAGTGTTAAAAGCAATGGTCCAAATTAGATTATCAAGTTTTTCAATTTTTATTTTTTTATTTAAATAAGTATATATTTCAACAAATATATCATTAGTTAAATCTTTGGCATTTTCTTTGTTTTTTGTCTTTCCTAAAGACCAATAATATATTTTGTCATAGTAATCTTCAAAAATTTTATCTTTCATAACATCAATCCTAACTAATAAAACTAACCTTTCAACAATGTAGTAACGAAAAACGAAATTAGGTTAGTTTTTTTTGTAAATTATTCTATTATAACTTTACCACCTAAATTACAAATTTAGCAATTTGGTAGTTTTGTTTTAATTTTTTTGGTTTTCTTTGACTTGTTCATATAATCTTTCTATTAATACTCCTTCTATAAGTTTTAGAGTAAATCCAAAAATATTGTTCTTTCTCTATCAGTAGTTAAGGGATTAATTTGTGTTTTTAAATAATAATCTAAAAATCTTTTATTTTTGATACTATAAACTTGTTTCCCATAACTAACTACCTTTACTATTTTATGTCCATATTTCTACACTAATACCAAGCCTTATTGCAAAGCATTTTGCCTGTATAAATTATATAATAAACATAATGAGAAAACAGGTAAACAAAAAGTTAGTTTACATTTTTCTTAATTCTCCTCGAATGTAAAGTTTAATGCACCCCCTATTCCCATAGGTATTGCATTTAATCGTACAAAACTATTGGGTTTCATTTAATTGGTAAAAAGGTATAATACTATCTCAATGGTGCTTATTATGTATTTTAAAAGTAATATGTCTAATTTCATAAGAGAGTATAATGATGCAAGTTCGGTTATTGATATATTTAATAAATTATACCAAATTTTGGATAAAAAAATTTTGAGTAATCATTTCCTGTTACCTTAACTGATAATGGTAGTGAATTCTCAAACCCTAAAGAGATTGAATTTGATATGGAAACAAATAGTCAAAGAACGCAAATATTTTATTGCCATCCCTCAAGTCCTCATGAAAAAGGATCTTGTGAAGTTAATCACGAATTATTAAGAAGAATAATAGCAAAGGGAGAATCTTTTGATGATTTAACACAAAAAGACATTAATTTAATAATGTCACACGTTAATTCATATAAAAGAAAAAAACTGAATAATGAGTCACCATACTCTGCATTCAGTCATTTCTATGGCAAAGATGCCATAGATAAGTTAGGAATCAAAGAAATAGATTCCAACAACGTTAACTTATCTAAAAAACTTTTGAAAAGATAAGTTAATATAAATATCAAATAAGCACCATCACTATAATTAGAAAACAAGGGTTGTGCTTTGGGTTACAAAAAAAACCTGCAAAATTCACCCTCTTTTACTGTTGGCATAATATTATAGTACTGCTTACACTTAAATAATACCCCAAAAATCTAAAAATGTCCAATTTATATTGAAAAATAAACGAAAAATAAAAGACAAACGAAGCAAATTTATCTTGACTTTTGATTTTTTAAAATTTAATTATAATAATAAAACAATCAAAGGTAAACTTTGGTTGTTACTCACTTTTAGGAAATGTTGCGTTTAATCGTACAAACTTGCATTAAACTTTACATTTGACCCTCATATATTATACCCTCCTACTAATGTTTTACCATATTTTAGCGATACTTGCAAGCAGTTTATGACAATCTGTTAATTCTTAGTTAAAATTATACTCCTAAGTTTGACAGTTGTAGGTCTAAAATAGCATGGCAGGTATTGAAAATACTTGATTTTTTTGTGTAATACCAATCCTTTTTTGTTTACTTTTTTAGGTATGTTTTTCTTTTGATATAATTTACATCTTCACGCATTTCATCTAATATTTTGTTTATTTTGTTAATGTCCATTTATATCACCTTTTATACTTTAGCACATTATTTTTGGTGTTTGGGTTCTTTCGACAATATTAGATAATATTAGAATTAGAGAATTTTTTTATAGCCAAATCTTTCTATTTATAGTATAATTATGATGGAGGTTAGTATGAGGTATCCAACTGGTATTAAGAAAGAATATCACGCTACTAATTCGCATGCTAATAGGGGCATGACTTTAGAAAGTGAAATTAATGAAAGTAATGATTATTATTTAAATAGTGGTAGGGCTGTTATATATAAGAAACCAACGCCTATAACTATAAGTAAAGTTGATTATCCTTCTAGGATTGAGGCGGTTATTAGGGAGGCTTATTTTAGGGTTCCTTCTACTACTGATTATAATGGTATTTATAGGGGTAAATATATTGATTTTGAGGCTAAGGAAACTAAGCTTAAGAATTATTTTCCGATTAATAATATTCATTCACATCAGATTAAGCATTTGAAACGTATTATGGATCATGGTGGGATTGGATTTATTATTGTAAGGTTTACTTCTTTGAATGAGACTTATTTACTTATGGTTGATAAGTTACTTGATTTTTTGGATACTTCAGCGAGAAAGTCTATCCCTTTAGAATATTTTAGAAAGTGGGGCTATATAATTAAGGATAAATATAGTCCACGTGTTGATTATTTGGAAATTATTGATAATATCTATTTTGATGGAGGAAATATATGGAAAAGGAATTAAAAAGGATTATTCGGTTTTTTAGAAAGAAAAAATATAATTTGATATTTTTGTTAGGAAGTATTTTAGGGCTTATTATACTACCATTTTTTATGAAGTTTAGATTTGTTTTACTTATATTTATAATTTTGAATTTAATATGGGGAATTCCTTATTTATTTTATAGAAAGAAGTTTGTACCGAAGCGTTCTTCAGTTTCGGATGATGTTAATCTAGAAGGTGGGGATGATATGAAAAAAAATAAGAAAAAAAAGGGCAAGGTTGTTTTATTGGTTCTTTTGATTATGTTTATTTTGTTTATATTAGCAGGAATTATTTTCTTTGCTTATATTGCTATTAGTGCGGGTAAGTTTGATCCTGATAAGTTATATACTAAGGAGGCTTCTACTCTTTATGATTCTGATGGTAATCAGTTTGCACAATTAGGTAAAGAGATGCGTAAGAAGATTAAGTATAAGGATTTATCTGAAGAGATGGTTAATGCAATTGTGGCTACTGAGGATTCTAGATTCTTTGAACATAATGGTTTTGATTTACCTCGTTTTCTGAAGGCTTCGTTTGGTCAGGCTTTGGGGCAAAATGCAGGTGGTGCTTCTACTTTGACGATGCAGGTTTCTAAAAACCAATTTACTTCTACTACTTCAAGTGGTATTGCGGGTATTAAGCGTAAGTTTACGGATATTTATATGTCTATTTTCCAAATTGAGAGAAATTATTCTAAGGAAGAAATTTTGGAATTTTATGTTAATTCGTATTATTTAGGTAGTGGTGCTTATGGTGTTGAGCAGGCTGCTAAAACTTATTTTAATAAGAGTGCTAAGGATTTGAATTTGTCTGAGGCAGCAATGATTGCTGGTATGTTCCAGTCTCCTGTTAGTTATGATCCTAATATTAATCCTGATAAGACTGAGCAAAGAAGACTTCTTGTTCTTAAGCTTATGAAACGTCATGGGTATATTACTAATGATGAGTATAATGTGGCTAAGAAGATGACGGTTGATGAGATTGTTATTAAGGGTCAGTCTGCTAATACTAGTAATGCTAAGTATCAAGGTTTTATTGATACGGTTGCGGCTCAGGTTCAAGAAAAAACTGGTTATGATCCTTATTCTTATTCTATGAAGATTTATACAACTATGGATAGAGAAAAACAAGATAGTCTTACTAAGATTATGGATGGTGAATCTTATAAATGGGAAAATGATAAGGTTGATGCTGGTGTGGCTGTTTTAGATACTAAGACTGGTAAGATTGTGGCTGTTGGTGCTGGTAGAAATCATACTGGGGCTAAGTCATTTAATAATGCAACTATGACTAAGAAACAGATTGGTTCGACGGCTAAGCCTTTGTTCGATTATGGTCCTGCTATTGAGTATTTAAATTGGAATACTTATCATCCTATTATTGATGCTCAATATTCTTATAGTGATGGTACAGAAATTAATAACTGGGATGGAAAGTATAAAGGCATTATGACTATTAGGCAAGCTTTGATTGATTCTAGAAATATTCCCGCTTTGAAGACTTTCCAAAGTGTTAAAAATTCTGATATTAAGACTTTTGTTACTAATTTGGGGTTATCGCCTGAGGTTTCTTCTAATGGTAAGCTGCATGAAGCTCATTCTATTGGTGGGTATGGTGATGGTAAGACTACTGGTGAATCTCCTCTTAGTTTAGCGGCTGCTTATGCGGCGTTTGGTAACAATGGTTATTATAATGAGCCTTATAGTTTTACTAAGGTTGTGTTTGATAAGAATGATAAAACGATAACAGTTAAGACTAAGAAAACTAAGGCTATGAGTAAGGATACGGCTTATATGGTTACTGATATGCTTGTTGATACTGGTAAAAATGCTTTAGGAAATTATAGCAATATTAATGGTTCTGAGTTTGCGGCTAAGACTGGTACTACTAACTTTGATGAAAAGACTATGGAGGCTAGAGGGCTTCCTAGTACTGCGGTTAATGACCTTTGGGTTGCCGGATATAATTCGGATTATTCTATCGCGGTATGGTATGGTTATAATTCTTTGAAAGATGGTTATAATAGGTTTGGTTCTAGTCAAAATTCTAGATTATTCCAAGCTGTTGCTAATAATTTCTTTAAGAGTAGTACTAAGTTTACTAAACCTGATAGTGTAGTTGAGGTTACGGTTGAGAAAAATTGTGCATCTCCTTTACTTCCTAGCAAGAATACTCCTGATAGTATGAAGACTACTGAGTTATTTAAGTCTAGTGGTAAGCCTACTGAGGTTTCTAATCGTTATAATACTTTAGCTAATCCTAGTGATGCCAAGTCTTCTGTTAGTGGTAAAACTGCTACTATTAGTTGGAAAGGAATTAGTACTCCTGATGGTTTAAATAGAAGTTATTGGAGTCCTATTGTTAATAAGGCATTCTCTATTTCTAGTGATCAAACTACTTATTTGAATTATATTATGGGATTTAATCAAAGTGCTTTGGGTTCTGTAATATATAATGTTTATCTTAAGAATGGTGATAGTTTAACTAAGGTTACTTCTACTTCTAGTACTTCAGCTACGGTTAATTTATCTTCTACTGCTTCCCCTACTTATATTGTTAAGGCCAGTTATTCTAATTTCTCTGGTGCTGAAAGTAGTGGTGTTGAAGTTAAAGTTGATTATAAGGGCAGTTCTTCTTCTGATGTTAAGCTTACTTTGAATGGTAAGGCTAATGTTAGTGTTACTGAGACTGAAGGTTATACTGATTCTTCTAGTCCTGTTAAAGCAACTTTAGATGGTGAGGATATTACTAAAGATATTAAAGTTACTACTACTTATTCCAAAGATGGTGGTTCTAGTAAGACTTATGATAATTCTCGTTTAACTGAAGCTGGTACTTATATATTTACTTATAATGTAACTTACGAGGGTGAAAAGGTTGATACTTTAACTCGTACGGTTATAATTAGTTAAAAGACGATTTTTCGTCTTTTTTTGTTTTTAAAAAAAATCACTGTTTTAGTGATTTTCTTTGCATATTTCTTTTAGTTTACATGTTTCGCATTTAGGATTTCTAGCAGTACAGTAATATCTTCCAAATAGGACTAGTTGGTGATGGAGTTTGCAGAGGTTTTCTTTTTTGAATTTTTTTGTTAGTTTTTTTTCGATTTCTAAGGGGGTGTCTTTTGGGCTTGCTAGGTTTAGTCTTTTGCTTACTCTTGAAACATGGGTGTCTACAGCTATGCAGGGTGTATTAAAGATGTTGCTTAAGAAGACGTTGGTGGTTTTTCTACCTACTCCAGGAAGGCTTTCTAGGTACTGTCTATCATTTGGTATTTGGCTTTGTTTTTCTTCTGTTAGTCGTTTGGATATTTCTATTACGTTTTTGGCTTTTTTGTTGTATGTTCCTATTGGTTTTATTATTTCTATGATGTCTTCTAGTTTGGCTTTACTTAGTTCTTCTAGATTTTTGTATTTATCAAATAAGATACTTGTTACCATGTTTACTCTTTTGTCGGTTGTTTGAGCACTTAACATGGTGGCGATTAGTAATTCGTAGTCTTTGGTGTAATTTAGTTCACATTTGGGGTTTGGAAATAGTTCGTCTAAATAGGTTTCTATTTTATTCGTTGAGCCAGTCATAGTCAAACACCTCGCTATTTGCCTTTTTTTTCTTGAATTTTTCGTTTGCTTTGTCGATGTCTGATTTTGTTTTTATACCCTTTTTTTTCCATTCATATAGTATTTTATCTATGTATCTTAGGTTGGATACACCATTATATGTGGCTTCTTTTAGGGCTAGGATTATTGTTTCTTCTTTGAAGTCTGATTGTATCCATGCTCCTATTATTTCGTATTCCATTGGGCTTAGGGTTCTTCCGAATTCTTTTTCGAAGATGTCATAGATGTTTGTTTTTTGGGGTTCTTTTTTGTCTTCTATTAATAAAAGGGCTAGTTTGTTATAAAGTTCGTCTAGTGATACGTATTCTTCACAGACGTTGTTTGTGGTTATGCTTTCTAGTTTTAGAACGTCTTTTTTTGAGAGGCTACTGATTATTTCTAGAACTTCTAATGGTTTTAAAGATAGGTCTTTGGCTATTCTTTCTGGATCGAATTCGCTGTTATTTATTAGGTATATTAGTACTATTAGTTCTTTGTCGGTTATGTTTAGTTTTTTATAGCTTGTTAGAAGGGCTTTGGGTATAACTATACTTCCATTTTTTAATATGTCAATTATTTTTCCTGTCATTGAAATCACCGATTATTATTATAAACTATTTTTAGGGCTTTGTCGATGGAATAATCATGATGTTATATGATTCAGGGGTCAATTTTAGGATGGTGAAGCTTTCTTTGCTTACTATGTAATTATCTATCCATGATTCTTGGAGTTGTTTTAGGTATGTTTTTTTGATGTCATCATCATAGAAGATGGTGTTTGCTTTTTGGGGCATTTGGTATTCTTTGTCTAGGTTCATTATGTATATGAAGTCGCAGTTTTTTGTTTCTTGGTTTTGTTTGTTATGGATGCATAGTGTGTAGTTATTTATTTTGAATTTTAGGCTCCCTGTTGTTTTGATGATGTTTATATTGTCTATTTTTTTTGTGGTTTCGATATTGTGGATGTTTGGTGTGACGGAAAATATTTTTAGGGCTTCTTTTAGTCCTTTATCATTTTTGTAATCTAGGATGAAGAGGTTTGAGGTTTTTTCTTCGTTTATGAGTAATGAATTGCTGTTTTTTAGTCTTAGAAAGATTATGCCTGTTTCTTTTTTTGATAGTTTTAGGTCGATTTTTTTTGCGACGAAGGCGTGGCTATCTATATGGATGAGTGATAGTGTTAAGGTTATAAGTAATATTATTATTTTTTTCATAATAAAACACCCTATTAAAGGGTATGTTTTATAGATAAGTATTAGAAATATAATTGGCTAATGTTTCTTCTTTATTTTCTAGGGTGTCTTCTAATAATTTATTTTCTAGGTCGGCTATTATTTCTTTTAGGAAACTGCCTGGTTTTTTGTTTAGAATTTTGCATATTTTTTCGGGCTTTATGGCGATGTCTAGTTTGCTGTGGATTTGCATGTTTAGATATGTTTGGTTTAGTTCTTTTTTGGTGATGTTTGTAAGTTCTGATGCGAGAGAGCAAGTGTATAGACCATATTTATATAATACTTTTTTGTCTAGAATGTTTTGGTCTTTTAATTCTAGTATTTTGGTGATGGTTTCTTTTTCTTGGGCATTGAATTTGTATTTATCTAATACATTTAACTCTGACCAGGTTACTATCATTGATGGAGTTATTATGGCTTTTTTTAGGAGGGGGATTTCTAATGGGTCTATTAGTTTTAGTTCACATAGTAGTTTTATTCCGCGTTCTTTGTTTGGACTTGAGAAGATTATGTCTAATTCTTCTTTTTTCCTATTGTAGGATAATTTTTTTAGGAGTGAGCCATATCTTTTGATGTAAGCTTTTAGGACGGGTTCTAGTTCAAAGTCTAAGATAACTGCGAATCTTATGGCTCTTAAGATACGTAGGGCATCTTCTTTTAGACGTATTTTGGGGTTTCCTATCATTCTGATTATTTTACTGTCTAAATCACTTTTGGCGTTTAGCAGATCTATTTGGTTGCCATTACTATCTATACACATGGTGTTTATGGTGAAATCGCGTCTTTTTAGGTCTTCTTCTAGGGAGTCTATGTAGGTTATTGTGCTGGGTTTACGGTAGGATATGTATTTTCCTTCTTTTCTGAATGTTGTTATTTCAAATCTTATTTTTTCGTAGCTGATGACGACTGAGCCATATTCTAGGCTGGCGGTGACCATTTCGGGAAAGATGTTTATTATTTCCATGGGGGTGGCATCGGTGCATATGTCGACGTCTGATGAACTTCTTTTTAGATATAAGTCTCTTGGGTATCCTCCGACGATGTAGGCTTTGTAACCGTATTTTTCGAATGTTTTTAATACTTTAAGTGCTGTTGTATACATGTTATCACCTCTGTTTAACAAAAAAAAGGCTGAAAAGCCTAGTTTAAAGCGTCTTTTAATTTAGATCCAGCTTTGATTGAAACTGCAGTTCTAGCAGGGATTGTTACTTCTTCACCAGTTCTTGGGTTACGTCCTTTTCTAGCTTCTTTTTCTTGTGCTGCAAAAGTACAGAAACCAGTTAATGTAACTTTTCCTTCTTCTTTTAATCCTTTTACAATTCCGCTCATAGCAGCGTCTAATGCTCTTGTAGCGTCTGCTTTTGTAAGTCCTGTTTCTTCAGCAATGTAATTAACTAACATTTGTTTTGTCATGTTTTTATACCTCCTATATTATGTTAAGCTATCTTTGCTTACATTAAAAGGATACCATTTTTATGGTTAAAAATCAATATATTTTAATGGATTTCTTTATTTTTGTGGTGTTTTTTATGGTTTTTTTGTTGTTTTTGTTTTTTTGTTTGAAAAAGAAATAGGTTTTTCTATTTCTATATAACTATGGCAAAAAGGTTTCCGCTTCCTTTGTTTACGAGTTTTGATAGGGTTTGTTGGAGTTTAAATCTTACGGCATCTGGCATTAGTGATAGTTTTGCTTGGATTCCTTCTTGTACTATTACATCTAGACTTCTTCCAAATATTTCGCTTTTCCAGATGTTGTCTGAGTCGCTTTCTTTGTCTTTCATTAGGTAATTTATTAGTTCTTTACTTTGTATTTCTGAACCGATTATTGGTTCGAATGTGCTTTCAACATCGACTCTTATCATGTGTATTGATGGGGCGACGGCTTTTAGTTTTATTCCATATCTTGTTCCTTGTTTGATTATTTCTGGGGTGTCTAGGGTCATGTCTGATAGGGTTGGGCTGGCGACTCCATATCCTGTGTTTTTTACCATTTTTAGGGCATCTTTGATTTGATCGTATTCTCTTTTTGCTTCATTATAGTCTTGAAATAGTGTTAGTAGTTGTGATCTGTTTGTGATGTCTACCCCTATTATTTCTTTTAGGACGCTATTATATAGTTCATTTGGTGCTTTTAGGGTGACGTTTACTTCTCCTGTTGATGTGTCTACTGATGATAGGTAAGCTTTTTCTATATATTCGCAGGTTTCTAGGTTTGATGTTATGTTTTCGATGTCTCTTAATTTGTCTATTTCATATATACTGTTTTTGATGGTTTCTATGTATGATTTTTTTAGCCAATTTGATGGGCTTAGGCATGCAACCCAATCTGGCATGGCAACGTTTATTCGTACTACTGGAAATTCATATAGTGCTTCTCTTAGTATGCTATAGGCGTCTCTTTCACTCATGTTGTCTATATTCATTGGTATTACTGGGGCGTTATATGTGTCTCTTAGGTTTTCGGCTAGGCTTTCGGTTTCTGGTAACATTGGATGGGTGGAGTTTAGTATTATGATGTATGGTTTTCCTATTTCAGTTAGTTCTGAGACAATTCTTTCTTCGGCTTCGACGTAGTCGTTTCGGTTAAATTCTCCTACTGAACCATCTGTGGTTACTAATACTCCAATGCTTGAGTGGTCTTTGATGACCTTTTCGGTGCCTATTTCGGCGGCTTCGACGAATGGAATTTCGTCTTCGTACCATGGCGTGCGAACCATGCGTGGTCCATTTTCGTCTTCGTATCCTTTGGCTCCATTTATTATGTAACCTACACAATCTACTAGTCTGACGTTGGCTGAAAAATCGTCTATTTTTATTTTAGCGGCATTACTTGGTACAAATTTTGGTTCGGTTGTCATGATTGTTTTTCCTTGGGCGGATTGTGGTATTTCGTCTAATGTTCTTTTTCTTTCATATTCATCTTCGATGTTGGGTACTACGAGGTTTTCGATGAATCTTTTTATGAATGTTGATTTTCCGGTTCTAACGGCTCCTACTACTCCTAAATATATATCCCCACCTGTTCTTTCGGTTATACTTTTGATAATATCAATTTTTTCCATTTAATCAGTCCCTCCATAATTTACTTAAATATATGTTTTTGTTTTTTGTTTATGCTATTATTTGTTATTTTGGTAAAGTAAAAGCTATTATTTTGTGATAATAGCTTTTTATATGAGTTTATCTATGTCTTTGGGAACGTCTCCTTTTACGACGGCATTTATTATTTTGTCTTCTTTTTCTTTTGTGACTCCTTTGCCTGTCATTTTGCTGAGTTCTTGAATTACTTCTCTTAGGGTTGTTTCGTTTTTTAGGTCTCCTTGTTGTAGTTTGTTTGCTAGGTCTAATATGGTTTGTTTGCCGACGTTTGTTTTTTTCTCTACTCTATCGAAAAAGTTATCTGAAAAACGCACTTTATCACTCTCCTACTTTAGTATATGTTATGGGCGAATTTTGGTTATAGAAAAAGATTATGTGTATAATCTTTATTGTTCGCCTTTGTTTTTGAATTGTAAAACTATTGGTGTTCCTTCGAAATCGAAGTTTTCTCTTATTTTGTTTTCTAGATATCTTTCGTAGGAAAAATGTAATAATCCTTTGCTGTTTACTTGGATATTGAAGGTTGGTGGGCATGTTTTTGCTTGTGAGGCAAAGTATATTTTCATGCGTTTTCCTTTGTAGGTTGGTGGCAAGTTTAGGGCATAGGCATCCATGATTACATCGTTTAGGGCGCTTGTTTTTATTTCTTTGTGGGCATTTTCGTTTGCACTTATTATCATTGGCATTAGGGTGTGGATTCGTTTTTTTGTTAGGGCTGAAAGGAAGGCTACTTTGGCATATGGCATGAATTGGAAATTGTTTTTGATTAGGTTTTTGAATTCTTTCATGACTTTGTCTTTGTCTTCGATTAGGTCCCATTTGTTGACGGCTATTACTACTGCTTTTCCAGCTTCTACGGCATATCCAGCGATGTGTTTGTCGTGTTCTATTATGCCTTCTTCGGCGTTGATGACGATGACGCATACGTCTGATCTGTCAATGGCTTTTAGGGAACGAAGAAGGCTATATTTTTCAACATTTTCGTAGATTTTTCCTCTTTTTCGCATTCCAGCGGTGTCGATTACGACGAATTCTTTTCCGTGGTATGTGAATGGGGTGTCTACGGCGTCTCTGGTTGTTCCGGCTACGTCGCTTACTATTACTCTTTCTTCATTTAGTAGGGCATTTACTAGACTACTTTTTCCGACGTTTGGTCTTCCTATTATTGAGAATTTTAGGACTTCTTCATCATAGTCTTCTTCTATTTCTTTGAAGTCTTTGGTTATTTCGTCCATTAGGTCATATATGCCGTAATTTTGTTCTCCACTTAGGGGCACATATGTTTCAAAGCCTAGTTCAAAAAAGTCGTATTCGTGCTGCTTATATAGTTTTGAGTCGGCTTTGTTGATGGCAACTATTATGTCTTTTCCACTTTTCATTAGAATGTCGCGAACTACGTAATCGTTGGCGGTTAGGCCTTCTTTTCCGTCTACTACGAAGACTATTATGTCTGATTCATCGATGGCAAGTTCGGCTTGTCCTTTTATTTCATCATTAAATTTGTGCTCGGTTATGTCGATTCCTCCGGTATCTATTAAATGGAAGGAATAATCCATATAATTTACTGTGCCATAGATTCTGTCTCTGGTTACTCCTGGGGTATCTTCGATGATGGAGATTTTTTTCCCTACCATTCGGTTGAATATTGTGCTTTTTCCGACGTTTGGCCTTCCTACTAAGGCTACTACTGGTTTTTTCATATTATCACCTCTTTCATTGTTTTGCTGATATTTTTGGCTTTGGGGCCATATATTATTTTTGATGTTTCGAGTAAAGCTCCCATTTCTATGCTGGTGAGTGGGACTTTGGCTTTTAAATATATTTTATCATAAACTTTATACATATTCATTTTTTCTTTAAAGTTTGTGCGGATATTATTTATCTGATATAAAAAGGTATCTTGGACAACTTTTATGTTCATTTCTATTTGATTGGTGAAATAATCAAAATATTCTAGTTCTTCTTTTGTTACTTCTATTATAACTCCGTAATATTTATCGGTGTATAATGTTATGTTATAATATCCATCAAGTTCTAAGTTGTATTTTTTGTTTAGTTTTTTGAAAAATTGTTTTAGAAAGTTGTGGATATTTTCTTTATCGTCAAAGTTAAGGGTATGTGTATAGGTGGTGTTTAAGTATATTATTATTTTTTCACCTAAAACTGTAAGTTTCATAAGTAATCACCTAATGTAGTTTATGAAATGTTTAAGAAATGGTAACTACGAAGTGATTTCTATTTTTTTTAGGATTTCTTCTTTTCCTTCTTTTGTTAGACTTGAAAACATTACGAAATCATCACCTACAACTAAATCAAGGTCATTTAATACTATATTACGCTGTTTTTGCCATGTTGTTATGCCTATTTTGTCACATTTTGTGGCTACTATGGTTACTGGTATTTTATAGTATTTTAGGTAGTTATACATTAGAATATCATCATTTGTTGGATGATGACGAAAATCTACTAGTAAGAATACTTGCTTGAGATTTTTTCTATTTACTATGTAGTCTTCTATCATAAGTCCAAACTTTTTTCTTTTTGTTTTGCTTGTTTGGGCGTAGCCATATCCTGGTGCATCTACTAAATAAAATTCATTATTTACGTTGTAGAAATTTATTGTTTGGGTTTTCCCTGGTCTACTGGAAGTTCGGGCATAATTTTTTCTATTTACTAGGGTGTTTATGAAGCTACTTTTCCCAACGTTTGAACGACCTACTAGTAGGTATTCGGGTTTGTTATCATCTGGGTATTGGCTTCTTCTAACTGCGGAAATGATTAAATCTACTGATTTTATTTTCATATTATCACCTAACTTTTTTTATTTTAATGTTTTGGGTTGTAGTGTTTTTTTAATTTCTTTTGTGGTTGATTTAGTGCGAATCCCTTTTTTGCTTTTCCGACTAGCGTTTCTAAGGTTTTTTCTAGTCCTACGGTTTGATTACATCTAATGGCTAGTTCGATACTGCTTATGAAATCTGTGTTTCTAAAGTATGTTTTTATTTGTTTAGAAATGGCTTTTTTGTTTTTAAGTTTTTGATCTGATAGGGTGTTTAATAAATAGTTTTTTAAAGCTGGTGGTAGGTTATATATTTCTTCTAGTTGTATGTCATCTATGATAATGTCATTTTCTATTTTGAGTCCTTTGGTGTAATGCATTTTGAAAAATTCGTATGAGCCATTAACTATGTTTGGTATTTTGTTTCTATTTTCCAAATGGGCTATGGTTCTGATGTCTCCCATATATGAAAGTCTTACGATTTCCTCAAAAAGTGTTTCTAGGTTATATACACTATCAGTAATCATAAGTCTTGCTGTTAAAATGGCTTTTTCATAGTTTTCTTCTAATAATTTTGATAATGTTTTATTGCTGTTATCTATTAAGGTTTCAGTTTCTTTTTGAAAGCGTCCTGCTAATGAGAAGTTGCTCCATCTTTTTAGATCATCGTAAAGTAATCTTTTGTCAACTACTAGGCATTTATATTCGGTTCCTTCATATTCGGTAAAGAAACATCCTATTGATTTTGGAAAGCTGAATGTGTCATCTGGAATGTCTATACTAGTTAATTTTAGTAGTCCACTGCCTTGATACATTTGTCTGTTTTTTGCTAAGTTTTCGGTGTGCCACTCATTTGGATTATCTACTGATAGAATTAAATCCATTGACTTTTTTTCGTTTGGATCTGCTCCATTTTGTTTGAAGAAACCAGAACCATATGCGGTGGCTGAGTTTACTTCTGGCATTTGATTTAAAAATTCTATTGTTTTTTCTTTCGTATTCATGTTATTTCCCCCTGAATAAATTTATTTCCTCTTTCTTCTTTTGATTTTTTCTGATACATATTTTATGGATTTGATTGGGCCAGTTGTGAATAGGCCTTTTATTGTTTGTTTTGTACTTTGTGCTTTGTTTTTTTGTGTTAAAAATTCAATAATTCCATTTTTTTCGTTTCCATTATATTTATCTAAATATTCATACAACTCGTCTGGTAATGTTTCTTTTTTTAGATTTTTAGGTATTATAAATTTGCCATTTTCTTCTTTTAATAAGCTTCCATAGTTTTCAGCGTAAAATTCAATATTTCCTTTAACTATGTTCATGACTTTATCAGGATTTTCTGCTATTTTCATTCTTGTATCGCCTATATATGAAAGTCCTGCTAGTTGCATGTAAAATTCTTCTTTTGATATTTTTTGATTTTTGTTTAGTAATTCGGTTACTAGCACACCGGCATGTCTATTGTATTCTATAGCGTCTAATATGTCTTGTGGTGCTTTTACTACTAAGATTGGTTTTTGCATTCTTCCCGCTAGATAAAATGTTTCCCATGTTTTTAGGTCGTTTAGAAAATCTTCTTTTTCGATGGTTCCTATTTTGTATTTTCTGCCATTATATGAAATGTATGTCATATAACAGATTTTTCCGCCTGCTTTTATTTTTTTTAATGAGGCATGTTTGAAAAATAATTTTCCTGAAAATGAGTAATCTTTAGGATTTATTTTTATATTATCTAGGTGCCATTTTTTTATGTTGTCTACGACGATTATTAAATCTATTTGTGGCTTTCTTTTTTCTTGGCCTTTTTGAGGTTTTACTCCGGAACCATATCCTATGATGGCTACGGTTTCTGGTCTATTTTCCATAAATTTTAGAATTTCTTTGTCTGGCACCATGATAAGTTCCTCCTTAAATAAAGCTTTTCTATTATTATATCATATTTATTATTACTTGTCATTTGATTTTGCTGTCTTGTTTTGAATGAAGTGTGCTATAAATATATGTTGTAGATTTTGATAGCGAAAAAAGAGGAATTATATTTTACATTTGTTTAATATTAATTATCCTCTTTTTTTTCTTCTTTATTTTTTAATTCGTTTAAAACAGATTTTATTTTGTCTGGTATGGGAAGACCTATTGTTCCTGCATTTTCAATAATTGAAATTCCTTCATTTATTATATAAAAGACTAGAACTAGATATCTTAATTCATCGATTCCTAGTAACATATCTATTCTAACGGCAACTCCTACCATAAAAAATATTAAAATTTTTTTGAAAATTCCTTTAAAGCCTACGCTACTGGATATATTTTTTGAAATTATTGCTTTCATGATTCCTGTCAAGTAATCCATAACGACGAATAATGTGAGTGTTATTAAGAGCATATCAAATTCTCCAAATAGAGCTCCCAATGTTCCAACTATGATGGAAAATATTATTTTTGACATTCTCATCATCTTCTTCCTATAAAGTCACCTCCTGTTTTTATAATATGTTTGTTTTTCTTATTGACAAAGTGTTGTAACCTATTCTTTTTTTAGTTTTGTGAATATTTAATATTTATATGTAGAAAAGTTTTCACTTTTTATTATAAGTTAAATTTGTAGACATAAAAAAGATAGAATGCTGTCCTTCTATCTACTTTGGCTTTATATGATATTGGTTTTATCAATTTAGTTAATAATTTTTTTGAAGATTTTTGTGTTATTTTTGTTGTTTTAAGTTTTCTAACTTTAATAGTAATTCCTTCTTTTCGTCTTTTAATTTTTCAACTTGTTTGTTTAATGATTTTATTTCATCTTTAGCTAAAGAAAGTTCTAATGATAATTTAGCTGCATTATTATTTGCTTTTTCTAAATTATTATTTAGTTTTTCAAATTGTTTATAAAAGTCATTCATATATCCTTTTGAAGCCATAATTATCTCACCCCCAATGTTCTATATAAATTATACATAAAAATTTTATATAATTAAAGTCTATCTTTTTTACTTTTTATGTGGTATGATTGTTATTTAGGAGAATTAGGTGGCTTTTTAATTTTGGGTGGGATTATATTTTTTCGTTGAATTCTAAGTAAAGTGCACAATTAAGTGCATTACGACTCAAAATGTGTAT
>CAVKYE010000012.1:0-41169 GCA_963660615.1 Vescimonas coprocola
GATTATATAACAAGCAAAAAATGGACAAGGCTATGAAGGAGTTTGATATCAAGGAAGCTGCTTTAAGTGGCAAAGCTGAAGGCGAGGCTATTGGTGTTGAAAAAAGAAACATTGAAATAGCTAAGAGTATGCTTGAAAGAGGCATGGACAAAAAAGAAATATCAGAAATAACAGGTTTATCTATTGAAGAAATTAGTAAATTAAAAGACTGGTTTCTTTTTTTGCTTAAAATTCTTTATAATTTTAGGAATAATTAAGAAAAAATTGGGATAAAAAAGTGACGTATAACTATATGTTATACGATAGTTTTCTGTTTAAAATATAACATATAATATAATTTTTGTCCACTTCTTTCACTTTTAGTATAATTTATTCACCATTTATTAACGTATATCATATAGTTTTACGATAAAAAATATTAAAAAGGGTGAAATTTATGCATAGGAGATTATCTAGAAGACGTTTGAAAAGGCAAAGGAGGTTTATTATGTGTGTTTTTTTTGTTTTACTTTTGGGATTATCCGCTGGGTATGCGGCTTTTAGTAGTAATATTAGTTTGAATGCGAAGGGTAATATTTATAATAAGGGAGATTTGTGTTATAAGACTAGTGATAATGGTGATGGTACTGTAACTATTACTGATTATGATGAAACGTGTGGCAGTGAAGTTAATATTCCTAGTAAAATAAAAGGTAAGACTGTTACTAAAATAGGTGATACAGAATATAACGTTTCTAAGGTATTTAATAGTAAAGGTTTAACTAAAGTTGTTATACCAGATACGGTTATTTCAATTGGTGATTATGCTTTTTGGGGTAATAGTATATCATCACTTGATTTGGGGGAAGGTGTTGTTGAAATTGGAATGGAGGCTTTTGTGTGGAATAAACTTACTAGTATTACTTTTCCACAAAGTCTTAAGAAAATTAGTTATTCAGCCTTTAGAAGTAATAATTTAACGTCATTACCTAATTTAGATAATATTAGTTATGATGGAGGGGCTTTTTCTGATAATAATTTGACTGGTGATGATGTTTTTGTGTATGGAAAAAATTCTGATGGTGTTATTGATAATTCTATTTTAAATTCATATGGTGGTTGTGATGCTGGTGATATTACTATTCCAGACAGTGTTAAAACTATTCAAGAGTATGCTTTTAGGGGAGTTAGTGCGGATAGTATTAATCTTATTAGGGTGGAGACTATCGAATCAATTGCTTTTTTTCAAACGAATGCTTCAATTATAAATATATCAAATACTATTAAAGAAATTCCTTCTGATGCGGTTACTCAATCTCCTAATATTAAAACAATTAACATAGATAGAAAAGAGGGGGCTATAGAGGGTGCTCCTTGGGGTGCTGTTAATGCGAATGTAAATTGGATTGGTGATAATTAAAAAAGACAGATTACTATCTGTCTTTGCCTAAGGTATCTCGTACTTAGCATACGATTAGGTTTTTAATTGTGACCGATATTCTTAGGTCTTGTGGTTTAAGTATACCATACTTATTTTACTGTGTCAAAGCTTTTTTGTCATTTGTTTTGCCAAAATATTTATATGGAAATTTTGATATTATGGCGTTTTTTAGGGCTGGTACTTTGTAATAGGTACTGCCTTTATTTTTGTAATTATAATAGCCAAAGAATGTGTTGGCGATTAGGTCTGCCATTTGCACTGTTCTATGTCCTTTGGAGTCATAATAAAATACTTTGAAGTTTTTTTCTTTGGTTAGTCCTAGTGTGGTGTTTAGGTAGTCTTCTAGGGAGTTTAGGGATCCTACTTTGACGTTACGGTTATCTAGAATTAGTGTTATGTCATCATGAGGAAAAAGTTCTTGATGGTTTTCTAGTAGAAAGTTTAGGAGTAATCCTAGGAAGTAGTTGTATTTTATGTTTTCGTCATGTTTGTTTCTTTTGATTAAGTGTTTTTTGTCTACGATGATGCCGATTGGTATGGTGGTAGGGATTTTAAATAGTTCGTTTAAAAATTCGGCTTTTTGTGTTGGCTTTAGATAACATGCTTTTAATTCTTCATATTTGTTTGTTTTTGGATATTTATCTTTGATGTGTTTTTCTAGTTTTTTATGGCAGGATTT
The DNA here is from genome assembly GCA_963660615.1 of Vescimonas coprocola. Taxonomy (GTDB): domain Bacteria; phylum Bacillota_I; class Bacilli_A; order RF39; family UBA660; genus Coprosoma. The sequence continues at coordinate 2,100 of CAVKYE010000012.1, forward strand.
CACACTGTATATTCTTTGGGTTATGTAGCCGGCTATGACAAAAAAGTTATTGTTTTTTTGGTGGATGGCTCCGCTTTCATCAATCACAATGTATGTTTTGTTTTTCATTTGTTTAAAGCTTTACCTCCTAGATTTTTAGTTTTCCTGTTTTTAGTAATTTAAGTAGATATATGTTTTGACAATATGTGCCTTTATAGTCTGTTATGCCGTTTTTTAAGGCGATGTTTTCTCTGTTTGTGTATGTGCTGTCGATGTTTATTTGTTTTAGTCCGTCAACTATTGAAGGGCCTTTATAGTTTGCGTTTTCTAAATAGGTTTCTTCTGAAGGCTTTGCTTCTTTAGCGAGCTCTAAAGAGTTACTAGGGTTTTCAGTTGTTATGATTCCATTTATTTTTTCTGTTTCTTTTGACTCTTCTATGTTTTCGGTTTCTATTTTTTCTTCTACTTTTTCTTCTTTGTTTGTTTCTTCTTTTGGTGTTTCGTTTTGTTCTTCTTGGATGATATCGGCATTTGTTTCTGCAGGGGGCGCTTCTATGGGATTGTTTACTGGGTTAATGCTTTTGATTCCATCTAGGTAATCTTTGGGATTTAAGCGATTATTATTTGAATCTCTTACTTCAAAGTGTAGATGTATTCCGTAGGCGTTTCCAGTGCTTCCCATGGTGCCTAGGGTTTGTCCTTTGGTAACTTTGTCTCCTTGTGATACGGTGATGCTTCCATACTTCATATGTGCATATAAGGTATAGTGTCCATTATCGTGTTTTATTTTGACGAAGTTACCATAACTTGCGGTTCCTCTGGCGTTGTTGTTTGTGTATTTTACGTTTTTTACGACTATTTCGACGGTGCCATCTGCTATGGATATTACATCACTAATGCTTCCACCTTCTCCTACGATATCTAAGGCCTTATGGGATGATGAGAAGTTATTAGTTATGCTTTCGTTCATGGTTGCGATTACGTGGTCCATGTTTCACCTCCTTTCTTTGAAGGATTTTTTTCCTTCTATTTATATGGTACGATAAAAGTTTGGTTTTTCCTTTTTTTGTTTTTAAATTATCGCTTTTTTTTGTCAGCACCTGATGTTAGTACGATATCTACGTCTAGGTTTTCGTCTTTGTAGTATCCTAGGGCATGGGCTACATACTGTGGTGCGTAAAATACGCTATGGGTTACTTCACCTACTTTTACTTTTGTTATTGTTTTTTCTTCTTTGTTTTCGTCTTTGGTGAAGGTGAATATTCCCCAAATTATAAGTCCTAATAGTATTAGGGCTACTAATATTTTTTTCATAATTTCTCCTTTCTTTTTTTCATTGTATTATATTCTTTGGTGGTTATAGTGTACCTAAAATGTTTTTATTTTTGTTTTAAATGTGATATTATTATAGGTAGGTGATTATATGTTAGATGGTTTAAATGATAAACAAAAAGAAGCGGTTGTTAATACTTCTGGTCCGCTTTTGGTTTTAGCTGGGGCTGGTAGTGGTAAGACGAAGGTTTTGACGACTAGGGTTTCTTATTTGGTTTTGGAGAAGGGTGTTTTTCCTTCTTCTATTTTGGCGATTACTTTTACTAATAAGGCGGCCCGTGAGATGAAGGATAGGGTTTATAGGATGCTTGGTAATGTGGCTTATGATATTCAAATTTCGACTTTTCATTCTTTGGGTCTTCTTTTGGTTAGGGAAAATTATGAGATACTTGGGTATGATAAGAATTTTACTATTTTGGATAGTGATGATAGTTTGACTATTATTAAGAAGATTATTAAGGATATGAATTTGGATCCTAAGGATTATAATCCTAGGGCTATTAGGAATAAGATTAGTGGGGCGAAGAATGAGTTTATGGGTCCAGATGAGTATGGTAAGTTTGCTTTTAATGAGTATGAGAAAATAGTTTTAAGTGTTTTTAAGAGGTATGAGGATAAGAAGAGGCGTAATAATTCTTTGGATTTTGATGATTTGCTTTTGCTTCCTTTGAAACTTTTTCGTGAAAATCCTTCTATTTTGAAGGAGTATCAAGAGAGATATAAGTATATTTTGGTTGATGAGTATCAGGATACTAATGAGGTTCAGTACAGACTTATTAAGTATTTGAGTGCGAAGTATAAAAATGTTTGTGTGGTTGGTGATGCGGATCAGTCTATTTATGGTTTTAGGGGGGCGAATTTTAGAAATATTTTGGATTTTGAGAAGGATTATCCTAATGCTTTGGTGGTTAAGCTTGAGGAGAATTATCGTTCTACTGGTAATATTTTGGGATGTGCGAATGATATTATTAAGAATAATAAGTTAAGGCGTGATAAGGTTCTTTGGACTATGAGTGGTGATGGGGATAAGATTATTTATCATACGGCTTTATCTGAGAAGGATGAGGCGGGGTATGTTAAGGATGAGATTAAGGCACTTATAGATAAGGGAATAGAAAAAAAGGATATTGCGGTTTTGTATAGGACTAATGCTCAGTCTCGTAATATGGAGGAGGCTTTGCTTCGTGAGAATATTCCTTATAAGGTTGTTGGAAGTTTTTACTTTTATAATCGTAAGGAGATTAAGGATTTAATTTGTTATTTGAAGCTTATTTATAATTATAAGGATGATGTTAGTTTGCTTCGGGTTATTAATGTTCCTAAGAGGCAAATTGGCCCTAAGACGATTGAGAATTTAACTATGAAGGCTATGGATAGTGGTATCAGTATTTATGAGGCTATTTCTTCTGGTAAGGAGCTTAAGTTTAAACAGATAATTGAGGATATTAAGAAGGAAAGTGAGAATGTTTCTTTGACGGAACTTGTTGATTTGATTTTGGATAAGAGTGGTATGAGGGCTGAGCTTTTGGCTGATAAGACGCTTGAATCTGAGGTTAGACTTGAGAATCTTGAGGAGTTTAAGTCAATTACGAAGAATTTTGAGGAGAATAATGGGGTTATTTCGCTTGAGGATTTTTTGATGGAGATTAGTTTGGTTTCGGATATGGAGGAACATAAGAATAATACTGATGTGGTTACGCTTATGACTATTCATTCGGCTAAGGGACTTGAGTTTGATTATGTGTTTTTGATTGGACTTGAGGAAGGTATTTTTCCACATAAAAATTGTTTGGATAGTAATGATGAAGTTGAAGAGGAAAGAAGGCTTTGTTATGTGGCGGTGACTAGGGCTAGAAAGATGCTTTATTTGGTGAATGCGAAAAGAAGGATGCTTTATGGTAATGTGAGTTTAAATCCTGCTAGTAGGTTTATTGATGAGATTGATAAGAAGTATTTATCTATTTCTTCTTCTTCTTCGCCTTCTTTATTTGATAGAAATGATGTGATTGATGATTCTATAGAATACTCGGTTGGGGATAAAGTTATTCATGATAAGTATGGCGAAGGTATTGTTTTAGGTATTGGTAGTGTTTTAACTATTGCCTTTAATCATAAATATGGTATAATTAAGATAATGAAAGGTCATAAGAGTATAAGGAAGGTGAATGATTAATGTTTTTAAGTATTATTGATAGTTTAAATGAGTGGGCAGTGCCTATTAAGGCTTGGCTTGATGCTCATCATAATAATCCGATGATGTGGCTTGCGTTTTTTATTATTGGACTTGCGGTGTTTTTTATGACTTATAATGCGCTGCACAAGGATAGATAGGAGAAGTGTTATGGATTATACTTTACTTGTGATGGCTGCTGGTATTGGTAGTAGGTTTGGTTCGCTTAAGCAGGTGGAACCGGTTGGACCTAATGGTGAGTTTATTATTGATTATTCTATATATGATGCGATTAGGGCTGGGTTTACTCATGTTATATTTGTTATAAGACGTGAAAATGAAAAGCTTTTTAAGGAGACTATTGGTAAGAGGCTTTTTGGTAAGATTAAGGTTTCTTATGTTTTTCAGGAGTTAAATGATTTACCTTTAGGCTATTCTATTTCTAGTTTAAGAAGTAAACCTTTGGGAACTGGACATGCTATTTATTGTGCGAGAAATTTGCTTACTTCTTCGTTTGCGGTTATTAATGCGGATGATTTTTATGGGCCTTTGGCTTATGAGATTTTAATGGATTTTTTTAAGAACAATGAGGATAGAACTCATTATTTATCTGTTTGTTACAAGGCTATTAATACGCTTTCTTTGAATGGCTCTGTTAAAAGAGGTGTGGCTCATGTTTCTAATGGTGTTTTAGAAGGTATTACGGAAAGTAAACTTCAAGAGGTTAATGGCGAGGTTATGGCGATGCCGCTTGATGGAAGTGAGGCTTTTAGAGTTTCAGATAATGATTTGGTAACGGTTAATTTATTTGGTTTTACGCCTAATTTTTTGAAGGCTGTTATTAATAATTTTCCTTTGTTTTTGGATAAGAATGCGAATGATCTTGATAGTGAGTATTTGATGCCTGATATTATTACTTCGCAGATTTTAGATGGTAGTGCGAAGGTGTATGTTAAGGAGAGTTCTTCTAAGTGGTATGGTGTTACTTATAAGGATGATAAAGAGATGGTTGTTAATGCGATTAATAATTATATAATTCAAGGTGTTTATCCTTCTAATTTATGGGAAGATGGGTCTAGGTAATTCTGGGCTTTTTTTCCTAATTTTTATGTTTAGGTTGGTGAGATTATGATTCAAAAGAGGATTGATGAGTTAATTAAAATTATTGATAAGGCTAATTATGAGTATTATGCTTTGGATAATCCTAGTATTTCGGATCAGGAGTATGATAGGTATATGCAGGAGCTTATGAGGCTTGAAGGTGAGTATCCTCAGTTTAAGAGGAATGATTCGCCTACTTCTAGGGTTGGAACTGAGGTCATTGATAAGTTTAAGAAGGTTACTCATGAGATTCCGATGTTGTCTTTAGGTAATGTTTTTAATGAGTCTGAGATTATTGCTTTTGATGAGAGGGTTAAAAGGGTGGTTCCTAATCCTGCTTATGTGGCGGAACTTAAGATTGATGGGCTTTCTGTATCTCTTAAGTATGAGAAAGGTATTCTTGTGCGTGCGGCTACTCGTGGTGATGGTGTTACGGGTGAGGATATTACGCATAATGCGAAGACAATTAAGAGTATTCCACTTAGAATTAATAAGCCGATTGATATTGAGGTTCGTGGTGAGATTTATATGAGTAAGGCTTCTTTTGAAAAGCTTAATAAGGAAGGGGCTAATTTTGCGAATCCTCGTAATGCGGCGGCTGGTAGTGTTAGGCAACTTGATTCTAAGGTGGCTTCTAAGAGGGATTTGGATTGTTTTATTTATCATTTGCCTGATCCTTTAGATTATGGTATTTATACGCATTTGGATGCTCTTAATTTTATGAAGGAACTTGGGTTTATGGTTAATCCTAATAATAAGAAGGTTAATAATATTGATGAGCTTCTTGATTATATTAATGAGAAGACGCTTATTCGTGATAGTCTTCCTTATGAGATTGATGGTATTGTAATTAAGGTTAATGATTTGAATGATCAAAAAAGGCTTGGTTTTACGGCTCGTAGTCCTAAGTGGGCGACGGCTTATAAGTTTCCTGCTATGGAGGTTTTGACTAGGGTTTCGAAGATTGTGTTTACGGTTGGTAGAACGGGTCAGGTTACGCCTTCTGCGGATTTGGAGCCTGTTCGTCTTATGGGTTCTGTTATAAGGCGGGCTACTTTACATAATGAGGATTATGTGCTTTCTAAGGATATTAGGGAAGGGGATATTGTTTCGATTAAGAAGGCTGGGGATGTTATTCCTGAGGTTGTTAGGGTTCTTTTTGAAAGAAGGACTACTCCTTTAAAGAAATTTGAAATGATTTCTAATTGTCCTATTTGTGGTTTTTCTTTGGAAAGGAGGGGCGATGAGGCGGCTTATTACTGCGTTAATGATCATTGCCCGGCTAAAAAGCAGGAGAAGCTTATTCATTTTACTTCTAGGAATGCGATGAATCTTACTGGATTTGGTGATAGGATTATTGAGGATTTTTATAATTTGGGTTATTTGAAGTGTTATGAGGATTTTTATACTCTTTATAAGCATAAGGAAGAGCTTATGGAACTTGAAGGGTTTGGTGAGAAGAGTATTAATAAGCTTTTAGATGAGATAGAGGAGAGTAAGCATAATTCTTTGGAGCGTCTTCTTTTTGGTATTTCTATTAGGCATGTTGGTACGAAGACGGCGGATATTTTGGCTAGGAGTTTTTCTAATATTGATAATTTGATGACGGCTTCTTTTGATGATATTAGCGAGATTAAGGATATTGGTCCGATTATTGCTAAAAGTGTTTGTTTGTATTTTTCTTGTGAGAGGAATATAAAACTTATAGATAATCTTAAGGGTTTTGGGGTTAATATGGATTATTTGAAGGAGATAAATGATTTTGAAACGGAGTTTTCTTCTAAGACGTTTGTTTTGACGGGTACTTTGGATAGGTTTACTCGTGATGAGGCTAAAAGTAGGATTGAAATGCTTGGTGGCTCTGTGAGTGGTAGTGTGAGTAAGAGGACTGATGTGGTTGTGGCTGGAAAGGAAGCTGGTAGTAAGCTTAAGAAGGCTCTTGATTTGGGGGTTACTGTTTGGGATGAGGAGCAATTTTTGAATGTTCTTTCTAAGTATTGATATATATTTGCTTTTCATTTGTTAAAAAATTTGTTATAATGGTATTGTTAGAATAAGGAGGATATTATGAAAGACGAAAATAAAACATCTACGGGAGATGTTTCTGAAAATAATTTAGAGTATAGTTTTGATTTTGCGGGCGCTACTAATGATGATTCTACTGGTGCTACTAGTACTGAAGAGGGTGAGCGTAAATTAGTTGATGTTTCTGTTCCTGTGATGAATGCTAATGAGAATAATTCTACTGTAAGTGCTGAATCTTCTTCACCTGTTTCTTCACAAGTGGAGGCGGTAAGTGAGCCTTTAGCTGATAATTCTGTTTCTAGTCAGGAGACTGTTTCTGAGCCTTCAGCTGATAATTCTGTTTCTGGTCAGGAGACTGTTTCTGAGCCTTCAGCTGATAATTCTGTTTCTAGTCAGGAGACTGTTTCTTCAGAGGTTCAGGATGAGAGTAATGGTAAAGGTACGTTTGGGTTTATTATGGTTATTGTTGTAATTATTGCGGCCTTTATTGCGGCACTTCCATTTATCATAAAAGCATTGGGATAATTTTTTATCCTTTTATTTTTGGGCTATTATTTTGAAAAAGTTGAATATTTTTTTGTAATTTTCGCTTTTGGTGTTTATTTCTTGTTTTAGTTTTTGAAGTATGGTATTTATGTTGTTTTCTTTTTTTCTGAAACATTCAAAGTATATGTATTTTAGTTTTTCATATTCACGTGATTTGTAAAGGTTTAATAGTTTGATATTTAATTTTTTTTTGGTTTCTTTTTCATATCTGGTTTCAAAATTTATTTGATTTTTTTGGTTTTGATTTAGGTATTTTATTTTTACCATTTTTTGGTCTAGGGTCATTTCACAGATTTCTTCTGCTTCATCTAATAATAGGGAACTTTTGGCTATTATTTTTAAGGTTTTGTCTAGTTTTATGGCGATTACTTCTTTTCCATCGCTTATTAGGAAGGCATATGGTATTTGGGATACTCCTGTTTTTCTGAATTTTTCGGTTTTATTATAAATTTTATCACAGAAGTTTTTTTCTATTTTGATGTCACTTGTTTTTACCATTTTTAGGTCTCTTGCGCTTATTTTAAATAGGGGGATTCTTCTTATGTGGGTTATTTCGTCTTCTTTGTTCCATTCGTAAAATTCATATAATTCTTTTTGAAAGTTTAATAAAATATCATAAACGTAATTCATTTTCTTCTCCTTTCGGTATAAATATTGTTAGAAAAATTATGATTAGTCCAAGAAGACCAAGGATGCATTCTGGTCTTCTAAGAATAAAATGGGCATATTCTTTTAAATTATACCCTAAACTTATTAGATTTAGGTAACTTATGATGTATACAAATCCAATTACGCTAAAGCCAAATCCTATTAGGAATGAAAATATTCTAGCCACAATTATTCACCTAATAAAGTTTATTAAAAAGTTTTAAATATTTTACTGTTACTTGTTTTTTGTGGTATAATCGTATATGAAAAAAAACAAGGTGGTTAAATGAATTATACGATTGATACTTTAAATTTTGAGGGCCCACTTGATTTGCTTTTGCATTTGATTAAAGAGTCTCAGGTTTCTATTTTTGAGATTAATATTTGTGATATTACGTCGCAGTATTTGGATTATATTAATCATATGGAAAGTATAAATCTTAATGTTTCAAGTGAGTATTTGATTATGGCGGCTGATTTGATTGAGCTTAAGTCTAGGGAACTTCTTCCTTCTTCTTCTTTGGATGAAGAGGAGGATGATCCTAAGCAGGAACTTATTAATAGGCTTGTTTTGTATCAAAAGTATAAGGAAATGGTTCCTTCTTTTAAGAAACTTGAGGAGGAAAGAGGATGTATATTTTCTAAGGAACAAACGCTTTTGGATGAGTATAAGGATAATTCTGTTTGTTTGGATGTTACGCTTGATGATTTGGTTTTGGCTTTTGAGAAGTTTAATAAAAGAAAGTTTTTGGAAAAGCCTTTGAATACGGTTGTTACTAAAAGGGAGTATTCGGTTTTTAGGCGTAGTAAGGAAATTTTAGATAGGTTAAAGGTTAAAAGGGTTATTAATTTTGAGGAGTTATTTGATGTTTATAAAAGGGATTATGTTGTGGTGACTTTTCTTTCTATTTTGGATTTGGCGAAGAAGGGGTGTCTTATTATAAAGCAAGATAGTGCTTTGGATAATATTGTTATAGAGTCTAGGGGGGAAGTTATATGAATTTGAAACCGGTATTGGAAGGATTACTTTTTGTTCAAGGGGAGGATGGACTTTCTACTGAGGAAATGCTTGATATTCTTGAGGTTGATAAGGAAACTTTGAAGAAGGTTATTTTGGAACTTGGTATGGATTATAAGAATAATGATCGGGGTATTGATTTGGAATATTTTGGTGGTAAGCTTAAGATGGTTACTAAGAAGGAACATTCTTCTTATTATAAAAAGCTTTATAATTCTTCTGAGAATACTAATTTGAGTTCAGCGGCGTTGGAGACTTTAGCTATTATTGCTTATAATCAGCCGGTTACTAGGGTTATGGTTGATGAAATTAGGGGCGTTAATAGTAGTCATCAAATTAGAAAGCTTATGTTTAGAAATTTGGTTAAGGAGGTTGGCAAGTCTGATTTGCCTGGTAAGCCTATTCTTTATGGGGTGACGAGTGAATTTTTGGATTATTTTGGTCTTGCTTCTATTGATGATCTTCCAGTTATTAAAGAGGATGAGGTTTTAGAGGAGACTGATTTGTTTACTTCGAGGTATAAAGAAGAATAATTTTTAATTTTTTTAACACATTTATTAAAAAGTATGATATAATTGTGTTATGCCTGTGTGGTGAAATTGGTAGACACGTTGGACTCAAAATCCAATGGTAGCAATACCGTATCGGTTCAAGTCCGATCACAGGCACCATTAAAGATTTACTCGAACTAGAAATAGTTCGTTTTTTCTTGTTTAAAAATATATAGTGACCGAAAAGTGACCGAAAAGTGACCGAATATATTGATATTATTTTTAAAACTGTATATACTATAATTGAGGTGATAATATGTACATAGAAGATGAATATACAGAATTGAAAATTGAGTTAACAAAAGATATAAAAAAAGAAATAATTGCATTTGCAAATACTAAGGGTGGAAAAATATACATTGGTATTGATGATGACGGAAATGTTATTGGTCTAAATAACGCAAAAGGTGATTTAGAATCTCTTTCAGGAATGATACGAGAAGGAATTAAAAGTGATTTGACATTATATACATCAGTTAATTTAATAAATATAGATGATAAAGATATTATAGAAATCAATGTAATGGATGCACCTAACAAACCATATTATTTAACTGATAAAGGTATAAAGACTTCTGGTGTGTATTTAAGATATGGAAATACAAGTGCTCCTGCAAGTGAAGAAGTTATAAAGAAAATGCTTATTGAAAATCAAGGCGATTCATTTGAAACACTTGTTTCTCAAAATCAAAATTTAAATTTTAAAACGCTTAAATCAATTTTCAATAAACATAATATCTCGTTAGATAATAATAAATATAAGAGTTTAAATATTATTGATTTAAATAATCAATATACAAATTTAGGATTATTATTATCTGATGAATGTCCTTATTCAATAAAATGTGCGATTTATAATGGAACAAATAAGTTAGAATTTAAAGATAGAAAAGAATTTACTGGATCAGTTTTAAAACAAGTAAATGAAGTATTTGAATATTTAGACTTATTTAATAAAACTAAAGGAAGAATTGTCGGGTTAGAAAGAATTGATACAAAGGATTACCCTGAATATGCGATAAGAGAATCATTATTAAATGCAATTATTCATAGAGACTATAATTACAAAGGAAGTATTCTTATTTCACTTTATGATGATCATTTTGAAATAACTTCATTGGGTGGTATTGTTAAAGGGTTAAGCTTAAATGATTTATATTTAGGAATATCCGAAAGCAGAAATCCTAATTTGGCAAATATATTTTATAGATTAAAATATGTTGAAAGTTTTGGGACTGGAATTGGCAGAATAATTCAATCATATGATGATTATAATAAAAAACCTATATTTGTAGATACAGATAATGCATTTAATGTAACATTATATAATGTTAACTATGTTGAAAATCATGAAAAAATATTACCTTCTAATTTAACGCAAGAAGAAAAAATAGTAGAATATTTAAAGAAAAATAATAAGATAAATAGAAATATAGTTGAACAATTATTAGATATTTCATCGACGAGAGCTAAAAATATATTAAATAATATGTGCAAAAATAAATTAATTGTTATGGTTGGAAGTGGGAAAAATATTATATATGTGTTAAAATAATATTAGATTGATTTATATATTAGATTCGTCAACAAAGTTGTAGACCTCTACGTCGTTCGCACCACTGGATAATTTGTTCGAACTATTCGAACTTTTATATAAAAGGGTTGGCTTATTAAAAATATTATTAAATATAATAAAAAATGCACAATAAATGGTAAAATGGGGGGCTTTAAAAATAAAAAATGTACAATTTTTTGAGATTATTGTGCATTTTTGTTTGTAAATGTGTTTGAAAAAGAGCATATTAATTTAAATTTTTTTTAAAAATTGTTATATTTTTTTAAATTGGTGTTATAATGTATTTAGCGGTTATTTTATTGCCCCATGGCCAAGCGGTAAGGCAACGGACTCTGACTCCGTGATCATTCGTTCGAATCGAATTGGGGCAGCCAATTTGAATTATATTCCCCATTTGTTATTGGGGTTTTTAGTTTTGTTTGATATTTAGGGGTATTAATGATATAATATCTCTGAAGGGAGTGTTTTATATGAGTGGTAGCAGATTTGATGAGAAAAATTTTTATGGGATTGGTTTTAATGATCCTTATGATAGGTTTAGTGATCAAATTCAAAAGAATCATCATGAATCTTTTGAACAGCGAAAAAAGGCTGATGAGATGGTTTTTTTTAGAGAAAAACAAAGAAAAAATCGTTTTTTAGGTAATGCTATTAGTGGCATAAAGCTTAGAATTGTAAAGAATGCACCAAAACCTAAGCTTTATAAAAATAGATTTAACAGTTTGATTTTTGGCGTTGCAGTGGCAGGTGTTATTGCTGCTGGGACTTGTGCTATTGCTGCTGGGACTGGTGCTTTTAATAATGATTCTTCTTTTATTGAAGTTCCACCTGGAAAAGTTTATAATGATCCTATTGGTTATGAAGTTTTTGGTAATATGGTTGAATTTAATAACTATTGTAGGGATAATGGTATTTTTAGTGCTGAATTGTTTACTGATTGTGCTGGAAAGGTTTTTGTTGCTTCTTCTACTTTGAATAACACTAGTGATTTTGTATCTGATTCTGGTAATTTTATTGAGACTTCAAAGGGTGAGATATATAATGGTGAACATGTGAAATTTGATAATGAGGTTTCTCTTAGACAGTATTGTAAGGATAATGGTATAAATATTTCTCAGGTTAGGGGGTTTTCTTCTTCTGATGGTTCTGTTCATGTTTCTTCAGCTTCTATTTCTTTAGATAATACTATTGATTCTGGCTATTCTAAGTAATTTTTATATAATAAAAGCTTATAAAATTTGTTTATTTTATAGGCTTTTTTTGTTTTTCTTTTGTGTATTTTTTTGTATCTATTATTACTAATGGAATGTTTCCGAAGTAGTTTGAGATGAATATGTCGCCTTCTTTTATTTCATCATAGCAGATGACGTAGGTTGGTAATATCTTACATTCTTCTCCTTTTTTATTGTAGTTGTTATAGAGTATTTCGTTGAAACCTTTTGTTTCTTTTATTAGTTTTTCTGGGCTATATAGTCTTTTTGGTCTTTTGTGGTTTTCTTTTTCGAAATTACTAAAGGCGTTTGTTTCATAAATTCCTTTAATTTGGTTTATATCAAAGTCGTTGAAACCTAATAGTACACTTGTTTCGGGATCGCCATATGTTAGTAGGTGTTTGTCACTTATTAGGCTGTATGATGATGTTTCTCTGCCGCTTTTGTAGGTGAAGTTTGCTGTTTGGTTTCTATTACAGTTTATTGAACGAACCATTAGGTAAAATTCTTCTCCTGTTAGTTCGTATACTGCTCTTTTGTATGTTGTGGTAAGGTTGGGTGATTTTTTTAAGTCTTGTTTTACGGCACTTTTTAGTGAATTGTAGGCTTTTTGTTTGGTTTTTTCTAATTCTTCATTTAAATTTGGGGTTTTGTTTTTTAGGGCTATGATTATATTTTTTATTTTTTTTTCGTCTAAGGAGTAGAAGTTTAATAGGGCTTTGTATAGGTTTTTTGAATCATTTTCGTCATATTCTAGGATTGTTTTCATTTTGATTATGGCGGTGTCTATGGGCTGTTTAAAATAGGTTTCTATGATGTTTTCTAAAAGGGCTTTTTTGCTTAGCATTTGTAATTCTTCTTTATATTCTTCACCTAGTATTTTGTATATTTTGTGGTAGAGTGGTGAAAACCCATTATTAATTTCTATTTTATCTTCTCCTAATAAGTAATCTCTATTTTCTTTGTTTAAATATAGGATGTATATTAGATAATTATAGTTGTGAGTTTGTCCATATGTTATAAATTTTTGGGCAAAGGTTTTATCTAGGTGTTTTGATGATAGAAAGTATTTTAATGTGTCTATGTTTTCATAGATTAATTTTAATTGTTTATCATTTATTGGTGTGCTGTTTTGTGGATTTGTAAGTAAGTCGGTTAGCTCTTGTATTTGTTTTGTTTCTTGATTTATTTCCATTTTGTTCCTCCTTGTATTTATTATAGCATGTATTTTATTTTGTTATAGTTTTTATTTTTGGGAAAGTGTTAAAATATCGACAAAAATACTTTTTTTTTTACAAATTTTAGTATATAATTATTATATTAGGGAAGGGGCTTTTTATATGATACTTAGAAAACCATATGCATTTTTTATAAAGTATTTTAGGCTTATTAATTTAATTATGGCTTTGCTTATGGCAATTCTTATTTACCATACTTTTAAAATAGGAAAGTTTATAAGCCAATATGTTTCTGATTATACGGTGGCCTCTAGTTTTGTTATTGGTGACTATATAAGTATTTATTCTTTTCTTTTAGCTCTTGTAATAATTATTGGAACGATTATTGTTTTATCGGTTTTGTTTGTTAAGGATAAACCGAAGAAGTTATATTTGTTTAATTTGATTTTGTTTTTTGCTTTGATTATTTTGTATGGAGTAGATTACAGCGTTTTGAGAACGGTTCATGAAACTAATTTGGATATAAGGGTTTCTAAGGCTTTAAGAGATTTTGCTTATATGGCTTTGTTTTTACAAGTTATTAGTTTTGTTTTGACTACTATAAGAGCGACTGGTTTTGATATTAAAAGTTTTGATTTTGCTTCTGATTTGCAGTCTTTAGAGATTGATACTAAGGATAATGAAGAATTTGAGGTTGCGGTTGAATTTGATAAAAATAAGGTTAAAAGAAATATTAGAAAAAATATTAGGAATGTTAAATATATTTATTTGGAGCATAAGTTTTTGATTAATTTGTGTGTAATAATTTTTGTGGTTATTTTAGGTTTTTCTATTTATATGAATAAGGGTATTTATAGTGCGAATTATAAGGAAGGTGAGAATTTTTCGGCTAGTAGTGTTGTTATGAATGTTTCTTCTTCTTATATAACTAATACTGATTTTGATGGTAATAAGGTAACTAGTGATGCTTTGGTGGTTGTTAAGTTTTCGGTTAAGAAGATGTATGATTCTGATAAGATAAGTTTAAATACTGGACTTATGAATTTGAGAGTTAATGGTAAGAGTTATAATCAGACTAGTATTTATAATGATTATCTTTCTGATATTGGTGAGAGTTATGTTGATCAAAAACTTTCTTCTGATTTTGTGACTTATATTGTTACTTTTGATATTCCTTATAATTCGATTAATAATAGTATGACTTTAAAATTTAATGATAATATTAGTTATGTTAAAGGTGAGATGGGGGCTAAAAGTATTTATGTTAAACTTTCTCCTGTGAGTTTGCTTGAAAATAAGGGTTTGAAGGAGTATTCTATAAATGATAAGGTTAATTTTAAAGGTAGTATTTTAGAAGGCTCTTCGCTTGTTATAACTGGGGCAGCTATTTCTAATAAGTTTAAGTCTGAATATAGTTTTTGTCTTAGAAAGGATTTGTGTACTCCTTCTTATGAGTATGTAACTCCGACGGCTACTGGTAGTTATGCGAAAACGCTTATTAAACTTGAGGGAGATTTTGAACCTTCTGATAATTCGGATATAGATACTTTATATGATTTTATTAATACGTTTGGAGAAATAAATTATAAGGTTGATGGTACTGTTAAAAAACATAAAATAAATTCTAAGATAGTTAAGCCTAAGATGAAAAATGAGAATGATGTTACTTATATTGAGGTTTCTAAGGAGTTAGAGAGGGCTTCTGACGTTTACTTTACATTTAATGTACGTGATTATTCTTATAAGTATGTTATCAAATAATTATATATGCTATAATATGAAAGGAGGCTAGGCTTTGATGGAAAGAATAAAATATGTGTTTGTGTTTGCTTTCTTGATGGCTATTTTCCCTTTAGTTTCTAAAGCGGATTGTAGTTATGAAAGACAAGCTTCACTTTCTAAGATAGCTTCAAATGTTCAGTTTAATTATACTTATGATAAGGAAAGTGATATATCATTTAATGTTTTGATTACTAATTTGACTGATGATATATATTTGGTTGATGGTGATAATAATGTTATAAGTGGCGCTGGTGAAAAAAGTTTGAATTATTTTCCTGGGCAAAAAATAGAATATACTATTTTTTCTAATGATGATTCTTGCCGTGGTGATGTTATTCAAAAAAGATATGTTAATTTACCTGTTTATAATACTTATTCTACTTTGGATGTGTGTAAGGAAAATCCTGGTTTTAGTTTATGTGGTATGTGGGTTGATTTGACTGGTTATACTTATGAACAATTTATTGATGAATTAGAAAAATATAAAAATGATAAAAATAAAAGTGTTTCAAAAGATACTAATAAGTTAAGTTTTTGGGATTTTGTTTCTGAAAATAAAATGACTTTTATAATTATATTTATAGCTATTATTATATTAGTATTTGCATTTTTGTTTGTTAGAAGTAAGAGGGAGGTGAGAAGATGAAAGTGAAAATATTTGGTTTTTTAGTTGTGTTGTTTTCATTTTTGCTTCTTCCTAATTATGTATCGGCTGGGGAAATGGTTTATCCAAATGGTTCTACTGATTGGACCAGCACTGTACATGTTCAAATTTCTAGATATGATAAAAATGGAAACTGGGTTAAATATGTAGGAAATATTGGAGAAGGTATGTTTGCTATTAAAAAGGATAATGGGGATGTTTCAAAGGCTTTTTGTTTAGATGGTACTAAGGGTTTTAGTCCTGGTAGTTATGCTAGTTATCACAATGCCCTTGATTATATGTCTCAAAGTACTCTTACTAAAATGGCTATTTACAATGATTATATATATAATAAGCAAACTTATGCGAGTGGTGAAGATGCTAAGTATTATTTTATGCAGATATTTGTTTGGAATATATTAATTGATACTGGCGATGCTTGGAACAGAGCTAATTGGAGTACTGGTTCTAACAGAAATAATTATGGCAAATATTTGATTGCTACGGATGATGAAGATGCAAGAGCGAGAGTTTTTGGCGGTGGCAGTCAATCTTATGCTGATGAAATTCAAAATAAAGTAATTTCAGGTGCTAATGAATATTATGAAAAAAACAAAAATAATTTTAAAGGTTATGGTGAGGTTTGGACTCCTAATAATGGGTCACAACCGGTTGTGCTTTTTTCTGTAAAGAGAATTAAATATGATTATAGTATTGATGCGGCCTGTGAAAATTGTGATTCTAAAAATACTAATGGTAGTTATTTGATTCAGGATACTACTAATTGGAATAATATATTCATTAGTCCTGATGCTTCGGCTAATCCTAATGCTAAGAGTTATTATAAGAAGAGTGTTAATGGATGTAATGTTTTTTGTAGGGAAGAGTATAAGGTAGTTTTCCCAAATCAAAATAATCAAATATATACTGAACCTGGAAGATATTTTACTGTTAATAAACAAACTACTGGTATTATGTATAAAGGTGGGGTTTCTAATTTTAAACCTATAAAGGTTATTAAGACTCGTGAGTGTAGGGTTTCTGATGGTAATGCTTCTTGTCTTTCTAAGTTTGCAAATCAGGCTAAGAGTGAAACGGGTTCTTCTGCTGGTAAGACTGGTAAGATTTCTTTGAAGTATAAGGAAAATTATGCGAATACTAGATATAATTCTGAGTTTGATCTTGTGGAAGATAGTAATAGGACTACGGAGAAGGTTTCTATAGATGGTTCTGTTATGAAGGCTGTTAAGACTGTTTGGTATAAATTACCTAGTAATACTTATAGGTATGTTAATATTGAAACTGGTGAATCTGCGAAAAATAAGCCTTCTGATGTAACGTCTCATTATCAAGATATTGGTACGGAAAATTTACCTGTATCTATGAATAATTACGCTACTAGTTCTAATAAGGGTATTGGTTCTACTATTTCTCTTAAGTATTCTTTACCTACTGATGATAAGTATTCTAAATTGTATAAGGCGTTTAATGCTAATAATAATTATTTTGGTGATAATTCTGATAATGAGGAAGGTAATACTTATAAGAAGAATGATAATAGTAATGGTGAACTTTCTAATTCGGCTTGTGCTAAGTTATATGGATATGGAACTAGTAAGTATGAAAGTTGCCGTTTAGCGAGAACTAGTAATAAGGCTGGTAAATGTTATTCTTCTATTACTGAGGGTAAGTATACTTGTGATGTTAAGGTTTGTGCTGAGGGTGAAACTTTATGTCCTGATGGTACTTGTTCTGTTAATAAGGAATGTCCTAATGATGGTGGACCTAAGTGTGAAATAATTGATGATAAGTATTATGATAAAAATGGTAAAGAGGTAACTCGTGCTGAGTATAATAGTAGTTGTGATTCTGACGGTAATCGTAAGTGTGTTGTTAAAAATGGTAAGTATTATGGACAAGATGGTAATGAGGTTACTAAGGAAGAATATCTTGCTCAGTGTCCTAATTATTGTACGGTGATTGATGGCAAGTACTATGGTAAGAGTGGTGATTTGACTACTAAGAGTGAGTATGAGAGTCAGTGCGGTTCTAATGATTGGTGTAAGTTATGTAATGGTGGTAAGTGCTGTCCTGATACGGATATGGTTTGCCCTGATGAAAATGGGGAGTGTCCTACTAAGGGTGGTAATAAGATTATTTATCGTACGATTGATTTGAATAATCCTTTCCCTTCTCAAACTGGTTTGGGAAGAAGTACTGGTTCTAACTGGTGTAGTTACAATGTTAATACTAAGAAATATACTTGTGCTAATACGGCTAGTAATAGGATTGTTGATAAGCATATTTTAACTAATCGTAGTCAAAAAGGTTATAATGTTTATAATACTACACCTTTATATGAGTTTACTTTAGACACTGATACTATTAAGGCTATTAAAAAGTATAATAAGACTCATAGTTATGATGATTCTGATTTGAGATGTACTAAAGGTGTTTGTTCTAGTGATTTCCTTCGTAGTGTTGTGAAGATTGATAAAGGAACTTGTAGTAAGAAATCTAATCTTAGTACTTGTGCGGAGGTGAAGAGCTGATGAATAGATCGTTTTGGATGGTTTTTGTTATTATGCTTGGTGTTGCTTCTGTGTTCTTTATTACTTTGTTTCAAACGATTACTAATACGGATGAACATAATTCACAGCTTTTGAAAGAGGTTACGGAGGCGGCTATGTGGGATGCGGTTGACTATGCTTATTATCGTAAGACTGGTTACACTAAGATTAATAAGGAGAAGTTTGTTGAAAATTTTCTTAGAAGGTTTGCTCAGAGTTCTAATTACTCTAGGGATTATAAGATTACTTTCTATGATGTTAATGAACTTCCGCCTAAGGTTAGTGTGAAGGTTACTAGTGTGGTAAGTGGTAGTGTTACTGCGACGCTTGGTGATGATAGTTCGACTGATTTTAATCTTACTAATAAAATTGATGCGATTTTAGAGACGCCATATTAAAAAATAAAAGGAAAAGAGGATGAATATATGAATAGTTTTTTGGCTTCGGCTCAAAGGTTTTTGAAAAATAAAAATACAATAACGATTCTTGGAATAATTATTATTCTAGTGCTTCTATATGTTGGATATAGTTCACAAATTAATAAAGCGGTGGAACCAGTTAGTGTTCCTGTTGCTACTGAGACAATTCAACCTAGAACTGAGATTACTGATGACATGGTTGAGGTTGTTGATATGCCTAATGTTTCTGTTTCTGATAATGTTTTGATGAGTAAATCTGATGTTGTTGGTAAGTATTCTAATGTTAATACGGTTATACCAAAGGGTAGTATGTTTTATACTGATACGGTAATTACTAAGTCTGAGTTGCCTGATTCTGCATTTGTTAAGGTTAAGAAGGGTGAGGTTGTTTATAATTTTCCTGTTGATATGGAATCTACTTATGGTAATTCTATTTACCCTGGTAATAAGATTGATATTTATATGAAGACCGGTGATGGTACTGATGAGAAGGTTATGCTTGGTAAACTTGTTGAAAATGTTGAGGTTTTAGCGGTTAAGGATTCTGCTGGTAAGAATGTTTTTGAGGATACTAGTGAAGATAGAACTCCTGCTATGCTTTTGTTTGGTGTTCCTTCTGATATTAATTTACTTTTAAGAAAGGCTTCTTATATGGATTCTTTAGGTGTTGAGTTATTCCCTGTTCCTCATGGTGGTAAGGTAAGTACTACTGGTGCTACTGAGGTTTCTACTCAACAACTTGCTGATTATATTGAGGCTCATGCGGTTAATATTCCTACTACTGATACTACTAGTACTACTGATTCTTTACTTCCTACTATTAAGGTTACTGGAAGTGGGGTTAAGACTGTAACTATTACTTATCCTAAGAGTTGTAAGACTAATACTTGTGCTTATCAAAAAGATAGTGGTAGTGCGGTTAAGACTACTAATAAAAAACAAACTGTTAAGTTTAATGTTTCTGGTGTTATAACTGCGACATTTACTGAGAGTGATGGTACTGTTCATACGGCAACTGAAAATGTTACTGTAGGTAATACTACTACTGGTACTGGTACTACTACTGCTACTGGTACTGCTACTTCTACTAGTTTGAGGTGATTTTATGCATAATATGTTTGATCAAATTGATTTTGGTCCTTTGAAAGAGTATTTGGATACTGATGATATTACGGATATTTCTTATGATAATGGTGGTCAGATTCATTTGAAGACTTTGTCTCGTGGTATTTATAGGGTTGAAAATGATGCTGTTAATAATGCTTTTATGGAGAAACTTGCGTTTCAGTGTTCTAATGTTATGGGGAAGAGTTTTAATGCGGCTCACCCTTTCCTAGATGCTGAGAGCGCGGAACTTCGTTTGAATTTTGTTCATGATTCTATTGCTACTAATGGTATTGCTTGTGTTATTCGTAAGACTCCAGCGAAGATTCGTCTTCAAAAGGAAAAGATTATTGAGCAAAAGTATATTGAGCCTGATATTCATGATTTTTTAGAGTATTGTATTAAGGGTCATTGTAATATTATTGCTTGCGGTGAGACTGGTAGTGGTAAGACTGAGCTTGTTAAGTATTTGGCTTCAAAGATTGCGGAGGATGAGAAGATTATTACGATTGAGGATACTTTGGAACTTCATTTGGATAAGATTTTCCCTCACCGTGATATTGTGGCGATGAAGACTAATAATATTGCTTCTTATACTGATGTTCTTGTTACTTGTATGCGTCAGAATCCTAAGTGGATTTTGCTTTCGGAGGTTCGTAGTGCGGAGGCTGTTTTAGCGGTTCGTAACTCTATTTCTTCTGGTCATTATATTTTATCTACTATTCATGCGGATAAGGCTGCTAGTATTCCTAATCGTATGTATAGTTTGCTTGAAACTAGTCAGGATATTGATCAGTTTTTGAAGACTATTCATAGATATGTTCAAATTGGTATTTATGTAAGGGGTTATACTGATAAGACTACGCATAATTTCGTTCGTGAGATTGCGGAGGTTACGGAGTTTTATGTTTCTAAGGATAATGAGGCTCTTTCTAATATGCTTTATCGTAAGAGTCCTGATGGAACGGTTATTAGAAATAATCCTAGTCCATATTTGATTGATTATTTAGAGGTTCAAGGGGTATTTTTACCTAAGGAGATGAAGTTTTTAGGGGAGAATATTCCTTTGGGGGACTCTAAGGTTACTTCGGCTACGCCTGAGAATTTATTTTAAATGAAGGAGGGATGATATGACTTTTTTGATATTTTTGGCGGTCTGTTTTATTGCTATTTTCATTGTTGTTTATAGGAGTAATAGGAAGACTAATGCTTATAAGTTTGTTAATGAGAAAGTGACGTTTTTATATGACAAGTATACTCCTTATTCGTTTAAAGTGATTAGGGAGAAGGTTAAGGATTTAGGACAGGAGTATACGCCTAGACAGTATTTTATTCAGATTGTTGTTTTTGCGGCTAGTGCGGCTGTTATAACTTATTTGTATTTCTATAATGTGGCGATTTCTCTTGTTTATGCTTTTCTTTCTATTTTGGTTATTCCCTTTTTAACTTATTTAAGGTGTAAGAGGATATATAGTGAGTTTATTTTTGAGCAGATTCAGGTTTATACGACTAATACTATAATGGAATTTGGTACTACTCAGTCTTTTGTTAAGGCTTTGGAGGGTGTGTATGAGTCTGGTGTGCTTGAGGATCCTGTTAAGTCGGATGTTAAGATGATGATTGATATGGCTTATGAGAATGGTACGATTGATGAGTCTCTTCGTTTTTTCAATCAAAAGTATGATTATTATATTGTTAAGAATATGCATCAGTTGTTTTTGCAAATTACGAATGAAGGTTCTAGGGATTCTGGTGAGTCTTTGGAAAATATGAGTCAGGATATTGATATGCTTGTTGAGGCTGTTTATCGTGATCGTATTGATAGGGCTACTTTCCATAAGAAGTTTTTACAGTTTGGTATTGTCCTTTATTTGATGGTTATGCTTGTACAGTTTTTACTTGGTGTGGAAACGTATAATGAAATGCTTGATAATGGATGGGTATGTTTACTTTTACATGGTATAATTTGGCTTAATACATTCTTTTTGCTTAATGGTGAGAAATATTATAATGAAGATGTGGGGGCTGAATAATGAGTACTGGAATTTTATTTATTTTAATTGCTATAATTGTGGTTATTATGCTTGAGGCTAATCATCATTTTAGTTCGAAGAAATTTATTAATGATGCGGAACCTTATTTTAGGTTTTTGATGGAAGATGATTATGAGTTTTTAGTTAGGCTTAAGTTTGGTGATGCTGATATTAATAAACTTTTTGGTCAAAGGGTTCGTAATGGTCTTGTGGCTATTGTGGTTATGATTTTTATATTTTTGTCAAAGTTATCTTTTGCTTATGTGCTTTTTTCTGTTATTATTGGTTTTGTTATTTTTAAGCTTCCTTATGTTCAACTTAAGAATTATTATAAGGCTAATTTGCACAGGATTAATTTGATGCTTCCTTATTATTTGAAGAGTTTGGAAATTTTGATTCAGCATTATACGGTTCCTGTGGCTTTGTCTAAGAGTATTGAGGCTTCTCCTGAGATTTTTAAACCTGGTCTTAGAAAGCTTATCCAAAAGATTGATGAGGGTGATTCATCTGTTCAACCTTATATGGATTTTGCGAATGAGTATCCGGTTAGGGATTCTATGAGGATGATGAGACTTTTGTATAGACTTAGTTTGGGTAGTCAGGATAATAAGCAGGAGCAGTTACTTATGTTTTCTAGGACGATTTCGTCTTTACAAAATAAGGCTAGGGAGCAAAAGTATCAAGAGAGACTTGATAAGATGGAACAGAAAACTATGGTTATGCTTTTTGGTACTGGTGGTGGAACTTTAGTGTTCTTACTACTTTCTATGATGATGATGATGAATTTTTAGTAAAAAATGAAAAAATATTGAAAAAATGTGGTATAATAAAAGAGAATAAGATAGGTAAGGTGGTGATAGGATGAAAGAAGCGTCAGGTGAGGCAAACTTAACTGTTGTTACTATCATTTTGATTGGTGTTATTGTAGCTATTGCGACTCCAATTATTCAATCAATGATGAGTAATACTCAAAAAAGGGCATGTTGTATGGATGCAGGTGGTACTTGGTCTAATGGTAGTTGTTCTGTATCTTATGATAAGAACTGTGCTAAAGGAAGTACAAGTACTAAATAATAGTTTGGAAAGGAAGTAGTCTATGAGAGAGGGAATTGGAGAATGGTCGACTTATAATATTATAATTATCTTTATTTTCATCGTTTTTGGACTACTTGCTGCTACTATGAGTTACTATAAGGCTTTTAAGGTCAATTCGATGATTTTATCAGCAATTGATAAGTATGAAGGTTATAATTCTTTAGCTCAAAATGAGATAAAGGCTAATTTAAATGCTATTGGTTATTCTATTGATTCTACTAAGTGTTCTAGTAGTCGTGGTAAGGCTGTACTTGCTTCTTCTGCTAATGGTAATGTATCGCAAGATTCTACTTATTATTATTGTGTTTATTATTATAACGATGATAGAGGTAAGGCGGTTTCTAATCAAAAGAATAATGATGGCGAACCTATTTATTACAATTATAGTGTTGTAAGTTATATTTATGTTGATTTACCTTTTGTTGGACAGTTTAAGGTTCCAGTTCATACTAAGGGTGAAAGAATTTATAATTTTTCTTCAAGTAAAGGAGGCAAATAATGAAAGAGTCTATTAGTAATGCCCTCCTTTTCAATATGGTTATTACGTTTGTTGTAATTTTAATTGCCTTTTTTGTAGGCTCTTTATCTTATTCTAAGGCTTTTAAGGTTAAGAATAAGATTGTTGAGGAGATTGAAAAAGAGGGTGAGAATTCTTCTGATCCAGAGAATGCTTATGCGTATGCTTATGATGAGATTGAATCTTGGTTAGGTTCTGGTGATGATGGAAATGGTATTGGGTATAGAAAAAATACGGCTGGTGGTGCTAATAATACTGGTAATTGTTCTACGGATAGTTCTAATGCGGAGCTTGTTAATAAGACTAGTAATTATGAATATTGTGTTTATAGAATAAGTACTTGTGATAATTCTAATAAGGCTAAGTGTGGTGTTTATTATCAGGTTGTTGCTTATATGTATTTTGATGTTCCTGTTGTTGGGGATCTTATTAAAATACCCGTTAGGGGCGAGACTCTTACGTTTACGAAAATAGAAAGTTAGGAGGGATTAGATGAATGTAATTATTGCGAATAAGTATCGTGATGCTCTTTCGACTTTGGATATTGAGGTTATTAAGAAGCTTGATGGTGAGTTTACGGTTGATGAGATTGTTGAAACTTTTAAGAATTTCTTTTTTCAAAGGATGATTTTAGATGTTACGGCTTTAAAGGGGTATAAGGATATTAAGACTATTCAGAAACTTTCTTTGGCGCTTGATACGGATAGGATTATTCTTTTGCTTGATGGGTCGGCTGAGGTTACTAATCCCGAGTATCTTTCTGATTTGATTTCGATGCGTATTTATAATTTTACGATGAATGTCGATGGGGTTATGTATTTATATAATAATCCTAATAGTTATAGGGATGTTGCGCAGTATCATCAGCTTGATACTTATCATGATTCTATGCCTAGTACTTCTTATGTTTATAAGGAGTCTGGCAGGGCTATTGTTATAGGTTTTCGTGATATTACGGCTGAGGCTGGGGCGACTACACTTATTTATATTATGAAAAAGCAACTTGAGAGGAATTATTCGGTTGCATGTTTGGAACTTGATAAGCATGATTTTATGTATTTTGGTGATAAGGATATGTATAGTGTTACTAGTACTGAACTTGGTAATAATATTTCTAAGTATAGTGATAAGGATGTTATTTTAGTTGATATTAATAATAGTCCTACGGCATCTAATCTTGTGAGTGATATTATTTATTTGGTTGAGCCTTCTAAGATTAAGCTTAATAAGCTTTTGGCTAGAAATCCTAGGGCTTTTAATGATTATAAGGATAAAAGAATTGTTTTGAATAAGAGTTTACTAAGTAGTCATGATGTTCTTGATTTTGAGTATGAGACTAATACTAAGGTGTTTTATAGTTTACCACCTTTGTATGATCAGGAAAATGATAATGCTTCTTTGGATGCATTTTTGGTTAAACTTGGCTTTATGAATCAAAGTAATTCTGATTCTTCTGATAAAAAGGGTTTATTTGGATTATTTAAATAAAAAAATTGACAAATTATAAAAAATAAAGTATTATTATTACATAAAGAGGAGGTTATTTTATGTTAGATTACGTAAATACACTTGCGGATGCGACTTCGGCTTGTGAGGCAATACCAGCTGGTGTGGCTAATGTTGTGTCTTTAATTGTAAAAGGCGTTCAAGTGGTTGTTCCAATTTTGCTTATAATTTGGGGTATGCTTGATTTTGCTAAAGCTGTTATCGGTAGTGATGAGGATAAAATTAAAGCGGCTCAAAAGGTATTTATTAAAAGACTTATTGCTGCTGTAATTGTGTTCTTAGTTGTTACTATTGTAAAATTAGTTGTTAATTTGGTTGGCCAAATTAATGGTGAAAGTGTTGATCAAACTGATAGTATTTGGTCTTGCGTTTCATGCTTTACTGATGGTACAGGCGCTAACGGATGTCCTATTAGTGGCTAATTTTATTGAAAGTGGGGATATGTATGATGAATTTTGTTAATATTTTAGATAGTGTGGATGCGGATACTACTTTGTGTGGTGGCATTGCTGTTCCTAATACTATGTTCAATTTGGTTGCTACAATTATTAAAGGCATTAAGATTGTTGTTCCAATTTTACTTATTATTTGGGGAATGATGGATTTTGCTAAGGCTGTGGTGGCTAAAAAAGAAGAGGATATTAAGAAGTATCAAAAGTCTTTTATTTCTAGACTTATATCTGCTGCTTTGGTATTTTTGGTTATTACTATTGTTCAGCTTTCTGTTAATTTGCTTTCAGGAGTTGAGAAGGAGTCTACTACTTCTGGTCAGACTACTGGTGATATTTGGACTTGTAGTAAGAAGTTTATTATGGGTGTTTCTACTGATGATACTTCTAGTGATGATTCAGATAGTAGTGATAATTCTAGTAATAATTCAGAGGAGGAATAGTTTTGTGCTATTTCTTTTTTTTGTTTTGAATGGTAATATAATCACCAGATAGATACTTTATATACATTATTTTACATTTATTATTTTTTTGTTATTGGTTAAATATTATGTAGTATTATGTTTTATAAGGGAATGTTAGGTTTTTTCTTTACACTTCTTTAACTTTTGTTTTATATTTTGTGGATTTTATTGTGGTATTTTGGTAAAATATATTTATACGATAAAGGAGTGGCAATATGAATAAGACAATTAAGTTATTTGGTTTATTATTTGTGATGTTTACTTGTATGGTTTTTTATGGATATGGGGTAAAGGCTGATGGGTGTTCTTGTTATTATAAGTATACTGGTGATGATTATTCATATAGTGTTAATATAAAACTGGATACAAACAGTGCAGATATTAAGAATTGGTCTTATCATTCTGGTAGTGAGACTACAAATGATTGGTTTGAAAGAGGGGATCCTTTTAGAATTAATCCTGGTCCAATAATTAGTCAAGAAAGAGATTCTGCGGGGTATGCTTCATGTTCACTCAGTGCTTGTAATTCTGTTGAGGTTTATGCTGATTTTGATCGTAATTCTAAAAAAGGTAAGTTATATGTTTGTGACAATAATTGTGATGGCTCAATTTGTAATAAATGTTCTGATGATGAAGCAAATGCAATAAAATCTAAGCAAAAGTTGCAAGTTACTGATGCTAAAGGTGCACTTGTTGATTTTGGCTCTGCTGTTGTTGAAAGTTCTACTGTTGATAATAATAGTACTGATGATTTGGCTAAGATAAAAGCTTGGGGAGAAAGTGAAAAATATGATGTATCAGATTTAGGAAATGATTGTAATGTTATATCTGGAGATATAAAGGATTTTCTGAATAATTTGATTTGGATTCTTTCTATAATTGGTATTATTTTACTTGTTGTTATGACTGCTTTGGAATTTGCTAAAGTTGTAACTGGACAAGATGATGAAGGGATTAAAAAAGCATTTAAGCATACTATTATTAGAATTATATGTGTAATTATATTGTTACTTTTACCTATGATTGTATCAGGTGTTGTTACTATTATAAATAATAATGCTGGTGCTACTGTACAAATTGGTGATAGTGGTAGCCCAACTTGTCAGATTGGTGAATAAATGTTTGTTATAAAAATATAAAATTGAATGTAAAGATTTTGTTTAAATTCATTTATTTTATATTTTTTTTCTTTATATTTGATATTTTATGGATTTTGTTTTGCTATTTTGATATAATGTATTTGTAAAAAAATATACTTATTTGTTTGTGTAAGGAGGAAAGGGCAATATGAATAAAAGAATTAAATTATTTGGTTTATTATTTGTGACAATTGCTTGTACCTTTTTTATTAATGATAATACTGTAAAAGCTGATGGATGTAATTGTTATTATAAGGCGGTGGAAAATATTCCTCAGCTTAATGAAACTAGTCTAACTGCAGTTTATTTAGCTAGTTTTAATTATAGTTCAAATAGTGCTGATGTTTTAAAAAGTTGTTCTTCAGCTCATCATAGTGCTTCTGCTGGTACTCAAAGCAATACTTGTACTGATTTTGGTGTTAATTTATCTCGTGGTAATCCTTTTGAAGTTGATTCTAATGGTATTTCTCAAAATGGATGTTCTGTTGAGTCTTGTCAAAGTGCAAACCTTAAATTGTGTAATGATAATACAATTCGGGCTAAGTATGATGGTGAGCCGGAATGTAATGGTAGTAATATGACAGCTATTTCTCAAAGTGAATTTGATGAATTATATAATTCTAAAGATACAGTTTCAGATGCAACAAGTAGTAAATTGTCTGGTGAGGATTTGAATAAAATAAAATCTTGGGGGGAAAGTGAAACGTATGATGTGTCAGATTTGGGAAATGATTGTAATGTTATATCTGGAGATATAAGAGATTTTTTGAATAATTTACTTTGGATCATTTCGATAATCGGTATTATTTTGCTTATTGTTATGACTGCTTTTGAGTTTGTTAAGGTTGTAACAGGGCAAGACGACGAAGGAATTAAGAAGGCATTTAAACATACTATTATTAGAATTGTATGTGTAGTTATATTATTACTTTTACCTATGATTGTGTCATCTGTTATTACTATTATAAATAAAAATGCTGGTGGTACTGTACAAATTGGTGATAATGGTAGCCCAACTTGTCAAGTCGGTGAATAGAGAAGGAGGTTATATATATGGAATTTTTTGAAATGTCGCTTGGATTAGTTTCCTCATTAGATTTTTTGGGTGATATTGGTGGCGCTATTAGTGGGGCAGCTTCTGGTGCTTTTGATCAAGTTATTATTCCTCTTTTACGTACTATTTGCTTTTTCTTTGATAGTATAGTTTATAGCTTGATTGCGTATTCATATACAATATTGCTTTATTTAGCGAGTATTGATTTAGGGTCTGTACCATATTTAAAGCAGATTGTAAGTAGGTTATATGTTTTACTTGGAATTTTTATGCTTTTTAAGGTATCATTTTCAATTATTCAATATATTGCTGATCCAAATGCCTTTACTGATAAGGGAAAAGGGTTTGGTAAACTGGTTACTAATGTGCTTGTGTCTGTGGTACTTTTAATTAGTGTACCAACTATATTTGAGGCAGGTTATAAATTACAAGGATTTATATTAGAGTCTAATGCTATTGGTAAATTGATAATGGGAAATTCTACTGGTGGAACTATAAATGTTAATAGTGCTAGTTCTATGGCAAAGGATGTACAATTTCTTATGTATGGAGCGTTTTTCTCTATAAATGGTGATGGTGCTGATTTAAAGGCTTGTAAAAATACACCGATATTGGGTTCTACATCTATGGCTAGATCGTATGAGACTGGCGATACTGATTGTTTATCCGCTTTGAATGACTTTTTTGATAGTAATGAAGAAATAAAAAATTCAGGGCTTAAATTAACAAGTTTCTTTAAAACTGGTAATACTACAGAAGATGACAATCGAAATTTTGGTGGCTTTGGAGTGCTTGCTAGTGCAAAACAAAGTGATAATACTTGGGTTGCAAACTATTTACCGATTGTATCAGCACTTGCAGGTGGATATGTTGCTTTACTTTTGATAATGTTTTGTGTTGATGTGGCAGTAAGGGTTATTAAGCTTTGCTTTTTACAAATGGTTGCACCTATTTCTATTATTTCTTATATTGATCCAAAAGAGTCAATTAGTGATAGTAAATTAAGAAAATGGATAAGTGAGACTTTAAAAACTTATTTGTCTTTGTTTATTAGATTAGCAACTATATTCTTGGTTATGGTTTTAATTCAGTTAATTGCAAATACTGTTTTGGCCGGTGACGGAATAGGAACTAATCTTAAAGGTTATATGAAAGGAATAGACACTAGCGAGATTGACTGGAGTGCAAATATGTTCATTTATGTATTCCTAGTTATTGGTGCGTTTATGTTTGCTAAGCAAGTTCCTCAAATGATTGAAAACTTATTTGGTTTAAAGATGACTGGTGAGTTACATTTAGCTAGTGCTGGTAAAACTTTAGGTTTAGGTTTAGCAGGGGGTGCTGTTGGTTCTCTTGCAACAGCTGCCGGTTCATTTGGAGCGGCCCGTAATCAAAAACTTGGTTTGGGACGAACATTGGCTGAAACCGGTAGAGGTCTTATTACTGGGGGAGCACGTGGTACTATTGGTGGTGTTAAATCAAAGGGAAAAGGCTTTATGAAAGGGGCAACTTCTGGAGTTGGAGTTGCTTCTAGATCAATTGCTTTAAGAGGTAATACACATTTTACTGATAGAGCAGGAGCTCGTCTTAGAAATGCAGTGGGTATGCAATCTGCTTATGAAGGGCTAGAAGGAAAGGCTAAAGTTTATGATTCAATTGCTAATCATGCTTCGGCTATGGAAGATAGAGCTAAAGATCAACTTGCTAAAAAAGATGATCGTTGGAAATTGATTCAGCAACAAAGAGAAAGATTACAAAAGGACTTTAATGAACATAAAGTTTCTAATGCTAGTTATACTGCGCAGTTACAATATATGAAAGATTCTGAAGATGCTTTGGTGAAAGAATATGTTGAAAAAGGTGGTGTAAGACAGGCTGATGGTACTTATTCAAAAGATGATAAACTGGCTATGGAAAAAGAAATGATGGGACGTGAAATGAAGGAAAATAAATTTAAAGTTGTAGATGAAACTACAAAACAACCTATTGATGTTAATATGAAGAATTGGGATTCTATTAAATCTGGTAAAGATAAAGCTGAACAAGAGGCAAGAAATATTAGAAGAACTGATGATTATGAAAATAAGAAAAGAGTTGATGAAGCTCAAAAGTCTGGCTTGATGCAGTCACATATAAATGGTAAATAATAGTTATGAAATTTTTTGATATATTAGGTTCTAAATTTAGAAAATATACTAATTCTCCTCAAAAAATTGAAGAGTTAAGAAATGGAGTGAAAGTATATTTAGAAATTGAAAGCATTGTTGCTAAAATTGAAAGTGACGCTGTTGCTATTATGGAAGAAAATAATTATAATGAATGGATAATTAATAAGGCTAGAAAATCTAGACTAGAATATCAGTTTACAAACGGCAATATTTCTGATGAAGATTTTTTAGTTTCTCTTCGAGTTATTCAATTAAATAGCGATTCAATTTTGGAAAGTTTTATAAATAATTCTAGTGATGAATTAATTGTTTTTGCTAAAAATAAGTTATTTAAAATAAAAAAAGAGAATCATGGAAAATATGGAATTGATGAAATGAATTTTGATAATTGGGCTAATATACAATTATCTGTAGAAAAATCACAAGCTATAAGATTTTCTATTGAAGGTTCTTCAAAATACGCTGATGCTGAAAAAGTTGCTGATTATATTTGGCAATATCAGTGAGAACAACACTTAAGGAAATAAATATAAAAGGGGATGATTAAATGGATTATTTAATACCGGCCAACTCTAAAAAATCTTTATTGATATTAGGATTGTTTAATTGGTTTGATTTGATTTTATTTGTAAGTGGAGTGGGGGTTACTCTTCTCCTTCTTACTATTATAAGTCCGTCGTCATTTTGGGGTGCTATTATTGATGTTACTCCGGGACTTATTTGTGGTTTTTTGGTTCTTCCGATTCCGAATTATCACAATACTTTGACTGTTATATTGGATGCTTGGGAATTTTATACTAACAGGCAGAGGTTTATATGGAAAGGTTGGTGTGTTAAGGATGGCTTCAAAGAATCAAAGAAGTAAGTATACTAATGATTTTGTACCGGTGAAATCTATTGCGAATGGTATGATCTTACTTGATAATAATATGAAGGTTACGGGGGTTAAGATATTCCCTAGGAATATTTTTATCTTGGAACCTGATGTTCAATATTCTATTATTAATAATTTGAAGAATGTTTATAATATGATTGATTATGAATTTTGGATTATTGCGGCTGATAGGCCGGTTGATATTAATGCTTATTTGTCTCAGTTACAGCTTTTGTATAATTCTCAGCAGAATCCTGTTAAGAGGAAATTGATTATTGATGATATTAATAAGGCTAATATGTTTACTAATAATAATGTAGTTGATACTGAGTTTTATTTGCTTTTTGTGGAGAAGGATATTGATAAGATTCAGAAGAAGATTAGGAATTTGATGCAGAGTTTTGCGAGTGCGGGGCTTCAGTGTAAGCAGACTTCTAATGAGGATTTGAGGATTATTTTGGATAATTTCTTGAATGGTGGACAAACTACTAAGTTTGGGACGGTGATTGGATAATGGATATTAAATCTCAGATTGCTCCTAAGGGGCTTGAATTTAAACCTAGTGAATTTGTTATTTCGGATAAGTATGCGACTATTTTGACGGCTATTTCTTATCCTAAGTATATTTCTCCTGGTTTTTTGGCTAATTTGACTAGTATGTCTGGTATTAAGATTGCTATTAAGCATATTCCTATGACTTTTGATGTTATTAATAAGATGATTAATAAGGAAATTGCGGATTTGAAGGTTAGGTATCAGGAAGAAAATGATGTTACGATGCAGGAGAAGATAAGACAGAATTATGAGTCTTTGGAGCAGTTTATTAAGCAGCTTGCGGCTTCTCAGGCGAAGATTTATGATTTTCAACTTCATGTTATGATTACGGCTGATTCTCAGGATGAGCTTACTAGTAAGAAGTTACAGGTTAAGAGTTATATGGAGGCTATGGATATGAGGGCTATTCCGCTTAGGTTTGAGCAGGAGAAGACTTTAAAGTCTATGGTGCCGATTTTTGGTAAGCAGGATATTGAGGATAGGATTGGTACGCCGATTCCGTCTCCTACTATTGCGGCTATGTATCCTTTTGTTTTTGATAGTATTAAGGATCCAGGACTTTCTACGTTGCTTGGTGTGGATTTTTCTGGTGGTGTTGTTTTGTTTAATCAATTTTTATATCAGATTCAAAAGGAACATAATAGAAATAATGCTAATATGATTATTTTGGGTACTTCTGGTTCTGGTAAGTCTACGGCGGCTAAGGTTATGCTTAGGACGCATATTAGGAATGATAATCAGATTGTGGTTATTGATCCTGAAGGTGAGCTTGAGGATATGGCTAGGCTTTATGGTGGAGATTATATTGAACTTGGTAAAGGTGGAGCTTTTGGTATGATTAATCCGCTTGAGGTTTTGATGGATGCGGATGAGGATGAACTTAAGAATGGTCTTGGTTATTCTGTTTTGACTCGTACTTTGCAGACGATTAAGGCTTTTATGAAGTATTATGATCCTTCTATTACTGAGGATGTTTTAAATATTTTTAGTGAGATGGTTCAGGAGACTTATAGGCGTTTTGGTATAAGTTTTGAGACTGATTTTACGAAGTTTACGTCTAAGGATTATCCTACTTTTAAGGATGTTTATGCGACGGTTAGGGGTAAGATTACGGCTATGCCTGAGCAGACTAAGGAAAGGGATATTTTAGAGCAATTAGAACTTAAGTTGAGGCCACTTATTAAGGAGTTAAAGTATTATTTTGATGGTACGACAACTATTTCTTCTCAAAGTAATTTTATTGTATTTAATATTAAGGAGTTAATGAATGCGGATACTAATATTAGGAATGCTTTGTTCTTTAATACTTTGAAGTATTCTTGGAGTTTGACTTTGAATCCTAATGTTAATACGGTTTTGATGGTTGATGAGGCTCATGTGCTTTTATCTGGTAATAATACTTTGGGTGCGGACTTTTTGGCACAGGTTCAAAGGCGTGCTCGTAAGTATAATACTGGTACTATAATTATTACTCAGCAGCCTACTGATTTTAGTGATCCTTCTGTTATTACGCAGGGTAAGGCTATTTTTGATAATGCTTCTTATTATCTTGTTATGGGTCTTAAGAAACAGGCAGTTGAGGATTTATCTAAGCTTATTGATTTGAATGATAATGAGGAAGAGAATATTAAAGGTTTTAATCAAGGTGAGGCTTTGTTTGTTTGTGGTAGTAAACGTATGACTATTAATATTGTTGTTACTGAACAGGAGTTAGATTCGTTTGGTAGTGGCGGCGGATTGTAATATGTAGGTGGTGATTAGATGGCTTTACCGGCGGTTTTATTGAAGGCTAAGAATGGTATTAAAAAGGCAGCAGCGGCTGGTAAGGCTGCTAGGAATTTGAGTTCTAGTGAAGAAGTTCAGGATTCTATTGGTAAGATTGGAAAGTTTTCTTTTCTTGCTTTTGTGGCTTCTTTAATTATCCCTATTATACTTGTTTTTATTGCTATTGTTGTGGTTATTATGATGCCTCAAACTTTGTATACGATGTTTGGGGCGGTTAATAGTAGTGAAAGTTCAAGTTCTAGTTCTTCTAGTTCTTCTGCTTCTTCTGTTGTTGACTGTGCAAGAGGAGCTTTAGGTGTTCCTTATGTTTGGGGCGGAACTGATTATGAAAATGGTATGGATTGTTCTGGACTTGTTATGGTTTGTTATGAAAGAACTTTAGGTGTTTCGGTTGGCAGGGATACTGTTTCTGAATATAATGATTCTCAATTTGAACATGTTAGTAGTATTGATGATTTGGTGGCTGGTGATTTGATTCAACCTCATTCGGGCCACGTTGTTATTTATACTGGTAAAGAGACTAACACAATAATTCATGAACCACATACTGGAGATGTGTGTAAAGAGGTTAGTTTGGATGAATATTATGGTGGTAAGTTAAAAAATAGTGCTTATGCTTATCTTCATTATAAAGGTAATTCCTAGGAGGGTATATGAGGAAATTAATTCTTTTATTTGTTAGTGTTTTTGTTTTAACTGGGTGCTCTGTTCAGTATGATTTGGAAATAGATAAGGATACTATTTCTGAGGATATGAAGGTATCTATTTTAAATACTGAAACTGATAGAAATACTTTTTTAAATCAAGTTAATATTCCGATGAAGGTTTATAGTGATAAAAATGAATATTATGATGTTAAAAATGATGATAATGATGGTAATTTTAATGTTGTTTATAGTTATAAGCATGATTTTTCTAATTATGAGAATTCTACTTTTTTAAATAAGTGTTATCAGTCTCATGTGATTAAAAATTCTAATGATTATATTTCTATTAGTACTGATGAAAAGTTTAATTGTATTATTTTGGAGGATGATTTGTTTGCAAGTCCTGTAACTATAAATATTACTACTAAGTTAAAGGTTATTAGTAATAATGCGGATAAGGTTAGTGGTGATACTTATACTTGGATTATAAATGAATCTAATTATTTAAATAAGCCTATTAATATTGAGATGAAAATTCCTTCTGATAAAACTGCTTTGGTTAGTCAGACTAAAAATACTTTTATAATGATTTTGGCTTTTGCTATTCCAATTTTGTTGATTGTGCTTTTGGTGTATATTAAAAATAAACGTAGAAATAAGTTTTAATGGTGGTGATGAAATGAAAATTTTTTTTAGAAGAATATTGTTTAGTTTTTATATTGTTTTGATTTGTTCATTTTCATTTCTTAGTACTCCTAGGGCTAGTGTTTTGGAAAGTGCGGTTCTTCAAAGTGGTTCGGCGGCTGAAAGACAGTTTTGGGATAAAATTAAAATTATTAAATCGATTTTTCAGGATAAAGTTGATGATGTTGCTTTAGCGGCAACAATTCTTTATGGTGGTA
This sequence comes from Vescimonas coprocola, assembly GCA_963660615.1. Taxonomy (GTDB): domain Bacteria; phylum Bacillota_I; class Bacilli_A; order RF39; family UBA660; genus Coprosoma. The sequence goes on from CAVKYE010000012.1 coordinate 37,141, forward strand.
GTTCTTCTGGTATTTTGAGTAGTGAGTATGATGAGAATTTTGATAAGTCTGAATTTACTAGTCAGGTAAATGGTATTAAGTCGGCGGCTGAATCTAATGAACTTGATGAAAAGTATGGTAAATCTGGTGATAAGACTGATATTTTGCTTGCGGCTTTGATTGTTATGATTGATTCATCATGGGGGAAAATTGATGAGGATGGAAATGTTAGTTACGATTTTTTTAATGCTAAGTATAGTGATGAGAAATATAAATATGCTTTAGCTGGTAGTAGATTAGTTGGTAATATGACTGATACGGATTGTACTCAGGATGTGTTATGTGATTTGGGTAATACCGGGGCGAATGTTTTTAATGCTGCTTTTTGTGGTGTTGGTTCTCTTTTTGATTTAGTTACTTCTCCTTTTCAAGCTTTACAGGGAATTGCAATTGGTGATACTGAAAATATGTCAAAACAACAGGCTCAAAGGTTTGTTACGATGCCAAATGTATGTAGTAATGGTTTTATTGGTGGCACTTATGAAAGTATTAGAAATATGAGTGAGGATACTGAAGAAGCTCGGGCTAAAAAGCAGGCGGCTAAGGATAATATTGCTGATGGAATTATTAAACTGGCTGAACTTTATAGGCAGTTGTTTAAAGAGGATGATGATAGTTGTGTGGCAACAACTTCTTCTGGAGATTATACTTCTTGGAAACAGTATGATGATGAGTGGGCTGATATTGCAATTGGTGATCGTAATGTGAAGGCTGTTGGTTGTTTAGCTACTAGTGTTGCTATTCAAATTGCTAGGTCTGGAACGCAGATAACTAATTTGCCTGATGGTTATACTAATTTTAATCCTGGTGCTTTTGTTACTACGTTGAATAAAAATGGTGGTTTTACTTCAGGTGGTGCTTTTCAATGGACAGGCTTTCAAGGATTGGCTAGTAATTGGAAAATTGGAGATTCTCATGATACTAATATTAGTGATACAGCGACTTTAGCTAAGACTTTATCTTCGGAACTTTCTAGTGCGGCTGAAGGAAAGTATCAAAAGTTTATTGTTATTCAAATTCATCATGATGGTAGTAGTCAACACTGGGTGGCTGTTGATTCAGTTTCTGATAGCGATGTTACTATTTTTGATCCTGGGAGTTCTAAGGGAAATACTTTGGATAATAATTATAGTGGCTGGGTTGTTGACAGTTATAGGGTAATGTATGCTACTGATGTTCAAAATGGTCAAACTGGTACGTCTGATGGTAGTGGTAGTACAACTAATAATGCTTGTGATTCCTCTGGTTCGATAGATGGTTTAATTCATTTTATTGGAACAATTGAGGGTGTTTCAGATTCTTGTACTGTTAGAGGGAAAGAAGGATATAAAAGTTATAAAGATGCTGCTGATAAAAGTGATGTTGGTAAAACTACTGCTTGGGGTATAACTCAAAAATCTGATAAAGCATTAGCTGAGTCATCTGGTTATAGTGAATTTTATGACGATATGAGTAATGGATGTGTGGAAAAATCTTATATAGATCAAATGCTTGTAGATTTGCTTAATGGTTATGTTGATATTATTAAAGCGGCTTATATAAAAGAGTCAGGTGGAAAAAATTTGACTGAATATCAATATCATGCATTGGCTTCGGTTTATCATCAATGGCCTGCTGGAGCAGTTAATTTATTTGTTCCAAAGTTGGCTCAAACTTCTGATTTAAAAACATATGATATTTATGAATTCTTTTTAAATCATACTGGAATTGGTGGGATTCAAGGCGGATTAAATAGGCGTGAAGCTGAGTATCATTTGCTTTATAATGGTAATTATTATTTGGAAAAAGTAGGTGATGCTACTATTTCAGAAAGTTATTGGAAGAAGAGAGTTGAAGTTTATAATAGTGAAAATGTAAATAATCAACATTAAAATATAATAATTATATTTATGTTGTTAAAAGTTATTATTTTTTCTAATTTTAGTGATGAACGAAGTATGAAAAATGAGTTTATTATCTGGTACTGATAATGTTTAAAGTTAATGATGAAAGATTGAATAAAAAGTTATCAATTTAGTAGATTGTTGAGAACTAAGAATTTTTGAAATGGAGTTCTTAGTTTTTGTTTTTTACCCTAATATTATTTTAGGGATAGATATGTTTCTTATTTTTTGATGATATGATTTATTTTGTAAATTTTTCAAGATAAAGAAAAAAACTACTTTTGATATAAATTCCGTTTCTATGTTCAAGAAAAGGAGTTTATATCATTTTTTTGCAGTTTTTAATTTTATTTTTCTTTTTTGTTATATTTTAATAAGTGTAATTTTAGTTTTTAAATGTTTAAGTTTTTATAACTAAAATTAGGTATACTTTATTTTATGTATTTTGCATTTGTATTACTTTGTTTTAGTATATCGTTTATTTCTTTTTTAAATGTTTTTGCTTCTTTTAACATTGTATCACATTTTGCTTTAAATCCTTGCGAAGAAATTATTTCACATTTGTAGTTGTTGTTTTTATCGTAGGTTGCTTGTTGATAAGATGTACCATAGCTATTGCTTACATTTATTCCAGATATAATGTATGAAATTTCAATTATATTATTATTGTTATATCTTAATGATATAGTTTCATTTGTGTTTTCATTGTAAATATTTATTTCTTTAAACATGACATATGTTTTTTGAGAAAATGAATAGTCAATTGTTTTATTATTATTTTCTATTCTTTTGGTATAACTGTTATCTTTATTTTTTTTATATCCATTATTTTTTAAGTAATCTGTAAAATTATTAGTATTTGTTTTTAGTAAGGTATTTTTATATATGAAATATCCGGTTATTAATATTCCTATGATGATGAGTATGGTGATTATTAGTTTTGCTCTTTCTTTAATTTTATTTTCATCTTCCATTTTATCACAGCCTCCCTTATTTAAAATTATATCAATATTATAGTTTTTATTCAATATAATTTATGCATAAATGAGTAAATTTAAGTTGACATTAGGGCATAATGTTATATATAATTAATATGGTTGGTGATTAATGATGAGTGAAAGGGAAAAGGGTGCTTTAAAGTTTGCTTTTGTGATATTTTTTATTATAATTATTGGTGCTGTCATTTATTCTGTAGTTAGTAAGGGTGGGACTGATAAGTATTTAATAATTAATGAAACTGTAATATTTGAAAAGGGCAAGAATGATTTTAAGCAACTTACTAAGCCTACTGAAAGTGTTTTGAAACAAAAATATACGGTTTATAGTGATAGTGGTGTGACTGAAGATGTTAGTTTGCAGTATACTTCAAATAATTGGTATTATTTTAATAAATCTTATAAAGATTTGGAATTAAAAAAGGTTAGGCTTGCAACTAATATTGATGGTATTTCTTTGGCTTCTTATGAAAGTAGTTATTATGATGATAATGATTATAGTGTTTTATCTACTAGTTTGGGTAAAAGTGGTGTAACAAAAATTGATAGTTTTAAAAATCAAACGCGAAAAATTTCTTGTGATTTTGATAATGATGGTGTGAATGAAATTATATATACCACTACAAATTATAGTTTATCTTTTGTAGATGAGGTTAATGTATCAAAGATGTTTATGGTTAAAAACGGTAGTGTTGTTCAAGAAATTGCCAAGAATGAATCTTCACCATATTCGGTGATTGAAGTTTTGGATCTTGATTCTGATGGAAATTATGAGATGGTTGTAAGTAAGGGGGCTGTTGATATTAAATCTTTTGATACTTGTTATCAAATATATAAGTTTAATAAAGGAAAGTGGGAATTGAAACAAGATTGTAGATAACGATTTTATAAAACAGGAATTAGTTATATTTTTTAGTGAAATAAAAGGGCGATATTGAAATCGTCTTTTTGTTGTTTTATTTTTGTTTAAAATGTTATTTTGGGTGTTTATTTTTTATTAAAATACTTTATTGTTTTTTTTACTTTAAAAAAAAGGAAATAAGGAACTTTTACAATATCATATATATAGAGAGGATGAGAAGTCCTCTTTTAGAATGGAGGTTTGTTTTAAA
>CAVKYE010000013.1:0-36624 GCA_963660615.1 Vescimonas coprocola
CCGATGGTAGTGAAAGCTAGAGTAGGACGTTGCGAATTTTTTTGTTGCATAAAAATAAGGCCTAATAGAATCAATCTATTAGACCTTTTTTCGTTTTCACATATAAAAATTGTTTAAAAAAGTCCGAAATAAAAATTTTTATGTTATACTTATTTTAGAAGGAGAGTAACCATGATAGAAAACATAAAAAATAATGATCTTATAATAACACCAAATAATATAAAAATGAATATTCTAAAAGAAATCGCACATTCAAAACAAATACTAAACATCAAATTCATGACCCTAGAAGAATTTAAAAAAAACTATTTCGGAACATATTCAAAAAAAGCCATTTATTATTTAATAAAAAAACACAATCTAAAATACGAAATAGCACTAAAATATCTAGATAACATATTTTATAACGCCAAAGAAATAAAACCCTATTACACAGAATTAAAAGAAAACGAACTAATAATAGAAAATAAAATGTTTAAAAAATCTCTAAAAAGCATAGTTATAATAGACTATGCTATAGATCCCTATTTAAAAAATATATTAGATAAATATAACACGAGATATATCACCACACCCCAAAAAGAATATACCCCAAAAATATATGAATTCAGCACGCAAGAAGCCGAGGTATCATTCATCGCCACAAAAATATGTGAATTACTAAAAACAGTAAACATAAATGACATATATCTAATAAACACATCATCATATATAAATGATATAAAAAGAATTTTTAAACAATACAACCTACCAATAAACTTAGAAACATCCACAAACATATATGGAACAACATCAGTAAAAACGTTTTTAAACCGCTTAAAAGAAACAAAAAATATCCAAGAATCATTAGAAAATCTTCCACAAAATGATATCTATAATGCCATAATATCAGTTTTAAACGACTACGCTTTCCTAGAAAACGTTGACGAAGATTTCATCGAAACTATCACAGGCGAACTAAAACGAAAAAAAATAAGAGCAGCCAAACTAGAAAATGCCATATCAGTATGTGAACTAAGTGAAATGAAAGACGGAAAATACTACTTCCTTCTAGGATTTAATCAAGGAACTTTTCCACAAATATATCAAGATAATGATCTAATAAAAGATAAAGAAAAAGAAAAATTAGGAATATCCACCTCAGTAATGAAATTCAAAACTGCCAAACAAAAATTAAAAAATAATCTTAAATCAAATAAAAACTTAACAATATCATATAGACTAAGAGATAAATATAACTCATACTATCCATCACCACTCATCCAAGAACTAGGTCTAAAAGAAATAAAAAACCCAGAAATAAGTCATACCTATTCAAATGCCTATAACCAAAAAATATTAACAGAATACCTAGATAATTACGTAAAATTTGGTGAAATAAACAAAGACCTAAAAACACTATACACCACATACCAAACTATACCATACATGAAATATGAAAACGATTTCAAAGGAAACATCCAAAAAGAACTAGAAAACTACCTAAAAGAAAACTATTTCCTATCATATTCAAGCCTAAATAATTATTTCCACTGCACATTCAAATTCTATATCCAAAACATATTAAAAATAGATAAATTCGAACAAAACTTTTCCGCCTTAATCGGCTCATTATTTCACGAATGTCTATCACAAATGTATAAAGAAAATTTCGATTTAGATAAATGCTATAACAATTATCTAAAAGACACCCCACTAACCCATAAAGAAAAATTCTTCATAAAAAAATTAAAACCAGTATTAGAAAATGTTATAGAAACCATTCAAAAACAAGAAAAATATAGTGAACTAAATCAAACATTAACCGAACAAAAAATCATCCTAGACACAAACAACAGTACAATTAAATTCAAAGGATTTATCGACAAAATAAAATACAAAGAAGAAGATGGAAAAGTCCTAATGGCCATCATCGACTACAAAACAGGCTATCTACCTTCATCACTCGATAACATCACCTATGGTTTTAACCTGCAGCTTCCAGTATACATCTACCTAACCACCAAAGGATTGCATAAAAATGTTCAAATAGTTGGATTCTATCTACAAAAAATACTCAACACCCCATCCACAGACTCAAAACAAGAAGATGAAGAAAAAAAATTAAAGCTAGATGGATATACCATAAATAACGAAAACCTAATTTCAAAATTTGATAAAACATACCAGTCCTCAAAAGTCATAAAAGGAATGAGTACAACCAAATCAGGCTTCAGCCACTACACAAAACTAGTAACTTTAGAAGACATAGAAAACATAAATCAAATAGTTGAAGAAAAAATAAATGAAGTCACAAACACCCTAAAAGAAGGTATATTTAAAGTAAACCCAAAAAGGCTAGATGACAAACTAATTGGCTGCGAATACTGTAAATTCAAAGACCTATGCTTCAGAAAAGAAGAAAACATCATAAACATAAAAACACAAAAATTTGGAGGTGAAAAAAATGCCTAAATGGACCAAAGAACAACAAGAAGCCATCGACCTAAAAGGAACAAACATCATCGTATCCGCAGGTGCTGGTAGTGGAAAAACCGCCGTCCTCTCAGAAAGAGTATTAAAACACGTACAAGAAGGAATCCACATAAATGAAATGCTTATACTAACATTCACCAAAGCTGCCGCCGCCGAAATGAAAGAAAGAATAAGAACAAAACTACTAAACGATGAAAATCTCAAAGAAGAAGCCATAATGGTAGACACATCAGACATAACAACATTCGACGCCTTCAGCCTATCAATCGTCCAAAAATATGGATATCTTTTTGGCATTCCAAGCACAATATCAATAATTGATAGTAGCCTATCAAAAATAAAAAGCAAAAACATCCTAGAAAGTATCTTTGACGAATACTACAAAAAAGAAAACCCAAAATTCATAAAACTAATCTCAGACTTTTGTCTAAAAGACGATAAAGAAATAAAAGAAGCCATCCTAAAAATAAATGAAAAACTAGATAACCTTGTAAACAAAAGAGAATACCTAGAAAACTATAATGCCACCTTCAAATCTCAAATAAAAAAATACATAAAAGACTATGAAAACCTAATAAAAGAAAAAATAAACCAAATAAAAAGTTTAATAGATTACCTAAAAACATACGTAGATGGTACCTACATAGAAAAACTATTAGAAACCTTAAATCCCCTATTAAATTCCAAAGACTATGATGAAATAAAATTAAACATACCAAATAAAATCCCATCACTTCCAAGAGGAAGCGAAGAAGAAGCCAAAACCTTAAAAAAAGAAATAACCCAAATCAAAAACGAAATTGAAAAATTATGTGAATACCAAGACAAAAACGAAATTGAAGAAAGCCTTCAAAGCACCCTAGAATATACCGAAATAATCTGTGAAATAATCTTAAACCTAGATAAACAAATCATGGAATACAAAAACATAAACAACACATACGACTTCATCGACATCGCCAAAATTGCCATAAATATTCTAAAACAAAACGAAAACATCAAAAACGAAATGAAAGAAAAATATAAAGAAATCCTAATTGATGAATATCAAGACACCAATGACATACAAGACATTTTTATTTCGCTATTTGCAAACAACAACGTCTACATGGTTGGTGATATAAAACAATCAATATATCGTTTCAGAAACGCAAACCCCTTACTATTCAAAAACAAATATGATACCTACAGTGCAAATAAAGGTGGAAAAAAAATAGACTTAAACAAAAACTTTAGATCCAGAAAAGAAGTCGCCGAAAACATCAACACCATCTTCAACCTAATCATGGATAACCAAATAGGAGGAGCAGACTACCTAACATCCCACCAAATGGTCTTCGGAAACACCGCATACAACAATGTAAACAACGAAAACTACGACATGGAAATTCTAAACTACGAAAAAGAAAAAGACTTCCCATATAGCGAAAAAGAAATAGAAATATTCACCATCGCAAACGATATCAAAGAAAAAATAAAAAATCACTACAAAATAATGGATAAAGAAACCCTAAAAGAAAGAGACGTAAACTACAAAGACTTTGTCATTTTAATCGATAGATCAACATCATTTGAAGACTACAAAAAAGTATTCGAATACTTAAACATCCCACTTACAATATATAGAGACAAAAAAATAAATGATTCAGATGACATGGTTCTAATAAAACACATATATAACCTAATCTTCAAAATAAAAGAAAACACCTTAGATATCGACTTTAAATACTCCCTAACAAGCCTCATGAGAAGCTACCTTTTCAGCATGAACGACGACATAATATTTAAAATCATAAGTCAAAACAACTACAAAGAAACCCCAGTATATAACCTATGCTTAGAAATATCAAAAAACATAGATAACATAAATAACTATGAATTATGCAACCAAATAATAGAAAAATTCAACTTCTACGAAAAAATAGTCCTAGTAGGAAACATAAATGAGCACATAACTGTTTTAGACGCCATCATAAACATATCTAAAACACTAAACGACATGGGTTATGATGCCAAAGACTTTTTAACCTACCTAAACAGCACATACGACCAAGAACTAGACATAAAACTATCCACCAATAAAGAAAATTCAAACTCCGTAAAAATCATGACAATCCACACCTCAAAAGGACTAGAATACGGAATATGCTACTTCTCAGGTTTTACCAAAACATTCAACCTATCAGACATCAAAGAAAAATTCACCTACACAGAAAAATATGGAATCATAACCCCATATCTAAAAGAAGGTCCAAAAACAACCATCTTAAAAACACTTTTAAAAGAAAATTACAAAAAAGAAGAAATATCCGAAAAACTAAGATTATTCTATGTCGCCCTAACTAGAGCAAGAGAAAAAATGATAATAATAACCTCATTAAAACCAAATCCATTATCATTCAAAGAAAATGGAGTCATAAACACCCTAGCAAGAGGAAAATATAACTCATTTAACGACATAATGAATACAGTACAAGACTACATAACCCCATACATAAAAGAAATAAACCTAGAAAAAATAGGACTAACAAAAGACTATAATCTAACAAAAAAAGCAGGACTAAATACTCTAAAAGAAACAGCGACAAGACTAGAAATAAACGAATACAACTTCCAAAACAAAATAATAACATCAACAAGATTTTCCAAAACCACAAACAACCTATACACCAAAGAAGAACAAAAAAACATAGAATTCGGTAAAAAAATGCATAACATCCTAGAACTAATAGAGTTTGAAAATCCAGACTACAGTACACTAAACAACTTCGAAAAAAACATCATAGAAAAATTCATAAATACAAATATCCTAAAAGGAAACATAAACCTATACAAAGAATATGAATTCATCTATAAAGAAGAAAATAAAGACATGCATGGTTTCATAGACTTACTTATTGAATATCCAAATAAATACGCCATCATAGATTACAAACTAAAAAATACCAAAGACAAAGAATATTATAACCAAGTAAATGGTTATAGAAAATATCTTCAAAGTATAACAACAAAAAAAATAGAAATATACTTATATTCATTAATTGATGGAGTTTTAGTAGACCTAGACAAAGTTACTTTTTAGCGTCGCAAAAAGTAATGTTTTAAAAAAATAATAGATTATTGTAAAATAAAAGTAAAAAATAACTACAATGATAAAAACCCGTTTTCTTAAAACTAGAAATGAGGTTTTTATATATCAAAAATAAAAGGAATGTCATCCGTAAATTACAGATTACAATCCTCTTTATAAATTTTAAGATTAAGTTCAATAAAACTATGCAAGTTGACTAATAGTCAAATAAGCATTAGTGCCTGAACTAGGAGTTACAGTAGCCGAATCAGTAGCCTCAATACCAAGATTAATCTCATCACCCGCACTAAGCATAGCAATAACACTACCTGAAAAAGCCTCAATAGAATTAGCCGTAACATCCCTTATTAAAGAAGAACTAGCAACAGGATTAGAATTTTGAACAACCTCAACAGTAAGTGATGTACTCGCACTAGACTTCCCAGTAAACCCGTAATTAATTAAATAAATTCCATTCTTATTCACAGTCAAAATATTAGCCTGTTCCCCAGAAATACCAGAAAGAGGTCCTGAACTATTAAGAGGAACAGTAGACAAAGTATTAGCCGTAAGCGTAATAGTATTTCCTTGAGCGTCATACTTACTACCGTAATCAACCGTTACAATCGTCGTAGGACCAGTAGGCCCAGTAGGCCCAGTAGGACCCGTTGCCCCTCTAGGCCCAGCCGCCGGACCAAGTAATTTTTTACACCTCTCACCCTCCTTTAAAATACACTGAATTTTTTTAGAATATTTATTATTCATAAATGCCCTCCTTTCATAAATATAATATGAAAAAAAACAAAAAACGAATAATTAATATAAACTATAATATCAAAAGCCTAGGTAATAAAATTAAAAAATAAATCAAAGTATGTAAATAATTAGTTAAATACCCACCTCTTTTAGCACATTAATATCAAGTGATTCCAAAAAGTATTATAAATTACTCATATGTCTTTTTCAATACTGAAGTGTTGCACTTCAAATTTAAATTAACACTTCAAACTTAAATTTACATTTAAAATCATATATGTTATAATTATTATGGTAGAGGTGGTATGATGAAAAATATTAAATATTTATTTATAGCATTAGGAGTATCCATTTGCTTTTCATATAACGTTCAAGCAGCGGATATTACTACTAAAAATGATAACATCACATGGAAAGACGCCGATGCATCAAGCACAATTAATACAGGAGACGAAATATCTGTTACTAACACACAAGACGATTCCAGTTATAATGCCGCACAACAATTTCACGTTTTAAAAAATGATGGAAAATATACTTATTTACTAGCAATGTATAATTTAAATGTAGGTACCTATAATGTTAATACAAACGTTAAAATTGGAATTACTGCCCCTTCCATTAGAGCTTGGATTAATAATAGTACCCCAAACTATGGAACAGTAGAACTTTCCGAACTCAATACCAATTTAACAAATTGGCTAAACAACTATAAGAATGAATTAAAAAACAATTATAATTTTATAACTGAAGATATCGATTTACTATCAAGAGACGATGCCATAAACTATTTACTATTAACCAATTCAAGTGAAGGAACTGCCTACACTTATAACAGTAATAAATATGCAAATACTTCATACTGGCTTAAAGATATGTATGATTCCTCAAATAAATATTTTATAAATGGTGAAAACAATACAATAAATAAACAATCCAGTGGATATTCTGGAGTAAGGCCAGTAATAAAAATTCAAACCAAATATTTAAATAACTCCAAAATTAATTACATAAAAAAACAAAATATTATCACCTCTAAAAATGATATATGCTTAAACATTAACAATACACCACAATGTTTCACCTTCCTAAAAAAAGGTGAAAACAACACCAATTACTATTTTGCAAAATATAATTTAAACGTAGGATATTATTATAATAAAAATAAAGAAATAGGATTACAAGATTCTTCAATAAGAGCTTGGGTTGACTCTTCAACACCAAACTATGGTAGAGTATCATATAAAACATCAAAAATATATTTTCAAGATTACAAAGATAGACTATTTAATAGTGGATATAACATCATATCAATCGATTATTTAAATAAAAGTGATGCAGAGACAAACTATTCATTAAATCATTTCGTCGCCGAAGATTCAAATTCAATAACAACTGCATATAACACTAGTAGCCTTTCTTCAATTTATGCAAACACAACATATTGGTTAAAAGATAACTTTAAAAATGATTATTATTACTATATTAACGCCGAAAACAAAATAGGAGTAGCAAACGACGTATCAGGATTAAGACCAGTAATTCAGTTGTCCACTTTAGACATAACTGACCAAGAAAAATTTAACCATGGTACAATAAAATATAACGAAAATAATTCAACCATAGAAGTCACACCAGATAATGGATATGAACTTGATAAATTATATATACTTAACTCCAATGGAGAATATCTAGATTATAAAGAAATAAAAGCAAATATATATCAATTTACTAAAGATAGCTATAATATTAATATATCCGCAACCTTCAAAAAAACAAATGAAGAATCCATAATTAATGATAATCAAATCGAAGAAAATCCAAATACAAATGATCCAATATTTAATTACATTATTTTAACCATTATATCATTCACAATATTAGTAGCATTAATTCGTAAAAAAATACGTCAATAAATAATCTATAGTAATTATAATACCTTTAAAGTTCATAAAATAATTTTAGAAAGAACATTAAAGGTGTTTTTTCATATAAAAAACGTTCATTCTAAACAAAATATCCAAAACAATAATTAATTTAATATAGTACTAAATAGGTAGCATATCTATATAAACATACAATAAAACTGAAATAAAACAAACAATTAATGATATAATTAAAGAGAAAGGATGATAAAATATGCAGAAGTACGATGTAATAATAATAGGAGCAGGTCCTGCTGGATTATTCTCCGCCTATGAACTAATAACCAAAAACCCAAAACAAAAAATTCTCTTACTGGACGAAGGAAAATTTGCTAACAAAAGAAAATGCCCAATGGCCAAAACAAAAAAATGCCTAAATTGTAATCCATGCCAAATCATGTCAGGCTATGGTGGTGCAGGAACATTTTCAGATGGAAAACTTAACTTTATACCAAAATTAGGAAAAAGTGATTTATTTAAATACATGGATGAAGAAGCCGGAAACGCCTTAATAGAAGATTGCGAAAAAATATTTAACGAATTTGAAATGGATAGCGATATATATCCATCAAATCTAGAAAAAGCAAACAAAATAAAAAGAAAAGTAACAGAAATAGGAGCAAGATTATTAATAATAAAACAAAAACACCTAGGCAGTGATCACTTGCCAACATATATTCAAAAATTTTCAGATTTTCTAAGTGAAAAAGGAGTAGAATTAAAAGAGCAAACAAAAGTAATAGATATAAAAAGTCAAAAAAAAGACAAACACCAAGTAATTTTCAAAAACAAAGAAAAAACCGAAACATACGAAACAAAAAAGATAATAATCGCTCCAGGTAGAATAGGAGCAAAATGGGTCCAAGAACTAGCCGATAAATACAACATCGCTTACACCTCAAAAAGCATAGAAATAGGTGTTAGAGTAGAAGTAAGAAAAGAAATAATGGAAAAACTATGCAAAATAATATATGACCCAACAATCTTTATAAAAACCGACACCTACAGTGATGAAATAAGAACATTTTGTACAAACCCAGGAGGTTTTGTCGCAAAAGAAAACTACTATGGATACATATGTGTAAATGGCCATGCTCTAAAAGAAAAAAAGTCAAACAATACCAACTTTGCCTTTATAAGCAAAGTAACATTAACAAAACCAGTAACAAATACAAGACAATATGGAGAAAGTATAGCCAGAATAGCCAACGTCCTAGGAGATGGAAAACCAATAATTCAAACCCTAAAAGATTTAAAAGATGGGCGAAGAAGTGAATGGCATCGAATAAATAAAGGATTTATAACCCCAACCTTAAAAGATTGCGTAGCTGGTGACCTCGCCCTAGTCTTGCCCCATAGAATAATCACAAACATAATAGAAGGATTAGACAAATTAAACGAAATAATACCAGGAGTAAATAACGGAGAAACCCTTCTATATGGACCAGAAATAAAATTTTTCAGTAACGAAATAGAAACCAATAACAACTTTAAACTAGAAAATTATGATATATATTTCATTGGTGACGGAGCTGGAAAAGCAGGAAACATAGTAACCGCCGCTGCCACAGGCCTAGTAGCCGCAAGAGACATCCTAAAAAAATAATTTTCTAGCACTCACTATTGACAAGTGCCAAATGAAATGATAATATAAATATGTAAAGGAAAATAAGAAAGGATGATAACATGTCAAAAAAACAATTTAAAGCAGAATCAAAAAAACTAATGGAACTAATGATAAATTCCATATACACAAACAAAGATATATTCTTAAGGGAGTTAATATCAAACGCCTCAGATGCAATCGATAAACTACACTACAAATCCCTAACAGACAAAAAAATAAAAATAAACACAGATGATTTCAAAATAAACATTAAAATAGATAAAGAAAAAAGATTACTAACCATCACCGATAACGGAATCGGAATGACAAAAGAAGAACTAGAAGAAAACCTAGGAACAATCGCCAAAAGTGGTTCATCACTATTCAAAGAAGAAAATGAAAAAAAAGAAAACATCGATATAATAGGACAATTTGGAGTAGGATTTTACTCAGCCTTTATGGTTGCCGATGAAGTAAAAGTAGTAAGTAAAGCCTATAATGAAAAAGAAGCCCACATCTGGCAGTCAAAAGGCATAGATGGATATACCATAAAAGACTGTGAAAAAGACACCTATGGAACCGAAATAACCCTAAAAATAAAAGAAAATAAGGAAGAAGAAAACTACGATGAATATTTAGAAAACTATACCATCCAAAATCTAATAAAAAAATACTCAGACTACATAACCTATCCAATAACCATGATGGTAGAAGAAGAAAAGAAAGTAGAAGGAGAAGACAAATACGAAACTATCACCGAAGAAAAAACAATAAACACCCTAATACCATTATGGAAAAGAACAAAAAAAGATATTACTAAAGAAGAATATGACACCTTCTATAGTGACAAATTCTTTGATTATGAAAAACCATTCAAAGTAATGCATTTTAACGCCGAAGGGCTAGTAAGCTTCAATGCCTTACTATACATCCCATCACACGCCCCATATGATTACTACACCAAAAATTACGAAAAAGGTCTTCAACTATATTCAAATGGTGTACTAATTATGGAAAAATGCAGCGAATTATTACCAGACTATTTCAGTTTCGTAAAAGGTGTAATCGACAGTCCAGATCTATCATTAAATATTTCTCGTGAGACATTACAACAAGACAAAACCCTTCAAAAAATCGCCAAAAATATTGAAACAAAAATAAGAAAAGAACTAACTACCTTACTAGAAAAATCAAGAGAAGAATACGAAACATTCTTTAAAAACTTTGGCTTACAATTAAAAGTAGGAGTATGCAACAATTTTGGAATGGATAAAGATAAACTACAAGACCTATTACTATTTAATAGTTCAAACGAAGAAAAATACACAACCTTAAAAGAATACAAAGAAAGA
Organism: Vescimonas coprocola; assembly: GCA_963660615.1. Taxonomy (GTDB): domain Bacteria; phylum Bacillota_I; class Bacilli_A; order RF39; family UBA660; genus Coprosoma. Next base: position 11,185 of record CAVKYE010000013.1, read on the forward strand.
ATGAAAGAAGATCAAGAAAACATTTACTACGCCATCGCTGAAACAACATCAAAAGCCAAAATGCTACCACAAACAGAAAGTGTTGTCGAAAAAGGGTGTGAAGTACTATACCTAACCGACTACGGTGACGAATTCGTCATGCAAGCCCTAAGAGAATATGATGGCAAAACATTCGTAAACGTATCATCAAGTGAATCATCAAACTACACAGAAGAAGAAAAAAAACAAATAGAAAAAATCAACGAAGACAACAAAGAATTACTAGAAACCCTAAAAACCGCCATTGAAGATGTAAAAGAAGTAAAATTCACAAGCAAACTAAAAAGCCATCCAGTTTGCCTAACTAGTGAAGGTGCCGTATCAACATCAATGGAAAAAATAATGAACGACATGCCGAACAATAACGAAATAAAAGCCACCATGATACTAGAAATAAACGAAAATCACCCAATTGCAAACAAACTAAAAGAATTATATAAAAAAGATAAAGAAGAACTTAAAAACTATGGAAAAATACTATACGCCCAAGCAAGATTAATAGAAGGACTTCCAATCGAAAACCCAACAGAACTTTCAAATCTAATATGTAAAGAATTAATCTAACAAAAAACCTGTGAAACAAAAATCACAGGTTTTATTGAATATAGATAGTAAGTAAGAGAATGTATTATAATTTAATCATTTATCACGTCCTTTAGAGTTTCCTTAAAACTCTGTAACAATAATATCATCATAATATGTATATAATTTGATAAAATAATGGGAAATTATGGGAACCATAAAAAAACACCCTTTACCAAAACAACCCCTTATGATAAAATTAAAATAGGGAAGTGAAAAAACATGAATACTGTAACAGAATATATAAAATACTACGGAAAATATACATTTAAAGAAATACCACTAAACGACATGGATAATGTATTATTTGTCGTCCTAGCATACCTACCACTAGAAACAATAAAATACAAAAGTCCCTTACCCCTAACCGAAATATCAAATAAACTACAAACAAAAAATCTCCCACCACATACCATGATATTTAAAAGCCGTGAACTTTTAAACCAAATAAAAAACATCGAAAGATATAAAAATATAAAAATAGAAAATTTCATAAACAAACTAAACAAAGAAACCCAGTTCAGCGCCATAACAATACGATACGAAAAAAATAGTTGCTTCATCGCCTATAGAGGAACCGACAATTCCCTTACAGGATGGAAAGAAGACTTTGAACTCTCATACACCTACCCAGTAAAAGCCCAAACTTACGCCAAAGAATACTTAGAAAAAACAGTAAAAGAAACCGATGAAAAAATATACATAGGTGGCCATTCCAAAGGAGGCAACCTCGCCATATCAAGTGCCATCGGCATAAAAGAAGAAATCGAAAAAAGAATCATAACCATATACAATAATGATGGCCCAGGTTTCCTAGAAGAACAAATAACAAACAAAGACCTTCAAAAAATATCAAAAAAAATAAAAACATTCATCCCAGAAGAAAGTATAGTAGGACTACTTCTAGAATCACCAGTAGCCTACCAACCAATAAAATCAACAAAAAAAGGCATCTCCCAGCACGATCCAACATCATGGGAATGCTTTGGACAATTTTTAAAAGAAGGAGAAACCTCATCCATAGCCCTAAAATTTCAAGAAAAAATTGAAAGTTTCATGAAAGAAACCACCAAAGAAATAAGAAAAAACCTAACAGAAACTTTCTTTAAAATCATCAAAGAAAGTGGTGTAACCCATTTTAGAGACCTAAAAACAATAAAATTTGACAAAATAACAGCCATGATAAAAGAAGCAAATAGCATTGATGAAAACACAAAAAAATTACTACTAGAAACCCTAAAAATAACCTTAGAAAGTGAGAAAAAACAATGACAGAAAAACTAGTACTAGCCCTAGTAATAGCACTAGCCTTAGGCTTTTTCGGACTAAAACTAAACAAAATAATAATAGTAGTACTTGCCATAATACTAGGATATAACCTAGGAAATTACCTTGGAGAAATATGCTTCCGAAGTGAACTAGTATCCATAATACTATCATTATCATTCGGTATAATCTTTGCCGCATTAAGCATGGGACTATACAAAATAGGCGTATTTTTTCTTTGCTTCACCCTAACAACCGCCATAATATATACAAACGTAGACATAGAACTCATAAAAACAACACTAGGACCAATAATTGGTATAATAGTAGGATTCCTCGCCATCAAATACACAGAATCACTAATCATAATCATAACATCCATAAGCGGAAGCCTATTATTTACCCAAACAATATCCCAAATGTTTAACCTACCAAACGAATTAATAAAACTCGCCATATTCATAATAATGATTATAATAACCCTAAGATATCAATTTGATGGAGAACCACAAAAAAACAAATTTACATACTAAAAGGCACATAACAAAGTGTCTTTTTTCATAAAATAAAAAGAAAGGAGTTTCTATGGAAAAAGATATCATCAAAAATGCCTTACAAAAAATAAAAAAAGATGAAAAATGTAAACCCCAATATAATGCTTTTGAAATAAAAGGCCCAACCGGCCCAACCGGTCCAACAGGGCCAAGAGGGCTAGGCCTTAACATATTAAGCACCTATGAAACCTTAGAAGAATTAATAAAAAATCATCCAGTAGGACAAAATGAAGATGCTTACATAGTAGGCGAAGATTTATATATATGGTCAAATAATCTAAACACATGGAAAAACGTTGGAAGAATAAGAGGACCAGAAGGAAAAGAAGGACCACAAGGAGAAAAAGGGGAAACAGGGGAAAAAGGAGAACAAGGCCCAACCGGTCCCAAAGGAGAGCAAGGGCCAAGAGGATTAACAGGATTAGTAGGTCCAAGAGGCCTAGATGGAGAACAAGGCAAGCAAGGACCAACCGGCCCCAAAGGAGAGCAAGGCCCAAGAGGCTTAACAGGACTAGTAGGTCCAAAAGGCCTAGACGGTGAAAAAGGAGAACAAGGTCCAACCGGCCCCAAAGGTGACAAAGGAGAGCAAGGAGATCAAGGACCTGCTGGAACCGTCGCCACAGATTTCGGTTCAAAATATCAAGATGTAACCAAAACAATAAATGCCATCGCAAACACCCCCGCCCCAATACCACTAGACAAAACAGGTCCAACGTCAAACATCATCACAACAGCATCCAATGCCATGAACATAAAAGAAGAAGGAGTTTATAAAATAGACTATTATATATCAGCCAAATATTCACAAGCATCTCAACTAGTTGCAGCCCTAAAAAGTAATTTAGTAACCATTCCAGGTTCAAATATCAAAGAAACCGTAACCCTAGGAGAAGAAAAAGTCATCCAATCAACAACAATCGCAGAATTAAAAAAAGGTGATTCAATAAGCGTAACAATAACTTCAAATGTTAATGTAGATATAACCCTCGCATCAGAAACAAGCGCCTATCTACACATTGTAAGATTAAAATAAAAGAATAATTTAGAAAAAAATGTAAACAATAATAAAGAAATCATTTTTTAGCACTTACACTTGACAAGTGCTAAAGAAAGTGATATATTTATAATGTAAAGGAGGGATACATATGAGTATGTTACCAAGAAAACTTTATTTAGATAATATCCTAGACGGTCTAATGACAGACACAAATTTCGATACAATGAAATGTGATATCTACGAAAAAGAAGGTGCTTATCATATAGAAGCAGACATCCCAGGAATTGACAAAAAAGATATAGCAATCGAATGCAATAATGGTTACCTAACCATCAAAGCAACAAAAGAAAAAGAAGAAGAACAAGAAGACAAAAACATCATTCGTCAAGAAAGATTCTTTGGAAGCATGGAACGTAAATTTTACGTAGGTGATATCGATGAAGAAGGCATCGAAGCCACATTCAAAGATGGAGTTTTAAAAATCAAAGTACCGAAAATTGATAGTGAAAAATCTAAAAAAGTTATTGAAATCAAATAATACAAAGCTGATAGCAAAAAACTATCAGCTTTATTATCAAAAAATTATAACCAATAACCATTTATTAAATATTTAAATTTTGGTATAATTGTATAAACAAAGGAGTGAAATAAAATGCAAAAACTAAAAACCTTAGCTGCACTAATATTTTCCCTAATAATAATACCAACCTTGTTCATCTTATTATTTCTTGGTATCATAAGTACATATTTTACCGAGGAAAACCTAAAAAAAGCCGTAAGTGATATAAATGTCACCCACGAAATAAAAAAAATTCAAAATAGCTCTGGCAGCAGCAATCAAGAAATATCAGACATCATAGATACAGCATACACCGAAGCCGAAAAACATGGAATATCAGAAAAATTAGTAAACACAATTTTTAATTCAAAAGAAGTCAAAGAATTCTTAGGTGGCGTAGTTGGAACAACTACAAATTACATAATAAATGACAAAAAATCAAAAGCCGCAACAAGCAAAGAATTTAACGACATTCTAGATAAAAATATGGATAAATGGATAGAAGAAAGTGGCACAAAAATGAGTGATACAAAAAAAGACGTTCTACTAATTAGAATGAAAAGTATAAGTGCCGGCATCATAAATAACCTTCCAAATAGTAAAACCGTAGATCAAAAAATAAGTGAAGAAACCCTAAATAAAATTAGATTTATCTTTAGTAATCAAGTAAAAATAGCCCTAATAACCACAATACTACTCTCATTCGTAATAATCTTTATAACCAAAAGAAAACAAAACAAATATCTAGTATATAGCGGTTCATCATTACTAATAACAGGATTACTTCTAATTGGAACAAGTTTCATCATAACCGATATACTCGCCATAATTCTAACAAAATATAACCTATCATTTATGGCAACCACCCTTAGTAATGGACTTTCACACACCATACTTATAAATGGATTAATTACAATAGTAATATCCATAATAATGTTCATAATATATGGACTAATAAATAAACACCAAAAAAAGGCCTAAGCCTTTTTTTTAGAACCAAATTTAGCCTTCAATACCGCATAAATAATTGGAATCAAAGAGATAAAAATAATACAAATAATAATTAAACTAAAATGATCAGCAACCACAGGAATATTGCCAAAGAAATAACCCAAGCATAAGAATAAAGATACCCATATAATACCACCTAAAGCATTAAACAAAATAAATTTCCTATAATCAAGCCTTCCCATACCAACAACAAAAGGAACAATAGTCCTAATAATAGGCATAAACCTAGCAATAAAAACCGCACCAGCTCCATACTTCGCAATTAAAGCATCAGCCTTATCTAAATTTTCCTTTTTAATAATTGTAAACCGTTTATTATTAAGAAGCTTACGACCAAAATGCTTACCAATCTCATAATTAATAGTATCACCTAAAATTGCCGCAAAAATAATTAAAAACAGTAAAATAAATAAATTTAAATCACCAACACCCGCAAAAGTTCCTGCCGCAAAAATCAAAGAATCACCAGGTAAAAAAGGCAAAACAACAAGGCCAGTTTCACAAAAAATAATTGCAAACAAAAGCAGATAAACAATAGATCCATATTCACCAATAAACTGACCAATATATTCATCACAGTTTAAAATAAAATCCACAATAACCATAAAATCCTCCTTTAGCCATTTCATTATAGCATGTTTAATCCCAAAAATAAAGATAAATTTGACGTAACAAAAAGATAAATGTATAATTTAATAAAGAAGGAGAAAATTATGAAAAATAGAAATACAATAATTGAACTAATAAATTCACTATTAATATTTATATTAGGATTTCTAATAACCTTTTCAGCCCTAAACACCATAGAAAATTTATGGCTAGTCTTTATCATAATATTTATAACATCAGGAGCCATTCTTTTATATAACTTTTTTGATAACAAAGAATACAAAACAAAAGATTTTTTAAATCTTTTTATAGCATCAATAAACATCTACCTAGCTCTATTTACATTAACAAACTTTGAATCATTTAGAACAAACATTCCGTCCTTAATATCACTGTATGCATTAATATCAGGATTATCATTTATAATAAAATATTATTTAGTAAAAAAAGACAAAGATCAAAATCAAATCCTAGCAATCACCTCATTCATAATTGCTATAATACTAATACTAAAACCCATAACCCTAGCCACCATATACATAAAATTGTCAGGACTATATCTAATAACATTATCACTATATTATTTAATAACAAACATGCAAAAAATAACCAAAAAAAGAAAATAATATAAATCAGGGGGAAATAAAATGAACGAAGAAACAAACGCAAAAAGAATAATTGAGGGCCTAATAATCATCTTAATCAAAAGATATGACACATTACAAAAACTAAGTGATTGGGAAATAAAAGGTAGTTACAACAAAGAAGAATATCAAAAAGCCAAAGAATATCTTCATATGTTAACAACAAAAGAAAATAGGTTAATAAGCCAAATAAACAAAGATATAAATGTCTTAGATGAATGTGAAAACTATTTAATCCAACAGTTTAAAACAAATACAATATTAGAAAAAAAATTAAATGTCATAACCTTAAGAATAGAAAACATCCTAAACGAAATAGAAATAAACATCCCAACACTTGAAATAACATTTTTAGATGATGAAGAAATCATGATGGAAAGTTATATTGAAAACGAACAATCCTTCCAGCACCAACTAGACGAAGAATACATAAAATTCCTAGAAACAAAAATAAAAGATGAAGAAGACAAAGAAGAACTAATAAAATACAAATATGAATTCATATTTAAAAACAAACACCTAGATGACACATTAGAAATGCTAGACTACAACCCTGAAAACATTTTAGAAGTAGATGACGCTCTAAGAGCCGAAATGCTTGAAATGACAGAAGAAGAATATAAAACCCAAAAAGAAGAAGCAATAGCAGATGCTGTCCAAGGACTATTACTAGATTCCACATTCTCTAATCAAAATAAAGAAATCAATAAAGAAAGAATAATAGAATTGATAAAAAAATTATCACCAGAAACCCTAAACGCCCTAAAAGAATTTTTGGAATATGGTAAAATAGAAGAAACTACATCACAAATCATAGATGAAATAAAAAAAATTCTAAACAAAAACGGATTTAATCAATGTGAAGAAACAAACGAAGATTGCCCGCAAATAGATGAAACAACATGCGAAAATCTAATAAACATAATAAAACTAGAAGAACAAATCCTAGACGAAATAGATAAACTAGCTCAAAAAAGGTCATCCTTTAAACAATTAGAATCTCTACTAAAACTTGAAGAAGATCTTATATCAAAACTAAACATAAATGATAATAATAAAGAACAAATTTTAGAAATAATAAATGATGAATTAGGGTTCTTCCTAAAAAATGGAAACGAATACCTCATAGAAGAAATAAAAGAGGAAGAAAGTTTTAGAAGACAAGTAAAAAACGCGATAGAAAAAGCCATTCAAGATCAAATCGAAGAAGTTCAAATATCAATGGAAAAACCACACATAAATGAAAAAGAATTAAGAAAAGAACTATTAATAATAAATAGACTAACAGGCAAAATAAATGGATTAGATGAAAGTAACATTATCCCAAGTCAAACCACCGCAAGCTCACATCAAATATTGCAAAATCATCTATTAAGATCATTAAAAATGTATGATGAATTATCAAAAAAAGAAATACCATATCAAATAGTCTACTACGAGCAGTATTTTGCATCACCTTCCTTAACCGATTCCCTTATATTAACCGAGGGACATTCAGAAGACTTAATAATACCAGATAATGCACTAAGCGCAAAACTATCAAATATAAGCGAAATAGAATATGTCTTTGATAAAGATGAACAACTATTTGAAATAGGGGAAGACTTAATTGAAGCCGCAAATGTTCTTCTAGAACTAGAACCACAAACAGAAGAAACCAAAGCATATCTAGACTTTCTAGCCATAAGACTCAAAGACATCATGGAAAACATATCAGATGAGCACAAACTCTCACTAGAAGAATACCTAGAAGAAGTAAATGTCCCCCTAAAAGACCAACCAACCCCACAAAAAAAACCATCAAAAACTTTAACAAAACACCCAAACGAAGCTGTTAGAAAAAACTAACAGCTTTTAATTATAAAAAATTGACAAAGCCATAAAATATAAATATAATTGAGTTATACCAAGACAAGGAGGTAAACCCATGATAGAATTAAAAAACCTAACCAAAACCTACCAAGAAAATCCCGTAATATTCAAACTAAATAGCAAAATAGAAAAAGGAACAATATATGGCCTCATAGGAGCAAATGGCACTGGTAAATCCACCATCCTAAGACTAATAGCCGGAATATTCAAACCAGACGAAGGACAAATAATTATAGAAAAAGAAAACATTCTCCACAGTGAAAAACTAAAACAAAAAGTTGTATACATTCCAGACGAATTATACACCTTTCCTAATTACACCATCTTAGAACACGCAAAATTTTATAAAACCCTATATAAAAACTTTAGCCTGAAAAAATTCAAACACCTTGTCAAAACATTCAAACTAAATTTAAATACAAAAATAAATAACCTTTCCAAAGGAACCCAAAAATGTATAGCCATAATATGTGCCCTTTCCACAAATTGCGAGTATATATTATTAGACGAAACATTTGATGAACTAGATCCAGTCATAAGGAAAAAATTAAAAGAAATATTAATAAACCAAAATAAAGAAAAAAATACAACCATCATCATCACAAGCCATAACCTAAGAGAACTAGAAGACATTTGTAAAAGCATAGGAATTTTGTACCAAGGAGGGATAATTCTAGAAGATAACCTCGATAAAATAAAAAACAAAATGTTTAAAATTCAAATAACCCTCAAAGAAAACAACTCCAAAACCCTTTTTAAAAAACTAGAGCTTATTAACTATACCAAAAATGGTAATATAGTCACCATCATCACCAAAGGAGACAAAGAAAAAATATTAGAAGAATTAAAACCAATAACATTAGACTTTACCCCCCTAACCCTAGAAGAAATATTTATATATGAAATGGAGGCAAAAGGATATGAATTCAGTAAAATGGTTTAATTTAAATTACCTAATCCAAAACATAAAAAAATCAAAAGGCCTCTTATCAGTTACCCTTCTATCCGTACCTTTATTAAGCATTCTATCATTAGTTATATCATCAAAAGATTTAGATTACACAAATCCGACCTTCACTTCATTAAGTTTAATTGCCATAATCGGAATGTATATAATACCCATCATTGTATCATTTACTTTATTTGGTTTCGTATTCAAAAGAAATAAATCAGATTTCATAAACTCCATGCCCTTAAATAGATCAACCCTATTTGCAACAAACACCATAGGTGGCATAGCCCTTTTAATCCTTACCATATTAATAAGCACATGTTTAATCCTCATAACAGGAAGCATATTTCCCAACATCATAATATCAAAAAGCCAAATGATAGACTATTTCTTCATATGGACAATAACATACACCCTCATCTTCACCAGTTCAAACCTTGCCATAAGCCTAAGCGGAAACATAATAACAACCATTATAGTAACCATCCTATTATTGTTTCTAATACCATTCACGCATAGTGCCTATAACAGTTTTGAAACAAACAAAGAACTAACTATAACTTGCCAAAATAACGAATGCAAACCCGAAAACTATACTTGCCTAAAAGACACAAAATGCCTTCAAAACAGTAATAAAGGAATATATCAAGGCTCAGTAATATATAACGAATCACCAAAATACAACCTAGCATATACCTACCCATCATTAATATACATGAACTATAATAACTACGACATCACCATAAGTCAATTAGCCAAATCACTAATATTAAGTATCATATACTTTGCCATAGGAATATATGCATATAGAAAAAAACAAATGGAAATAATAGACACATCCTTCAAAAGCATTCACATCCATAACACAGTAAAATCCCTAACCATTATCCCTTTAATTATGTTAAGTTCCTATACATACCTAAAAGGAGAAATCCCATCCGCTCTACTTATCATAATAGCCACCCTAATATACTACCTAATATTTGATTTAATAACTAGAAAAAAAATAACCAAAATAACCACATCATTAATATATTTCACCATAACAACTATCATCATAGGTACCTACTATTACCTATTTTCCTACCATAAAATCATGCCAAAAGAAAACATAAACCAAACCCAAATCAAAGAAATATCCATAGCACTAAATAACAACCAATCAACATCAAACGTCTATTTCAAAAACCAAAGCCTAAAAAACCTCATCATCAAAAACCTAATAGACAAAAATAACAATCAAGAAAACACAGAAAATCTAACCGCCACCCTTAAACTAACAAACGGAAAAACGTACACCCTACCAATCTACATGAATGAAGAAGACTATAACCAAATAGAAAATATCCTATATAGTAACACCAAATTCAAAGAAGCCATAGAAAACATAAATTACGATAAAATCTACGCCATCAGTACAAACAAAATAGTCTTCAGTCCAGAAGAAAACAAAAAAATCATCAATATGATAAAAAAAGGCCTAGAAAGTACTAACCTAAGAGACATAAAAAATAATGGTTTCGAAATAACACTATACACTTACGAAAATCATAACCAAACAACCTATCAAATAAACTCCGAAATAAACGAAGAACTAACCCGCTACATTACCAAACACCAAAACAACCAAATAAATCAAAACATAATAAGTAAAGACATAGAACTAGAAAACCTAAACATCTATCCAAATAACTACCCAATAACCTCACTAACAGACTACATCATAAATAACTCCAAAAAAGAAATATACGAATATATCAAAAACAACATAAATAGAGATTGTGATATAACAGAAGATTACATAGAATTAGACATAAACTACAAAGACAAAACCTACACCTTCTACACAAACAACGTAGAAACATTCGAAAAAATCATCAAAGAAAAAGAAAACGCCCTAAAAAACACCGAAGAATATAAAAAAATAATAGAAACAAAGTAGTAGATTAAACGCCCAATGTTTTCAAAATAAAAAAGTAACATAATACAAAAATAGTCAAAAAAAATAAAAACGTAAAATAACCGTCCAGTCAACCATTTTCCCTGTGCACCACAACACACCTTTACACAATTTAAACCAAAATCATCTATACAAAATAAATACCGTCAAATGGTATTTTTTTCTTCAAACCAAAAAACATATGATATAATATTTATATAAAATTGGAGGAACCTATGAATAATGAAGTAAAACAAATAGAAGAATTTGATAAACAATATAAAGAAATAAAAGAAAAATGTATAAATGCCATAAACAATTACAACAAATCACTAATAAAAGAAACCGACAACGAAGAAGTAAAAAAAGCCACCAAAGAATTTATTAGAATGAACGAAGGCGGAAAATACCTAAGAGCCTTTCTAGTCGCTCTAGGATATAAAGCCACAGGAAAAAAAGACGATAATTATCTAAACCTTGCTATCACCTTAGAAATATTTCAAACAGCCGTCTTAATCCATGATGACATAATAGACAAAGCCACAATAAGAAGAGGAAAACCAACCATACCCATAAACTATCAAAACACATACTTAAAAAATACCACCACCGAAGCCAAAGAACTATCAGATTCAATCGCCATATGCTTAGGAGATATGGGCTTTTATCTAGCCACCCAACTAATAATAGATAGCTATAAAACAAACAAAAACCTAACAGACATTCTATCATACTATCATGAAATAGCCCTAAAAACATACAAAGGTGAAATGATAGATATAATATTGCCATACAAATCAAAACATCAAAACCTAACCAAAGAAGAAGATATTATGGAAATGTACACTCTAAAAACCTCATGGTATTCCGTAGTAGGTCCATACTGCTTAGGTTTAAAATTAGGTGAAAAAAAAGACACTGAGGAAATAGAAAAACTACTAATAAACATCGGAATAGCCTATCAAATAAAAGACGACATTCTAGGAATATATGGAGACACGCAAAAAATCGGTAAAGAAACAAATACCGACATTGAAGAATACAAACAAACCATCCTTTACTCATATGCCATAAAAACAAAATACAAAGAAGAATTACTAAAATACTATGGCAAACCAAACCTAACTCAAGAACAAATAAAAGAAGTAAAAGAAATCTTTGAAAAATCAGGGGCTAAAGACTATGCCATAAACAAAATGAAAACCCTTTTCCACACATCAATAGAAAACATAAAAAACACAAACCACCTAAACGAAAACGCCAAAGAAAACCTAATAAACTTCATAACATACTTAAAAAAATAAAAGGAGAACCATGAAAAAAATACTGCTATTATTAATACCATTAATTATCCTAACCGGATGCGAAAATAAAGAAACCACCATCAAAAACCCAAACGGAAAATCCCAAACTTATAAGTATTTAAAACAAATAAACTATAATCCCGAAAAATACACCTTAAAAATAAAAAACAAAGAAGAAATCACCATATCAAAAAACAAAAAACAGACATACTATAAAAACAAAACCCAAAAAATAATCGAAAAAAACTACAAAAAATACACCATACAAAATAACTCATACACTGAAGAACCAATCATAACCCAAACAAACTACGCCAAAGGATACTTGCCAGAAAACATGAAAACCTTAAAAAATCAAACATACAAAACAGGAAAAGAAAGAAAAGGTATATTAACATACACCTATGAAAAATATACCTATCAAGGTGGAGAAGTCACATATTATTTTAGAAATAACAAATTAACTCATATAAAAAACAAAACCATACAAAATGAAATAACCGTAAAATTTATAAGTCTTACCACCAAAATAAATCAAAAAGAATATAAGCTTCCAAAAGGAATAGAACCAATAACATACTAAAACTAGGGAAACCTAGTTTTTATTTTCTAATAAAAAAACCATTATGAACGAATTTCTTCTCATCAACAACCACAAAAGCCTTCTCATCCATAACCCTAATCAAACTCATAAGTTCCTTATATCTCCTATCAGTTGTCTCTAAAATAAGCATACTACGAATACCATCTTTCCCCTTAACATCAATAACCGAAACTCCAAAACCCTTATCTCTTAAAAAAGATGCCATATCATCATTAGTAGTAATAATCTGTAAAGTTATAGGAGAAACAATAAAAAGTTCAGAAATATAAGCACCAATCACAGTACCACAGGCAAACCCAAAAGAATAAAAAAGAGCAATCCAAATACTTGTATAAGAAGTATTCAAAGCTTCTTGAACAATAACAAACCAAATAAACACCTCAAAAAAGCCAATAGAACCAGCTAAAATCTTCTTCCCCTTAACAAGCACAATTGTTCTAATAGTTCCTAAAGAAACATCCATAATTCTTGCTAAAAATATTTTTAAGCATAACAAAGCCATATATAATCACCTAGTAATATTATGGAAACAAATGTCTAAAATATTTACAAAAGAAAAAAGATATGTTATATTTAAGACAGGTGATAAAAAATGAAAAATTATACAAAAATATTCTTAGTAGCATTATTCTTTATAATGCCAAAAACCGTTTTCGCAAGCACAATAGATCATTTCACGATAAATGCTAGCGACGACGTTGAAATAGAAGAAACATATAACGCTTCAGTAATAGGTGCTGGCGAAACCGTAGAAGTAAATGGAAAAATAAACGGAGCCGCTCTAATTGCTGGCAACAAAGTAACATTTGACGGAAATGCCGATTATAGTTTTTTAGCCGGAAATACCATAACTTCAAAAGGAACAGTAAATAATGATGCCTTTATAGCAGGTAACATCGTAACAATAGAAAAAGAAGCAGATTACAAAAGAGACACCATACTAGCAGCCTCTGATATTGAACTAAACGGAAATTTTGAAAGAAACATAACCTCATATTCGTCAAAAATAACCCTAAAAGATGTAACAATAAAAGGCGACATAAAAATATACGCCCAAAACATAACCATAGATAAAACCGCAAAAATAGAAGGCACACTATATTACCCAGAAGACGCCATATATAAAGCCTCAAAAGACGCCCAAATAGGAAAAATAACCAAAACCAAAGCCATTCAAAATAAAGATGATGAAAATTATTTCTCAACCATATCATCAAAAATACTATCATTTATGTGCTACGCCCTAGCTTTTGCCATAATAAGTCTATTATTCCCAGCCGCATTTAACAAAATAACTAAAAAATATGAAAAAACAGAAGCAAGTGAAATAATAGAAGTATTCACCAAAGGCTTAGTAGCCTTAATAATAATACCAGTAACCGCTGTACTTCTTTGCTGTACAGTTCTAGGAATACCACTCGCTATAATATTAATACTGTTATATGGTATTGCCATATATCTAACCACCATATTTACAGCATACCTACTAGGTTATAAAATATGGCAAAAAGTCTTCAACAAAGACATAAACTTACTTTTAGTAGGTTTAATAGGATTATTCATTCTAATGCTTCTAAACTTAGTTCCAGGAGTTAGAACACTAGTTTCAATCATAACAGTTTTAATTGGATTAGGACTAATAATAGAAACAGTCCACACAAAAAAACAAGATTAAAAACACCAAAACCCCCCAATAACATATACTACCCTAGAGGTGAGATAAATGTATAAAATATATCAAGTAGCTCAAGGTGATACACTACTATCCATTGCCAAAAAACTAAATATAACTCCAGATATTCTAGCCGCATTAAATGGTTTAAACATAAACGATCCCTTAGTACCAAACACTTACATAGTTATTCCAAAAGATGAAAACAATTTCATCACATACACCATAAAAAAAGGCGATACAATCTATGAAATAGCCCAAAAACTAAACATAAAAGAAGACCAATTACTAAAACTAAATGGATTAAAAAAAGATGATTACATATACCCAGGCGACACCATAAACGTACCAAAAGAAGACATCGAATTTTACATAACCGAAGAAAATGATACCCTAAACGGTCTAACCCAAAAATTCAAAACATCCGCAGACAACCTAGCCAAACAAAATGACACCATAATTCTAGTGCCAGACCAACTAATCATTTATAAAAAATAACCAAAGATTTAGAAATAAGTCTTTTTTTTCTAAAAAAAATATTATATAATTATAAAGGTGATAAAAGTGAAAAATGTAATATTAATAATAACAATAATAACAGCCCTATTTCTAACAGGATGCACAGGGCCAAAAACATACGATGAAATAAGCTATAGTGAATTAAAACAAATGCAAAAAAATAAAGAAAACTTTGTTCTATTCATAGGTTCAAACACCTGCAGTGCATGTTCAACCTACAAAATAACCATAAATAAAATAGTTAAAGAATACAAAGTAGACATAAAGTACATAGATATATCAAAACTATCAGACGAAGAAGAAAGCGAGTTAGTTTCAAACTTCGCCTTTACAGGAACTCCAACCACCGTCTTCGTAACAAAAGGAAAAGAAAAAGACACCCATAACCGTATAAGCGGAAATCAAAAATACAGTAAAGTAGTAGAAAAACTAAAAGAAAATGGATATATAAAGGAGTAACACATGGACGATAATATAGAATATTTGATGGAACCGCCAAAAGACCCCAATTACATAGACCCAAAAGAATTTCCAATAATTACAAATTACTGCGAAAACCTTAGTGCTAAAAAATACGTAACCAACCCAGCCATTGCCAGAGAAGAAGAAATAAAAAGAACGATGATAGTTTTACTAACCCCAGACAAATCCGCCCTACTAATAGGAAAACCAGGTATAGGTAAAACCGCCATAGTAGAAGGAATCGCTTACAAAATTCAAAATAATGATGTACCAAACTATCTTAAAAACTACAAAATATTAAAAATAAACTCATCATCAATGCTTGGAACCATGGTTGTAAATGGCAAAGAAGAATCAGTAACCAACCTTCTAGTAGCCGAACTAAAAAGATGCCCTAAAACAATACTATTCATAGACGAAGTTCATACCCTAATAGGTGGAGCCAGTGACGGACCTATGGACCTTGCCAACATATTAAAACCAGCCCTAGATAGAGGAGATATCAAAGCAATAGGTGCAACTACAACAATCGAATATGAAACATACATAATAAAAGATAGAGCCTTCCTAAGACGTTTCGATAGAATAGACGTCCTAGAACCAGACCACAATGCAACAGTCGAAATACTTCTAGGAACAATTCCAAAAATCGAATACAAAACAGGAATAAAAATGTTACAAAACGGATACATCACAAGAATGTTAATGGACTCAATAGTAGATGCAACCTCAGAATTTAAAAGAGTATATGGAATCTCAGCCATGTATCCAGATGTATCGTTATCAGTCCTCTCAGGAGCCTTTTCAAATGCCCTATTTGAAAATAGAGAAATAGTCGGAATAGAAGACGTATATATGGCTATAAGAAACAGCAAAAGAATTTACCCAGATAGCCGTGTAAAAGAATGCCAAGCATTCAGAGAAAAATATAAAAGAATATGTGAACAAGAAGGTATCATTCTTCCAGATGTAAAAATAGAAGATATAGATAATGATATAGATCTATAAAAAACAAAAGAAGACAAAAAAATCTCCACAAAATTATCAAACACCCTAGTAAAAGAAAAACTAATGTGTTAAAATGATAATAGAGTGGAGGTTTTATTATGCATCAAAAAAATAACAAAAAAATTGACAAAAAAAATTATATAATCCTAGCAGTAATCATATTCATAACCATAATAGTTGTATTTTATGCAAGAAGTTGGTATATAACCGCAAAAGAATATAATGAAAACATATCAGTAATCCAAAGTGTTGCCATTAAAATAAATGAAAACGAAATAGAAAATCACGTTCTAGATAACCCAAGAGCCATCATATATATATCCTCAGGACAAAATCAAAACATAAAATCATTTGAAAAGGAAATAAAAAAATTAATCGAAAAAAATAACCTTAACGATTATGTATTATACATAAACAAAGATGAAATAAGTGACCAAAACAACCTAGAAGAAGCCCTAAAACGTCTCGCTAAAACTCAAAAAATAAAAGACAAAATCTCAAATGAAAGTGAAGTATCAATGTATCTATTTGAAAACGGAAAAATAAAATATATCATAACTGATGCTAATAAACAAACACCAAGTGAAATAGAAAAAACTCTCAAACGAAACGGAATGATTGATCATGAATAATATAGTACTATACTCCCCAGAAATCCCTCAAAACACAGGCAACATTATGCGTACATGTGCCGCCACAAATACCCGTCTTCATCTAATAAAACCTCTAGGATTTAGTCTAGATGAAAAAAGCATAAAAAGAAGCGGAGCCAATTACATAAACAGCTGTGATTACACAATATATGAAAATTGGGAAGAATTTAAACAAAAAAACAAAGGAAAATACTACTTTCTAACAAGATATGGTAAAAAACCACACACCTCATTTGATTATAGTAATCAAAAAGAAAATATATATTTAATCTTTGGAAAAGAAAGCACCGGAATACCCAAAGAAATCCTAAAAGATAATTTAAACACATGCCTTAGAATACCAATGACAGATAAAGTAAGAGCCCTAAACCTATCAAACTGTGCGGCAATTATGATATATGAAGTTCTAAGACAGCAAAACTACAAAGACTTATTAAAAGAAGAACCCTTTAAAGGTGCAAACTATTTAGAAGAATAAAAAGAACCTTGAAAAAAACAAATAATAATGTTATCATATACAAAGAATAATAAGGAGGGGCAACCGTGGAAATATTAACTGATAAAACATTTTGGATTATAATTGGTGCAATCATACTACTAATGGCTATAGTCGGCTACCTAGCAGATGGAATGGAATTAACAAAAAAATCAAGAGAAAAACCAAAAAAAGAAAAAAAGAAAACAAAAGAAGAAAAAGAAGAAATACCACTTGTAAATTCAGATTACCCAATAGAAATATTAAAAACTGATGAAACGCCAAATGCTTGGACAGGCAATATTGAAACCGAAGACAAAAATGAAACAAAAATTTATGATACTGCAGGATCAGATGATTGGCAAGGTCTTCCACCACTTGAAACAGATCAAAATGAATATAGTGTGGCACCATTAGAAGATAACGTAGTCGAAAACTATAATGAATTGCCAAATCAAAGTACCATAGTACCACAAGAAGAAATAATTCAAAATAAAGAAGAAAAAAATTACAATAACGATAATCAAAATGAAAATATATGGAGATAGTAACCTATCTCCTTTTACGTGAAAAAAATAATCAAAAAATAAAAAATAAATTCAAAACCAAACATAAATATGTTATAATTGATATGATACAAAATAGGAGGTATATATGACAGTAGATACAATTATAGAATTATCACGAAAATTATTAGATGTAATATTAGTTTGGGCAATACTATATTTCATCTTAAAAAGCTTAAGAAAAAATGTAAAAATGGTACTATTATTCAAAGGAATACTAGTAATAATAATCGTAAAAATATTATCAGACCTATTAGACCTAGTAACAATAGGATATTTAATTGATTACGTAATCGAATGGGCTCCACTCGCACTCATAATAATATTCCAACCAGAAATAAGAGACGCCTTAGAACAATTAGGTAGAGCAAAACTATTAGGAAAACACAAAACCCTATCAGTAAGTGAACGAGAACAAACAGTAAATGAAATAATAAACGCCATAGAAAATCTTAGAAAACAAAAAATGGGTGCCCTAATAGTCCTAGAAAGAGATATTAGTTTAGCTAACTATATAAATCACTCACAAAAAATATACGCTAAAGTAACAGGACCATTATTAAACTCAATCTTCTTTGTAAACAATCCATTACATGATGGTGGTGTAATAATAGAAGGAGACCAAATAGCCTGTGCTAATACTGTATTCCCAACAAGCGATAGTCAAGTATTAAGTAAGAGACTTGGTACAAGACATCGTGCCGCTCTTGGAATAGCCGAGCAATCAGACTGCCTAGCAGTAGTCCTATCAGAAGAAACTGGAAGAATCTCTTTAGCTGTAAATAGTAATCTAATATATAATCTTACACTAGAAGAATTAAGACTTAGATTATTAGAAGGATTAGCCCCTTCAAAAAAAATAGCAAACAAAAGTAAGGAGAAGAACTATGAAGAAAACTAAGAAAAAAAACATCTTCCAAAAAATTGGAATCCTTATTGATAAAAAAATAATAATGCCAATAACCAAAAGCATCATGAAAATAATAAAAAAACTAGATACCAAAGAAAAGACATTCGAAGGGTGGCTATCAAAATCAAACACCCTACTATTTGTTTCCTTATTTATAGCAATAATAATTTTTGTCGCAATAGATCAAAAAATAATTGTTTTCACAGACCAAACCGCTGAAGTATTAAAAGAACAAAAAGTAGAAGCTACCTATAACGAAGAAGCCTACGTAGTAGAAGGTCTTCCAAAAACAGTTGATATAACTTTAATGGGAAGTCGTTCAGACCTATTCATAGCCAAACAATCAACAGCTTCAAAAGTAGCCGTAGACTTAACTGGATTAAAAACCGGAACCCACAAAGTAAATATTGAATATAGTCAACCAATAAACACAATAGAATCAAGTGTAAATCCCTCAGTTGTCACCGTAAATATCTATCCAAAAGTATCAGAAACAAAAACATTAACAACAGATATCCTAAATCAAGATAAACTTGACTCAAAACTAGTTATAAATAGTATAACCCCAAGTTTAGAACAAGTAGTTGTAAAAGGAACCGATGACAAAACTGCTGAAAATAGTTTATCAAAAGTAGCAACCGTAAAAGCATTAATTGATATAGACAACCTTACAAAACAAGAAGTTGGTGAAACAACAGTCAAAGATGTCCCACTAAAAGCCTATGATAAAGACGGGAACACCCTAAATGTCGAAATTGTCCCATCAAAAATAAGCGTAAATCTAGACATAGAATCACCAAGTAAAACAGTTCCAATAAAAGTAATTCCAAAAGGAAACATTGGTTTCGGTAAAGCAATAAGCAACATAGACATGAGTGAACAAACAGTAACTGTATATGGTAATAAATCGGCCCTAGAAAACTTAGAATATGTGCCTTTAAAAGTTGATGTAAGTGGTCTAAAAGAGAATAGTGAATACAAATTAGACCTAAGCAAACCAAAAGGTATAAGAGCAATGTCAGTAAATAATGTCACTCTAAAATTCACATTAGGAGAATCAACTGACAAAAAGATAGAAAACATTAACATAGACGTTAAAAATTTAAATGATAAATATAGTGTACAAGGTTTATCGGCCGAAGATACAAAAGTAACAATCAACGTCAAAGGTGTTGACGGCGTATTAAAAAACATAACATCAGATGACATAAATGCTTACATAAATCTAAAAAATTACACACCAGGAGAATATGAAGTTCCAGTAAAAGTAGAAGGAACAGATTCAAGAGTACAATATGCCGCAAATCCTAAAAAAGTAAAAATAAAAGTTGTTGAAAAATAGAGAATTTAAATTCTCTTTTTTAACATAAAAACGCTTGACAACAACATACAAAAATATTATTATTAATATAGAGAATAAGGAGGAAATTATGGAATTTTTAAAAGAAATAAAATCAACACTTTTTATAATGTCTGGATTTTATATAGCAATTGGACTTTTTATGTTATTATCACCAGTAGCAGTTAGCAATTTTATATGCTATATAATAGGGACAATATGTTTAATATTAGGAGGACTTTCAGTTTATACATACCTTCAATCGGAAGTATATGGCCCTCTAGGAGTTGCAACATTAATAATGGCTATCATCTTTATAGCCCTAGGAGTATTTATCTTTATGAATCCAGAAGTGTTTGCTTCATTCATACCATTAATAATGGGATTAGTACTAGTAATTGAATCATTTACAAAAATGCAATCAGCATCAACACTAAAAAAATATAATTACAAAAATTGGTGGCAAATATTAGTGGCTGCGCTATTAGTCTTCATATTTGGAATACTATTAATATTTAATCCATTTACAACTATAACCATTTTAATAAGAGTAATTGGTGCATTCTTAATAGTAAATGGTATTTCAAACGCAATGACAGCCATAAGTTATACAAAAATCGAAAAATCTATCAAATAATGATAGATTTTTTACTTTTCAATATGGCTAAATAAAATTCCAATATTAATAGCACCAGTAATACCAACCAAAGTATAAATAACATTTGAAAGCACGCCAACGCCAAATAAAGTTTCAACCAAATTAAAATCAAAAAGACCAATAAGCCCCCAATTAATTGCCCCAATAATAGAAACAATTAAACAACCCTTCTGAAAAATTTCCATAATCAAACTCCTTCCTACACATCAGTATTCTTCAAAAAATAAAAACTATACAAGTAATATTTTAAAAACTTACCCATATAATTAAATGAAATTAAATATGAGGTGAAAAAATGAAAAAAATAATTTTAATTTTATTTGTGAGTGTTCTAATGACTGGATGTGGGAATTATAGTTCCAAAGATGCAACAAAAGACCTAGAAAAGAAAATAAATAATATAAATGGATACAACATAAAAGGGTGTTTGGAAATAAAAAGCAATGATGATGTATACAAATATGATGTAGAAGCATCATATAAAAAAGATGACAAATTTAGAGTCTCATTAAAAAATAAAACCAACAACCATGAACAAATAATACTCAAAAACACAGATGGAGTATATGTATTGACACCAAGTTTAAATAAAAGTTTTAAATTCCAAAGTGATTGGCCATATAACAATTCCCAAACCTATCTGCTTCAAACACTATTAAGCGATATTCAAAATGATAATAAAAAAGAATTTAAAACAACAAATGATGGATACATCTTCACAACAACAGTAAATTATCCAAACAATGAAGACCTAGTAAAACAAAACATATACCTTGACAAAAAACTAAATCCCAAAAAAGTAGAAGTCATGAATAAAAAAAGCGACGTTCTAATTAAAATGACATTCAAAAAAATAAATCTAAAAGCAAAATTTAAAAATAAATACTTTGATTTAGAAGACAACATGAAAACTGCCAAAGAGGAAGATACAACAAAAACCGTAAGCAAAATAGAATCAGATACATATCCTATGTATATACCAAAAAACACAAAACTAACAAATAAAGATACCGTAAATACAGAAGAAGGTCAAAGAGTAATAATGACCTTTGAAGGCGAAAATCCGTTCATGTTTGTTCAGCAAACATCAAAAAGCGAAGACGAAATGGCAATAGTTTCAGTTTTAGGTGAACCATACCAACTAGCCACAAGTGTAGCAGCCATATCTGACAACATGATTTCCTGGGTAAGTAATGGCGTAGAATATTATGTTGTATCAAATAACATGAGTGAAGAAGAATTAGTAAGCGTCGCAAGTTCGGTAGCTACTATGCCAGTAAGCAAATAAAGAAAATCTTAGTCAAACTAGGATTTTTAATAATATTACACAAAAACTTTCACTTTTCATTTAAAATGTGCTATAATTATAAAAAGGTGATACAAAATGGAAGAAAAGAAAAATAAAACACAAACAAAGAATAAAAAGACTACAAAAAAAACACAATCACAAACCACTCCAAAAAACAAAAAACAAAAAACAAGAAATAAAACAACCAAAGTCCCAAAAAAAACAGAAACAAAATCAAAAAAAACAGAAACAAAATCAAAAAAAACAGTAAAAAATAACAAAGAAACAGAAGAAAAAGATACAATAAACTTTTCAGTAAACCAAAGCACTGATTTTCCAAAATTTATAAAAATAGTATTAATAATAATCGGAATAATGATTGTGTTCTATGCTATAACTATGATAGCTACAAAAAAAGCTGATGAAAAAACTACTGAGACAAAAGAAAATACAACAACCGAAGAAACTGAAATACAATATGATAACATTATGATAGGTACAATGTTAAATAAAGATGGAAATTACTATGTATTAATAGAAGATAGCGAAGATAATAGAGTTACTGAATATGAATCATTAATAAGCACAATCTCCTCAAGTGAAGATGCCCCTAAAATATATAAAGCAAATTTGACTGATTCATTTAATAAAAATTATCTTGGCAAAGAAGAAAACTACTACGCTGAGGACATCAAAGACTTTAAAGTAAAAGGAACAACCTTATTAAAAATAGAAGATAAAAAAGTAGTATTAGCACTAGATAATTATGACGCCATCAAAAACAAATTGAATGAATTACAATAGGATACCGCATAAAGGTATCTTTTTAAAAACATCACCCACTTTAATAGCAATAAAAAGGAGGATATATGGCAAAAAACGAAGATAAAAAAACCGAAGAAAAACTGATACATTTAAAAAATGTTATGGGTATAGAAAACGAACCAGAAAAAAAAGAAAATGAGGCAACATCAAACAAAAATAATAAGCCAACCGAAAAAATATATTTCAAAACAAGCGAAGTAGCATTTCTTTTAGTAATCACAACCATAATAAGTTTAATAATGGGAAGTGTAATAACAAACAAATTAAACGTATCAGAAAAAGAATATGATAAAAATCTAAAAGAATTTATTAGCAATTACGAATACATAACAAAAAATTATAATGGTAAAATAGATAAAGAAGAACTAATTGATGGTGCCCTAGAAGGCATGTTAGAAAAATTAGATAAAAACTCAACATATTTAGAAAAAAATCAGTCAAATAAATTAAATATACAACTAGAAGGCAGTTACAAAGGTCTTGGAATAACAATATACAACGATGATGATAATAACATAAAAATTTATAGCATATTAAAAAATAGTCCAGCTGAAAAAGCCGGATTAAAACCAGGTGACACAATAACAAAACTAAACGATGAAAATGTATCAAAAATGAAAACATCCAAATTCACAAAAAAAGTAAAAAAATTACAAAACAAACAAATGAAGATCACTTATAAACGTGACGACAAAGAAAACACCATAAAAATAAATATGGAAAAAATAAATCTACAATCAGTAGAATCAAAAACTTTTACAAAAGAAAACAAAAAAATAGGTTATATAGGTGTAAGCATATTTGCAAGCAATACAGACATACAATTTAAAAAACATCTAGATAAATTAGAAAAGGAAAACATAGATTCACTTATAATTGATTTAAGAGCAAATTCTGGCGGATACTTATCATCTGCTACAGAGATGATATCGCAATTTTTAGATAAAAGCCATGTAATATATCAAATTCAAAAAGGAAAAACCAAAACAAAACAATATTCAGTAGGGACAAAAACCAAAAAATATAAAATAGTAATGTTAGTTGATCAAAATAGTGCATCCGCATCAGAAGTAATGACATCAGCCCTAAAAGAACAATATGGAGCTACTATAGTTGGCAAAAAAACATACGGAAAAGGAACAGTTCAAGAATTACAAACATTATCAAACGGGGACAAATACAAAGTAACCACAAAAAATTGGCTCACATCAAAAGGAAAATGGATAAATGAAAAAGGAATAAATCCAGATGTTGAAATAGATTTTGATACAAAATATTATGACAATCCATCAGACGAAAATGATGTACAATTACAAAAAGCTCTAGAAGAAGCCTCAAAATAATAAAAAAATAGTGCAATTAAGCCCAATTATATACAAAAAAAATATAATGGGTTTTCTTTTTGTTAAAAAAAAGATATAATTGTAATAGGTTGTGATAAAAATGAAAAAATTAAAAATAGGTGACAGATTACAAATACAATGTTACAAACACAATGGTAAAATTCATAGAAGTTGGGATGAAGCTGTAGTCCTTGACATAAAAAAAGATTACATAATATTTGGAAATGAGAGAACATTAGTAACCGAAGCAGAAGGAAATACTTGGAGAACAAAGGAACCCGCTGTCATGTACTTCTTTAAAGATAAATGGTATAACATAATAGTTCAATTAAAAAAAGAGGGAGTAACTTACTATTGCAACATAGCCACTCCATTTATAATAGAAGAAGAAACAATAAAATATATAGATTATGATTTGGATCTTAGAATATTCACTAATGGTAGTTTTAAAATATTAGATAAAGGAGAATATAAATATCACAAAAAAAAGATGAACTATTCAAAAGAATTAGATATAGTGATAAATAATTCCCTTTCTGAACTTATATCAGACTATAAAGAACATAAAAATTATTTTAATAATGTAAGAAATTTAAAGTATGGAGAATTTTATCAAAAATTAAAACAAAAAAATAGTAAACTTGAAAAGTAACTTGCATATAATAATTATGAAGACAAAAGTTAATGACTTTTATTTTCAAACATTTCAAGAATATCACATAAAAATAAAAAAAGTGTCAAAAAAAAGAAAAAAATGAAAAAAAGGTGAAAAAGTTATTGACATAAAAGA
>CAVKYE010000014.1:0-35109 GCA_963660615.1 Vescimonas coprocola
GCAAGTGGTACAGATACTGCTTATGTCAAAAACTTTAGTGTAGAGTAATTTGTAAAGTTCTTTTTCATTACAAATAAATCTTTCTATTTTAAAGCTTTATCAATGTAATTGCGCCTGTAAAACTAGTTAGAAAACAAAAAATATATAGAAAAAACAGGAAAAACCTGTTTTTTTAGTCAATATTGTTTAAAAAAACAAAAATATAACTGCTATAATGAGATTGGTATTAAAAGTTTCTTGGGACTTTTTATAACCATGGTGCATAGACACAAATATAGAAAGGAGTGATGCAAACATGGATACTAAAAAATTAAATTGTAAAAAAAACATAGAAAGGAGTGATGCAAACATGGATACTAAAAAATTAAATTGTGAAAAAAATATAGAAAGGAGTGATGCAAACATGAATTTTAAAAGACTAAGTTATGAAGAATATATAGAAAGATTAACAGAAGAAGATATTAAAGATGGACTTGATAAAGCCTTTTTACCAGAATCATTAAAAAACAATACTGCAGAGTTTTATTTGATTGATAATGAAGAATTTTGGTTTTATAAAAAAGGAAACAATGAAATCTTACTATCAGTATGGGAAAAGTCAAAAAATACTATTTTTGATAATCCAGCTATCATGAAAAAAATATTTGAATTTTTAAAAAAACAAGGTTACAAAAAAATTGTAATGGACTTGCCAAAAGACCAATTACCTGAAAAACATTTATTAATGAAGCAATACGGATTTACAGAAGAAACTGTTGATTTTGATAATAACACCAAGGTAATAAAATATGAAAAAAACTTATAATTAAAATTTAAGAGGAGGAAAGTTTTAATGAATAAGAATAAACAAAAAGAAAAAACATTAGAAGAAATACATAAAGAAAAACAAAAACTAATAAATATGAAAGAAGCTTTATTACTTATAAAATATTGGACTGTTCCTGATGTTGAACATATAAAACATCAAAACAGAAAAGGCAAAGTTAAAACTTTAACTAGGTTTCCTAAATCAAAATATTAATAAAATTTGTTAGGAGTAATAACAATGAATATGACATTGTTGGAACAAATTACTTTTAATTAAAAAAATTTGAAAATTATAAAAATAATAATATAGGAAAAATATCACAAAATACCATAAATATAAAAGAAGATAGTAGGTTTACAGATAAAATAAAAGAAATATTTTTAGTAAATTAAAAAGAGGTGGTTATAATTATGACAAAAAAGAAAGAAGAAAAAGTAAAAGTAAAAGACACGATTAATACAATAAAAAAAACATGGCCATATGCCAAAAAATACAAAAAATATATATTTTTATACGCAATAATATTAATATTTACTATTGCAATAAGTATAATAACACCATTACTTTCAGCAAAACTCGTTTTAACAATTACAAACGGTTTACTAGATAAAGTATTAATAGTTGCAGGAGCAATATTATTTATTGAAATTGCCAAAAATGTTTGTCGATACTTATCCAGTGTTGTAACCAATAAATTCTATTATGGTGTCATGAGTAATTTACAAAGGAACTTAACAGAAGAAACAATACAACTAGATATAAAAGAAGTAGATAAAAATTCTTCAGGTGTATTTATTGATAGAATTACCAAAGATGCAGGGCAATTAACCGAAGTCTTTCAAGGGATTATGATGTATTCTTCCAGAATATTTGCAAACATAGGTGTTTTAGGAGCAATATTTATTATTAATAAAATAATGTTTGTATATTGTATAATCGCTTTAATTATCGTTTATTGGGCTGAAAAAGCACGCATTAAGTCATGGTATAATAATATGACTGTTAATATGGAGCTAAATGAAAAAAATAGTGGCCTTATAGCAGAACTCATTAGAGGCATAAGAGATATTAAAGTATTAAATTCCACAAATGATTTTGTAAATAAAGTAATGGACAAAATTGAACATGCCAACAATAGAGCTTCTAATTTAAATATTAGTCAACAAAAATATGGATTTGTAAGTGGTTCACTTAATGACATAACAAATTTTATCTATATTGTTTTAGGTATAATATTAATCAAAGCAAATAATTTAACTACTGATAATTTAGTTGTATTATATATGTACCAAAGTAGAATCTTTGATTTGCTTTTTAACATTTCATACTTTAACGAAGAACTTAAACGATTTACCCTATCAGCAAAAAGAGTATTCGAAATAGTTGACGGAAAATTTAAAAAAGAAAAATTTGGTAAAAAACATTTAGATAAAATTAATGGTGATTTTGAATTTAAAAATGTTAATTTCAGTTATGAAGAAAATAGACCAATATTAGAAAATCTATCATTTAAAGTAAATGCGAATGAAACAGTTGCCTTTGTTGGTAAAAGTGGAAGTGGGAAATCTACAATATTTAATTTAATTGATAGACTTTATAAAGTCAATAGCGGTAAAATTACCATTGACGGCATTGACATAAATGAATTAGATAAAGATAGCATAAGAGATAATATTTCAATAATTACCCAAACACCATATATATTTAATTTTAGTATAAAAGAAAATTTAACCATAACAAGAAGTGATGCAACCGACGAAGAAATAATCGAAGCTTGTAAAATCGCCCAATTACATGATTATATAATGGCTTTACCCAATAAATATGACACAATAGTAGGTGAGGGAGGATTAATTTTATCAGGTGGTCAAAGACAAAGACTAGCCATAGCCAGAGCCTTATTAAAAAAGACAGAAATAATACTTTTCGATGAAGCAACCAGCAGTCTAGATAATGAAACCCAAAAATCAATCCAAAAAGCCATAAACAATATGAAAGGCGAATATACCATTTTAATAATCGCCCATAGATTATCAACCGTCATAGATAGTGATAGAATTTTAGTAATAGATGAAGGCCAAGTTGTAAGTGAAGGTTCACATCAAGAATTATTAGAAACAAGTGAAGTTTATAAAAATTTATATAATAAAGAGTTAGAATAATAAGAAAGTAGGAAGATTTAAATGATAAATAAAGACGATGAACTATTAAATAAAATAGATAATGCTATAAAAAAATTAGAGCAAGAGCAAAAAATATATATAGAAAAAGAAGGCGTAAAATTATTTTTTAAAAACATAAAAAAAGTTGACATAATCAAAACCCAAAACAACACCTTAAAACTACAATACCACTCCCATGATGTCAAAGAACCAGACTATAATTATGGTGAAATAGACATTCATACCCATGTCAAACTAATGTGTAACGATATGATAAATAACATCAAAAACATTGAAAGAACCGTAATAATCAAAGAACTAACCCTAAGCTACAACATAGAAATAAACAACATCTTTCTAGACGAAAATATCTCTAATAATTTTATAGAAGAATATATAAATAATTATCTAACTATAAAATACAAAAACTTCAAAATAAAAAATAAAGAAAAAATAGAAAATGAAAACACCAAACTATATCATTTAGAAATAGAAGAAGCAACCAAAACATATTATGAATACTTTCTGATTTATAACATTTTCTTTATAAATTTTACCATTGATAACCACTGTAATCATATAATGAATAAAGTTATATCTGAAATGCTACTATCTTGTAGTCTAACAGAAGAAATATTAGAAGAAAATAAATACCTAAATATAAGTAAGAACACATTAGATAAAGCCTTTGAAATAGAAGAAAACCAAAACAGTCAAGTAGAAAATCAAATAGAAAATCAAATAAGTGATGAAAATATTATTCAATTTAATAAACTGAAGAACCTATTAAATAATTACCCTAAATTAAATAATGATAAAAATTTATAACCCAAAGCGCCTTCAACATACTACTTTTAGGAAATGCAACTGCTGAACAAAATCTTTTATTAGATAGCATAATAGAACTATTCAAGCAAAGCACCCTTAAAGAAAGTAAATTCAACTTATATAGTCTAGATATCAAAAAAGATATAAATACACAAACAAGTTTAGAAAAAATAATAAAAAATAAAATAGAACTATCAAACTTCCTAATCATCAATAACTTTGATTACATAGAAAAACTTGAATTAGAAGCACAAAAGACATTGATAAACACCATCACAAATCTCGAAAACTTTATCAGTATAATTATTACTGGTGATGAAAAAAGAACATTAAACATATTAGAAAAAAACAATGAACTATTAAACAAATTTTCCTACACATTCAAATGTAAAGATTATAGCATATCAAAAATGTATCAAACACTCTTATTAAAACTTTACGAAACTAACTATAAAATTAACTTTAATGAAGAAGCAAAAACTATCATAGATCAATTATCACAAAAATCATATCTAAAAAACGAAGCATTCATAAATAGTTTATATACAAAAATGTTAAAATATGTCTTAGAAAATAACCTTGATGAATTTAATATGTTATCATTCCCCAAAGTAACCGAAGAAGCATCCTTAAATAATGCCCTAAATGAACTAAACAATTTAATTGGATTAAACAATGTAAAAAAACAAGTACACACCCTAATATCATTTTGGAAATTTAAAAAGCAAACAAATAATATAAACAATCAATATTTAAACATGTTTTTAATTGGTTCACCAGGCACCGGCAAAACCACCATTGCTAAAATATTAAAGCAAATCTTATATGCCCTAAACTACATAGACGAAGATAAAATAATCGAAATAACCCCCAATGACCTAATCGCCGATTATGAGGGCCAAACGAAAACAAAAACACGAGAAATACTAAAAGAAGCAAAAGGAGGGGTTCTTTTCATAGATGAGGCCTACTTATTCCTAAGTGCTCAAAGCTATGAAAGCAACTATTTCAAAGAAGCCTTAGTAGAATTACTAAAATACATGGAAAATCCAAACAACGTCGTAATATTAGCTGGTTACTCATCAATGATGGAAAACGTTTTAAAACTAAACAAAGGATTGAAATCTCGAGTAGCACACTTTATAGACTTTGAAAACTATACCGAAGAAGAACTAATCCAAATCCTAGTCTTAAAACTAAAAAAACAAAATATTAGTATAACAAATGATGCTTTAAATAAAATTAGACCAATACTAAATAAAAAAATTCAAGAAAAAGACTTTGGTAATGGAAGATACATAGATAAACTAATAACAAAAATACTAATGAAACATGCAGAAAACGTCGAAATAAACAATCAAAATCTATTAACAATAACAAAAGAAGACATAAATGAGCAAGAAATACTAAACGATAAAATCAAAAAAGAAAATAACTTTGGTTTTATTCAAGGAAGGGAAGATGAATAAATGATACCATATGTAATAAAAGAAACTGAAAATGGAGAAAAAATATATGATATATATTCAAGATTATTAAAAGAAAGAATAATATTCTTAAATGGCGAAATAACAGAAGAAACCGCAAACATCGTCATTGCCCAATTACTCCATCTAAAGGCAGAAGATCCAAGTAGTGCAATCACAATGTACATAAATTCACCAGGTGGAAGCATAAATGATGGACTTGCAATATATGACACTATGAACTTCATAAACTGCGATGTCATAACCGTCTGCGTAGGTATGTGTGCAAGCATGGCATCAATAATACTATCTAGTGGGGCTAAAGGAAAAAGATATGCCCTGCCAAATAGTGAAATCTTAATCCATCAAGCAAGTTCAGCAGCCAAAGGTACCGTCGCCGATATGGCAATAGACTTAAACCACGTAATCAAAATGAATGAAAAAATCAAAAACATTTTAGTAAAAAACACCGGACAAACTTACGAAAAAATCCATAATGATATAAATAGAGATTATTGGTTAACCGCAAAGGAAGCTTTGGAATATGGCCTAATAGATAAAATAATTTAAAATAAAGAACAATAGAACTTTCTAAAAACTGAATAATTCATAAAGGATACATAATAAAAAAGTTTAAATATAACCAAACACCAGTAAACAACATATATTACTCTAGGAGGAATATATATGGATAATTTAAAAGTCGTGATAGACGCTGGCCACGGAGGCGATGATTCAGGAGCAGTAAGCGGAAATGTAAAAGAAAAAGATCTAACCTTAATGATAGCACAGTATATGTATCAGCAATTTCAAAAGAAAGGAGTAGATGTAACCTTAATAAGAAATACAGATGAAACAATAAGTCCTTCAGAAAGAGTCAGTAGAATACTAAATGCTTACGGAAATAATTCAAACGTAATAGTAATTTCAAATCACATAAATGCAGCAGGCTCTGCCATCGAAGGAGCAGAAGGAGCCGAAGTAATATACGCCCTAAGAAACAACAGCACACTTGCCGATAACATCCTAACATCCTTAGGAAATGCCGGACAAAAAGTAAGAAGAACCTTTCAAAGAAGACTACCAAGCGACACTTCAAAAGATTACTATTTCATTCATAGAAACACTGGAATAACTCAGCCCGTCATCGTTGAATATGGATTTATAGATAATCAAGAAGACCTATCACGTATTCAAAATAACTACAAACAATATGTTGATGCCGTAGTAGATGCCGTGATTGCCACTTCAAAAGGTCAAACAATAAAAGAAGCTCCAAAAGAAAACACCTATATCGTAAAAAGTGGAGATAGCCTATGGAGTATCGCAAATAAATATAATATGACTGTAAATGAACTAAAAAATTTAAATAACCTAACTACAAGCACTCTTCAAATAGGTCAAGTTTTAAAACTAAAGGAAACAGAAGAAACACCCTCAAATACTTATACAGTAAAAGCAGGAGATACACTTTTTATGGGGGATAATGAGTAGAAATATAAAAATAATAAAGAAATTTAAGGCATTTGAAGAAAAATGTCTTTTTGCATGATATAATATAGGAAAAGTTTATGTGAAAACACCATAACTTGTTTCAATAAAATTTTAAATAAATTAAAGCTTTACAAAAAGGAGTGGCTAACATGATATGTGTAGGAAAAAACAATGTTTTATACTATAAATATGATTTCAATGTTAAAGAAAAAGTAGAAAAATATTTTAAAAGAATTAAATCTTATAAATTTAATGATACAACTAATATAGAACTTGTAGAAAAAATGCTTGATGATTATTTTAATATTTATAACCAGTTTAATAAGTTTGGAATAGCAATGAATAGATTAAATATTTTAGAAGAAATAAAGTATTGCGATCATATCTATATGAACTTTGAAATATTAAAGAGAAACTTTAAAAAAAATATTTTGAACAGATATTCAATTGAAAACTTAAAAAATTCTAAATACTATTATTTTTTACAAAGTAAGGAATTAGAAATACCTAGAACTGATTTAATGAATAAAATTTATTTAGAATTTAATCAATCAAAATATTCAACAGAAATTTCTTTTGAAAAACTAATGCAATACATATATCAAAGAGAGGAAACAATAAAAAATGAAGAATTTAATTGTTATTTGGATTATATTAAAAATAAAATTGGTATATGTGAAGAATCATTTAATAAGTTGCTTAATATTAGTCTACCAAAGAAACAAAATGTTAATTTAAGTGAAGAAAATATTTGTGAATTAAAAGAAGCCAAATATATTTTAATTGATATTTTAAAAAAATATTATGATATCAAAATATTAAGTACACTTTTAGACAATGTTTATATTTCTAATAAAAATAGTGGTACGACAGTTGCTTACGAAGAAATTCCAATCATCGATATAAAAGCCGATAATAATAAAATTAATATTATTACATTGGCTCACGAGTTAGGACATGCTTATCATTATTATTGTAATCAATCAAATGAAATTCAAAATTTTGATAGTAGATCAGATTTTAGTGAATCTTTTGCATTAGCAACACAATTAATTGTTTCACATGAATTAAAATTAAAAGATTGTATGATAAATGATTATAATAACTTTTTCTTTGATACTATTTATAGTCTTCAAATGCAAAAATTTATTGGAGATAATTATCTAACATTGACTGAAGATCATCTTGCTGAAAAATACAACAATTATAAAAATTACTATTGTTTTATTTTTGATAATTTTTATGATATTTATTATTTAGAAGGTTTTATTGTAGGTAATATATTAAAAGATAAAATTAAAAATTATTCTATAGATGAATTAAAAATACTATTAAGATTTAATTCAAACATTTCATTGAATGAAATTTTAAATTTGTTTGATATAGATTTAAATAATCAAAAAATGTTAGATATATATTTAGATGGATTAGAAAAAGAATATAAAAAGCTAGTAAGTTCTAAAAAACATTAAAGTAATTTCTAATGTAATTAGCTATTAATTTAAAAAAATATTAAATATTTTAAATCTTAAAATAAAGAAAATTTTATAAACTTATAAATAAAGTGCAAAGATGATGATAGATTAAAAAATAATGGTGAAAGTCCTTATTTTGAAGAATTACTTGCTAGAATTCGTGATATAAGATCTTCTGAAAAAATATTTTGGAGAAAAGTATTGGATATTTACGAAAAAAAGGAACAAAATCAAAATGGTTAAAAATTATTTAATAGAAATATATTAGATTGGAGAAAATAATGAACAAAGAAGATTATATAAAAATAGTACAGGAAAGATTAAACAATAATTCAAAAAAAATTATGATTAAGCAAATAAATAATTATTATATTGCAAAAAAAATCGCTACCCCAAAGCACAAATATTCTGTTGGCGATGATGTGTATTTAAAAAAAGGCACTTTATTACATGGTACTTATAAGAATATTGATGGATTAAAAGAAATTTTAAAAGATGGCCTAATATCAAGTTGGTTTATAGATGGAAGAATGTCAAAATACCCAAGTTCCGTTGGTGTATGGAATTTAAAAAAAGATTACTTATTAAAAGATTATATAAATTTTTACTCTGGAGGAACCATTTTATATAGTGGCATTTTTGAAAATGAAGTAGATACACAAAAAAATAAAACAGCTGTTATTCCATATGATGAAATGAGCAATATTATAAATATCACAAACAAAGTTGACTGTCATATGTGGACTTTAGAACAAACAAAAGAAGCAAGATTTATGCCTAGTCTAATTCAAAATAGAGTTCAAATTGGAATTATATTTAATGGAAATAATAGTGGTATAAAATCTTTACTAAAAGGAGACATATTAAACCAAAGTAATATTGATGATGAAAACGTTAAAGAATTTGTTAATCCAAATTATTATGCCAATTTTTTAAAACTTAGAAAGAATAAAGATGATTTCTTTACAGATAGAGAAAGTGCTATTCTATTTGGTATTCCTTCAAATTTGATAGAAGGCATATTAGTTGGAAGAAAATATGAAAAAGATTCAAAAATATTAAGTGAAATAAAAGAATTATTACCTACTTGTTATATATGCAATTTAGATGGTAAAGTAATAATGTAAAATAAAAGACAGAAATAGAAAAAAATAATCATCCTTAAAATCTAGTGAAAATTAAAGATTAGGATGATTTTTTTTGTTCTTAAAGGTTGAAATAATATAAATCTTTTTTCATCTTTTATATCAACCTACAAAGTAGGATGAATTTCGTAAGTACGAAATAAGAATAGCACCATATCAATTTCTTATATTAGAGTTTTTTTGTTTGTTGTGCCATCTTCTTATCCTACTTTTTTATAATTTGATAAATTATGAATCTCTTTAAAGGGCATTACTCGCCAAAATAGATGATGTTTATGAATAAGGAGGATTATGATAGTAAGTAATATTGTTAGGTATGTTTTAAACATATCAAATAATATTACTAAAACAATGCTTATTGCCATAGAATTTATTGGAGGTATTAAACTCTATGGTTAAATACAAAGTTAATTTAAAATTTAAAGAGAATGGGAAGTCTTTAAATGAAATAATAACTAAAGTATTAAAAATTGAAATAAAAAAACAATTTATGCTGACTTGCAATAATTTGAAAGTAGAGCCACCATGTAATCATACTCATTATTCCCAAAATGGAAGGAGTTATAATTGATGGTAGGGAATAATAGTTTTAAAGTAGGACTTTATATAAGATTATCAAGAGATGATTTAACACACGAATCTGATAGTATTGTTAGCCAAAGAAGTTTACTAAACCAATATGTTAAAGAAAATGATTATATAGTAGTAGATGAATATGTAGATGATGGATTTTCTGGAACTAATTTTGATAGACCATCATTTAAAAAAATGATGAAAGATATTGAATCTGGAAAAATTAATATGATTATCACTAAGGATATGTCAAGACTTGGTAGAGATTATATAGGAACAGGAGAGCTAATTGAAAAATATTTTCCAAATAATAATATTCGGTATATTGCAATTAATGATGGTATAGATACTTTTATAGATAATACCAATAATGATATAGCACCTTTTAAAGCCATTATGAATGATATGTATGCCAAAGATATTTCTAAAAAAGTTAAAAGCAGTTTGCATTCCAGAATGAAAGAAGGGTTATATGTTTCAGGTAGATGTCCATTTGGATATATGA
The DNA here is from genome assembly GCA_963660615.1 of Vescimonas coprocola. Taxonomy (GTDB): domain Bacteria; phylum Bacillota_I; class Bacilli_A; order RF39; family UBA660; genus Coprosoma. The sequence goes on from CAVKYE010000014.1 coordinate 10,457, forward strand.
AAGATCCAACTAATAAAAATCATTTAGTAATAAATGAAGAGCAAGCAGGTGTCGTTAAAATGATTTTTAATTTAGCACTTAAAGGAAATACATATCATTATATAGCACAATATCTTACTAATAAAAAAATCAAAACACCAGCATCTTATTATAAATATGTATGGAATACCAAATGTACAAATACAAAATGTGTATCACAAGAGTATGGAGTATGGGTTGATACAACTATTAAAGCAATTTTAACTAATAGAATTTATGTGGGAGATGCAGTACAAGGTAAAACTAAAAAAATTAATTATAAACTTAAAAAGACAGTAAAAAATAATCCTAATGATTATATTGTGGTTGAAAATACACACGAGGCAATAATTGATAAAGATACATTTAACTATGTGCAAACTCTACTACCTAAAAATGTTAAAAGACCAGAGAAGAAAAGATTTTATTTATTAGATGGGCTCTTATATTGTGGAGATTGCAAACATCGAATAACAATAAGATATCAAAATAAAACTGGCAGAAGTTACACAACTTGTGATTATTATAGAACATATTCAAAATATCATGTTTGCATGCCACATACAAATAATTATGAAGTATTAGAAAGTGTAATTTTAGATAATATAAAAGAAATTTGCAAAAAGTATTTGGATAAAAATATTATAAAAAATTCTATAGGCAGTTTAGAGTTTGAAAATAATATTTTGAAGATTAAAAAACAAATAGAAAGTTTAGAACTTGCAAATAATAAATTAACAGAAAACTTGGATAAAAACTATATGAATATGTTAAAAGGTATAATTGATGAAGAACAATACATAAGAGTAAGTAAAAATATTAAAACCGAGATAAGCAATAATAAAAAAAGTATTGATAATCTTAAAAATGAAAATAGTGAATCTAATAAAATAGACAAAAAACAAATAGAAAAATATATTAACGAATTTTTATCACTTGAAAATCCAACTAGAGAATTAATAATCAATTTAGTACATAAAATCTATATTTATCAAGACAAACGGGTAGATATTATATTTACATTTAAAAATGTTACATAAAAATTGTATCAGGAGATACAATTTTTATGAAGTAAAAACATATCACCTAAAGAATTGGAAAACATAGACCTAGAAATAACCGATTTTTTTGATAAATATATTGAAATAGAAACCGCCAAGGAAAATTATGCTGAAAGATTACTATACGATTTTGAACATCTATAAATGAATTGAAAAAACGAAATCTAAAAGATAAAAATAAGTGAAATGAAAATATTGATTTTTTAAGTGGAAAGTGTATAATAAAATTCAAGAATAGGAGAGAACAATAACTATGAACAAAAACAATTTAAAAAGTTCAGACATTAGAGGACAAATAGATATAGCCTTCGCTAGATTAATTGGACCACTCGCAATTATGAATGAGCTAAAATCTTATGAGAACTCACATAAAGAAATACAAAACCTGTTAGACATCATAATAAAATGGGGGGCTAAATTTCAAAGTACCCAAAATCTATTGTTTATAACCAAAGATGAAATACTTAACACATATAATAGACTAGATGCCTTAAAAGAAAAGTATTTATTTGATAATAATTTAGGTTTTGAAAATGAATTATCTGATGAAATTGTTGTCTGGATATATGAACTAATGGAATTAAGAAAAGAACAAATTGAAAGGAAAAAAAAACATGAGCAATGAGGGTAATAAAGTAATAAAAGTAACTGAATATGGAGATAAAAAAAGTAGTGATAAAAGTGGTGCAAAAATAGATATTTATTCTAGAGACCCAAAATCAGGGCCACATGATTCCATCCATCTTAAGGTAGATGCAAGCAACAAAACATATCAATCTGTGACAAAAATAAACGGAGAAAAACAATCAAGCTCTGGAGGTTGTTACTTAACATCAGCTTGTCTAAATCATTTTAATGAAGATTTTGACGATAATTGCTATGAACTAACATTATTAAGGTGGTTTAGAGACAACTTTGTCCCCAAAGAAGATATTGAGCACTACTATGAGGCTGCACCAATAATAGTTGAAATCATAGACAGTGAAGAGAATTCTGATATTATTTATAAATACATTTACGAAAACATAGTTGATTATTGCATCGACCAAATAAATCAAGGAAATTATGAAAAGGCATACAGAAGATACAAAAATAGTGTTTTAACACTAGAAGAACTAGCACGTCCACGCTTAGCTGAAAGAGTTGCCAAAGTATTAAAATTAAGAATTAATAATAGCGCACCAAACATCCAATAAAATTAGCGGATGTTTTTTTCTTTAAAACATTCATTAGAAAAACATTACTAAAAACAAAAAAAGAACCATAGATTTTATTGGAAATACAAAAACATATGATCAAATATAAAGCTAATTTAGAATAACAAAACAAAGGTAAAACCCTAAGTGAAATAATATCAGAGATATTAAAAATAGAACTAATAAAAAAACTAAATATGACATTAGAAAACATACCACACGCCATCCCAAACCGCAAAAAAGAAAAGAAAAATATATTAACGAATTTTTATCACTTGAAAATCCAACTAGAGAATTAATAATCAATTTAGTACATAAAATCTATATTTATCAAGACAAACGGGTAGATATTATATTTACATTTAAAAATGTTACATAAAAATTGTATCAGGAGATAGCCTATGGAGTATCGCAAATAAATATAATATGACAGTAAACGAACTAAAAAATCTAAATAACCTAACAACAAATAACCTGCAAATCGGTCAAATCTTAAAAATAAAAGAAAACGAAACAGACACAAACACCTACACAGTAAAAAGTGGGGATAGTTTGTGGAGTATCGCAAATAAATATGAAACAACAGTAAATGAACTAAAAAAATTAAACAATCTAACTACAAACACTCTTCAAATAGGTCAAACCATAAAAGTGTCGCAAATAGCCCAAATACAAAAAACATATACAGTCCAAATGGGAGATAGCTTATGGAGCATTGCTAGAAAAAACAACACAACAGTAAATGAATTAAAAAGCCTAAATAATTTAACCACAAACACTTTGCAAATAGGTCAAACCTTAAAAATTCCATCATAAAACATCCAATTACTGGATGTTTTTTACTAAATCAAATCTATATCCAAGCTCCTTCATCTCCTTAATAAAAGACTCCAAAGCCAAATAATTACCTTTATTTTTAGGGTGCATTAAATATATAGCCCCATTATGATATCTTTTCATAAGTTCATTTAAAGCATACTCTTTAGATACATCAGAACCAAAATCCATATAATCCGCACTATAAAAATAACTTCTATATCCCATATCCTTCATAATCTGCAAATCTCTAAAACTCCATTCACCACGTGGATCTCTATAAATCCTATCCATCTCCTTACCAGTAATCTTTTTATAAGTCTCTTCAACACTCTCAATTTCACTTAAATACTTATTAAACTTGTTTCTAGTAGCCAAAGTAGGCATACTATAATGATTAGCCGTATGATTACCAATAGAATGACCATTATTTACCATATTCCTAATCAAATCCGCATTCATCTCCATATACTTCTTACACAAAAAGAACGTTCCCTTAACATCATTTTTATTCAAAACATCAACAATTTCCTTAACATAAGTATCATTACCACCTTCATCAAAAGTCAAATAAATAACTTTCTCATTAGGCCCCATAAAATAAGTCGAATACTTTTTAAGTTCATTAATATCAGCACCACCAGCCGGTCTAGTATTATCCTTCTTATTATCACTCCACCAGCCCCTAACTGTATTATCTAACTTCTCATAAGAATCTTTATAATAAGGCTTCGCACTAACAATAACATATCTTTTAACCAAAATATTCGAGCCATTGCTCTTAATACCATAACTAATCTCATAACTACCAACCTTAGAAAAATCTACATTAGATTTTTTCCTAACCATATAATCAACATTCTTCCCAGAACTATCCACCGCCTTAAATCCTTCATCTTCATATGATTCACCAACCTGAAGTCTAACAATCTTAGAACCCTTCAAAATAATTTTATATGAAGAATCAGAAAAAAAACAAGATTTAATTTCAAAACACAAAAAATAAGTAAAAACAAGAAAAACCAAAATTAAAACAACTTTTTTCATGAACAGTCACCTAATAAATTATATTAAAACATCGACAAATTATGTAAATAATAAAAAATAGACCATCAAAACAGAAGAAATTACTATATAATAAAAAAGGAGGAGATAAAAGTGAAAATAACAAAAAATATAAATGAAGACATATTTAGAGAATATGATTTAAGGGGCATCGCCGATACAGATTTAACAGATGATGTCGCTTACACCATCGGAAAAAGTTTTGGTTCGTATGTCCAAAAAGACGGAAATTATAAAGTTGTAATTGGACACGACAATAGATTATCATCAGAAAGAATAACAAATGCCTTAATAAAAGGAATAACCGAAACCGGAGTATCAGTAATATATCTAGGACTAGTAACAACCCCAATGTATTACTATGCAAAAATATACTATAACATATTCCAAGGAATAATGGTAACAGCCAGTCACAACCCAAAAGAATATAATGGATTTAAAATGTCTTTCAGCAAATTAGGAAACGCCTATGGGCCACTCATTCAAGATTTTAAAAACTTTACTTACAAAGGAAACTTTGAAACAAAAAAAGAAGGAAAAATAGTTGAAGCAGATATCAAAAAAGCCTACTTAGATAATATCAAAAAAAGTGTTGATTTAGGGAAAAGAAAAGTTAAAGTCGTAGTAGACTGCGGAAATGGAACAGGAAGCATAATCATAAGAGATATAATGCAACAATTTGATATAGACTGTGAATATCTATACTGTGAAAGTGACGCTAACTTCCCGCACCATATAGCTGATCCAGCCGTAAGTTCAAACATGATAGACTTAGGTAAAAAAGTCAAAGAATTAAAAGCCGACTTTGGAATTGGCATAGATGGTGATGCAGATAGAGTAGGAGTCGTAGATGAAAGTGGCACCTACATAAAAACAGATTTATTAATACTAATAATATATAGATATCTAAATAAAAATCTAAAAAATAGAAAAGGTGTATTCGATGTAAAATGTTCAAAAGCCTTAATTGACGGACTAGAAGAATTAGATATCACCCCAGAAATGTATAGAACCGGCAATTCTTACCTAAATATGAAAATGAAAGAAGGAAACTTCGACTTCGGCGGTGAATACTCTGGCCACCTCTTCTTTAGAGATAAATATCAAGGGTTTGACGATGGCATATATTCAGGTCTAAGGTTAATTGAAATACTATCAAACACCAATAAAAAATTCAAAGAACTATTTAATGGAATAAACAAATATTACTCAACCGAAGAAACAAAAATAAAAGTAACCGAAAAAAACAAATTTCAAATCGTAGAAGGTATAAAAAAATACGTCCAAGAAAAAAACTATAATTATACAGACATAGATGGTGTTAGAGTAGAATTCGATGACGGTTTTGCCCTTGTAAGAGCCAGCAACACTGGGCCAAATCTAACAGTTAGATTTGAAGCAAAGACCGAAAAAAGACTTAAAGTAATAACCGAAGAATTTACCAAACAAATAGAAAACCAAATCAAAAAGTATTCTTAAAAAAGAGTACTTTTAATTACACTCACAAAAACAGATAGTAAAATAACAAAAAACATCTTGATTTTTATAAGCAAGTATGGTATATTTTAAAAGTGTGGTGATAAATTCACATCAATATAGATATAGGTGATAGAAATGAATGATAGCGTAAACGTAGTATTTGAAATACCTTACTTAAATTTACCAGTAACCAATGTAATTGTAATGTCATGGATAGCCATGGGTGTTATAATTCTCTGGGCTTTTTTGGCAACAAGAAAAATGAAAGCAGTCCCAACAGGATTGCAAAATACTGCCGAAATAGTAGTTGAAACAATAAACAACTTTACTGAAAGTTTCATGGGAAAAGATGCCAAAGCATTTGCTCCATATGTTGGAACAGTTGGATTATTCCTAGTAATTGCTAATACCATAGGAGCCTTGTTTATGGGAGAATTAACAAATGGATTAATTGCCCCACCAGCAAGATCCTTAGGAGTAGCTGTAGCCTTAGCCTTAATGACAATAGTTATTGCTGTTGCCGCAGGAATCTACAAAAAAGGCTTAATCGGATTTATAAAACGTTTATTCAAACCGCTTCCTTTCTTATTCCCATTCAATTTACTAGAATTTATCACAAAGCCATTATCGCTAAGTATGCGACTATTTGGTAACATATTAGGAGCTTACATATTAATGGAGCTACTATTTGTAAATCTACCATGGGCCGTTCCAAGTGTAGCATGTCTATACTTTGACCTATTCGATGGTGGATTGCAAGCGTATATTTTTGTCTTCCTAACAGTTCTTTATATTTCAGAAGAAATAAAAGAGGAAGAAGATTAAAGGAGGGAATTAAATGGAAATGTTAGGTTTAGTAGGAGCAGGTATTGCTGTATTGACAGGTTTAGGAGCAGGTATTGGTATTGGTATTGCTGCAGGAAGAGCAACCGAAGCCATCGCAAGACAACCTGAAGCATCAGGAAAAATCCAAACACTTTTCTTATTAGGTGCCGCACTTGCCGAAGCAACTGCCATCTATGGTTTAGTCATTTCAATAATGATTATGGGTAAAATGTAAGAAATTAAGATAAACTTCAAGCCCAAAATAAAGCTTGAAGTTTTATCAGTTAAAATAATAAAAGAAGGAGTTACAATATGGAAATAGATAAAGAATTTTGGACAACACTATTTTTTACAGTATTAAATATTCTAGTACTATATTTCATCTTGAAAAAATTACTGTTTAAACCAGTTACCAAACATATGCAAACTCGTACCGATAAAATAAATAAAGCTTTAGAAATGGCTGAAGAAGCAAAAAGAAAGCTTGAAGACATGGAAAAAGAAAATCAAGCTAGATTAAGAGCCGTTAAAGAAGAAGGAATCGCTCTTATGGCAAGCTATGAACAAAAAGCCAAAAAAGCTTATGATGAAATAATCGAAAAAGCAAAACAAGATTCAGAAACATTGGTTAACCAAACAAGAAGCGAACTAGAAGTCGAAAAAGAAAAACTTATTGTTGAACTTAAAAAAGAAGTATCTGATCTTGTCCTAGAAGCTAGTGGAAAAATCATAAATAAAAACTTAGATAACAAAACCAATAGAGAACTTATAGATTCATTCATTAAGGAACAAAAATAGAAGAGGTGATAAAATGGCTGCAGTTAGTAATAGATATGTAGACGCCCTTTTAGAAACAGGAGATTCAAAAGCTAAAGAAAAATACCTTAGCGACCTAAAGAAACTCTCTGAATTATATCAAAATGAAAAATTTAGATTAATGATGGATAACCCTAAAATAAAAAACATCCAAAAAAATGAAATCATTCGTGAAATAGTTCCAGAAAATGAAACATTTATAAACTTTATAGAATTAATTATCAAAGAGAATCGTTTCAGCTTAATTACAGATATATATAACAAATACAAAGAAGCATTAGATAAAATCTTAAACAAAATCACAATAAAGATTATATCAGCATCAGAATTAGATGATAAAAAAGCCAAAGAAATCGCTGAAAAATTCAAAACAATGACAAACGCTAGCAAAGTAGATTATGAAATAGAGCACGATGAAAGCCTAATCGGCGGAGTAAAAGTAATTTGTGACGGAAAAGTATACGACTCTACCGTCAAAAGAAAGCTAACAGAAATATTAAACTAGTTTGATAAAAGGAGGGAAAAACGTGTTAATAAAACCAGAAGAAATAAGTAATATAATAAAACAAAAAATAACCGACTATGATTCAAAAATGAAAATAGATGAAATAGGATACGTCGTTGAATCAGGAGATGGAATCGTAAAAATCTTCGGATTAAAAAATTGCATGGCTAGTGAATTGATCGACTTTGGAGATGGAATTTACGGAATGGCAATGAACCTAGACGAAGAAAGCGTAGGATGCGTTTTACTAGGTGGTGAAGATAAAGTAAAAGAAGGCACCGTTGCCAAAAGAACTGGAAAACCAGTCAGCATAGGTGTAAGTGATGAAATAATCGGAAGAGTAGTAGATCCACTTGGAAAAGTAGTAGATGGAAAAGAACAATACAAAATTGACAAATACCGTGATGTAGAATTCTTAGCCCCAAGTGTAATGATAAGAAAATCAGTAGACACTCCACTTCAAACTGGAATAATTGCAATCGATTCAATGGTTCCAATCGGAAGAGGACAAAGAGAATTAATCATCGGAGATAGACAAACTGGAAAAACCTCAATAGCCATAGATACCATAATCAATCAAAAAGACCAAAACGTTATTTGTATCTATGTTGCCATCGGTCAAAAATCATCAGCTATAGCAGGTGTAGTAGACACCTTAAAGAAAAACGGTGCAATGGATTATACAATAGTCGTATCAGCAACTGCTAGTGATTCCGCACCAATCCAATATCTAGCCCCTTATTCAGGCTGCGCTATTGCCGAATACTTCATGTATGAAAAACATAAAGACGTACTAATCGTTTATGATGATTTATCAAAACACGCACAAAGTTATCGTGCAATGTCATTACTATTACGCCGTTCACCAGGACGTGAAGCATACCCAGGTGATGTATTCTACTTACATTCAAGACTATTAGAAAGAGCAGCTAAACTAGATGATGCACACGGAGGAGGATCAATAACCGCTCTACCAATAATTGAAACATTAGCTGGAGACGTATCAGCATACGTTCCAACAAACGTTATCTCAATTACTGATGGACAAATCTACCTAGAAAGTGAACTATTCTTCAGTGGACAAAGACCAGCCGTAAATGCCGGACTATCAGTATCACGTGTCGGAGGCTCTGCTCAAATCAAGGCAATGAAAAAATTATCAGGTCGTATTCGTATCGATTTAGCGCAATTCCGCGAACTAGCATCATTCGCTAAATTTGGATCAGAACTAGACAAAGCCACCCAAAGTAAAATAAACCAAGGTGAAAGAGTTCTAGAACTATTAAAACAAACAAACCAAAATCCATTACCAGTTGAAAAACAAGTAATAATGATGTATACCGCAATTAACGGTTACTTATCAGATATAGAAAAAACTGATGTAAAAGAATTCAACAAAGGTTTAACAGAACACATTTCAGAAAACCATCAAGAAATATATGACGAAATCAAAGAAAAGAAAGAACTAAATAAAGACTTAGAAGAAAAAATCATCAATAGTATAAATGAGTATAAAAAGATATTTAAGTTATAGAAGAAGGTGATAAAATGGCAAATACAAGAGAAATAAAACTTAGAATTAGAGGAGTCGAAAGTACTAAAAAAATAACTAAGGCCATGAAGCTAATCGCCGCTTCCAAAGTAAAACAAGCAAGAGAAATGCATAACAGAACATTACCATTTTTCGAGCACATAAAAGAAGTAATGACAGATATCATGAAATGTACTCCAACCATAAAATTAATTTACTTTGACAAAAGAGAAAACAAACCAAATAGAAAGATAGCTTATATCGTAATATCTTCAGATAGTGGACTAAACGGTAGTTATAATAGTAATGTTATAAAAATGGCTACAAAATCAATAGATAAAGAAAATTCCATAGTTTTTCCAATTGGTAACGTTGTAAAAAACTACATGATAAAACATGGCTACAACGTCGATACTAATTTAGGAATAGACAGCTATTCAGTAACTACAATTATAGCCGCTGATATAGCAAAACATATGGTAAAATTATTCAAAAAAGGCGAAATAGACGAATTAAGACTAATATATACAAAAATGGAAAACGTCTTAACATTCAATCCCGATGAAATAAAACTACTTCCACTAGAAAAAAAAGATTTCAAAAAAACAGAAAGTGGAATCTCAGAAATACTAGAATTCGAACCAAATGCCGAAATAGTTTTTGAAAGATTAACGTATCAATATGTAAAAGGAATACTTTACGGTGGAATGGTAGAATCATTTGTAAGTGAACACTTTGCTAGAATGAACGCCATGGATAATGCCACAAACAATGCGGAAAAAGTATCTAAAAAATTAAATCTTGACTACAATAGAGCAAGACAACAAGCAATAACTAAAGAAATAACCGAAATAATTGGCGGTGCAATGAATACCAATTAAAAAGAAAGGGTGATTATATGACAGAAGGAAAAATATCACAAATAACCGGTGCGGTATTAGATATAAAATTTGATAGCGATAAATTACCTACTCTTTATAACGCCATACATATTCCATTTAAAGATGGAAAAGTAGTAGCCGAAGTAATGGAACACGTTGGAAACAATACAGTTAGATGTGTTGCCATGTCTTCAACTGATGGACTTCAAAGAGGAATGAAAGCCATCGATACAGGAGCTCCAATCAAAACTCCTGTTGGTGAAGAAGTATTGGGAAGAGTATTTAATATATTAGGAGAAACAATAGACGAAAAAGGTGACATAAAATCAGAAGAAAAATGGTCTATCCATAGAGAAGCACCAAAATTCGTTGATCAAAAACCAGTAACAGAAATGTTCGAAACTGGAATAAAAGTAATCGATTTGCTAGCACCTTACGCAAAAGGTGGTAAAGTAGGATTATTCGGAGGAGCCGGAGTAGGTAAAACCGTATTAATCCAAGAATTAATAAGCAGTATTGCTAATGAACATGGTGGATACTCAATATTTACCGGAGTAGGAGAACGTTCAAGAGAAGGAAACGATTTAATAAATGAAATGGCTGAATCAGGAGTTATTAACAAAACAGCCTTAGTCTTTGGACAAATGAACGAGCCACCAGGAGCCAGAATGCGTGTAGCCCTAACTGGACTTACCATGGCAGAATACTTTAGAGATGTAAAACATCAAGACGTATTATTATTCGTAGATAACATCTTCAGATTTATTCAAGCAGGGTCAGAAGTATCAACACTTCTAGGAAGAATCCCATCAGCCGTAGGTTACCAACCAACCCTATCAACTGATGTTGGAGCACTTCAAGAACGTATCACATCAACCAAAAACGGATCAATCACATCAATCCAAGCAGTATACGTTCCAGCCGACGACTACACAGATCCAGCCCCAGCTACAACCTTTGCTCACTTAGATGCCGTAACCGCATTATCAAGATCAATTGCCGAATTAGGTATCTATCCAGCAGTAGATCCATTAGAATCATCATCAAGAATAATGGATCCACAAATACTAGGAGAAGAGCACTACAACACAGCAAGAAAAGTACAAGAAATATTACAAAAATATAAAGAACTTCAAGATATAATAGCCATACTAGGTATGGATGAATTATCAGAAGAAGACAAGCAAGTAGTTTACCGTGCAAGAAAAATCCAAAAATACCTATCACAACCATTCGTAGTAGGAGAACAATTCACAGGAATTCCAGGTAAATATGTACCAGTAAGTGAAACAATTAGAGGATTTAAGAAAATAATTTCAGGTGAAATGGATAACTACCCAGAAGACGCTTTCTTCATGGTAGGAACTATTGATGAAGTAATCGAAAAAGCAAAATCAATGGAACAGTAGGTGATATATTATGAGCAAAACATTTAGATTTGAAGTAGTATCACCAACCGGTGTTTTCTACAAAGATGATGTTGAATTTATCAAATTCCAAGCAATAAATGGCGAAATGGGTGTAATGAAAGACCATGCCCCAATGTTAGTAGCAAACAAACCATGTACACTATCAATCAAAAAAAATGGTGAAAAAAAACACGCATTTATTAGTGAAGGATTTATTGAAATAACAAGTGAAAAAGTATCAGCAGTAGTAGATTTAGCCGATTGGGCTGAAAGCATCGATGCCGAAGAAGCAATTAGAGCCAAAAGAATTGCTGAAGAAAAACTTGAAAGTGAAAAAATGGATCTTAGCCGTAGATTAGAGCTAATGAGTACCATCGAAAGAGCATCAGCTCGTATAAAAACATCACATTTAGGAAACTAAAGCCCTAGGCAGGAAGTCTAGAGCTTTTTTTAATCTTTTTCACTCTAGAAATAAAAAACTACATAGTTTTATATTGACAATCAAGACAAAATTCCATATAATTATATATGTAGTTTGCCGCAATAGTATAAAGGTATTACGAGGCCATGGTAAGGCTTTAATCGGCGTTCGATTCTCCGTTGCGGCACCATAAAAAAATAACACTCTTAGTAATCAAGAGTTTTACTAAAAAACAATTCATTAATTTGAATTGTTTTTTAAAACCTCACTATAAATTGAAATAAGTTTCTTACCAACACTTTTAATATCTCTTTCCTTAGCCACCAAATACCCATTATCAGTTAAATCCTTAAGCTCACCATTTAGTATTTTTCTAATCTTAATATCAAATTCATTAGTATCTTTAGCTTTATAAACGTTAACCCCATCTTCAAGCCAATCAGAAAAAACCGGAATATCTCTTATCAAAACTGGAATACGGGCCGCACAAGCCTCCAAAACAGGAATACCCTCAGTCTCCTCAAAAGTAGGAAATAAATACAAATCACAGCCACTGTAAGCCCCCCTAAGTACCTCAGGCTCAACATAGCCAGCAAAAGTTAAATTATCAAGTTTAGTATTAACCGCTTCAGCAATCTTTCTAGGACTAGCTGCTAAGGGTGAATAACCAAACCAAATAAACTTATACTCAGGACACCTCTTAGCAAGCTCAACAAAATCTAAAATACCTTTTCTTTCAATATATAATCCAACGCCCATAATAACCTTATCTAAAGAATTATAGCCAAACTTTTCTCTAAATTCAGTCCCTAACTTATCATCATGCTTAAAAAAATCAACATCTATACCATTACTAAGAGCATAAATAGGTTTTTTAATTCCATAACCCTCAAGTAATTTTTTAGAATAAGGAGTAGGCGTAATAATAATATCTCCCAAATTATAACACTTCATAATCCACCATTTAAAAAGTGGGGATATTTTGTTAGAAAAAATAAATGAATTTTTAAAATCTTCTTCAGTAGAATGCGCATGATAAACAACCTTTTTCCCGCATCTTTTAGCCTTTAAAGCAAGCATGTAAGATTTAAGACCATAAGTATTTATGTGAACAACATCAAAATCATCATTAGGGTTTCTAGTATAATTGATCTTATTTTCTTCTAAAGCCCTCATTTGATGCTTAATAGCTTTACCAAGACCAGATTTCTTATTTAATTTCTCAAACTCCGCATAAAGTAAAACTTTCATAATATCACCACCACCATTATAAACTATTTACGCATAATCCGCAACATAATAGTAAAATATGACAATAACCCCCAAAATATTCAAAGAAATATTTACTTACATCCCCAATACATGATATAATTTAAACAATAAAGATAGGTGAAAAAAATGAAGTATATCACATTCGTTGTACCATGTTACAACTCAGAAAACTATATGAATAAATGTATAGACTCACTATTAATAGGAAAAGAAAAAGTAGAAATAATCATCATCGATGATGGTTCAAAAGATAATACTGGAAAAATCGCTGACACTTATAAAGAAAAATATCCAGATATAATAAAAGTAGTCCATCAAGAAAATGGTGGACATGGAGAAGGCATAAACACAGGATTAAAACATGCCACAGGCAAATATTTTAAAGTCATAGACTCAGACGATTGGGTAAACGAAAAAGCCTACAAAAAACTATTAGAAAAAATCGAAAAAATAGACTCAGATCTAATAATAACCAATTACGTTTATACATATAATGAAAAAAGAAAAAACAAAGTAATCAACTTCTCAAACGTCTTCAAAGAAAATGAAGAATTGACATGGAATGATATGAAAAAATGGAAATACAATCAGTACCCATCAATTCATTCAGTGATGTATAAAAAAAGTGTTTTAGATAAAACAAATATTACCCTACCAAAACACATATTTTATGAAGATAACCTCTTTGTCTACCTTCCATTAATAAACACCAAAACCATATACTACCTAAACATAAACCTCTATCAGTATTATATTGGAAGGCCAGATCAATCAGTCCAAGACACACAACTAATAAAAAGAAGTCATCACCAAGTATTAGTAACCCGTCTTGCCTGCACAGCCTATGACCTAAACAAAATAGAAAATAAAAATCTAAGAAAATTAATGAAAAGAGAATGCGCATTTCTAATGACAATAGCCATAACATTTTCAAGATTAGAATATACAAAAGAAAGAGAAGCCCAATATAAAGAACTATGGGAAACCCTAAAAAAAGAAAATCCAAATCTATATAAAAACTTAAGACATTTTACCATGGCTTCCCTTGCCAGCACAAAAGGTCCGATAGGAAGATTCATAACCCAAAAAGGTTTCAAAATAGCCCACAAAATATTAAAATTCAATTAATAAAACTTTTAAAACAAGAATAGCACAAAGCTATTTTTTCTTTAAAAAAAATATGATATACTAAAATATAAGAAAAGAGGTAAAAATGATATATCCAGAATTTTTAAAAAAACAAAGCACCATCGGTATAACCGCCCCATCAGGAGGAGCAAGTGATAAAATAGATATAAAAAAAATAAAATATACCAAAGAAAACTTAGAAAAAAACGGTTTCAAAGTAAAAATAACCAAAAACTGCTACAAAAATAAAAAAGGAAGAAGCAGTACACCTAAAACAAGAGCACGTCAGTTAATAAATCTATATAAAGACAAAAATGTAAAAGCCATAATATGTTATAGTGGAGGAGAATTTCTAATCGAAATGCTTCCAGAACTAGACCTAAACATCATCAAAGAAAATCCCAAATGGATTCAAGGCTACTCAGATCCCACAAGCCTATTATTCATAATAACCACAAACCTTGATATAGCCACCATATATGGTGCAAACTCCAAACAATTTGCCATGAATCCACTTCATATTTCCCTAAAAAACAACTTAGAAATATTAAAAGGAAACATAAAAATTCAAACAAACTTTAAAAAATATCAAGAAGAAAGAAAAGAAAGTGTAATTGGAAATGAGCCATATAATCTAACCAAACTCGTCAAATGGCAAACTGTAAACAATAAAAATATAAACCTAAAAGGAAGACTAATAGGTGGATGCCTAGAATGCCTATTAGATATTATTGGCACAAAATATGATAAAACAAAAGACTTTATCGAAAAATACAAAGAAGATGGAATAATTTGGTACTTTGATAACTACGCCCTAACAAACGAAGAATTGTTAAGAGCCTTCTGGCATTTTAAAGAAGCAGGGTGGTTTAATCACACCAAAGCCATAATCTTAGGCAGATATAAAGAAGAAACATTCCTAAATATAACCCTAAAAGAAATAAAAAAAGAAATATTAAAGGATATTCCACTAATCTATAACGCCGACATCGGACATATCCTTCCTCAAATAACCCTAATAAATGGAAGCATTGCCCACATAAAAGTAAAAAAAGGAGAAGGGCAAATAGCCCTAAAACTAAAATGATTAGAAGCATAAGTGGCAAAGTGACATCATAACCTAAAACACATATAATCACATATACAAATGCGCTAAATTTGATGAAAACAAAGTAAAAAACATAACAAAACATCAACACTACTAATTGAAACATAAAAAAGATGATATAATAAAATAAAAGAAAAGAGGAAAACAAATGAAACTAGTATTACTAAGACACGGACAAAGCATATATAACTTAGAAAAAAGATTCACTGGCTGGACCGATGTACCCTTAACTAAAAAAGGAATAGAAGAAGCCAAAAACGCTGGAAAGTTACTAAAAACAAATAACTTTAAATTTGATAAAGCCTACACCTCAAAACTAAAAAGAGCCATAGACACCTTAACTTATGTCAAAGAAGAAATGCAAGCAGACATAGAAATAACCTATGCCTATGAATTAAACGAAAGACATTATGGTGCCCTTCAAGGCCTAAAACATAGTGAAATGGAAGAAAAATACAGTAAAGAGCAAGTACTAAAATGGCGAAGAAGCTACGATGAAAGGCCACCACTATTAAAAGAAGAAGACCCAAGAAACCCCCAAAAAGACCCAAAATACAAAGACATAAATAAAGATAACCTTCCTTTAGGCGAAAGCCTAAAAGACACCCTAAAAAGAGCTGTAAAATACTACAACGAAGAAATAAGCCCAAACCTCAAAGAAGGCAAAGACATACTCATAGTTGCCCACGGCAATAGCCTAAGAGCCTTAATAAAACATATCGAAAATATAAGCGACGAAGACATATTAAAAGTAGAAATACCAACCGGCATTCCTTATGTTTATGAACTAGACGAAAGCCTAAAAATAAAAAGCAAACACATTTTAAAAGGAGAGTAACATGGCCCTAAAAGCAAAACAAAAAGAAGAAAGACTAGAAGAGTTAAGAGAAAAAAACAAAAATAACCCTAATTATCCCAAATTAGAAAAACAAAAAGACAAAATCAAAATTACTATAAATAATCAAACATATATAGGAACATATAAAGAAATAAAAGAAAAATATAAAAACATTCCATATCTAGAAGAAGAACTAGAAAACCTATATCAAAACGATTTTATTACACACAACATGAAAATAATAGAAGAACAACTAAAATCAAAATTTTAATGATATAATAGAATTAAGGGATGTGATTATATGCTAAAAAAAATACTAAATTATATAAAAAAAATAGGCTTAATGATATTAGGTTTCTTTGGTATTTTCCTAGATAAGAAAAACATCCAAAATAAAAAAGAAGAAACCGAAGAAGAAGGAGAAAGTGGGGAAGAAAAAACAATAAAAAGAATAAACATAAAAAGTGAAAATACAGCAAACACCTTTTCAAGCCCAAAAACAAAAAAGGCCGCCCCAAACAAACAACTTCAAATATACGAAATAGATTCCTTAGGAATGTTAATATACAAAAATAATGAATTCATTATATATAAAATATACAAAGGAAGCCTAGCCGAAAAACACGGATTCAAAGAAAATGATATCATCAAAAAAGTAAATAGTCAAAAAACAAAAAACATGGAAATAGAAGATTTAAAAAAAGAATTAGAAAAAGATGAAATAAAAATTGAGATAGAAAAAAATGGTCAAAAAAATGACATCATCATAAAATCAGACAAAGAAAACATGTCTTTAAACCAAATTCAAAACAGTCATCCAAAAGAAACAATAGTTAAAGATTCAAAAGAAAAAGAACCACAGTTAGCAAAACAAGCCATCAATATGCCCAAACAAAAAATAATAACGCCCCAAGTTATAAACCTAGCCATCAAAGAACCAATATTTACCAAGCAATTTAACCAAAAAAACTATAAAACAGCCCTGCCAAAAGCCATCATAACCGCAGCCATCCCACCAGCCCTAATAATCCAAGCCATTAAACAAGATAAAGAAAAAAAAGATGTAAAATCAAGCCCACAAATAAAATCTAACGAACCTCTCATAAAACCTGAAATCCAAAATTCAAAAGAACCAATTTTAACTGAAGAAACAAAAGAAATACAAGAATTAAAAAAAGAAGAGCCTAAAGAAGAAAAAAAATTAACCGAAATAGATGAAGCCATCATATTATCAGAAATTTTAGAAGAAGATTACAAAGAAAAACAAGCAAAAGCACTTTTAAAGCAAAAAAAAGAAGCAATAAAAGACCTAACCCAACCATATCAAAAAGACATAAAACAAGGCCCTTTTTTCATACTAGGATTTAAAAGTGTAAGAAATCTATTTAGAATGTATAAACTAAATAATAGCCTAATTGCATCTAGAAATATATTAAATCAAAGTATCCCTTACATAAAAGTAAATTACTTAGTATTTTTAAATAAAAAATTCTTAAGAAAAGCAACAGAAAAACTCATCCTAGAAAACATTCATCACATAGAAAGCCTCAAAACAGACTTAATAAAAACATATGGTCCTCTAGTAAAAAAAGACCCCACTCTTATAACTATAATGAATAACCTAGATATAACATACGAAAACCTATCCATCAACTACAATGAACTTACAAAAAACAAAAACGCCAAAGTTAAGAAAAAACAAATATTTCATAATTAAAGAAATATATATAAATAGAAAAGCAAATAAATCAGATACAGAAAAAGAAACTAGAAGTTAAAAAATAAAAAAATAAAAAAATATATGATATTATTAATACATAAATCAATGAAGAAAGAATATTAAATAATCCCTCATAAAAGTGAGCTTAGGATAGTGAAAACTAAGTAATGATATTATTTAATTCCTACTTTCTAAGAGAAATGAAAACATTTCCGGTTAAAGCCGTTATCCAAATCAAGAAAAATAAAGGATGGTACCGTGCTTAAGCACTCCTTAAAATACCATCCTTTTTTTGCACAAAAAAGGAGAGATAAAATGAAATTAAGTACAAGTTTTTTCTACACAAGTAGAGATGAAGTAAAAGATGAAGATTCTATAAGCGGAAAATTATTAGCAAAAAGCGGAATGATAAAAAAAACCGCAAGCGGTATTTACATGTTCATGCCACTAGGACTTAGAGTAAAACAAAAAGTAGAAGACATAATTAGAGATGAAATGAATAAAAAAGACGCTCAAGAAGTAATAATGCCTCAACTAATCGCCGGAGAAATTTTTGAAAAATCCGGAAGAAGAAACGCTTTTGGCGACGATATGTTCAGCCTAAAAGACAGATATAAAAGAGACTACATTCTAGGCCCAACCCACGAAGAACTATTCGCCATAGCAGCCAAAGAAAAAATAAAATCATATAGAGATATGCCCTTTAACTTATACCAAATAGGTAATAAATATAGAGATGAAGCAAGACCTAGATATGGACTTATAAGAACAAGAGAATTTACCATGAAAGATGCTTACAGTTTTGATGTCGATGAAGAACATACAAAAATATCATATAACAAAATGAAAGAAGCCTACAACAACATATTTGACCGTTTAAATCTAGATTACCGCATCGTTAAAGCCGACACTGGAGCTATGGGAGGAAGAATATCCGAAGAATACCAAGCCGTAACCGAAATAGGTGAAGACACATTGGTATTATGTGATAAATGTGACTTCTCATCAAACATTGAAATAGCCGAAGTAAAAGGCAAAATATTCCAAAAAGAAGAAGAAAAAGAAATGGAACTTGTCCATACCCCAAACATCCATAGTATAGATGATATTATAAACTTCTTAAACATTAGTATAGACAAAGCCGTAAAAACTCTTGTTTGCAACGTAGATGGCGAACTAATCCTCGCCTTAGTTAGAGGAAATAGAGAACTAAATGACACAAAATTAAGAAAACTATTAAACGCCAAAGAAGTACAAATGGCAACCGAAGAAGAATTAAAAACAATAACCGACGCCAAATTTGGATCACTAGGACCAATAAACATCAAAGCCAAAATAATAATAGATAAAGAAATAGAAACAATGACCAATTTTACAGTTGGCGCAAACAAAACCGATTACCACTATATAAACGTCAACCTAAAAGATTTTGAAATATACAAAGTAGGTGACATTATAAACATAGAAGAAGGTGACAAATGCCCATATTGCGATGGACACATATATTTTAAAAAAGGTATAGAGGTAGGAAATATCTTTAGTTTAGGTACTAAATACTCAGAAAAATTAGAACTATACTACCTAGATGAAAGCAACAAGAAAAAACCCGTTGATATGGGTTGTTATGGCATCGGAACCGCTAGATGTATAGCCGCAGTAGTAGAACAGCATAATGACGAAAAAGGAATCATTTGGCCTATGGAAATAGCCCCATATAAAGTCGGAATCATCATAATAAACAAAGAAGACGAAAAACAGTTAAATGAATCCCTAAAACTATATGAAAAACTAAAACAAAAAAATATAGATGTTCTACTAGATGATAGAAAAGAAAGACCAGGCGTAAAATTTAACGACATGGACCTAATAGGACTTCCAATTAAAATAACCATCGGCAAAAAAATAGAAAACGGAATAGTAGAATTAAAAACAAGAGACGGAAAAATAGAAGAAGACGTAAAACTAGAAGATATAATAGAAAAAATAGAAAAAATAGTCAAAGAAGCAATAAAATAACATTGCCTCTTTTTTTCTACAAAAAATCCATAATACAAATTATAAAATACAAGTGGTGATAAAAATGAAAGTATACATAGATGGTATCCTATTTTTAAATTTCGCCTTTGATTTCCTTTTATTATTAACTACATCAGTTATACTAAAAAGAAATTCTAAACCATTAAAATTAATCCTATCCGCATTCGTAGGAAGCCTAAGCACGTTACTTTTATTTTTCAAAATAAACCAATTAGAACTATTCATATTAAAAATCATCTTAAGCGCAATAATGTGCATAATAGCCTTTGGTAACAAAGGAAAAAAATACATTCTAATAAATATAATCACCCTATATTTATCAGGAATAATTCTAGGTGGTTTCCTATATTCACTAAACATTGAGTTTTCATACAAGCATAAAGGATTAATATTTTATCACCATACCCCCAGCATAAACCTAATATTTTTATTAATAGTATCCCCAATAATACTATATATCTACACATATCAAGCCCGCCTTCAAAGAAAAAAAGTAAAATCCTATCACAAAGTAAACATCAAA
Source organism: Vescimonas coprocola (assembly GCA_963660615.1). Lineage (GTDB taxonomy): Bacteria > Bacillota_I > Bacilli_A > RF39 > UBA660 > Coprosoma. The sequence goes on from CAVKYE010000014.1 coordinate 31,106, forward strand.
ATAGGAAACAAGACATTAAACCTAAATGGATACTTAGATACTGGAAACACCTTAACTCATAAAGGAAAACCCGTAATCATAACAAATAAAAAGAACACCTTTAAAAAGAAAAAAATATTAATTCCATATACTGCCATAGGTGTTTGTGGCCTGTTAGAATGCATAGAAGTAAAAGTAAACATTCCAGATTTAGGAAACTATGATTGCCTATTAGGCTTCGAAGAAAACCTAAACATCGATGGAATAGATGTCTTACTAAATAATAAAATGGAGGAAACAAATGATAGAAAAAATAAAAAAAATATTTAAAATATTTTTCAAAGAAGAAAGCATTTATTTTATTGGAAGTAGTGACAAACTACCAGAACCCCTAACCAAAGAAGATGAAATAAAATATGTACAAAAAATGATGGATGGTGATCCAATTGCTAGAGCCAAACTTATTGAGCACAATCTAAGACTAGTAGTCTTCTTATCAAAAAAATATGAAAACACTGGAATAGATTTAGAAGATTTAGTAAGCATAGGCAGCGTTGGTTTAATAAAAGGAGTAACCACTTACAAACTAGACAAAAACATAAAACTCGCCACCTATGCTTCAAGGTGTATTGATAACGAAATACTAATGTTTCTAAGAAAAAACAAAAAAAGAAAAGGCGAAATAAGTTTTGAAGATAGCCTAAGTTTCGACTCCGAAGGAAATGAACTTCACTTAGAAGACATCCTAGGAACAGAACCCGACATTGTTACCAAAGGACTAGAAAAAGAAATCGAAAAAAAACTTCTTTATAAAGAAATAGAAAAACTAGGACCAAGAGACAAACAAATAATGATTCTAAGATATGGTCTCTTTGGTAAAGAAGAAATGACCCAAAAAGATGTTGCCAACTTGCTTGGAATAAGCCAATCATACATATCAAGAATCGAAAAAAAAGTTATAAAAAAACTTAAGAACTTAGACAAATAGTTCTTTTTTTCTTAAAATTAAACAAAAAAGAAGGAAATAAGAAACTTATGCGGTATAATAACTATAGAGAAAAGTTAAAACAAAAAGGACAGTCCCCCCTGAAGGGCTGTCCAAATAAAAGAATAAAAAGGGGCTGGCTAGTTTACACTAGCGCCAATCCAATGTAAATTGAATTGGTGACTAATATATTATCACAAAATAAAAATATGTCAATAACTTTTTACAAAAAAAATAAAAAAAAGGAGGAATTTTTATGGAACTTGCAGAAATTAAAGGGATAGGAATAAATACAATAAGAGATTTAAATAGTTTAGGAATAAATGATATAAAGCAGTTAGTAACCTATTATCCTTTTAGATATGAAGTAATCAAACAAAGCAATATCGAAGAAACAAAAGATGGAGACAAAATAACCATCTCAGGCATGTGTGAAAACATACCAGTAGTCTATCACTTTTCAAAAAAATTAAATAAAATGAGTTTTAGGTTAAATGGACAAAACACTTTATTAAATATAACCATATTTAATAGATCCTATTTAAAACAAAAACTAAAACCAGGTGTTATAATAACTATTACCGGAAAATACGACAAAAAACATAAAACCATAACCGCTAGTGATATCATCTTTGAAGAAATAACAAAGACCATAATAGAACCAGTTTATCACGCCTCATCAAAACTAAATAGTAAAAAAATAAACAAAATAGTAAAAAAAGCAATTAATAACGTAAACGTTTTAGATTATATCCCAAAAAATATAAACAAAAAATATAAATTTCCAACAAAAAATATTGCTATCAAAATCATCCATTTTCCAACCGACTTATTTCTATTAGAAAAAGCCAAAGAAAAATTAAAATATGAAGAACTTTTCATATATATGTTAAAAATGAATCACCTAAAAAGCAAAAACAAAATATTAGATGGATTATCTAGAAAAGTAGACTATGACAAAGTAAAAGAATTAATAAAAACACTTCCATTTGAACTAACAGTAGATCAACTAAAAGCCACAAAAGCTATTTATAATGATTTAATAGATAAAAAAAGAATGAATAGACTTCTACAAGGAGACGTAGGAAGTGGTAAAACAATAGTATCATTCATTTCATTATACATAAATTATTTATCAGGTTATCAAGGTGCCCTAATGGCCCCAACCGAAATCTTAGCTTCACAGCACTATGAAAACATCAAAAAAATATTGCCAGAACTAAAAGTAAGCCTTCTAACAGGAAAACTAAAAGCCAAAGAAAAAAAAGAAGTTCTTAAAAAACTAAAAGAAGGAAAAACAGATATCATCATAGGAACCCACGCCCTTATCAGTGATGATGTCATTTATAATAATTTAGGACTAGTAATAACCGATGAACAGCACAGATTCGGCGTAAACCAAAGAGCAAATCTTAAAAACAAAGGAATAACACCAGACATACTATACATGAGTGCCACCCCAATTCCAAGAACATATGCCTTAACTTTATATGGCGATATGGATATCTCAAGCATCAAAACCATGCCGAGTGGAAGAAAACAAGTGAAAACAATACTAAAAACAAACAAAGAAATAACCGATGTTTTATATATGATGCTAGATGAATTAAAAAAAGGAAGACAAATATACGTAATAGCTCCACTAATAGAAACCTCAGAAAAAATAGATATGGAAAACGTCTATGAACTAGAAGAAAAAATGCAAAAAGCCTTCAGCAAAGTAACAAAAATTGGTGTTCTTCACGGAAAAATGAAAAACAAAGAAAAAGACGAAGTAATGCAAAAATTCGTAAATAACGAAATAGGAATACTCATTAGTACAACCGTAATAGAAGTCGGTGTAGATATCAAAAATGCCACCATGATGGTGATATTTGATAGCTATAGATTTGGCCTATCAGCCCTTCATCAATTAAGAGGAAGAGTAGGAAGAAATGAATACAAATGTACATGCGTTTTAATCAGTGATAAAGAAACCAAAAGATTAAAAATATTAACAGAAACAGCCGATGGTTTTAAAGTTAGTGAAGAAGACTTTTTCTTAAGAGGAAGTGGAGATTTATTTGGAATACGTCAAAGTGGTGATATGTACTTTAAATTAGCCGATTTAAAAAAAGACTATGACCTATTATTAAAAGCCAAAGAAGATAGCGAACAATTCTTAAAAAGTGAAGAATACAAAAAAGAAGAAAATAGTCATATCCGTAAACTAATATCAAATTCATCGCAACTAGATTAAAAAATAAAAAATGTTATTGACTTTTGCCACCAAATACTCTATACTTAATATAGCGTAGAAAAAGTCTACGCAGGAATACTTACGATTATTAGTTGAGTATTCCGACCAAAACCCCCTGAAATCCCGTCTATATGGCGGGATACTTTGTTTATAAGGGCTTTATGCTTGTTTATATATGTACTAGGTACCCAAATAGGTACCCATTTTAATTTAGTTTGTCTATAATATTAATTATTTCATTTAATTGATTTTTAAATAGGTGAGAATAAGTATTTAATGTCTCATCTATTTTTGTGTGTCCTAATATTTATCCTAGCACCATTATTTAGACCAATTAGTAATATTAAATAATGTTGGAATTAAAACTGAAACTGCTATTTTTTGACAAATAAACTGAAAAGCGGTATAATTTCAGTGCAATTGTCAAAGGAAGAAAAGGAATTATTATGAAAAAAGAGGAGAAAATTAATTATAAAATTGATAGTAATGTTCTTAAAAATTATGTAAAAGCCATTAATTCAATAAAAGCACCTATGAATCAAATTAAGGAACAACTTGATCAACTGTCAAAACCAATGAAAGAACTGAACAACTCAATTAATGAATCACTTAAACCAATTCAAGAAGAACTAAAAAGCATTAATACTATGTCTAATGTAATTAAGGAACTATCGATTAAATATCCAAATGAACAAGCAAAAATACTTACAGATACTATAAAGCAAATAATGAATACCAATAATGGAATGCTTTCTACAAGAATGATAGAACCACTAAATATAAGTAGACAATATCTCTCAA
>CAVKYE010000015.1:0-31668 GCA_963660615.1 Vescimonas coprocola
CTTACGTGTATAGTGGACTTTCACCACCTAGTTATATGCCATGCACGGCACACTAGAAAAAAACTACACAAGTGCAGTTTTAATTTCAACAACGTTTTTTGCTTGAAGACCTTTGTCTGTTCTGACTAATTCAAATTCTACATATTGTCCTTCAACTAGTGTTTTATATCCTTCTGAAAGAATTGAAGAATAGTGAACAAATATATCTTCTTCGTCATTATATTCGATAAAACCAAATCCTTTTTCGTTGTTAAACCACTTGACCTTACCTCTCACAATACCGCTCCCTTCTATTTACTTTCATAATTATTATACCTTTGTTTTGGCATAATAAACACCACAAAACATAATTCAACTTTCGACAAGTTAATGTCGCTTTGTTGCCGGCAAGTTTATTTTACAGGATTTTAAAGTTTCGTAACAAAACTTTGCTTAAAATTGGTATTTTATTGCTTGAAATAGATTAATTGCTATTTGTAATTACACTTATTTTTAGTTTTAGGCACTAAAACCATAAAGTTACGTATTTTTTGGTTTTGATTACTTCTAGGGTGTTATTATAGGGGTGCCAGGAGGAAGTAGTATGAAGGATTTAGTTATAAATAGTTCACTCAAACTTATAAGAAATCAACGCCCACAGTATAGCGATGAGGATCTTGAAATAATTGAATATGGACTAGTTGGGTTATATTTAATGATTACTAAGACAATAGTTATTATTGGTATAGCTTTGATACTTGGAATCTTTGAAGAATTAATTATATTTTCTATTATATATAATATAATTCGGATGCCTTCTTTTGGACTTCATGCCACTAAGAGTTGGATATGCTTAGTATCTTCTAGTATTATTTTTCTTGGGACCTCTTATATGTGTGATGTGGTAATTACACCAAACTGGTTAAAGTTAGTATTAGGTATAATTGGAATAATACTAATATTTAAAAATAGTCCGGCTGATACGGAAAAACGGCCAATCATAAATAAAACCCGTAGAAAAGTATATAAACTTATTTCAACTGGACTTGCTATTTTATTTGTTATATTGTCATTTGTGATTCCAGATAACTTTATTCAAAATTGTTTTATTTATTCTCTTATAATTCAATGTTTTATGACTGCACCTTCTGTATATAAATTATTTGGATTACCTTATGATAATTATAAAAATTATATTCCATAGTGGTTTAAATTTATATTTAAACATAGATTATAGGAAAGGAGATATAGTATGAGTTTTATAGTTTCAATTTTAACAGGTGTTGGTTCATTTTTTGCAAATGCTGGTAGTCAGGCGTGTTTTACTTGGTGGATGGACGAGCCAAAGTGTCCTAAAAGTTTAATAAAATAATTATCTCTTACTGCTTTTATAGCAGTTTTTATTTGGAGTTTTAAAAAAACTAAGATTTTAAATTACTTAGTTTTATTTTTGATTTTTTTATTATTTAGAATTATATATAATTTTTGTGAAAACATATTTCCATCTATGGTTCTTTCATTTTCTAAACTACGATTACTTCTTACGATTTTACTTACTAGTGTAAGACCATATCCATGTCCTTCACCCTTTGTTGTGTGCCCTGCACAGTCCATTTTATCTAGTTCTAGGGTACCTGAATATGTATTAGCTATTTCAACACATAATCTATTATCAATTTTGTATATTTCAATGGTTATTTCTTTATCTTGTAAATCGGTTACTGCTTCAATGGCATTATCTAAAAATACTCCCATTGTTTTACAAATATCTACCATTAATTTATCATTTATATTAATTAAATCTGTTGTATTAACGTCATTTGAAATATCAAGAGAATAATTAATACCTATGTCATTCATCTTTGATATTTTTGAATATATTATTGCTCTTAATCCACCTTCTGGAATTTTTTCAACTTTATAAAATGCCTTTTCCTTTTGAGTTAGTTTTTCACCAACTAGTTTATCAATATATTTTATTAATGCTTTATTTTCTGTGTTAACCATACCTCTAATAATTATAAGTTGATTTTTATTTTCGTGATTGTCTACTCTGTAATTATTCATTATTTTTTCGTATTCTTTTAAACTAGTTAAACTCATTTCATATTTATCACTAACATTTTTAAGTTTTGTTTCGACATTCATAAGTTTAAATATTATAAATACATAAAAAATTATTAAGATACTATTAATTAATAATACAATAGCATTGGGTAAATCAATATAACTGAGTACCATAAAAATTAAAACTAATATTATTGTGATTAAACAACACAAAACAATATTATTCCTTTTTATATTTTCAAATATCTTAATAATATGTGTATATAATGAATGAACACATTTTAATTTTAAAGATAATATTATTAAAATTGTAACGATTAAATTAAGACATAATACTCCCATCGGATTTAACATAAAGAAATTTGCGTAGTTTCCTATTATGTTTGATACTATTAATGCCGCAAATGTCTCAGCTATCATTGTAATTCCTTGGATTATAATGACTGAAGCAATACATTTCTCGAAATTTTTAGTAATTAAAAAATAATTAACTATAAATAATAAAAATAGCATGACAAATAGCTTTACGTAAGCTGGTGCGAAATAGTTTAGTGCGGTTCCTAGAATAATTAAAATTATAAAAGCTAGATAGAATTTGTAGTTTTTGAAATCTATTTTCTTATCTTCTAATTTGCACCATCCATAAATGTTAACTAGACTTACAAACATACCTCCTAATGCATATGCAATTATGATATCCCAATTCATATTATAACAACGCCTCCTCATATGTTGACGTTACCATATCTATTTTTCTACCATCATCAAATAATATTGTTTTATGTGGTTTATTGTACCCTACTACTCTGTTTTTGTTTACAATGCATGATTTATGTGTTTTTATAAAGTTATTATTAAGCAGTTCAACTATTTCTTTTAATGTCTTATTTATTTTTATTTCTGCATAGTCTGTTTTAATGATGCTTTTTCTTTCAATTGTATCTGTTGTGATATATAAAATATCTCTAACGTTTATTCTGTAAAATGTTCCACAATCTTTGAATTCTATTATTTCTTTGGCATCTATAATTTCTAATACTTTGTTCAGTGTGGAAGTTAGATGCTCTTCACATTCATCATATTTGTTTATAAATGTTAGAAATAAGAAATTCTTTTTACTTACGACACTACTTAAGCTTTCATATCCACTTAGAAAAATTATTATGCTGTTGCAATCTTTATTTCTAATTATTCTTGCAACATCGATACCTGTTCTACTTGGTGTTTCTATGTCCAGAATATAAATTTTATTTGATAATTTTTTGTTTATGATTTCTAAGAATGATTCATCATAATCATCAAATATGTGGATTTTATATTCTAGTTTATTATTCATCATGAATTTTGTGATGTGCTTTTTTACTTTTTCCCTACTTAGTAAAGCGTCATCACATATAATAAAATTTAGCATAAAGCTTACCCTCTCCCTTATTCTCCTTTTACTAGTTTACAATATATCATATTTCTAAATATTTTTCTACAAATTTTCCAAAACTTGGAAATTTTTTTGGTGGACATTAAAAAAACAGATTTTTATCTCTGTTTATTTGCTTCTTCTTTTATATCACTCCAGATATCTTTTGCTTCACTGGCTGCTTCTTTTCCTTTGTTGTAAATCCATGCTCCTCCTGATACTACTTTTTCGCGTATTTTTGGGCCATATTTATCAATGAAATCTTTATATGAACTATATATTTCTTGTTTTTTGGTTTCAATATCTTCTTTATGGTTTGGTTCTACAGTTTCGATTATTTCACCAATTGACATTGTGCTGTCTATCGTGTCTATTTTTTCTGCGGTTGAAAGATCTTCGAAGGTTATTCCTTGATAGTTTTCACCTTTTACTATCATTCTATATAAAGCATCAAATTCTGCAACGCTTTGTTTCAATCCTTCTTGATATTCTTGGCTTGATGTTGCTGTTTCTTTCATGTCTTTTAGTTTTTCAGCACTTTCTTTGGCTAGGTTTACTGATGTAATTACGGCTGATTTTTTATCGGCGGTGGTTTCACTTGTTTCTTTTTGTTCGTTGGTTAGGGCATTTTCTACTTCTTCTGCTGTGGTTTGTTCTGTATTTTGATTGTCGACTATTTCTTCTTGTTCATTGGTTGCTGGGGTGCATCCCATTAGGGTAACTGATAAGCTTACGGCCATGAATGTTGATGTAATTGCCATTTTATGTTCTTTTATAAATTCAATTACTTTATCACTAAGATTAATGTCTTTTACTGCATCATTTTTAAATGTCATGTTATCACCTCTTGGTTTAATTATAACACATTTTTGTTAAAAATACTAATTATACGCCACCAAACTCACCTTTTTTTCTTAATAGTATTTTTCTTATCCAGTCTATTGGTATTACTAAACTTGATAGTAGTAGTGTTATTTCGAATTCAAATATGGTGAGTCCATGTGTTCTAAACATGTCCCCTCCATAATATATGAGTGTGATTTGAACTAATAGGATAAACAGTATTATTAGGATGAATATTTTGTTTTTGGTGATGTATGCTAGTAGGTTTATTCTTGGTGTTCTGGCGTTGAAACTATTAAATACACTCATGAATATAAATAGGGCAAAGAAGGCGGTCATTAGGTCGTTTTCGTTTTTTCCAAAAATATTATTTATTAATGGGCTTTTTAAGAAAATGATACATAGTAGTGATGAGAATATTCCGGTTATTAATATTTCTTGTTTCATATAACGGTTTATTATCATTTCATTTTTTTGTTTGGGTTTTTCTTCCATGTATTCTTTTAGTGGCGGCTCGAATGAGAAGGCTAGGGCGGCTAGGGTATCCATTACCATATTTATCCACAGCATTTGAATTACGGTTACTGGGGTATCTACTCCAATGAATGGTCCTATTATTGATATGCTGACGGCACACATGTTTACGGTTAACTGAAAGACTATGAATTTTCTGATGCTTTTAAATATTGTTCTTCCATATAAGATGGCATTTGATATGGATAAGAGGTTATCATCTAGGATTACTATATCGCTTGCTTCTTTGGCAACTTCGGTACCTGATCCCATTGCAAAGCCGACATCGGCCTTTTTTAAAGCTGGGGCATCGTTTACTCCATCACCTGTCATGCCAATTACTTGTCCTGATTCTTGGGCTAGGCGAACTAATCTACTTTTATCTTGTGGAAGGCTTCTTGCTACTATTTTTAGGTTTGGTATGATTTTTTTTATTTGTTCGTCGGTCATTTTTTTTAGGTCTTCACTTGTTAGGATGATGTCTTTTTCGTTTTTTAATAGTCCGACTTCTTTGCCGATTGATTGGGCGGTTTTTATGTTATCTCCGGTTATCATTATGGTTTTTATATGGGCTTTTGAGATTAGTGATAATCCTTCGATGGCTTCTTTTCTAACTTCATCTTTGATGTAAATAAGTCCAATTAGGGTAAGTCTATTTATTTTGTTTGTTGGCATGGTAGCCATTAATAGTACTCTTATTCCCTTTTTGGTTGCTTCATTTATTTGATTTTTTATTTTGTTTTGGTGAAAGAGTCCTACTTTTTTACCATTTTCGTAATAGTGGGTGCATTTTTCTAGGAGTATTTCTGGGGCTCCTTTGATTAGGTTGATGGTTTTTGTGTTGTATTTTATAGTGGTGATGGCGTATTTTTTTTCACTTGAAAATGGGAATGTTTCTAGTTTTTGATAGTTTGTTTGGTGGGGCTTGTAGAAATTTAAAAGGGCTCTATCGGTGATGTTTCCTCCTACTATTTTACCATCTTCTATATATGTGGCGGCGTTATTGGCGGTCATAGCTAGTTTGGCTTGTTTATAAAAGGTTTTGTTTTGTTTTAATTCATTTTCTGTTTTGTATATGTTTCCTTTGGGGTCTGTTATGCTTATTACTTCTAGTTTTCCTTTGGTTATGGTGCCTGTTTTATCTGTGAATAGTATGTTTATGTTGCCTGCTGTTTCTATTCCCATTAATTTTCTTACTAAGACATTATTTTTAAGCATTCTTTTCATGTTTGATGATAATACTAGTGTTATCATCATGGGAAGACCTTCTGGTACGGCTACAACTATTATGGTTACGCTTAGGGTAAGGGCATGGAGCAAGTATCCAAACATGACTGGGAAATTTGTTATGGTTTGTTTTATGTTTGATATGTTAAAGTTATTGTCAATTATTATTACGGAAAATAGGTATGATAGTGTTACTAATATGGCTCCTATATAACCTATTTTGCTTATTTGTTTAGCTAGGTGGGTTAGTCTTTCTTTTAGTGGGCTTGTTGGGTTTTCTTCGGCGATTTCTTTGTTTATGGCTCCATATAATGTGTTGTCACCTACTTTGGTGGCTATCATTATACCTTCACCTTCATATACTACTGATGATCTATATACATAATTTCCTTCTTTTTTGTTTATTTCCTTCATTTCTCCATTTAGGGTTGATTCATTTATGGCTAGTTTACCACTTATTAGTTTTCCATCGGCAGGGACTTGATCTCCTGATTCTAGTTTTATGATATCGCCAACTACAATATCATTTATCATTATTTCATTTATTTTGCCGTTTCTTTTTACTTTGCTATAGGTTTTTTTTGCATCTTCTCCTAGTTTTTCGAAGGCTTTTTCACTACCGTATTCTGAAATTGTTGATATGAATGATGCTAGAAAGATGGCAATTACGATTCCAACTGTTTCATACCAATCAAAGTTTTGAAATAGAAATAGGGTTTTTATGGCAAGGGCTATGAGCAATATTTTTATTATCGGGTCTCCTAGGGTGGTGATTAGTTTTTTTATAAAGCTTTCTTTTTGTTTTTTTGACAATATGTTTGTTCCGTATTTTTTTTGGGATATGACTACTTCTTCATCTGTTAATCCGTTTTTCATAGGTACCTCCTAGAAAAACTTATTATTTTTTTGTTTTTTTTATCCTTTTTTTCCTTCGACAAAAAAAGCACTTTATTGTGCTTTTTGGTTGGTTTTTTCGGTTTGGCTTTCTTTGCTTCTTATTAAAACTTTTTCTAGAGCATCTACTACATTTCTATCTAATTTTGGGGTTGATGGGTCTGATAGTTTATATAATATTGCCATTGTTTCATTGTATTCGTGTTTGTCTTGATAACTACATTTACTATTTAAAGCGTCATATGTATCACATACTCCTAGGATTCTTCCACCTAAGGAAATGTTTTGGGTTTTATCTGGATATCCGGTGCCATCTAGTCTTTCATGATGGTCTATTATCATTTCTCTAATATCTTTAAATTCGTACCCTAGATATTCTTTTGGAATTAATTTTATTGCGATATCTACGTGTCTTGTCATTATGTCCCATTTTTCTTTGGATAATTTTGGGGTTTTATTGAAAAGGACTGAATCTGGGAGACAAATTTTACCTGAATCATAAAGATATCCTGCTAGTTTTAATTGTTTTATTTTTTCTGCGGGAAGTCCTAGTTCTCTACCAATTTCTTCTGCATATTTAGCTACGTTTATAGCGTGTTCGTAGGTGTGTTTATCTTTTTGTTTTAATAGTTCTAATATTTTAGATAAGCCATCATCACTTTGATTTATTAATTGTGCTATTTTTCTTGTGTTTCCTATGATAGCATCATCTAATATTTTCTGTTTGCTTTTTTCTATATTTTCTTCACTATTAAAAGCTATTTTTTCAAAATCTTCAGCTGATGAACTTATGATAAGTGAGGTGGCTCCACAAAATTGTTTTATTTTTTGTAAGGATTCATCTTCTTTTTTTGCAAGAATTATATCTGGTCTATTTAATAATTCATTATTTTTCATAAGTGTGGTTTCATAAAATGCGTAGAATTCATCACCTAGTATGTTTTCTATTTGATTTTTTTCTTCTTCTGTTAGTCCATAAAATCCTATACGATAGGTTGGATTAAAGTTTTGGGCTAGTTCGTTATATTTCATAATATTCCTCCTAAGTGACATATATTATAGCATTATTTGTATTTAAATTCAATTTTGAGGTTAAAAAAACTAGATTAATCCAGCTTCTTTTAGAACTCCATAGATACATGAGTAGCTACGGCTATTATAAAAATGACAGAATTTTCTGATGCTGACATTGCTTTTTTTGAATAGGGTTATGATTTTTTCTTTTTCTTCTTGACTCATGGCATTTACTGGCACTCTATTTTTGTTACCGTGTTCCATTCTTATTGTTCCGTTTATTACTTCTTTTTTTAGTTTTAAAATATATTTTGGATGATAGCCGGTTGCTTCGGCTATTTCTTTATATGATAAAAATGTTTCATTTTTTAATTTTTTATTTATTAGCTTTACGGCTAGTTCTTTTTTCCCCATATTATCACCCATTTTCTTTTTGTTTTTTTTATTATAACATTTTTAAGGACGTTTATGTCAATATTTGGTTAAAAAAATAGAGATTTTTTATTTTTTCTCTATTTTTTTTGTTTTGTTATTTTTTGATTTCGTTACTTTTTTTGTTTTATTTTTTTCTTTTGTGTTTTTTACTTCTTTTACCTTGTCTTGGTTGACGTTTTCTTTTACACGTTTTTCTTTTTTGGTTTTATATATTTCTCTTATTACTACTAATAGTGTGAATGTGATAAAGATTAGTACTAGTATTAATATGTCTTTTGTTAGGAAGTTACTATTAATGTTAACGAATGATTCTCTTAGTAAGTCAACTGAATATGTCATTGGCATGAATGGATATATTATTTTATATAGTGTTGGTTCGGTCTCAATTGGGAATGTTCCTCCACAAGACGCAAGTTGAAGTACTAAGAATACTATTGCTAGGAATTTACCTACATCTCCAAGAACAAATATTAAGAATGTTATTATTGATAAGAAGGCGGCGGATATTAAGATACAACTTCCATAGAATAGTGCTAGGTTTGTAACTTCGAATCCTAGGCATGTTTTTAGGATAAATCCTAGTGCTATTGCTTGAACTACGGCTATTATTCCATAGCCTGCTAATCTTATTCCTCTATGTTTTGTATCTCTACCTAGTAATTTGAATCTATTTTCTGGATCATAATATATTCCGATTAATACTAATAATCCACCTATCCATAGTGATAGTGACATAAAGTATGGTGAGAAGAATATACCATAGGTTTCAACATCTCCATAACTGTCTGTTTTTGTTTTTACTGCTGATGCGGTATGTTTATCTAAGCCATCTAGTTTATCTGTTTGTTCTTTTGTTTCTGTTATGGATTTATCTACTTCATCTTTTGCTGTTTTTACACCATCAGATAATGTACTTGTTCCATCATTCAAAGTAGAGGCTCCACTATCTAGTTTACTAATTCCACTTGATACTGCTTTTGAACTACTGCTTAATGTATTTAATCCATCATTTAATGAACCTATTCCAGAGTATACACTCTTAGAACTATCTTTTAAAGTTGCAAGTCCTGATTCTAATGAATCTATTCCTTCTTTTAGGGCTGTTAGACTTGAGGTTTTTGAGTTTAATAGATTTGTTCCTTGACTTAATGTTTCTGCACCACTATTTAGGGCCGATGCACTATTGGATAGCATTGTACTGGCACTTACCATGACAATGTTGCCATTTACATCTTTTATTTCATATTTCTTATCATTCATAAAGCTATTTGCAGATGCACATATTTTTGACAAATTATCATCCATTGTTATGTTATTGGCTTTAAGCCCTGTACAGTAATTGTTTAGGTAAGTATATATACTTAGGGCATTATTAACACCTGTGGTATATTGTTGGATACCTGTTTTAAGACTTTCTGTACCTGCATTTAAATCATTTACTTTACTTACTAGTGTAGGTAAGCTATTTGTGGCTGCTTTTAAAGTTGCTGCCCCACTATAAGCACTATTGATACCTTCATCAAATTTACCATATAATGTATATAATTTTGTACTACCTGATAGGGCTGTATTTATACCATTATCAAATTGATTATAACTATTTTTAAGGGTATTTGTTCCTTCTTTTAATGTGTTTGTTCCCTCTTTTAAGGTGTTTGTACCATTATAGATTGTTCCAAGTCCATCACTTATTGCTTGTGTTTTTTCTGGCACGCTTTGAAGATTAGATGTTAATGTTCCTACTACTTCTTCGGTTACACTTTGTTCTAATTTCATTTGTACTTCTTTCATTGCTGATGATAATATTTGTGATGCTAAATAATTTGATTTTGTATTTGGTCTATATGTTATTGTTGCTTCTTGTTTATTTTTCTTTTCGGCACTTAGTAGGTCTTTTGTAAAGTCACTTGGTATTTTTATTATTGCATAGTATTTTTCGTCTACTAAGCCTTTTTCGGCTTCTTTTGATGATAATTCATCGAAGTCAAAGGTGCCATCTTTTAATAGTTCTTTTGTGAATTCTTCACCTTTACACTCGTTATCCACACACTTATCTTCATTTACGATTGCTACTGGTATATTATCAAGTGAGTTATATGGGTCCCAGAAACCACCTAAATAAAATAAACTATAAACGAGTGGTAATACGATAACACCGATTACAATTATTAATCTTTTTTTCATTGTTTTGTCCATGTTATTTATCCCCCTGTCTTATAATTCCCTCTGTTAATACTTTGGTTATTTGTTTGGAAAGTGTTTCTTTATCGAGTGTTCCTTTCCATTCAAATTTTAAAGCAACATATACCTTATAAATAATAAAAGCAGTAATAGAGGTGTCACATTGTTTTAGATGTCCATCTTGTATGGCACAATCTAGTTTTGTTTTTATTGATTCTACTATTTCTTTGGTAATTATTTCTAAACAATTGCTTGTATATCTATTTTCTTTTTCAAATGCTGTGAGTAATTCAGAATTAACTTGATAATCTAGTGTTGCTATCATCATTTCATGTAATTTTGATGGAAAAGGTATGTCTTTTTTGCCTATTTCATCACATATCTCTTTAATTTTATTTAATTCTTCATATAAAAAATATTTAATTAATTCATCTTTATCTTTAAAATATGAATAGATTGTTTTTTTTGTTACGTTTGATTCTTTGGCTATTTCGTCCATGCTTATACGGTAGCCATATTTACTAAATAATTTTCTGGCTGTTTCTATCACTATTTCTTTTTTACTCATAAAATCACTTCCGGCAAAAATATACTAGTACACTAAAAAAGTATACTGGTATAGTATATGACTTTTTTCGAGATTTGTCAACATTTTCTGCTTTATTTTTTTTGATTTTGTTATTTTTAGTGTAAAGTGGTAAGGTTTTGTTGAGATAATTTTTAATTTTTGGTAAACACTTTTTGACGTTTTTTGATTTTTTTGACAGAAAAAGTCTATTTGAAATAGTTTTTTAGTTCTTATTATATGTGTTTTTGTTACGTTTTTTATCTTTTTTTATGGCTATGATGTATATTTTTTAGATAATTCTTGTTTTTTTTGAATATGAATTTTTTTCTTCTTTATTTTGGTTTATGCATGTTTCTTTGAAACTATATTTGTATTTTTTTATTTTCTTTGTTTTATTGTGATTTTGGTAATGTTTTCATAGGATAATTTATTTAATTTTTGAAGATTTTCTAAACACTTTTTGACATTTTTTAATTTTTTTGTCATTTTATGGAACCTTTTATCATTATTTATTCTTTTTTATCGTGGATGATTACTCCTTTTTGGTTTATTAGTTCTTTTATGAATACTGATGGGTTATCTTTTTTTACTAATAGATGATTTTGATTTTGGGCCCTTGTCATGGCGACATAGAATAGTCTTCTTTCTTCGGCTAGGGGGTATGTTTCTTCTTTTGCGACATAGTTTAATACTTTGTCATTTATTATTTTGTTTGGAAAGCCTGTTATTTTGTTTTCAAGGTTTATGATTATGCTGTCTTCACTTTCTAGGCCTTTGGCACTATGGGCGGTTAGAAATGTGGCATTTTGGGGGATGCTTGGACACATTTTTATGTCTTTGTTGTTACGCCCTATGATTAGGGTTTGTTTATTTTTGGTGTTTTTTATTACTTTATCCCATATTTCTTTTGGGGACTTTTTGTAATAGTATATGTGAATTGGATTGTTTTGATGTTTGTTTGATTTTAGTTTCTTTTTTATTTGGATTGGGTTTTTCATGATAAAGTTTCCCATGATGTTTAATAGTTCTTGTGAGGTGCGATAGGTGTTTTCTAATTTGTATATTTGGGCATATTTGTAGTATTTTTTAAAGTTTGTGAATACTTTTAGGTCTGAGCCTGTGAAGTGGTAGATGCTTTGGAAATCATCGCCTACACATAGTAGTTTGGCGTTTGTTTGGTTTTTGATGGCTTTTATGAGTTTGCATTTGGAAATGGATGTATCTTGATATTCATCAATTATTATGTATTTATAGTCTTGTATTCCGTTTTTTTCTACTATTTTTGTTGCTATGTTTATCATGTCGTTGAAATCTATTTCTTTGTTTTTTATTAGACTGTTTTGGTATTTTATTATTATTTGTTTGGTTATTTCTAGGAATATTTTTGTCCTTTTTCTTTCGTATCCTTTTAGTTTTTTCTTGTTTTCTTTTTGAAAGGTTTCGAAATCTTTTATTTTATAGTTTCCACTTTTAAAGAGATTTATGAAGGTGTTTATTAGTTTTATTAGATTTTTATAATTATTTGTTTCTTTGTTTTGTTTTAGGTATTTTTCTTCATCGTCGGGGAGTAATTCATATGTGTTTTTGCTTTCTTTTAGGGTTTTTTTGATTATTTCTATTAGTTTTTTTTCGTTTGTTATTTTATAGTACTGTCCGTTTTCTTTGATGATTTTATATCCTAGTTTGTGAAAAGTTATTACGTTTACGTTTATATTTTGTTTTTTTAGTTTTTGTTTGAGGCTGTTTGATGCTTCATTTGTGAATGATATGCATAGGATGGAATTTGGGTCTACTTTATTTTTTATTAAGTATATTATTTTGGCGATGATGGTTAGGCTTTTACCGCTTCCAGCTCCAGCTATTACTAGGGATGCATCTTCTTCTTGTATTACTATTTGTCTTTGATTTTCATCTAAGGTTTTTCCTTCTATATTATTGAATAGGTTTTCAAATTCTTGTTGTTGTTTTATTATGTAGTTTTGATTGTTTATTTTTATTTGTTTTTTTAGTTTGGCTTTTTTTATGTTGTATCTTATGTTTCCTAGGATTTTTCTTTGGTATTTTATTTTTAGTTTTTTTATTTTGTTTTTTTCTTCTAATTTTGATGTATACAAAAAAACACCTCCTATTATTATGATACGATAAAAGTTGGTGTTTTCCTTTTTATTTTCGGATTTTAATTTAATGTGAATGTGATTTTTCCTAAGTTTATGTATATGTATATAGCTGTTGTGACTATTCCAAGGCCAAAACCTGATATTAGGGCCATGATTATCATGTTTATGAAGCCGTTTCGTCTATCGTTTGGATCTAAGATGGAATGGCCGTTTGATAGGGTAAGTCGTTTGTTTACGGTGCCTTTGCTTTGTGATTTATTTTCTGCTTCTTCTTGCCAGTTCATTGTTTGTCCGTTTTTTTGTTCATTATCTAATTCTTCTTTGAGTTTTAGTAATTCTCTTTGCTGTTGTTTGAGTTTTTCTATTTGTGATCTTATTTGATTTAAACGGTCGTTCATCTTTTTACCTACTTTCTATTTATATTGTATCATAATACTGTAATTTTATTTCATTTTTTTGTGTTTTATGTGTAAAGAAAAGGTGAATTATTTTACCCACCTTTTGACTTCTTCATAGTCGCTTAAATGAAATTTTTCTTTTCCTATTATTTGATAGTCTTCATGTCCTTTGCCTAAAACTAGTAATATATCTTTTTCTTCTAGCATGTTTATTGCTTCTTTGATGGCTGATGGTCTATCGGGATTTATTTTGTAGTTGTTTTTTGTTAGTCCTTCGGTTATGTCTTTTAGTATGGCATCTGGATTTTCGGTTCTTGGGTTGTCGCTTGTAAACATAACAAAGTCACTATTTTCGGTGGCTATTTTCCCCATGATTGGTCTTTTGGTTTTATCTCTATCTCCGCCACAGCCTACTAGGGTTATTATTTTTCCTTCGGCGTATTCTTTGACGCTTTTTATGATGTTTAATACGGCATCTGGGGTATGGGCATAATCAATTATTACTGATATTTTGTCATTTTTAACGATTTGATATCTTCCAGTTGGGGCTTTTAGGGTTAGGGTTTCTTTGATGACGTCGTCTATATCTAGTCCTAGTAAATCACATATTACGTATACGTTCATGTAGTTATATATATTATAGGTTCCTGGGATTGGTAAGCAAACTTCTTTTATTTCATCTAGATGAGATATTTTGAATGTACTATGGTTGTTTGTTAGTTTGATGTCTTCTATTTGATAGTCGGCTTTGTTTCTTCCAATTAGGATATTTTTATTGTTTTCTAGTATAAAGTCTTTGCCATATTTATCGTCGATGTTTATGATGGCAGTTCCTTCATTTTTTAGGTTTTTAAATAGTTCTAGTTTGGCTTTTTCGTAGGCTTCCATTGTTTTATGGTAGTCTAGATGATCTTGGGTTAGGTTGGTAAAGCCTACATAATCAAATTTTAGTCCTTCTAGCCTTCTATTACTTAGGGCTTGTGATGATACTTCCATGGCTACTACTTCGCAATCATCGCTTGCGGCTTCTACTAGCATTTCATATAGGTCATATAAATCTGGGGTTGTGTTTACTAATTCGCGATGTTTTTCTGGTAAATAAAATCCTATAGTCCCAATATATGCGGATTTTATCCCTAGTTTGTTTAGTAGTTGATAGGTTAAGTAGCAACTTGTGGTTTTGCCGTTTGTACCAGTGATTCCTATTAGTTTTACTTTGCTTAGTTTATCTTTGTATAAATCGTTTAGGTATTCAGCTAAGTATGTACGGGTATCTTCGGTTATTATTGTTTTTACGCTATATTCTCCTCTTTCGGCTATTATGCAAGCGGCTCCTTTTTCGATGGCATCTTCTATAAAATCATGTCCGTCACGGGTTGCTGATTTTATGGCTATGAAGGTGTCCCCTTTTTCTATTTTTTGTGAATTGACTTTTAACATATGTCTACCTCCTAATATAATCTATGTAGTTTTGTGTTTTGTGCTATGTTTTTTTGTTTTTCTAAATGGTTTGGTTAGGTATGCTGATATTAGTAAGATTATGTATGCAAAATAACTTATTAATATCATCGCTACATAATATAGCCATGTACGATCGAAAATTAAGAAGGCATTTTGAACGTTATAATAATCGATACTGCATAAGGTTATAATTATTATGTAAAATATTGCTATGAGAACTATTAATGGAACCATGGTTTTGGTTATTTTTAGTTTTTCTTCTTTTTTTCTTATTAAGTTTAATGATAATATCATATAGAGTATTACTGCAGAGATTCCAGTTATTTTTGCATTTGTGTTTACGCTTATGATTATTAAAATTATTGCTAGCAATTCTGGAGTTATGAATATTTTTTTTGCATTTGTTTTGATATATTTCCAAAATTCTTTGGGGTTATATTTTTTATTTTCGAGGATTATTAGTCCTTTTCTATATTTTAATATTTGATAACAGATGTATGTTGATAGGGATATGTAGAAAAATATTGGTATCATTTTTCGCCTCCAAAGTATATGTCATACCATAATAAGAATATATATATGGTCCATACTTTTCTACTGTTATCTTTTTTGCCTTTTTTGTGTTCATCTAGAAGTTTGATAATGGCGTTTATGTTAAAGAATTCTCCTGCATTTTCGAAACGTTTTTTGATTGTGTTGTAAACGTCGTTTTCTTTCATCCATACTCTTATTGGAACTGGGAATCCTAGTTTTTTCTTATCTGATACTTTTGATTCTAATTTTTCGTGAGCTATATCTCTAAATAGTTTTTTTGTTTTGTATTTGTCTACTTTGTATTTTGTTGGGATATGACTCGCATAGTCTATTAGTGGTTTATCTAGATATGGTACTCTTACTTCTAGGGAATTTGCCATACTCATTTTGTCGGCTTTTAATAAGATATCCCCTATTAACCAGAAATTGAAATCAATGTATTGCATTTTTGTTACTTCGTCTTTGTCTTTTACTTTTTCGTAGTAAGGGTGGGTTAGTTCTTGAAATCCTTTTGTTGTTGGTTTGTTTGCGAGAATTTTTTTGATTTCTTTTGTATCAAAGATGAAAGCATTACCTACAAATCTATCTTCTAGTTTTTTTCCTCGTCTCACTAGGAAGTTTAATCCTCTATGACTTGGGAATATTCCGGCGATGGTTCCTATTACTTTACGAATTGGATAAGGTATTTTGTAATACCATGGCCATACGAATGATTCTTGATAGATGTTGTAACCACCAAATATTTCGTCGGCTCCTTCGCCTGATAGTGATACTTTGACGTTTTCACTGGCTAGTTTGGTGACGAAGTAAAGGGCTACGGCTGAGGGATCGGCTAAGGGTTCATCCATGTAATACATGATGTTTGATAGATTTTTGAAATATTCTTCTTTGGTGATTACTTTGCTTATGTTTTCGGTGTTTATTTTTTCTGATAAGTCTTTTGCGTAACTTATTTCACTGTATTTTTCATTTCCAAAGCCAACTGTAAAGGTTTTATCGACGTCGCTACTGGCTGCTATAAATGATGAGTCTACTCCACTTGATAGGAATGATCCTACTTCTACATCACTTATTTTATGAGCTTTTATAGAGTCTTTTAGTCTTTCGTCGACTCCTTTTTTCCATTCTTCATAAGTCTTTGTATTATCTTCCTCGAATTTTATTTCGTAGTATTTTTTTATTTCTAGGTTTCCATCTTTGTATTTTAGATAGTGTCCTGGCATAAGTTTGTAGACGTTTTTGAAAAATGTTTCTTCTAGGACGCTATACTGAAATGTTAGGTAGTATTCTAGGGCTTTGGTGTTTAGTTCTTTTTTGAAATCTGGGTGGATTAAGAAGCTTTTTATTTCTGAACCAAATAGTAGGGTATCTTTCATTTTGGCATAGTAAAATGGTTTTATTCCATAGAAATCTCTAGCTGCGAATGTTTCTTTTGTTTTTGTATCATAGATTACAAAGGCAAACATTCCTCTTAGTTTATCTAGTAAGTTTTCTTGGTATTCTTCGTATCCATGAAGGATTACTTCGGTGTCGGTGTTTGTTTGGAATTTGTGCCCTTTTTCTATCAAATCTTCTCTTAATGTTTGATAGTTATATATTTCACCGTTAAAGATTATTACTTTGGTTTTGTCTTCGTTATATATTGGTTGAGAACCGTTATTTAAATCGATGATTGATAGTCTTCTAAATCCTAGGGCTATTGTGTCATCGGTATAGTATCCTTCTGAGTCTGGTCCTCTATGGGCGATTAGGTCCGCCATTTTTTTTATGTTATCTTTTTTGTCTTTTTCTTTATTTATGTATCCTACAAAGCCACACATATTAATGCCTCCTTTAGACTTTTCTATATCCATTTTACCACATTATATAACATTTAACAAGAAAAAAGCGACACCTATATGGTATCTATCTTTCGTTTGTTACGACTGTTTTGGTTAGGATGTCTTTTAGGGTTTGGTTATATGGGGTCACAAAGCAAATGAGGCTTCCAAATAGTACGGCGTTTTCTATTAATGAGCAGAAAATTCTTCTTACTGAGCACCAAAATGAGATATAGTTTCCTTCCATGGTACGTACTTTTATTCCGCATAGTAATTTTCCGATGGTTCCACCATATTTACTTTCCATATGTGGATAGTAGCAGATGATGATAATTATCATTATTACGGTGAAGATTATGCTTATTATGTTTAGAATTTGACTTTGGTTTTGATGGGATATTGTGTAGGTGTTTATCCATGCTAGTCCAAATTTTGCAGCTAGTGCGATGGCGTATATAAAAGCGGTATCTATTAGGTATGCGATTATTCTAATGAAGGGGTTAGCGCTTTTTACGTTTTCGTAGATTGTGCCATAACTTTTGTTGGTGACATATGTTTTGGTTAAAATATCGCTAAGGGACTGTTTCTTTTTTGTGAATATGATTAGTATATATCCCAAAAATAGGGTTAGAATATTTAATATTCTTAAGAGATTACGGAAAAATGCTTGTTTTAATGTTATTGGGTTATCTTCTTTGTCGATGACTTCTATACTAAGAAGCTTTTCACCATATGTCCCCATTTGTTTTGAGTACTGGGTAATGGTGCAGTAAAATAGGTAAATTAGTGGTGATATGATTATGGGCCAGGTTAGGTTTAATGGAAGGTTATTTTGGTTTAATGTGGTTATATCGTATCCTTTTATGTATAGATTTATTAGGAAAATAAGGGTTGTGATGATGTTTAATATGAGAATGTCGATGCTGGTGGCGGCTGTTCTTTTTATGAGTCCAGCGTATTTGCTTTGTGTTTTTTCTTTTCCTTTGTAGTGCTCGAATACTTTGTTTATTTCACTAAAGTCGTATCCACAGTAAGGACATTTATTTTCGTTTTTGTTTACTAATCTTCCACATTTTGGGCATCCTTTTTCCATTTTATACAGCTCCTTTTATAATTTAAAAAGTAAACAATGATGTTTACTAACTATTTTTGATATTATTCATATATACGTTTACTTTTGCAGACCATGTTTGGCTGGCAGCGTATTTTTTATTCATTTGTTCGGCGGTTGTTAGTCCTTTATCGAAGTAGTTTATTTTTATGTTGTAGATAAAGGCTTTGATGCCTGCTTCTAGACTTTCAAATGATGAATATGATGTACCATTACATTTTGTGGTGCTGCCACCTTTCATTCCTCCTACATTGTTGCATTGTTTTACATTGGTACTACAATTCCATTTGCATCCTGTTTCGTGAAGGCTTATTGCGGTTACTAGATATGGATTAACTCCATATTCTAATGAATATTTTGCATACAGATTTCCTGTGCCTTTTAGGGTACTATTTAATGATTTGTCTAGTTTTGCTACTAGTTGGCTCATGGTAAGTCCATCATAGACGATTGGGTCTGTTACTACGGGAGTTTCTTCTTGCTTTGTTTTTACTTCTTCTACAGTTTGTGTTTCTTCTGTTTGTATTTCTTCTTTTGTTTCTTCTACTACTGGGGTTGCTATGGCTAGATCAACGTTTGAAGCTGCCTCTGCGGCTTCTGAAGAATCGTTTACTGTTTCTGTTGTGTTTGCAAGTTCATTTTGTTTTTGGGTTTCATAGACAGTGTTATCAACTGCCATTTCTATAAAGTGAGGTGTGACTATCATCGCAATGAGTCCAAAAAGGATAACTGCGACTACCATTGTATTTGGTTTCATTTGCATCTCTCCTACGTTACTTTTAATTTTACCACAGGTTTTTTGATACGTCAAATTGGAATATTTGTGAATTTTATTAGTTGTTTGATATTGTTTTTGTTTGGTTTCTAGGGATTTTGATTTTTTACTTTGAAATTTTTTTACAAAAAAAAGGCTATTTTGCCTTTATTGAATTTATGTAAGCATTAACTTGTGAAGCCCAGGTTTGGCTTGCGGCATATTTTGATGCCATAGCATCAGCGGTTGTTAGTCCCTGTGATGTGTAGTTACGGTAAAGGTTTTGCATGTATGCTCTGATTCCTTCTTCTAGGCTTGAGAAACTTGCATAACTTCCTCCGTTACATTTGGTATCACTTCCGCCTTTCATTCCACCAACGTTGTTACACTCTTTTAATAGTGTACTGCATTCTCCGGCGCAACCGGTTTCATGCATGACGATGGCAACGGCTAGATATGGGTCTACTCCAAGTTCTACCGCATATGATGCAAAGGTATATCCTTGCCCTGAAATTGTTGAATGTAAGGTTCTATCTAGTTTATCTGATAGTTCTCCTAATGTCATTCCTTCATAAACAATTTCATTTTTCTTAGCCTCTGCTTCTTCTTGTTTTTGCTCTTGTTCTGTTTGTGCTTCTGCTACTGATACGGTTTTTATTGTTTCGGTATTTTCCGTTTTAATAGCTAAGCTATTTGTATTTTTATTAAGCTCTGCGGTTGCAGGTTTAATATTTAGTTTACTGTCTTTTAAGGCAGTTTTATTTATACTTACATATTCATTTTTACTACTTAGAGCAATTATTGTCTTTCCAAATATGGTTCCGACAAGTATTAATATAGTTATGGCTACTAGGGTAGCCTTAACCGACTCTGCTGTTTTCATCATTCACCCTCTCCTGCTTCAAATCGAAAACATTTGGTATTTTAGCAAACTTTTTTGTTTCTGTCAAATTGAGATTAATTTTGACTGGTGTTTTTGTTGTTTATGCCTACTTATAATATATGATTATATGGGTATTTTTATACTATTTTTATATTTAAAAAGTAAGTTTTTAACTTACTTTATTGGAGTTCGGCTACATATATTGTTTGTTTTGTGTCATCGTCTTTGGTACAGGTTATCATAGTTAGGGTTGTTTTGTTTTTGTTTCTATATATTGTGACGTCTCCGTCTTTGGTATCATCATAAATATTTACTATTTTATAGACATATGTTTTGTTTTTATAGATGATTGTGGCTAGATCTCCTTTGTTTAGTTGGTATAGGTGTTTGAAGTATCCTAAATAACTGCTTCCTGAGTGAGCAACTAGAATGGTGTTGCCGTTTTTTTCATCGGGATAATTGGATGGCGCTAGTAGGGTTACATTTTTTGAGACGTTGTTATCGGGGTTGTCTTTGTCATAGAATCCTTGTTCTAGGTTTATTTTATCTATTTTTAACACGCCTAAATAGCCTCCTGCTTTTGTTTCTTCTTTGGTTTCTATTTCAGCTGTGGCAATGTTTTGAGGTGTGTTGTCTACTTTTTCTCCGTTTGTTTCTGAAAATAATGATACTTGGATTTTTTCATAGGCTTTGTCTTTTTTTCCAGTAAAGTAGTCACCCGTTACTAGAAAAAGGCCTAGGAAGACTAGGGAAAAACTGATTATTACGATTGTTCTATTGCTTAAATTTTTCATTTGAATACTCCTATCTAGGTTTAGTATAACAAAAAATTCTTTTGGTGTCTACTTTATTTTTTTGTCGTTTTCTAGCACTCTCTATTGACAAGTGCTAGAAGAGTGGTATAATGAATATAGTTGAAAGGAGGAATTTTTATGAATGGACAAAATGGATATGAAGAAAATTTACAAAATCCACTTGAAAAGTATGGTAGGGATATTGTTAAAGATGTCAAGGATGGAAAGATTGATCCTGTTATTGGCAGGGATGATGAGATCAGAAGTATAAGCCGTATTTTATCAAGAAAAACTAAGAATAATCCGGTTTTAATTGGTGAACCTGGTGTTGGTAAAACGGCTATTATTGAGGGCCTTGCTAATAGGATTGTTAAGGGGGATGTTCCTAGTAGTCTTAAGAATAAGAGGATTTGGGAACTTGATCTTGGTGCTTTGATTGCCGGCGCTAAGTATAGAGGTGAATTTGAGGATAGACTTAAGGCTGTTTTGAAAGAGGTTAAGAATTCTGACGGCGAGATTATTATGTTTATTGATGAGATTCATATGATTGTTGGTGCGGGTGCTTTGGAAGGTGCTATGGATGCTGGCAATATGCTTAAGCCTATGCTTGCCCGTGGGGAGATTCATTGTATTGGAGCTACTACGTTGAATGAGTATCGTAAGTATATTGAGAAGGATGGAGCTTTGGAACGTAGGTTTCAAAAGGTTATGGTTAAGGAACCTAATGTGACTGATACAATTACGATTTTAAGAGGTTTGAAATCTAGATTTGAGGTTTATCATGGGGTTTCTATTAAGGATAATGCTTTAGTAGCAGCGGCTACTTTGTCTGACAGGTATATTACTGATAGGTTTCTTCCGGATAAGGCTATTGATTTAGTTGATGAGGCTTGTGCGACTATTAAGGTTCAGATGGAGTCTGTGCCTACTTCTCTTGATTCTTTGACTCGTAAAATTATGCAGCTTGAGGTTGAAAAGAAGGCTATTAGTAAGGAAACTGATGATATCTCTTTAAATCGTATTTCTGTTATTGATAAGAAATTGTCTGAACTTAAGGAAAAGGAAAGTTCTTTGAGGAAGGACTGGGAAAATGAGAAGGATATTAATAATAAGATTTCTAAGAAAAAAGAGGAAATTGAAAAGGCTCAAAGTCAGTTAGAGTATGCTGAGAGTATGTATGATTTGGAGACGGTTGCTAGGCTTCAACATGGTGTTATTCCGGCTTTGAAAAAGGAACTTAATTCTCTTAAACAAAGTAATAAATCTTCTATTTTGAGTGATACGGTTGATGATGAGTCTATTGCGAGTATTGTTTCTAAATGGACTAATGTTCCGGTTAGTAAGCTTGTTGGTGGAGAAAGAGAAAAACTTCTTCACTTGGAGGAAAATTTGAAAAGGCGTGTTAAGGGACAGGATGAGGCTATTCATTTGGTAAGTGAGGCGATTATTAGAGCTAGGGCTGGTATTAAGGATCCTAATAGACCTATTGGTTCGTTTATCTTTTTAGGTCCTACTGGTGTTGGTAAGACTGAGGTTGCGAAATCGCTTGCTTTTGAACTTTTTGATGATGAAAGACATATGGTTAGGATTGATATGAGTGAGTATATGGAGAGCCATTCTGTGGCTAGGCTTATTGGTTCTCCTCCTGGATATGTTGGTTATGATGATGGTGGTCAATTGACTGAGGCTGTTAGAAGGAATCCTTATAGTATTGTTTTGTTTGATGAGATTGAAAAGGCTCATAAGGATGTTTTTAATATTTTACTTCAAATTTTAGATGATGGCCGTATTACTGATTCTCAAGGAAGGACGGTTGACTTTAAGAATACTATTATTATTATGACTTCTAATTTGGGTAGTCAATATATTTTGGAGAATAAGGATTCTAATCTTGTTTTGGGTGAGTTAAATAAGACGTTTAAGCCTGAATTTATTAATAGAATTGATGAAATTATTATATTTAATAGTTTATCTAAGGATACTGTTTATGAGATTTTGGATAAGATTATTAAGGAAATTGAGTTTAGACTTGTGGATAAAAGGCTTAAACTTCATCTTACTAATAAGGCTAAGGATTATATTGTGGAAAACTCTTATGATGAGAATTTTGGAGCAAGACCTATTAAAAGGTATGTAAGCCGTAACATTGAGACTTTGATTGCAAAGGCGATTATTGAAAATAAGCTTAAGTTTAATCAGACTATTAATATTGATGTTGTAAATGATGAGTTTGTTATTTCTGATAATTAATTGACACTGTGGATTTATATACACTATAATGTAATTAGAATTAATTCTAAAGTTGGTTAGGTACTTATCTCTACATTTGTTTTGATAGAGCACCACTCCATGCGAGTAGGTGTCTTTTTTGTTTTTGTTTGGTTATTTTTCTTTGGTGTCCCACAGTAATACGGGCATTACTACAAGAATTACTAGGTATTCTGTTGGGAATACTTTTTATTTTTTATTTTTTTTATGATATTTTTGATAGTTCTTTGTTTATATTTCTTTTTCTAAAATGTTATCTATGATGTCTAGTAATTTTTTTTGATTTTTTATTATTATTTCTGTTTTATGATGTAGTTCTTCTAGAATTAGCTCACTTTTTAGGTCAGTTATGTAATCGTTTTGGTTACGGATGCTATCTTTTTTTGCTTCTCTGTGTTGGCTCATCATTATTATTGGGGCTTGAATGGCCGCTATGCATGATAATAATAGGTTTAGTAATATGAATGGATATGGATCTAGTTTTTTGACGATTTTTGTGTTTAGAATAATCCAAAATATGAGAAATATGATAAATATTATTATGAAAAGCCAACTTCCAGCGATTGCAGATATTTTGTCGGCCATTTTGTCTCCTATTGTCATGTTTTTTTCTTCTTGTTTATCGATGTCTACGGCGATTGAATTATCTAGAAGCATATCTATAAGTTCTTTTTTTTCATTTTCTTTGTATTCTTTGGTTACTAGTTTTTTTACTATTTCTCTTTTTTCCACTGGTATCACCTCATATTTATTATGGGAGATTTTAGTAAAAATATCCGATGTTTAGGTATTTTAAAGTACTATTATTTTTATATAAAATTGTGTTTTTTTTCATTAAAAAAATAGAAGGGTTATTTTCTTCTATTTTTCCATTTACTACTAAATAATTTATAGAAAAGCCATATGGTGCATAAGCCTCCTAGAATTAGGTAGATATAAAATATAAATGGCAGGTCGTTTTTGTTGTTTATGACAATTAGGCTTGTTCCTATGATATAGGCAACATCTAGTATTGTTATGATTACTAGATGAACTAGTTGTTCTATGTTTCTTAGTTGGTGTTTTGAGTCGTTGATTTCGATGTTGAATCTTAGTTCTCCACTGTTTACGCCTTTTAGAAATGTTAGGGCTTCGTTTGGCAGGTATACTAGGTCTGCACTTGTTTTGACGGTTTTATTTAGAAATGTGGCGATTTCTTCTTTGGTTGGTTTTTTATTTGGTTTTATGTGGGTGCTTAGTATTTGAATTAGGTTTATTGATGGTGATATTTCTTTTAGAACGCCTTCTATTATGGCGATACCTCTTATTAGCATGGTTATGTCTTTTGGGAGGATTATGTTGTTGGATGATAGCATGTTTAACATGTCGCTTGTGAATTCTTTGATGTCGATGTCTGAAAAGTCTTTGTTTTTGGTTTTGTCTAAGACTTTTTTGATGTCACTGTATAGTTTCATGTGGTCTACACTATCTTTGGTTTTGCCAAGGGTAAGGAGGATATGGCCTACTTCTCTTATGTCGTCTTGAATGATGGCGATTATGCAGTTGCTTAGTAGTTTTCTTTCTTCTTTTTTTAATGTTCCCATCATTCCAAAGTCTAGGTATACTATTTTGCCATCTTTGATTTTTATGTTGTCTGGATGGGGGTCAGCGTGGAAATATCCGTCGTCTATGGCTTGTTTGACATAGTTTGCTGATAGTTTTTTTGCTATTTCATCCATGTCATAACCTTGTTCTTTTAGGTTTTTTCTGTCGTTTACTTGAAAGCCTTTTATGTTTTCCATGACTAAGATGCGGGTGGTTGTGTATTTTCTATATACTTTTGGAGCGCTTATGTATTTTACGTCGCTGTTTAGGGATTGGAATTTTTCCATGTGACTAGCTTCTATTTCGAAGTTCATTTCTTCTTTGGCGGTTTCAAACATTTCGTCTAGGACTTCGCTGAAGTTGAAGACTGTATTAAATATTTTTTCTATTTGTAATAATGATATGGCTTTTTTTAGAAGTTTTACATCCATTTCCATCATGTTATAGATGTTTTCTCTTTGAATTTTAACAACTACTTCGTCTCCTTCTTTTAATATGGCTTTATGGACTTGGGCGATTGAGGCAGAGCCGATTGGGTTTTGATCTATTGTTTTGAATATTTGGTTTGTTTTGCCATTATATTCTTGATTTAGGATTTCTATTACTTTGTCAAAGTCCATTGGTTTTACTTTGCTTCTTAGTTTTTTTAACTCTTCACAGTATTCACTTGGGATTATATCATCTCTTGTTGACATTATTTGCCCTAGTTTTATGAAGGTTGGTCCTAAGTTTTCGATGGCTGTTTTTAGGTTCGTTGGATTTAGTTCTTTGATTAGGTGACAGTCTTTGATTATTTTGATGATTTCATATAATCTTTCTTTTTCACTATTCATTTTTCTTTGCTTTTTTTTCCTTTAATAGATTTAGTAGTTCTTTTTTGTCTTCTTCGCTCATGGTTTTGATGGAATTTTTGATGTCTTCTTTGGTTGGTTTTGTTTGTTCAACTACGACTGTTACGTTATCTTTCATTTTTTCTTTTACTATGTGTTTTAATTCTTCGTTTAGGCATGATGTTTTGTCATATGTTTCTAGTCCTTTTTTTAATAGTTCTTCTTTTAGTTCACCTGCTTTTTCGGTGGTTAGGCTCATTGCTCCTAAGCCCATTAATAATATGTTTTTTAAATCTTCTTTCATTTTTATCATCCTTTCTTATGTTTATATTATATCACTATATCTACTATTTTTAAATAGAAAAAAATCTTACATTTGTGTAAGGTTTTTAGGGGGTTTCTTTTTTTATGTTTTTGTTTAGTGCTATGATGGTTAGGATTATGATTACTATGCTTGTTATTATAAGGATTTCCCATGTTGTTATGAGGTGAGTTATGGTGTGGGCATAGTATTCATTTGCTTCTTTCATGAATAGTTTTTCGGATATTTCTGGTGAGAGGTTATTTATGGTGGTGGTTTTGACGACTTCTTCTAAGTTGCTTATGGCTCCGAAGCCTTCTTGGGCGTATCTTCCTAAGATTAGGTGGGTTATTTTGTTGGCCAGCCCATTTAGTTTTAATAGGACGCCTGAGGCGATTAGTTGAATCATCATGTATAAGGTGGCGATGATGAGGGTTAGTTCTCTTTTTTTTAGGATGGATGAGAAGAATAGTCCTATGCATGATGAGGTTAGACTGATTATGAAGAAATGGACTATGTTATCTATGTATGAGGTGGTTATTAATCCTTCTTTTGGAAAGGTGAAGCCTAGGTATAGGGTGGTTATGAAGATGATTGATTGGATTAGGCAGATGTTTATTAAGACTATTAGTTTTGAGATGATGTATGATGTGATGCTTATTTTTTTCATATATTCTTTTTTTGTTATTTGTCTTTCTTTGACGATTTCTTGGATGGAGTTAAATAGTCCAGTCCACATAGCGGTGCATGATGAGGCGAAGAGGATTATTTTGGCTTTGTCGTAGTTTTGCATGCCATCGTTTTCGATGGCTAGGACGGTGACTAGGGCTATTATGAAGCCTTGAAATAGAATCATAAATAGGAGAAATTTATCTTTGTATATTATTTCGAGGTATCTTCGAGCGAGGGTGAATGTTGTGGTGATAGGTTTTTGGTTTGTCTTTATTTTGTATTTTTCTTCTAATATTTTTTCTTTTTGGAAGGTTTGATTGTATTTTTGATTATATTCTAGGGATTTTGTTTGGAGTAGTTCATATATGTCAACGAATGATTGGACGTTAAAGTATTGAAGGGCGTTTTTTTGTGTTCCTTCATAACATATTTTGCCTTCTTTAGCAATAAAGTAGATTTTGTCGCAAAGGTTTAGGTTTGATACGGTGTGAAGCGTGGTTATGATGGTTGTTCCTTTTTGGGCGATGTTTTTTAGGATTTTCATTAGTTTTTTTTCGACATTTAGATCTAATCCGCTTGTTGGTTCATCTAGTATTAGGACTTTGGGGTCGTTTATTAGTTCTAGAGCTATCATTAGACGTTTTTTTTCGCCACCGCTTAGGTTTTTGATAGGGGTGTTTTCTTTGCCATTTAGTTCTAGTTCATTAATTACTTTGATTATTTTTTGGTTTATTTGTTTTTTTGTTTGTTTCTTTTTTTGAAGTTTGATGGCATAATATAGTTCTTTTTTTAAAGTTAGGTCGGTGTGGAGTATTTCTCCTTGAGGTACATATGATATTTCTTCTCTTAGGTCGTTTGTTTTTAGGTTATAGTTGTTGTAATAAATATTTCCTTTATAGTTTGTATCATAGCCGCTTATGGCGTTTAATAATGTGGTTTTGCCAGCTCCTGATACTCCTAAGATGGCATTTAGGGTGTTTGGCTTTATTTTTAGGTTTATGTTTGATAAAAGTGGCTTATTTTTTTGTTTTTTTGAGAGATTTTCTATGTATATTTGATATCCCATGGTTTTCCTCCTTTTAAAAAAGATTAATTTTTTTGAATTAATCTTTGAATATTATGGTGTGGTAGTGGGTATAGGTTTTTGGATTTTGGTTTAATAGTGTACTGTAGAATTTGTTTGGGTTTTGTTTTTTTTGTTTGTCGTAATATTTTTTTAGGGCGAGGAGGTTTTGGTATATTTCGAATCCTTCTTTGGTTTTGTTTTCTTTTATTATTTGGTTTTGGATGAAGTTATTCATAAGTATGGTTGGAAGTACCATTACAAGAATAAATGGTATTATTAGGCATAACAGTAATACGATTACGATTAGTGGGTTTGTTTCTGTTTTTAGGGTTAGACCATTTATACTTAATATTATATTTATTACGATGAAGATTAATTCAATTATTAAGACTTTTTTTAGGTTGTTTTTGGGTTTTTGGATTATTTCTCCGAAAAGGTTACTTTTTTTGTTTTCTTCTTCTATTTTTTCTTTGAAGGCATCTAGGGTTGTGGTTTGCTTGGTTAGGTATTTGATGGCTTCTTTTTCGGAGTTTGCTAGGTCATTAGTTTCTTTTTGAACTTTGAATGTGTTATTTTCTTTTGTGATGATTTTTTTGTTTTCTAAGTTTATGGTGGTTAGGATTAAATTTAGTTCTATTAGGTTTTGGTTATAGTATAGGGTCCCCAGTGTTGATGGGGTATATTTTAGTAATAGGCTATTATAGTATTTGTCTTCTTGTTTTGGCCTTTCTTCCATGGCTTTTTTATAGGTTTTGTTTGCGATTAGACTTGTTATGAAGATTGGTGATGAAAATATTAATGATATTAATATGCATAGAATTATTTGGATTATGTTTTCTGGGCTGGTGGCTATTATTAGTAATGTGGATACTAGTGTGGCTTGGATTATGTATGTTATTAGTTTGTACGGTGTTTTCATTTTAGTTCTTCGTTTGCTTTGGCGTTTAGATCTAATCCAGCTCTTATTCCTTTTTTGTAGGCGTAGTATCCTGCTGCTCCAATCATGGCAGCGTTATCTGTGCAGTATTTTATTTCAGGGATGGTTAAGTTTATTTTATTTTCTTCACAAGCTTTTGTTATGCTTTGTCTAAGTCCACTATTGGCGGCTACTCCTCCAGCTAGGATGAGGTTTTTTACATTATATTCTTTTAGGGCGTGCATTGTTTTTTTTGTAAGGATTTTGGTGGCTCTATTTTGAAATGATGCGGCCATGTTTTCTTTATTTATTTCGTTTCCTTTTTGTTTTTCGTTATGGGCTATGTTGATGACGGCACTTTTTATTCCACTAAAACTAAAGTTGTATGTGTCATCATCTAGTGGTAGTGGTAAGTTATAGGTGTCATTTCCTTTTTGGGCTAGTTTGTCTACTAGTGGTCCACCTGGGTATGGAAGGTTTAGGACTCTAGCTACTTTGTCGTAGGCTTCTCCAACGGCATCATCTAGGGTTCCTCCTAGGTGTTTAAATTCATAGTTTTTTGGCATATAAAATAGATCGGTGTGTCCTCCACTTACGACTAAGGCTATTAGGGGAAATTCTAATGGTTTTACTAGGTTGTTAGCATATATATGTCCTGCGTGATGATGGACTGGTACTAGTGGTTTGTTGTAGATGTATGCTAAGGTCTTGGCGGCCATTAGACCTACTAATAGTGAGCCAATTAGACCTGGGGCATAGGTTACAGCGATGGCGGTTATGTCATCCATGGTTAGGTTTGATTTTTTTAGGGTTTCTTCTAGAACAATTGTGATGTTTTCTATATGCATTCTGCTGGCTATTTCGGGAACTACTCCTCCAAAGTTTGCGTGTGTATCCATTTGAGATAATACAACTGTGGAGATTTCTTCGTTTCCGTTTTTTATTATTGATGCACTTGTTTCATCACAACTTGATTCGATTGCTAGTATGTATGTATTCATTTTTTCACCTTCTAGTTTCTTTTCCATTAAATATGCATTTTCGTTTCCATAGTAGTTTTTTCTTATGGCTATTTTTTTGAAATTTTGGGTTTTGTATAGGTTTATGGCTTTTTGGTTTGTTTCTTTTACTTCTAGGGTTATATTCTGGCATTTATGTTTTTTTATGTCTTTGATGGCGGCTTTTAGTAAGGTGGTGGCGTGACCTTGTTTTTGATGTTCCTTGGAGGTTGCTATAAAGTTTATTTCGGCTCTTTCATAGATTATGCTGTAGGATATTAGTGATATTATTTCTTTATCTATGTATGCAAGATGTTTTTCGTATGGGTCTTTTTGATATTTGTAGGTTTTGAATTGTTTTTTTAGGAAGTTTTTTATTTCTGTTTCGTTTGTTATTTCTTGTATCATTTATTTTTTAATTTTTCCTCGGCTTCTGTTAGTTTTAGGTATTTTGGATTTGCTTTATGTGGGTTTATTCCTTTTTCGTTTTCGTGTTTTTTGATGATTTTTAATACATCTATTTTGGGCTTGGTTTGGGCGATTTCATCATAGCTTATTCTTTCGCCTTTTTCTTTAATGTCTTCTAGAAGAATGTGGGTATCTTTTTTGATAACGTTAAGTTCTTTATCATATATTCCTGCGTATACATATCCTCTTCTAGCATCTATCATTGGAATGTTTATTGAGTGTTCGCTTCCACTTGCGATTACTTCTAATGAAGATATTGGCACTATTGGAATATTTAAAGCCCAAGCCATGGTTTTACTGACGGTTAGGCCTACTCTAATTCCGGTAAATGATCCAGGGCCAGTTACGGCGAATATTTTATCTATGTCTTTTGGGGTTATTTTACTTTGTTTGAAGGCGTCATCTAGAACGGGCATTATGTTTGATGACATATCTTTACCTGCTATTTTGTTATATATGTATGTTATTTTGTTATCTATAACAATAGCGACTACTAAGGTAGCAGTCGCTGAGTCTATAAATAAATATTTCATAATACTGCCTCGCATAGTTCCTCATATTCTTTGCCGTGTGGCGTAATTATTAGAACGCGAGTGTTTTCTCCGGCAACTTTGAATTTTATATCTAGTCTTTTTTCAGGTAATATGTCTTTGATTGTTTTAGCCCATTCAATTATTACTACGCCACCTTTGGTAAAGTATTCTTCTATGCCTACTCCTTCGGTATTACCATCTAGACGATATACATCCATGTGGTAGAGTGGTAGTTCACCATCATATTCTTTTATTATATTGAAGGTTGGTGAGGTTACGGTTTCTCTAATTCCAAGTCCATTTGCAAATCCTTTGGTAAATACTGTTTTACCACTTCCTAATTCACCATCTAGACAAATTACCATGTTAGGGAATTTTTCTGATTCTAGGTTTTGTGCGAATTCAATTGTATCCATCTCACTGCGTGAAGTTAATTTATGTTCCATTGTTATCACCAAAAACATTATATCAAAAACTATATTTGGATTACAATAGTTTTTATTTATTTTAAATGCATTTTTTTAATTAATTATTGAGTTTACTTGTTTTAATTTTGATTTTAATATAAAATATTTTTTGTGTAATTAATAATGACATTTATTTTTGCACTTTTTGTTTTAAAATAGTAGTGGTGGTGTTATGATTTTCGATAGAAATAATGAGAATTATGTTTATGAGTTCATAGGCAAAAATGTTAGAAAATATAGGAAGATGCGTGGTCTTACACAACAACAGCTTGCTGATAAAGCACATTATTCTAAACAATTAATTTCTAATATGGAAAATAATGTACATCAAACTTTTTCTTTGGGCACTTTGTGGTCAATAGCAGGCGTCCTCGAAATTGAGATGTATAAGTTGTGTATTGAACCTGAACATAATAAAACAAAAGATGAAGAAACTAAAATTTTTAATTAATTTTAGTTTTTTATATGAAAAAAGGTCTAGCAGATTGATTCTATTAGGCCTTTTTTTATGCAACAAAAAAATTCGCAACGTCCTACTCTAGCTTTCACTACCATCGG
>CAVKYE010000016.1:0-30870 GCA_963660615.1 Vescimonas coprocola
CTTACGTGTATAGTGGACTTTCACCACCTAGTTATATGCCATGCACGGCACACTAAAAATAGGCTAACTCAATAATGAGTTAACCTATTTATTATTTAATAAATTTAATGAGGAAATTATTTATAACTTCATTTAAAATTACAAATTACTCTACACTAAAGTTTTTGACATAAGCAGTATCTGTACCACTTGCCGAACTATTTCTGCATCTGCCTCACTTACAATTATCTGATTGTGTTACTTCGGATACTCCACTTTCAGAAAACATTCCAGTAGTTGTGGCAGATTCAGTTGTCCAATTAGGGCCTACATAAACATATTTTAAAGCTGCTGTACCATTAAACATATTAGTCATATTTGTTACATTACTTGTATCAAAAGAACATAATGAAAGTTTAGTGAGGGAGCTACAATTAGTAAACATAGTGCTCATAGTTGTTACTTTGCTTGTATCAAAGTTACTTAAATCTAAACTTGTTAGACTGCTGCAATTATTAAACATACTAGCCATTTTTGTCACATTACTTGTATCAAAATTACTTACATCTAAACTGATGAGACTGCTACAGCCATTAAACATACTAGCCATAGTTATTACCCCATTTGTATCTAAATTTGATAAATTCATTGATGTTGCATTACTGAAGCCCATAAACAAAGAGTTTGATTTTGATGGTGCTATTACTCCATCTTCTCCACCTATATATAATTTATACATACCTTCATTTTCAGAATCATCTATTATATAGGCCATTACAGTTCCATTCTGCTGCTCTGATACATCCCATGATTCTACAGCATTATCGGGCACATCTTTATTTGTAAGAATGTTTACTGTTGATATTTTACTTTTATAATCACTTTGCCAGAAGGCGTAACCTTTAGCGTTTGCCATCATAATAGGTTCTGATTTGATTGAAACATTATAACTACTACTTACTATATTAATCCCATCAGATACTTTCGCAACCAACGTCCCATCAGCAGTAAATGTAACAGAAGCAGTTGTTGAAGTTACTTTTACATCACTACCGCCATCTTTACTATAAGTACAAGTATATGTACTACCACATCCAGAAGGATATGTTATTTTAACTATTTTACTTGTAGTACCACTTTCACTAAATGTAGGTTTATCAACAGATAATGTTGATACTGTCTTACTATCAGAAGTAACTGTTTGACCCACTTTACTAGTTACCCTTGCTTTAATATTATAGTTCGTTCCTTGTGTTAAACCTGTAAATGTATAAGTATTACCTGTTCCAGTAATCCAAGTAGAACCACCATCTTTACTATATTCATATTTTGCTATTCCACTTTCAGCAGAAGCGGATGCCACTACAATTATAGAATTTGTTGTAGATGTTGTATTAAAACTTACACTTATTTCTTCCGCATCTACTTCACAATTATCTGATTGCGTTACTTCAGATACTCCACTTTCATTAAACATTTCAATAGTTGTGGCAGATTCAGTTGTCCAATTAGGACCTACATAAACATATTTTAAAGCTGCTGTGCCATAAAACATAAAATTCATATTTTTTACTTTACTTGTGTCAAATGAACATAAATTCAGTTTAGTAAGACTGCTGCAACGACTAAACATTTCACGCATATGTGTTACTTTACTTGTATCGAAGTTACTTACATTTAAACTAGTAAGACTGCTGCAATCAGAAAACATACCATACATATCTGTTACATTACTCGTATCAAAACTGCTTAAATCTAAACTGGTGAGACTGCTGCAATAAGAAAACATCCTATACATATCTGTTACTTTACTTGTATTAAAGTTACTTACATCTAAACTAGTAAGACTGCTGCAGCCCTTAAACATAGATTCCATATCTGTTACTTTACTTGTATCAAAGTTACTTACATCTAAACTGGTGAGGTTGCTGCAATTATTAAACATAGAACTCATAGTTGTTACTTTACTTGTATCAAACTTACTTACATCTAAACTTGTTAGACTGCTGCAAGAAAAAAACATAGCACTCATATTTGTTACTTTACTCGTATCAAAGTTACTTACATCTAAACTAGTAAGACTGCTGCAATAAGAAAACATATAACTCATATTTGTTATTCTTGATGTATCTAAGTTGGCTAAATTCATCGATGTTGTTTTATAAAATGTTCCATAATTTGTACTACTTGAACCATATCCACTAAACAAATAATATGAATTAGCTGGGGCTATTACTCCTCCTTTTCCGCCTATATATAATTTATACATACCTTCATTTTCAGAATCATCTACTATCCATGCCATTACTGATTTATTTTGTTTTTCAGAAACGTCCCATGACTCTACGGCATCACTTGGTACATCTTTATTTGTAAGGATATCTACAGTTGATATTTTACTATTATAATCACTTTGCCAGAAAGCTTTAGATGTATCTCTTGCCATCATAATAGGCTCTGGTTCTTCTGATTTGGCTATTAAAGTTGTATCTTTAGTTAAAGTATATTTATCTTTAGATGTTCCTACTTTATTATCTCCTTCATACCAGCCTAATATAGTATTTGCACTTGTTATTTCTGGTAAAGTTATTTCACATCCTGTTTGATTATTATAAATATTACAGTTATCATTTTCTTTTGCAATAGAACTTGTATATTCATCTTTAGTATAAGTTATTTTTAAATTTTTTGAATATAAAGCAAATAAAGTTGTATTTTCTGATGGCATTGCGAATGTTTTAAGGGCAACCTCTGAATCTTTATTGGTGTTCCAGCCAATAAATTCCCATCCTTCTTTTTCGGCTGTTACACTTAAATTAACGCTTGATTCTTCGGTATAATATTCATCTATTTGAGAGGCTGTAGTTCCTCCATTTGTACTATAATCATAAGTAAGTAAATAATCATTTGTTGGGGTTATAGTTCCACCTTCTGCTTGAGTATAATTAAATGTTACATTAATTTCTCCAGAGCCTTCACTTGCATCTCCTTTATAATCTGGATTATATTCTATTTTAACTTTTATATCTTGGGATGTATTTTTATAAAGTTTTTGTCCTTTAGTATATCCTGAAAAAGTAATTTTAACCGCATCATTACTACTTACATTATTTTTAACAATATCTTCTAATTTAGCATCTAAAGTACCTTTATTAGCAATTGTTACAGTATACTCTACACTATCCCCTTTTTCATACAAATCAGCTTCCATACTTGCGGTTAAATTATCCCAAGTAGGGGCTTTTGTATTTTCTGCACTACCTGTTACATCTCCACTAGTTACATTAGTAATTCTAATATCCCAATTACTAGTTATATTACTTGTACCAGAAATATTTAAATTACTAGAAAAAGCGGCATAACCTGCACTCATTAAAAGTAATAATCCTATTAGTCCAATTAATATTTTTTTATTTCTTTTCTTATCTCTCATACTTTTTTCACCCTTTTATTAACGTATAACATCGTGTTATGCGTTAATAAAATACTTAAAACTTATACTAAAAGTGAAAATTATATACAAAAATTATATTATATGTTATAATTTTGGTAATAATAAAAACGTAAAACACGATGTTATACGTTATTTTTTTGAAACAAACGAAAAAAAGAAGCATAAAGCTTCCTTATTCCGTAAACTCAAACTCATAATCCATAATCTTTACAGTATCACCCTCTAAGGCCCCAAGCCTTCTAAGTTCATCATCAATACCAAGTCTTCTAAGTTTATTAGAAAATCTCATAACCGCCTCATCAGTATCAAAGCGGCTCATAAGAAGCATTTTAAAAACCTCATCACCTTCAATTACCCAAGCATCGCCTTCCTTAGTAATCGTAAAAGGTTTCTCCTCTTTAAACTTATATATAACATGACTTTCAAACTTAGAATCATCATAAAGTTTTTCCTTAGGAAGCTCATCAAGCATATCAGCCATTTTATATAAAACAGCATCAATACCCTCACCAGTCACCGCTGAAATCTCAAAAATAGGAACATTAATCTTCTTCTTAAACTCCTCTAAAACCGAAGAAGCCATAGGTGAATCAATTTTATTAACAATCACAATTTGTGGTTTCTTAATAAGCCCCTCATCAAACTCCCTAAGTTCTTTATTAATTATACAAAAATCCTCATAAGGATCTCTTCCCGTAAACCCACTAACATCAACAATGTGAGCAATAATTCTCGTCCTTTGAGTATGCTTTAAAAACTGAATACCAAGGCCATGCCCCAAAGCAGCCCCTTCAATAAGTCCAGGCAAATCAGCAACCACAAAAGACCTACCATCCTTAAGACGTGTAACCCCTAAATTAGGCTTTAAAGTCGTAAAAGGATAATCCGCAATCTTAGGCCTAGAAGCCGAAACCTTAGAAATAAAAGTAGACTTACCAACGCTAGGCATTCCAACAAGACCAACATCAGCCATAAGCTTAAGTTCAAGTTTTACCTTCCTATACTCACCAGGCTCACCATTCTCCGCATAATTAGGAGCAGGATTAGTTCTAGTAGCAAAAGCAATATTACCTCTTCCACCTCTTCCACCATTAGCAACCGTTACCGTATCTCCTTCTTTAACCAAATCAGCAATAATAAGACCCGTATTAAAATCAGATATAACAGTTCCAAGTGGAACCATCAAAACAATATCTTCCGCATTCTTACCATGCATCCCCTTACCAAGACCATTTTCACCTCTATTACCCTTAATAATTTTTTTATATTTAAAATCAACTAAAGTATTAAGACCAGTATCAACCTTAAAAACAATGTTAGAACCTCTTCCACCATTTCCGCCAAAAGGGCCTCCTAAAGGAACACACTTTTCTCTTCTAAAAGCTTTACAACCATTTCCACCGTCACCAGCAAACAATTCTAAAACAACCTCATCTACAAACATATAAATCCCCCTATCTAAAGTTTATGACCACACAAGAAACAAACAGTAGCGCCAGCTGAAAGCCTAGCTCCACAATTAGGACACATCTTAGGCCTTCCTTCATCAACTTTCGTAACAATTGGTTTTTCTTCCTTAACCTCAGGCTTAGCCTCAAAATAAGTTTCATGTCTCTTATCAGGCTCCAAATTTTGATTAGTAAAAACAGAATCATTTTTAGCCAAATTAGACCCACTACTTACTTGATTAAAATCTTGAATATTATTAAACTCACCAGCGTGATAATCCTGTGCATTACCCATTTGATTATAACTGCCAAACTGATTATCATTTAAATCATGATTAAAATTTCCCGCTTGATAATTTTGAACATTATTTTCCACAGAAACATTATCTTGATTATAACTTTCACCTTGATAATTATTTAAACCCTGATTAAAATTTTGAACATTATTACCTGAATTATAATCTGGTACATTACCCACCTGATTAAAATTCCCAGCTTGATAATCTTGAACATTACTATCCATAGAAATATTATCTTGATTATAACTTTCAGGAGCAATAACCATTCCATCAACAGTCGGATTAATCAAATTAATCTTATCAGGAAGTTCCTCTGCTGGCTTCTCAAAAAGCATCTTTTGCGTCTCCAAAAATTCCTCAGTCAAATCATATTCATTCAAAATAAACTTAGGTTTCTTAAAAACAAGTTCTGGAAACTTATACATTGGAAACAAAATATATAAAATAGATTCCTTAGGATCTTGTCCAAACGCCTCAAGTAACTTTTTAATAATAACATTTAAATAAAACAAACCAACAAAAGGAATCAAAGAAAGCCAAAAAACAGACTTCTTCAAATCAAGTAAATCAGTTAAAAAATAAGTCGTATATATAGGTATATAAGCTTTATAAGGCTTTTCCTTAGCCCTCTTTAAAAGTTTACCAATACATACCTTCACCGTTATATAAACAACAGTAAAAACCAAAAATAACATCAAAAAATATTTAAAAGTTCCTTCCATAAGCATAAACATAGCCTCCTTTTAATAATTATAACACACATTTAAAATAAATATTATTTTCTTTTTCAAAAGACAAAGTAGTAAAATCCCCATGGCCAGGAAAAATTTTCACATTAGGATAATCCTTAACCTTCATTAAACTATAAATCATCTCATCCTCACTACTACTTTCAAAATCAAATCTTCCAATAGTTCCTTTAAATAAAAAATCACCAGTAAACATCATACCATCATCAGAAAAATAATAAGAAACACTATCAGAAGTATGACCAGGAGTATAAATCACCGAAAAAGTAAAAGGCCCAATTTTATATTCCCTCTCCTTCAAATTATAATAACTTAAAGCAAGAGACTTATCAAAACAATTCAAAGCCCCTATATGATCACTATGATGATGAGTCACCAAAACAGCCAACACCTTCTTATCAGAAATAAAAGGCTTAATCTTATCATAATCATCACCAGGATCAATAACAATCACATAATCTTCCTTAATTAAAATATAACAATTAGCCTCTAAAAGACCAACAACAACCCTATTTAAAGACATTTTTATTAGTTGAATTTAACCTTTCCATAGCAGAAATTTGTTTCCTAAGATTATTATTAACCATTTTATTATCATGATTTAAAGAACCATTAAGTCCCTCTTTTTTTCTAAAAGCATCCTCATGTGCACCATTTATCCTATTTCTAATATCCTCAGGACTCTGATTAAATCCTCTCCTCATCATATTAGGCATATTCATCATATTATTTTGATTATTTGAATTAATTATCATTTTACCATCTCCTTTATAGGTTTATAACTCTTGCGGTATCCATCAATAAGACCATACTTTCTTATAGCCTCCAAATGCTTTTTAGTAGGATAACCTTTATGATTCTTAAAGCCATAAAGCGGATGAGCCTTATCAGCCTCATACATCATCCTATCACGAGTAACCTTCGCAATCACACTTGCAGCCGCAATCGTTATACTTTTAGCATCACCCTTAATAATAGACATAGAAGGAATATCCAAATCAAGTGGCATCGCATCAGTAATAACATAATCAGCAAAAGTCTTCTTCCTAACCTCACTAATAGCCATCATCATCGCCTTATGACTAGCCTCATAAATATTAATCTCATCAATCTCTTCTGGTCCAACAATTCCAACACCATATATAGCATGCTTAACTATATAATCATAAAACAATTCCCTTTTTTTCTCAGATAATTTCTTAGAATCAGTAAGCCCCTCAAGTTCAAAATCCTTAGGCAAAATAACCGCCCCAGCTACAACCGGACCATACAAAGGACCACGTCCAGCCTCATCAGTACCAACAATACTATTAAATCCTTGCCTATATAAATCTTTTTCATATTCCCAAAGGTCCATAATACCGCTCCAATCTACACTTATTATA
Source organism: Vescimonas coprocola (assembly GCA_963660615.1). Classification (GTDB taxonomy): domain Bacteria; phylum Bacillota_I; class Bacilli_A; order RF39; family UBA660; genus Coprosoma. The sequence continues at coordinate 7,315 of CAVKYE010000016.1, forward strand.
CCAAATTTAAAAAGAAAAAAACACCATATAACAATGTTTTAACACATAAAGTGTAAAGCTTATCTATAGCCAATTTTCTTTAAAATATCATCCACCTCATTTTTATACTCCAAAGAAGTAGAAACGTAAACCAAAGTATTATCTATACAAACAAGCACAAAATACTTTTTACCACCAGTCAAAATAACCCTTCGATAATTTTTCTTATCCTTAGACTTAAAAGAACCCTTCTTCTTCATAATATCCTTTTTATACATATCATAAGTCTTCAGAATCTGTTTTTCATCATTATAATCAAAATAAACAATAGAAAAATTAGCCTTAGGATCAGTCGCCGTATAAGCCTTCTTCACAAACCCATAATCCAAATACTTATCAGAATCATCCGTAATCAAATAACCATTTTTCTCCATAACCTTCTTAAAATCCAAAGAAGATAAAGAAACCTTACTCATCCCATGAACTATAAACGTACAAGTGAAAAAAAGCAATATAACCAAAATAACCCCAATAATTATAAAAACTTTTTTAGAGACTTTTTCTAAAATATCATTCAAAACCATACTCCCCCTACTTTCCTATCTACTATTTTACCATAAATAACAAAAGAAAAAACAAACTTTTAAATAAATTTACGTAAAGAAAAAAAGGCTTTAACCTTTTAATTTTACTTTACAACAACATTTACAAGTCTAGAAGGAATAACCACAACATTTAAAATCTTCTTATCAGAAATAAAACGTTTAACATTCTCATTTTCCATAGCAGCCTTCTCCATCTCTTCCCTACTAGCCTTAACATTCATTTCAATCTTAGCTCTTACCTTACCATTAACTTGAACAACCATCTCATATGATGACTTAACAGTCTTAGCCTCATCATACTTAGGCCAAGTGCTTTCACATAAAGGTTCACCTAAAGAAGACATCTCATTTACCTCTTCAGTAATATGAGGTGCGATTGGATTTAACAAATGCACAAGAATCCTCAAATCAAACTTAGTAATACTATCATACTTCTCCAAATCATTAAGGAAAATCATCAAAGAAGAAACAGCCGTATTATATTTCATCGTTTTCAAATCATTAGTAACCTTCTTAATAGTCTGATGAACCAAAGTCTCATTAGAATATCCATCTTTATCATTTAACTTATCCTGAATCTTCCATATCCTATCAAGAAATTTCTTACATCCCTTCAAACCATTAGTACTCCAAGAAGCATCTTTCTCATAATCACCAATAAACATTTCATAAGTTCTCAAAGCATCAGCACCAAACTCATCTACAATTTCATCAGGATTAATAACATTCCCCTTAGACTTACTCATCTTCTCACCATTAGGTCCCAAAATCATCCCATGAGATACCCTAACATCAATTGGTTCCTTATTAGGAACAAGACCAATATTGTATAAAAATTGATTCCAAAATCTAGCATATAACAAATGACGAGCAGTATGCTCCATACCACCATTATACCAATCAACCTTACCCCAATAATCTAAAGCCTCTTTTGAAACAAACTCATGATCATTATGAGGATCCATATACCTCAAGAAATACCATGAAGATCCAGCCCAGTTTGGCATCGTATCAGTCTCTCTTCTAGCCTTACCATGACAACAAGGACAAGTAGTATTAACCCAAGAAGAAATAGAAGCAAGTGGACTTTCACCATCAGAAGTAGGCTCATAATTAGCCACATCAGGAAGCATAACCGGAAGCTCAGAATCATCAACTGGTACCCATCCACACTTTTCACAATAAACAAGTGGAATAGGCTCACCCCAGAACCTTTGTCTAGAAAACACCCAGTCCTGAAGTCGATAATTAGTCTTAGACTTACCAATCTTATTTTCCTCCAAATAATCAAGCATCTTATGAATAGCCTCCGATTTGTTATTAATACCATTTAAAATACCAGAATTAATCATAACCCCATCTTTAGTATAAGCCTCCTTATTAATATCACCACCAGAAATAACCTCCTTAATAGCAATACCAAATTTCTTAGCAAACTCATAATCCCTAGGATCATGCGCTGGAACCGCCATAATAGCACCAGTACCATAACCCATCATAACATAATCAGCCGTCCAAATTTCAATCTCCTCTTTAGTAATAGGATTAATAGCCACAACACCCTCTAACTTAACACCAGTTTTCTCCTTTGCAAGCTCAGTCCTCTCAAACTCCGTCTTCGTATTAGCAAACTCTTTATACTCCATAATCTCATCATAATTAGAAATCTTATCCTTAAGTTTACCAATCAAAGGATGCTCAGGAGCTACAACCATAAACGTAACCCCATACAAAGTATCAGGCCTAGTCGTATATACCGTCAAACTCTCCTTACAATCCTTAATCTCAAACTCAACTTCCGCACCAGTACTCTTACCAATCCAATTAATCTGGCCAAGCTTTACCCTATCAGCAAACTTAGTATCAGAAAGACCCTCAATCAAATCCTCGGCATAATCACTCATGCGAAGTAACCATTGTTCCTTTTCCTTTTGAACAACCTTACTACCACATCTTTCACAAACACCACCAGAAGAATCCTCATTAGAAAGACCCGTTTTACAAGTAGGACACCAATTAATATTCTTCTTAGCCTTATAAGCCATACCATGCTTATAAAACTGTAAAAACTGCCACTGCGTCCACTTATAATACTCAGGATCAGTCGTAGAAAACTCCCTGCTCCAATCAAAAGAAATACCCAAATTCTCAATCTGACTCTTAAAAGTCTTAATATTTTCCAAAACCGCATCCTTAGGATGAATATGATTCTTTATAGCATATTGCTCAGCAGGCGAACCAAAAGCATCCCATCCCATAGGAAACAAAACATTAGCCCCTTCCATCCTCTTAAGTCTAGCCACAGAATCTAAAGCCGTATAACTACGAACATGACCAACATGAAGACCAGCACCAGAAGGATAAGGAAACTCCACCAAAACATAAAACTTCTTTTTATCTCCACCAGTCTTAGCCTCAAAAGTATTATGACTCTTCCAATACTCCTGCCATTTCTTTTCAACCTCTTTAAAATTATACATTTTTCTTTCCTTCTTTCTTTTTATATACCTTACCCAAGATAAAATAACAAATCAAAATAAGCGGTATCAAAATTACAAAACCAACAAGCATCTTTATAACAAGACCATCAAGTAGTTCCGTAACCGTAACTGTCAAAGCAATAATAAAAGCATTAGTCAAAGATAAACTATTCGCAAACTTTTTACAATCAATATTATCAATATCCATCTTATAAGCATTCTTAAAAAACAACAATTGCTTACCATTACGAAAAGCCTCTAAACCCTTTTTCCTTCTAATAATAATCAAATAATATACCAAATATACTATCAAAAAAGTAAACACAAAAATAAATAAATACTCCATTTCTTTCCTCCTTATCGCACAAAAAGTATTATGTATAAGGGCGTATTAAACGCGGTACCACCTTATTTCATAATACTTTATTATCTCAAATGGTTTAACGCACCAAAACGATATATACTTATCATACATATAGCTCCTAAGTAAGTTCATAACCAAATTTTAAAAGCTTCCACCAACCGCTTTCTCTCTTAAAAAAATTTAAATTACTAATACTCTTATTCATCGCTTTTCATACATTAATTATAATATATTTTTAAATTCATTTCAATAGCATTTACAAAATAAAAGAAAAAAAGATTTTTTAATCCTTTTTCACTAATAATAATCATTATGCTAATAGCCTTAATGTAAAACAAGGCCACATAAAACAAAAGCACCCAATCTACTCTTAGATTAAATACTCAAACCTTAAACAAAGGCAAGTACTCAACATAGGAAAATTAAGCATTCATTTTGGCAATTAACTGCCTATTTTTGAAAGGAAACTTGTCGATATAAATAAAAAAGATTTTTTAATATTATTAATCATCATCATATTATTGATAGCCCTAATGTTTTATAAATCATATAAATTTCCTAACACACTAATAATATCACATTCACTAGATGTTGTCAATATATTTTTCACTTTTTGTTAATTTGTTATTGCTATAAAAGTTAATCTGTAGTATAATTATTAATAGGGAAACTTAACTGTTTGAGTGCTTGCCAACTTTCAATTATGAAAGGAGGCTGATAATATGACTAAAAGAGATTTTTTTACAATACTCTTATTTATAATCATATTTTTGTTAATCGCCTTGTTATTTTACAAAATATAAGGTTATCCAAATACAAAAAAGCGCTCAATCTATTTAACTTAGATTAAGCGCTTAACCACATTTAACAGGTAAGTGCTCAACATAGGAAAGTTAAGCATTCCCTTTTTTATTTTATGCAAATTTCTTTGACATATTCATAATATCAAATTTCACTATATTTGTCAATATACTTTTTTCACTTTTTGTTAATTCGTTATTGCTGTAAAAGTTAATCTGTAGTATAATTATTAACAGGGAAACTTAACTGTTTGAGTGCTTGCCAACTTTCAATTATGAAAGGAGGCTGATAATATGAGTAAAAAAGATTTTTTTACACTTCTTTTATTTCTAATTATTTTTTTATTGATAGCCTTAATGTTCTATAAACAATAGACTAGTGGCTATTATAAAAGAAACAGCACTCAATCTACCAGTAGATTAAGTGCTTAAAGCTTTTTAAACAAGGCAAGTACTCAACATCGGAAAGTTAAGTATTCCCTTTTTTATTTTATGCAAATTTCTTTGACATATTCATAATACCACATTTAAAAGCCAATGTCAAAATACTATAAATATTTTTCAATTTTTTTAAATTCCTTATCATCATCAAGACCACTCTTAGCAAGCTCCTCAAACAATTTTTTTTGAGCCCTTGATAACTTTTGTGGAGTCCTAACATCAAGAACAATATACATATCACCCTTGCCAAAAGAATTTACATTTTCAATTCCCTTACCTCTTAGTCTATGTTTCTCCAAAGACTGACTACCAGCAGGCACCGTCAAAGTAATATTCCCATATAACGTAGGAACCTTTTTCTTAGTACCCAAAGCAGCTTCCGCAAAAGTAAGAGGTAAAGTCAAATAAACATCATTACCCTCTCTTTTGAAAATAGGATGATCCTTAACATTAAACTCCAAATAAATATCACCATTAGGTCCACCATTAACCCCAGCTTCACCTTTACCAGCAATCCTAAGTTGATTGCCAGTATCAACACCAGCCGGAATTTTAACCTCAATTTCCTTATTCTTTCTAATTCTACCTTCACCATGACACTTCTTACACTCACGGCTGTAAGACTCACCCCTACCATGACATTTATCACAAGTAGTCTTAGTCATAAACGTACCTAAAATAGTCTGTTGCTGAGCCGTCATAGTACCAGAACCATGACATTTATCACAAGTGTGAACATCAAAGCCACCTTCACCATGACACTCATCACAAGTATCATACAAATTTAAAGTAATATCCTTCTTGCACCCAAAAGCAGCCTCTTCAAACTCAAGGTCAATTCCAATAACTTTATCTCTTCCCTTTTGAGTTCGGGTCCCAGAACCACCAAAACCAAAATTACCAAAACCGCCCATAGAGCCACCAAACATATCACTAAATATATCTGAAAAATCAAAACCACCAAAATCATAGCCACCAGCCCCATTATTGTCAAAAGCCGAATGACCAAATTGATCATATTGTTTTCTCTTAGACTCATCAGACAAAACAGCATAAGCCTCCTGAGCCTCTTTAAACTTTTCTTCTGCATCAGGCTCTTTAGAAACATCAGGGTGATACTTCTTCGCAAGCTTCCTAAAAGCACTCTTTATCTCTGCTGCCGAAGCATCCTTAGATACCCCAAGAACCTCATAATAATCTTTCTTATTCATACTTCACCTTCTAATCTAATAATTTTTCAAACTCATTTAAATATTCTTCAAACATTTCCAAAGCACTCAAAATAACCTCAGGCTTCGTAAGATCAACACCAGCCACCTTAAGTTCATTTAAAGGATAATCACTACCGCCAGTCTTAAGAAAATTCAAATAACCTTCCAAAGCACCATCTTCGTGATTTAAAATCCTCTTAACAATATGACAAGCAGCCGCTAAACCAGTAGAATACTTATAAACATAAAAATCATAATAGAAATGAGGAATTCTTTCCCATTCATACTTAATTTCCTCATCAATAACAACATTAGGACCAAAATATTTCTTAACAAGTTCATAATAAGTATCATTTAAAACCGAAGCCGTCAAAATCTTTCCATCTTCAGCCATAAACGCAATATCCCTTTCAAACTCCGCAAACATCGTCTGCCTAAAAATAGAACCCTTAAACAACTCCAATATTTGATTTAAAATATCAAGTTTTTCTTCCTTAGTACTAACCTTATTAAGCATATAATTACTAAATAATAATTCATTTACCTGAGAAGCAACCTCAGCCACAAAAATCTCATAAGAAGAATACTGATAAGGATTATTTTTATGCGAATAAAACGTATGCATAGAATGACCAAGCTCATGAGCAATAGTCGAAACATCATGATAACTACCATTAAAATTCAAAAGAACAAATGGATTAGAATTATAAGAACCGCCAGAATAAGCGCCACCTCTCTTACCCTTATTAGGATAAATATCTATCCATCTTTCTAAAAATGCTTTTTTAAAATTAGTAATATAATCCTCACCAAGAATCTCCAAAGAAGAAGTAACTAAATCCTTACCTTCCTCAAAAGAATATTTAGAAGAAACAGAAGAAGAAACCTCCGCATAAACATCATACATATGAAATTCATCCAAACCCAAAGCCTTCCTCTTAATATCATAATACCTATACAAAGGTTTTAAATTATCAGAAACAACATCAATCAAATTATTATAAACATCCAAAGATACATTATCATCAAACAAAGAAGCCTCTAAAGAACTACTAAATCCCTTAACCTTCGCAAAAGCCTTATTTCTCTCAACCTTAGAAGACAAAGCAAGTGCAAAAGTATTATTAAACTGCCTATACTGCTTATATAAAGCCTCAAAAGCAGACTTTCTAACATCTCTATCCTTTGATAACATAAAAGAAGAATAATTAGTATCAGTCAAAACCTTGTCCAAACCATTTTCATCCTTAATAGTTCCAAAATCAATATCAGAATCACTAAGCATAGAAGCAATACTACTAGTATTACTATAAGCATTAGACAAACTAGCCATAAGCCTTTCTTCTTCCAAACTCAAAGTATGTTCTTTCTCCCTTAAAATACATTCAAGAACAAAATCATAATCTTTTTTCAAAATAGGCTTAACCTCGTAAAACTTACAAACACCTTCACGACCAAGTTTTAATATCTTAGGCGTTAAAAAACTACTATTAGAAGAAAAATCACTATACAAATTACTAACAATTTCCTTCAAAGCCTGATTTTCATTATTACTAATATCCTCATCAAAAAGATGACTAGTATAAACATACAAATCCTCTATAATCATATTAATATCAAAATATTCCTTCAAAGTATCATAAAAATTATCAGCAGAAGCAGTAAAACCATCCTCATAATTTTTAAAATCACAAACTCTTTTCTTAACACTTTCAATATTACACTTTACAGCATCAGTATTTTTATAAAGACCACTTAAATCCCACTTATATTTATCATCAATTTGATCCCTTGTTTTCTCCATATTCTCTCCTTTTATCATAAAATAAAGCAAAGAAGGTTCATGATAGAACCCCTATACTCTTATTTTTCCTCATACTCAGCATCTTTAACATCATCTTTTTTTGAAGAATCATCATTATCTTTAGAAGCCTCAGCATTCTTACTAGCCTCTTCATAAACCTTAGCACCAAGTGCCATAGCACTTTCATTTAACTTCTCAGTTTTCTTCTTAATATCATCGATATCATCTTTCTCTAAAGCCTTCTTCAAATCCTTAATAGCATCCTCAGCCTTACTCTTTTCTTTCTTATCAATTTTATCACCAAGTTCTTTAATAGATTTCTCAGTCATAAAGATAGCCTGTTCAGCCTCATTCTTAGCATCAGCCGCTTCCTTACGTTTCTCGTCAGCCGCCTTATTTTCCTCAGCTTCCTTAACCATCTTATCAATCTCTTCATCAGATAAACTACCACCAGCAGTAATTGTAATAGATTGCTCCTTACCAGTACCCTTATCCTTAGCCGTAACATTTACAATACCATTAGCGTCAATATTAAATGTTACCTCAATTTGAGGAATACCCCTTGGAGCCGCAGGAATACCAGTCAATTGGAAATTACCCAAAGTCTTATTATCATTAGCCATAGGTCTTTCACCTTGTAAAACATGAATATCTACAGCAGGTTGATTATCAGCCGCAGTTGAGAACACCTGAGACTTACTAGTTGGAATAGTAGTATTTCTTGGAATAAGAACAGTACATACACCACCCAAAGTTTCAATACCAAGAGAAAGTGGAGTTACATCAAGTAAAACGATATCATTAACATCGCCAGTTAAAACACCACCTTGAATAGCAGCACCCATAGCTACAACCTCATCAGGATTAACATTCTTGCTAGCCTCTTTACCAAGTTCATCTTTAATAATAGAAGCAACCTTAGGCATCCTAGTAGAACCACCAACTAATAAAACCTTATCAATATCATTCTTAGTTAAACTAGCATCCTTCAAAGCCTTTCTAATAGGTTCCAAAGTAGATTGTAATAAATCATCAGTAAGTTCCTCAAACTTAGCCCTAGTAAGCGATAACTCTAAATGTAAAGGCCCATTAGAACCTTGAGATAAGAATGGTAAAGAAATATTAGTAGTAGTAACACCACTTAAATCCTTCTTAGCCTTTTCAGCCGCATCCTTAAGCCTTTGCATAGCCATCTTATCAGAAGACAAATCAACAGAATTTTCCTTCTTAAATTCACTAACTAAATAATCAATAATCCTTTGATCAAAGTCATCACCACCCAAGTGATTATTACCACTAGTAGACTTAACCTCAAATACACCATCACCGATTTCAAGAATAGAAACATCAAAAGTTCCTCCACCTAAATCGTATACCAAAATTTGCTCAGTCTTATCTTGCTTATCAAGACCATAAGCCAAAGCCGCAGCCGTAGGCTCATTAATAATTCTTTCAACCTCAAGACCAGCAATCTTACCAGCATTCTTAGTAGCTTGCCTTTGAGCATCATTGAAATAAGCCGGAACAGTAATAACCGCTCTACTAACAGACTCACCTAAATAACTCTCAGCAGTCTTCTTAAGATTACTCAAAATCATCGCACTAATTTCCTCAGGAGTATATTCCTTACCCCCGGCTTTAACCTTTTCCTTAGTACCCATTAATCTCTTAATAGATGAAATAGTATCAGGATTAGTAACCATTTGGTTCTTAGCCGCTGTACCAACAATAATCTCATCATTCTTAAAAGCAACTACAGAAGGAGTAGTTCTATTGCCCTCTGGATTAGCAATAACCTTAGCCTCACCACCTTCATAAACACATACACAACTATTAGTTGTACCTAAATCAATTCCTATAATTTTACTCATAAAATATCATCCTTTCCTTTATTCACTTACTTTAACCATCGCATGTCTTATAACCTTATCTTTAAGAAGATAACCCTTTTGTAATACTTCAATTACATATCCAGATTCCATACCTTCTACCTTCTCAGTCATAACAGCCTGGTGAAAATTTGGATCAAATGGTTTCTTATTACCATCAATCGCCTTAATTTCATACTTATTCAAAATATCCGTCAAATGACAATAAATCATCTTAAAACCTTCCAAAAACTTAGAAAGTTCATCATCTAAATTATCATCATCAAGCGAAATAGCTCTTTCAAAATTATCAATAACCGGCAAAATATCCTTCGCAATATCCTCATCTTTATATCTAAGCATCCTAGATACTTCCTCATCCTTACGCTTACGATAATTAATCATATCAGCATCCTTACGAAGCAAAGCCTCCTCAAGATCCTTTATTTTCTTTTTAGCCTCATCGCACTTACACTCTTTTTCCTTATGATGTTTCTCTTTATGATGCTCATCCTTTTTAACCTTATCATGTTTATCATGCTTTTTTTGACTGTTTTTGTCTTTTTTAACTTCTTCTTCCATTTATATCTCCTTTCCGATATTATCCTTAATATATTTTAGCAAAGCACCCGCTCTATCATACTGCATTCTCTTAGGACCAATTAAAGCAATCGTCCCCTCAACACCATCCTTAGTATAATATGTCTTAACAACAGAAATATCATCATCAATGCTATTCTCAGAACCAATATAAATATTAATGCCATCTAAATCCTCTTTAATATCCTTAACCAAATCCTTATCCTCAAATTTATTAAGTAACTCTCTTATCTTAGAAACATCATTAAATTCAGGCTCATTAAGTAGCTTAGTCGTTCCACGCATTTTAATATCCTGCCTAGAAGTAAAATCACTAAAAGCATTATAAAATGCATTATAAAGAGCATCGTGCTGCGAAACATACTTATCAATAACCGGTTTAATCTCAAACTCTAAAGCTTTACTAACTTCAGAAAGTGGGGTTCCAACAATCAACTTATTAATTATATCAACCGTCTGCTTAACCTCATTCATAGGAATATTCTCATCCAAAACAACATTCCTATTTTCAACATGGCCCTTATCAGTTATAACAAGCGCAACCAAATGAGTCTCATCAGTAGGAATAACCTCCACCTTAACAACCTTATTTGAAGCAGAAGAGCTACCCAAAACAACAGCCGTATAATTAGTAAGCTCCGAAACAATTTCCATACTCTTCAAAATAGCATCACTCAAAACCAAAGAATTATTCTTAAAAATAGTTTGAAGCTTAAGCATATCCTCACCAGTAAGTTCCTTAGGTTCCATAATATTATCAACATAATATCTATAACCCTTATCACTAGGAATCCTGCCCGAAGACGTATGAGTCTTTAAAAGAAGACCAAGTTCTTCCAAAGACGCCATCTCATTTCTAATAGTCGCACTAGAACAGTTCATTATATCACAAATAGCCTTTGAACCAACAGGCCGCGCCGTCTTAATATAATTTTCAACAATCACCTTAAAAAGTTCCGTTTGTCTTTCAGTTATCACATAATCACCCACACTTTCTAAGTTCTCCTACATTATAGCATTATATGTTAGCACTGTCAATATATGTGTGCTAAAAAATAAAAATTTATAAAAAAAGAAAAAATGCATATCTCTATGCACTTAAAATTATCCCGCCATATGGAATAAAAACGCTCCTGATAATTTCGATTTAAAACACGAATTCTTTAAATTATTTAGTAACTTTAAAAGTATATACTCACTCTCAATATTTATCTTATTGAAATCCTGCCATAACAAAATTGAGTTACCATAAAAACGTAAATAATATCTATAAATAAAATCACTACCAACAAGAACATAACCCGTATTATCCCAAAATGCTTGATCTCCATTAGCAATCTCATCTATATAAAATTCATGATTATGCGTTTCAAAGCTTTCCTCAGTAACCTTCCTTAAAGTATAAGTTCGTTTATCAAAATTATTTGAAACATTTTCCATATCAAAATATTCATCAACACTCAAATTATCTCCAACAAAGCTTTTAAGTTCATCCAATAATTCATCTATATTCTCATTAAAAACATCCACTTTAAGCCTATATTTAAGACAATCACTATATACAGTTTCATCATAATATGATAAATTCAAATATTTACTAATATTACCTCTAATATCATCAATACTAGAAGATATATCCACATTATATTGGGATACTATATCAAAGCCAGTAATAACCCCTGCTGCTACATATCTTCCCACAAAACATCATCCTTTCATTATAACTATAAGTATACTTACAGTTATAATTATATCAAAATCATTTCATAATTTCAATAAAATTAATTAGGCTAATAGCTAACGAAAAACCACATACCAATTTTATACAAAAATACGTATATTTACAAAATAAACAAAAATAATAAAAAAGGTAGTACACTTTAAAATGTACCCAATGTCAAAGACTAAATAAAAAATTTATAAAAAAGAAAAAATGCATATCACTATGCACCTACCCCTTCAAGTAACCAATCAATAATATTCTTATGAATTATACCATTTTGTGAAAAATCATGAGTATCAGCAGAAATAACATACTTTGGATAATTATCCGCAATATTATCATAAACCCCAAACTCCCTATCTATAATTTCATCATACAAATGATAAGCAACCTGATAATAACACTTCTCCTCAAATCTTGTTGCAATAAAATCAATTTCGCCGTTTTCTAAAGTACCAACATTAACCTCATAGCCTCTAGCAACAAGCTCATTATAAACAATATTTTCCAAATAAGCCCCCATTTGTTTTTTTCTTTCACTATTAACAACTTGACCCAAACCTAAATCAGTCAAATAATATTTATACTTTCCACTTAATATGCGTTTTCCCCTAACATCATACCTGTCACATTTTTTTACAAGAAGTGCCCTACACATATATTCCAAATAGTTATATATAGTAACCTTTGAAACTTCCATATTAACACTCAACAAATAATTAGAAAGACTTTCCGCCGAAAAAGTTTGTGATGGCATTGTCACAATATAAGTCAGTATCTTATTAAATAAATCCAAATCCTTTATCTTAAACCTTTCCACAATATCTTTTATAACAATAGAATTATAAATATCTAACAAATAAGTTTTTACCTGTCTATTATCCTCCATAACAAACCTTTGAGGCATTCCACCCCAAATAATAAAATCATCAAACACAGAAGCAAGTTCATACTTATTACTATTTTTTAGTCCCTTAAGTTCGCAAACCTCAGAAAACGTAAACGGATAAACCTTAAAACTTACATACCTTCCAGACAATAGAGTTGCAAGTTCCGAAGATAACAAATCACTATTTGAACCCGTAATAAATATAGATACATTTTCTTTATACTTAGCCTTAAAAGAATTAACTACCTTCTCCCATTTAAAAACATTTTGAATTTCATCAAAAAACAAATAATACTTTCCTTTATTCACCATCTTACTCACAACATAATCATTAAAAGTTCTATAATCAGTTATATCAATATAATCAGAAAACTCAAAATTAATATATATAATTTGCTTATCACTAACGCCTTTTTCCAAAAGTTCATCAATAATCTGAGTCAAAATAACCGATTTTCCGCACCTTCTTATACCAGTTATAACCTTAATTAAATCAACATCATAAAATGGTCTAATATCCGCAAGATATCTTTCTCTTTTTATCATAAACTCATCTCCCTATATATAATTATAAATTAACAAATCAAATTTGTCAATTTTGTACATTGTACAGTACAAAAATATAAAATAAAGCATTTTTGTATTCTTTAAAAAACACATTATTTAAAACGTATATTTATAAAATAAAAAGAAATAATAAAAAAGGTGAAAACTTATGATAATATACATTAGTATTTTTATATGTAAAATAATCGAAGATGCCCTATCAACCCTAAGAATAATAATCGTATCAAATGGCAAAAAAATTCTAGGAGCCATACTACAATTCATAATCGCCCTAATCTGGGTCTTTATAACAGGCTCCGTCATAATAAACGTCCAAGAAGATCCTTTAAAAATACTATTCTTCGCTCTAGGTGCCCTAGCCGGCTCATACATAGGTAGTTACATCGAAGAAAAAATAGCCTTAGGAACAAACATCTTTATGGTCGAATTAAACAAAAACATAGTACCACTTTTAACAAAAAAATTAAACAAATCCTACTACAAAATAACCAAAATAAAATCATCAAATGAAAAAGACCTCCTCATGATAGCATCCCCTAGAAAAAAAACAAACGACATCATAAACATAATAAAAACATACGACAAAAGCGCCGTAATCCTAGAAGAAAAAGTCAAAATTTCAAAATAAAAGAAGAAGCCTTATCCGTAATAATATTTTGGCCCTTTAAAACATATGAAAACTCATAATCAGAATTAACCGTCCAAACAAAAGTCTCCTTTTCCAAAGCTAAAGATGCCTTTTTATAATAAATCGCATTAAAATCCAAATCATTTTTAATATTATTCTTCCTAATTCCAACAAGTAATCCACATCTTAAAAAAGGATACTTTTTTTTAACATACATAATCAAATCCTTATTAAAACTCATAATATAATAATTCAAACAATACCTTTTCAAAACCTTATAAAATCTAAAAACTAATCTTTTAAACCGCTTAGACTCTTCCTTTATCTCAATCATAATAATCTTATTAGAAGAAATAGAAGAAAGAACCGAATCCAAAGAATCAAGCCCCTTATTTTTTAAAACCCTCAAAGAACTTTTCTTAATATACTTGCCAGCATAAAAAGGATCATGATTAATAACAAACTTATAATCCAAAGTCATCCTAACATCAAACTCCACCCCCGAAACATAATCCTTACTCAAACTATTTAAAATAGCCTTTTTACTATTAGGCCTATTAACCCCATCATTACCCCTATGCGCAATAATTTTCATCAAACCACCTAACAAAACATACGAAAAAAAGCCATAACTTATGACTTTAATTTATCAAAAACATAATTAAAAACATCTTCATTAATTTCTTCAATAGACCTTATATCATCATCTAAAACACACTCAACCGTATAAATATTATACTTCCTAGCAAGCTCAATATAAGCTCTTTCAGCAGAATATAAATGCTCTATATCCTTCTCATGGCCATCCGCACTCTCCTGCCTATTTTCCTTCAAAATCTGTGCTTTATCAGTCGGCATATGTAAAAATATAGCAATATCAGGTCTAGGAAGCGAAAGCAAATTAAACTCCAAATTATCAAGCCAGTCATACATTTCCATTCTATCATCATAACTATCAAGCTTACCGCCCTGATGTGCCATATTAGAATAAATATACCTATCCAAAATAACATTAGACCCATTATTAATCAAAAACATAATCTTATCAATATTATATTTTCTATCAGCCGCATAATATAAAGAAGCAACCTTAGGATCAACATGAGTAGGACCCTCATCAAAATAAGTATCACATATATAACCCTTACCTAAATAAGGCCCCCCAATAATCCTACCGGTTGGAGAATTATAATTAGGAAAACTAAAATTATTAACACTAATCCCCTTCTCACGAAGTTTACTAATTAATAACTTAGTCTGTGTTTCTTTACCAGAACAATCAGTTCCTTCAATAACAATTAATTTACCTTTTTCCATTTCTATCACCAAGCTTCTTAACCTTAGGATTGCCACAAGACATCTGTCCTTCAGGACATTTACCAAAAACGCAAGGTGCCCCAGCATTTTCAAAAATAGTAGGAGCAACTGTAGAAACAAGATCAAGCATTTGATCCGCAACATTTCTAATTTCCTCCTGAGCCCTATTACAACACCTTTCCTCAAAGAAATTAAGCAAACTTCTAGCATTCATTGTCATAACAAGCTTAGTCTCACAACAATTAGGTAAACTAGACCTAGCATTTTCTATCGCTATTTTATGAATAGCTTTTTTTTCTTTAGCAGAAGGATTAGAAATTTTACTTAAATAATCATCTTCCAAATACCTAGTAATATTTTTATAAGCCTCAAAAGATTTATTAGCCGATTCAATCAATTCCGCTAAAGCCTCATCATTTTCCAAAATATGAGATGGAACACAAATATTAAAAGAAGAATTATCATAATCAGTCGTCTCTTTTACATCCATATCAACATACCTTTGAGATTGCTGAGAATAACTAGCAATCCTATGTCTTACAATTTGATGAGAACAAGATCTACTAATACCTTCAATACCAAAAGTAAAAGAAATATGTTCCATAGGACTAAAATGTCCATAATTAGATAACTTCTCCAAAAATGAAGTAGCCTTATCATCATCAAGATTTTCCAAAAGCGTACTTGGACTACTCTTAGAATAACAAAGCTTAGAAGCCGCTGCCACTACCCTTTCAGGATTATCACCATCAAGTGGCCTAGTATAAGCAAGTAACGTAACCTTAGGTTCTACAATTTTCATAATTACACCTCCACAATATTATCATTATCATCAAAAACAATATTTAAAAATTTCTTAGAAGCAAGTAAATCACACATATGAACAAACTTCTGATATTTGTTTTTAGGAACAGGAAGAATAATATCACTATAAGAACTAGTATTAAAAGGTCCCATATGACTAGAAATAACATTATACATAAACTCTATTTCCTTATCATTAAAACCTACTTCCTTACCATTTTCCCGTACAAAAGAAGCCGCAAGCAAAGGATGATCAAACCTAACATACTTCTCTTTAATTATACCATGCTTAAGACCATCATGCAAAATCAAAGACAAAATCATCAAATCCTTCTCACTTTGATTAAAAGCATCACCAATCATACTATTAAGTAACTCATACCCAATCCTAACCACCGCCTTAGTATGGCGCACAAGCCCACCAGGCCCAGCCGCAAAAGCAGGATGATACTTTCCCGTAGAAGAAGCAGGAACCTCAAAGAAATAATCAGGAAGCCTATTTATAAGTTCCTTCGCACTTTCTCTATAAGAAGAATTACTAATATAACCAATCTCCACCAAAAATTTTTCAAACTTCATATAACCACTACTCCTAATTTAATTTTATCACAAACTTATGTTTGTGTAAAGGCATCCAAAAAATAAATTAAAATTTCATTAGATAAATAAATAAATTCAGAACTAATTCTAATAAAACCATCACAATCAGTTAAATATCCTTTAGAAATCAAATCCAAAACAACAGGAAAATAAATATCTTTCCCATACTTATCATAAAACTCAATCTTATTAATACCAGAAATCTTCCTTAATCCCAATATAAACTCATTTTCCAAAACCTCACTTATATCTAAAATGTGAGAAGAATACAAATAATTCCCCCTCAAATACTTATTAATACTCCTAGTATTCTCATACCTAATATCGCCAGTATATCCACTCGCCCCAAGACCAAAACCATAATATTGATTATTATTCCAATAAGTAAGATTATGTCTAGACTCATACCCATCCAAAGCATAATTACTCACCTCATAATGAACATAACCAGCTCTCTCAAACATTTCATTAATAACCCTCTCATAAGGCTTATCAAAATCAGGCACATAACCATCAATATAAAGCTTAGTATGAGGTTCCAAAATAAGACCATAAACCGAAATATGCGGAATAGAAAGACTCAAAAATAACTCAATATCCTTTTTTAAAATAGATAAACTTCCCTCTTTAAAACCATACATCAAATCAACACTAACATTTGAAAAATATTTAAAAGCAAGTTTTATCTTAGAAATATCTCCCTTTCTTCTTCCAAGCACCTTAATAAGTTCAGAAGAAAAAGTCTGAACTCCAATACTAAGTCTATTAATCTTCCCCTTAAGAAATCTAAGCAAAGAATCAGATAAATCCTCAACATTAACCTCAAAAGAAATTTCCGCATCCACACTCACATTAAAAATAGCAATAATCTCAAAAAGCCTTTTAAGCTGTCCTAAATCCAAAGAACTAGGCGTCCCGCCACCAATATATATAGTATCAAGAACTTCTCCCTTATAATTTTTTTTAATTTCAAGTTCAAGTGCATCTAAATACTTATAAACAAGCTTATCTTCCTTATACATTTTACAAAAATCACAATAACTACAAATTTGCCTGCAAAAAGGAATATGAATATAAGCACTCCTAACGTTTCTTTTCATTTTCTTCCTCATACTTTTGTAAAATACATCCCTTAAACTTTCCAGATTCACCCTTAACAAAAGTATAATTTTTTAAAGTATTAATGCCACCACGAGAATTTCCTCTTTCCTTATTACGCCTTAATTTATCTTGAATTAATTCATAAACATCCTCGCCCAAATAATCTATAATAATCCTTTTATTATTTAAATACCTTTGAACACTAGAAGAAGAAATATTAACCTTCTTAGATAAACTAGACAAATTATCATAATCAGAAGATAAAAACTCCATAGCTACCTTAAGTACCCTACTTACCTTCTCATCTAACGGATTTCCTTTCATAACTTCTTTCCTTTCCATACATCTTCATATTATGAGACCCATCTTCATTACGAGTCGCAACCTCTTCCATCTTCTTACTAATATCCCTATCAACAACATCTATATCCTCACCAGCTAAAACCCGAAGACGAAAATCCTTAAGCAATAAATACATCTCCTTAGAATAATCCTCCTCATTTAAATCACCAATTTTAGAAACAAGATCTTGCCACTCAACTTCATCAATAGGAATCAAAGCATCACCATAAAACAAATCATACAAATTTATATTTTCATAACAAGCAAAATATCCTTGATAAACTCCACTGTCATAAGCACACGCATCTTCAAAAAACTGAGCAATACTAAAATTTCCACTAACGACATCCTGTCTTTCAGGATAAGCCCATTCTTTATGTTTTAAATCCCACTTACTAATTTTCATAAACTTACTCCTCATCCATACTAAGAACAGCCAAGAAAGCCTCACTAGGTACATAAACATTTCCAACCATCTTCATACGTTTTTTACCTTCCTTTTGTTTCTCCAAAAGCTTACGTTTCCTAGAAACATCACCGCCATAGCACTTAGCCAAAACATTCTTCCTCATAGCCTTAATATTCTCACGTGCAATAGCCTTATTACCAATCACCGCCTGAATAGGAATCTCAAACATCTGTCTTGGAATCTGCTTTTTCAAAGCCGCCACCAAAGCCCTGCCTCTCTTATAAGCAAAATCTTTATGTACAATTACACTAAGAGCATCAACAACCTCACCATTCAAAAGAATATCCATCTTGACCAAATCACTTTCCTTATAACCTATAATCTCATAATCAAAAGACGCATACCCCTTAGTCGAACTCTTAAGCTTATCAAAAAAATCATAAACAATCTCCGAAAGTGGAATTTCATAATGAATATTAACCCTAGTAGCAGATGTATACTCCATACTCTTATAAATACCACGCTTATTCTGACAAAGTTCCATAATAGGACCAATATAATCACTAGGCACCATAATATTAGTAAGAATATAAGGTTCCTCCACCATTAAAATTTTCTGTCTTAAAGGCATCTTAACCGGACTATCAACAAGCAAAACAGAACCATCAGTCAAAGTTACTTTATAAATAACCGAAGGACTAGTAGCCACCAAAGCAATATTAAACTCCCTTTCAATCCTTTCCAAAGTAACCTCCATGTGCAAAAGGCCTAAAAATCCACACCGAAAACCAAAAC
Organism: Vescimonas coprocola; assembly: GCA_963660615.1. Lineage (GTDB taxonomy): Bacteria > Bacillota_I > Bacilli_A > RF39 > UBA660 > Coprosoma. Next base: position 26,642 of record CAVKYE010000016.1, read on the forward strand.
CCAAAGCCTTAGAAGTCTCGGGCTCAAACTCCAAAGAAGCATCATTAAGCTTAAGCTTCTCCAAAGCCTCCCTCAAATCCTTATACTTATTAGTTTCCGTTGGATAAAGTCCACAAAAAACCATCGGTTTAACCTGCTTATACCCAGGTAAACAAACAGAAGCCGGATCACAATCCAAAGTAATAGTATCCCCAACTTTAATATCCGAAATACTCTTAATACTACCAGACAAATATCCAACCTCACCAGCTGAAAGAAACTCTTTTTTCTCCTCAAAAGGCGTATGTATACCAAGTTCTACCACATCATGACAAGCCCCAGTCGCCATCATTCTAATCTTATCCTTAAGTTTAATCTTACCAGAAAAAACCCTAACAAGAGCCACAACACCCTTATAAGCATCAAAATAACTATCAAAAACCAAAGCCTTAAGCTTATCTGAAACATTCCCACTAGGAGCAGGAATTCTATCAATAATAGCCTCCACAAGATTCCTTATACCCTCACCAGTCTTCGCACTAGTAAGAATAATCTCATCAGCATCAAACCCCAAAACCTTTTTTAACTCATCCATAACTTTAGGAACATCCGCATTAGGCAAATCAATCTTATTAATAACCGGAATAATCGTCAAATCATTTTCCAAAGCCAAATAAACATTCGCCAGCGTCTGAGCCTCAATACCTTGAGCCGCATCAACCACCAAAATAGCCCCCTCACAAGCCGCCAAACTCCTAGACACCTCATAAGAAAAATCAACATGACCCGGAGTATCAATTAAATTAAGCTTATAATCATCATTCTTATAATGATAATTCAAAGTAACCGTATTAAGCTTAATCGTAATACCCCTTTCCCTTTCAATATCCATACTATCAAGTAACTGATCCTGCATTTCCCTAGAACTAATAGCCCCAGTAAATTCCAAAATACGATCAGCCAAAGTACTCTTTCCATGATCAATATGCGCAATAATAGAAAAATTTCTTATCTTATCCATGGTTTCACCACTTTCTACCCATTATTATAACATTTTTAAAGACAAAAAAAAATAGCCCAATAACAAACCATTTTAAACAATCCTTCTAAAACAAGCACTTTTTAAAAAATCAGTTAACTTTTCATACCCGCCACCATAAGCATACTTAGATTTATTACCAATATTAAAATTCAACCATCTTTTTAAAATTCATATTATTCAGAAATTTCCTCACAATATACCACAAGCATTAAAAACTTTATTACAAATATAATTCTTATATATTAGATTCTCCACAATCACCTAATAAAAATCATTAACCATAATACAAACAGTTAAACCCAAGTTTACCAACAAACATAGAAAACTCCCATTTAACTCACATTCCAATAGACTCTATCTTGCTACACATTTAACATTACCATTAGAAGACTTATTACAAACAAAATTACTATACTCTAAATTAACCACACTAATACTACCGTTAGAATTAATAACAATATATCCACCAATAGGTCTCATCCCACTTTTCTCTAATTTTTCATCACCATCATAAACAACCTTATTAGAATAAATCTTATAATTACTTTCCGTATAAGTAACCATAAAAGGTAATGATGCATTATTATTCTGATTTTCCTTAAAATACAAAAGAGAAACACTATTTATACTTGCATACACACTATCCTTAACACTAGATAATTGAGAACTATAAATAGACAACTTAACAATAGGAAAAACCAAACAAAAAATTACCATAATCAAAATAACAACAATAACATTTTCCCACATCCTGCTCATATTAATCCCCTATCTTTCTACTAATAGGATACCATTTTTAAAAGAAAAAAACAATGTATATAAACATTGTTTAAAAAACTCATTCACAACTCATAGTTTTTCCATCAGTAGTACTACAAGTATAAGTACCATTACCAGTAAACTTTAATCCACTACAAGTAATTTCACCAGTAGTAGTATCAATAGTAACCGTACCAGCTGTAGGCTTATCACCACTAAAAGTTACAGCCTTTTTACCACCAAAGTTTGGAGTTTGACCACCAGCAAAAGATACAGTTAATTTATTACTAGCATAACTTACACCAGTACTACTAGTATCATCACCATCTTCATACCCTAAAGTTTGAGCCTGAGTATAGGCAAGTCTAACAGAATCAATAGTACCCCAAGCCTTATCTTTAGCTCCTTCAAGTCTTGAATTATTAATAACATTCAAAATCGCAGGAGTAGTTACTAAAGCAACAATCGCTAAAATAACAATTACAGCAAGTAACTCTATCAAAGTAAAACCTTTCATATTTTTCATAAATATACCTCCTTATAAAATTTCATTAAGCACATTCGCTTGGTGCAGAAGAACCCTTCTGACAACACATATTTGTACCACCCGTATTTGTTTTACAAGTGTAAGTACCATTTCCTTCAAATTTTAATCCATCGGCCGTAATCAACCCAGTAGACACATTTATAGTAACCTTACCAGCTGTAGGCTTATCACCACTATATGTTACTGCTTTCACACCGCCAAAGTTTGGAGTAGTAGAACCAAAAGTAACCTCTAATTCAGTAGTACTCCCTGTTTTAAAAGCTACACCAGCACCACCAGTAGCACCATCATTATATCCTAAAGTTTGAGCCTGAGTATAAGCAAGTCTAACCGCATCAATAGTACCCCAAGCTTTATCTTTAGCACCTTCAAGCCTTGAATTATTAATAACATTCAAAATCGCAGGAGTAGTTACTAAGGCAACGATAGCTAAGATAATAATAACAGCCAACAATTCTACTAAAGTAAAACCTTTTGCATTTCTCATATATCTCACCTCCTTGCCCTACTGTTATAATAAATATAGCACATTTCAAATAAAAAAGCAATCAATTTTAAAAAAAATCAGCAACTTAACGTCTACCAAACACACAACACATTTTTACCTAAAAATCTTCAAAAGATTATAACAATTTTCCCATTTAAAATTGCCAACATAACTAGGCAATACAGCCACTTCATCCACCTTAATCATAACAACATACTTAAAATACTTACTCTTAACTTCATCATATATATCAATAACCTTCATACATGCCTCCAAATAAATAAAACATAAAAACATCTATCACCACCAAACAAAAAACAGTACAAAATTTCTAAAAAGGTTTATTGTACTGCTTAAAACATAGTCTAAATCATATCATAGATTCTTCGGACACATAACAATATAACAAATCACTAGGACATCAGTCATACCATAATCCTACCAAAACTATCTCTGGCTACATTTAATATTTTGTCAACAATTTTACTCTCGGTATATGAAACCCTAATTACTAACAAGGAATACTTACATGTTCTCTAGATCTTTTCCTTATGACCATATTAGTTCATAAGCCATAGTTTTAAAGAGTTACCCTTTAAAACCTCACCAAAGTGAAATTTCTAAAGAGCTGGCGCCGCGCCGTTGCTGTTGTTGGCATTGTTGCCCGCGAATTTGCCGCTGCTGTAGACAAAGAGCACATAGTAAGCGGTCGAGTGAGAATAAGGCGCGATTGTCCAAGAATACGTCTTTGCAGCAGGTCCTGCAAATATCCAGTTATGTGTTGCACTATTATTATAACAACTTGAATTACTATAATATTCACTTACACTCGTACATGATGAATTTGTACTTGCTTTTACATAGTCACTTACGTTCATCAATCCCACTTTACCCTTCCATTTATATGCTTGTTCTTGAGTTATTGTATTGGCTAAACTTGTTTCATTCTTTTTTGTAACCCCAACATTAAACATATGTGTTACTATTTTACTTTGTACAGTACTTGATAAACTATTTAACCATGTCGTATTTAAGTATGTATTTATATATGCTTCGGTGTCAGGTAAATTATATGATGTTCCTCCAACTTCTCTTGGCATTGTTGTTATATTATTTCCTGATGAATCTAACATTGTTGTTTTACTCCCCCATACTTTACAACCATGATAAATTGTTGCAGATCCACTATAATAACAATAATCTGTTGATACACTTGTATACCTAGTGCCATCCATAGAGCTTACATCTGTTACTCCAGATATACTCGTTGAATACCCTGGGTCAAAAACCATACTTCCAATACTACCATTTTCTATTACCTTTAAAGTTCCATCTGATTCTTTTGCAATTATTCTATAAATATCACTACCTAATTTAATATAATTATCTGGACTTGCTCCTTTATAAACATATCT
>CAVKYE010000017.1:0-28032 GCA_963660615.1 Vescimonas coprocola
GGTAGCGAAGTGGCTAAACGCGGCAGACTGTAAATCTGTTCCTTCGGGTTCGATGGTTCGAATCCATCTCTCTCCACCACTTAATTGTCTCGTAGCCAAGCGGTAAGGCACCACACTTTGACTGTGGCATTCGCTAGTTCGAATCTAGCCGAGACAGCCACTTATATGTCCTGTTAGCTCAGTCGGTAGAGCATTTGACTTTTAATCAAAGGGTCGTGAGTTCGAATCTCGCACAGGACACCATTTTTAATAATAAGGGAGACCTGTAAGGTTCTATTTTATAAATAATGTTATCTATTATATTTTTGACAGCGTATATATCATACATAATTATTATGCAGATAAAGCAAAATTATTTGCACACGAAATGAAATGTATGCTATAATAAATATGTCATTAAAAATAATAAATAATTTATATGCCTGAGTGGCGAAATTGGTAGACGCACAGGACTTAAAATCCTGCGGGAGTCATATCCCGTGCCGGTTCAAGTCCGGCCTTAGGCACCATTTTTTGGAGAAATACCCAAGTCTGGTTGAAGGGACCGGTCTTGAAAACCGGGAGGTCGGAAACGGCGCGGGGGTTCGAATCCCTCTTTCTCCGCCATTTAATTTATGTTATTTTACGTCGCGGGATGGAGCAGTTTGGTAGCTCGCTGGGCTCATAACCCGGAGGTCGTTGGTTCAAATCCATCTCCCGCAACCATTATTTTGTGGTCCCGTGGTGTAGCGGTTATCACGTCTGCCTGTCACGCAGAAGATCGCGAGTTCAATTCTCGTCGGGACCGCCATTTTGGCTTCGTAGCTCAGTCGGTAGAGCAGAGGACTGAAAATCCTCGTGTCGGCAGTTCGATTCTGTCCGAAGCCACCATTTCTTATTGCTCTATTAAGTGCGCTAGTAGCTCAATTGGATAGAGCGTTTGACTACGGATCAAAAGGTTATGGGTTCGACTCCTATCTGGCGCGCCATTATCGGGAAGTAGTTCAACTTGGTAGAGCACTTGGTTTGGGACCAAGCTGTTGGGGGTTCAAATCCCTTCTTCCCGACCATTATAAAAATATCCCTTGATTTTCAAGGGTTTTATTATATCTGATATTAATTACGTTGCATTTACGTTGCAGATACGGAGTCACGAGTTTAGAGAATTCAGTACGTTTACTGTATTCTTTTTCTTTTCTGGGAACATATGGCTATATGTTTCTTCTATTACTTGTACTGTGTCTCCAAGACGTTCTGCAACTTCACGACTATCACATCCTAAATTAATTAATAAGCTTGCGTGCGAATGTCTGAAGCCGTGAGGTGTGATTTTTTTAATTTTATCATTTTCATTATCTATCTTTTCATTTGTTTTCTCTATATATTTATTTAAGTTTCTCTTGAAGGTTGTTGATGATAAAAATCTTATATTTCCGAAAACAAACATATCTTTATTAAAACTATATATCTTTTTTTCGTACTCATAATGTCTTTTAAGCAGAGAAACCAAATTATCGTCCAAATCTACTGTTCTATTTGAATTCGCCGTCTTTGGCGTAGTTATAGCATAACCACCACCTACTATATCAGTTGTAAGAGTTTTATTAATAATGAGTTTCTTATTAGTTAAGTCAATATCTTTCCAATTAAGAGCGTTCATTTCGCCAAAACGTACGCCAGTAAAGTACATAAAATTGAATAGAGTATAATATAATTCATCATCTACATTTTTTATAAAAGTACAAAATTCTTTGTAGGTCCAAAAGTTTAATTTTGAATTCTTAGGATTACTGATTACTGCTTCAGATTTTATTTTGTGTAATTTATTAGCAATTTTTATATCAAAGTTATAGTTTTCCACAGCATAATTCAATATTTCTTTAAAATATCCAATTATAATGTTTTTGTAGTTGTCAGACATTTTTAAACTGACTATATAATCACGCCAATTGTTTAGCGTTGGAATTTTTATACTTGATAATTTTAAGCTTTCAAATTTGGGAATAATATATCTATGCACTTTTTTATATAAACCATAAAAAGTAGAACTTTTAACTAGTTGCTTTTTATAACTAAGCCATTCAGATGTTACATCCTCTAATAAAGCATTCGTGTTGGCATTTTCACCATATTTTAATTTCTTTTTGAAAGTAGCTTCTGCCTCTTCTGCTTCGGCTTTTGTGGAAAACATTTTTGATTTATAAGCCTTTTTTTTTCCAAACTCATCATCATACCTAACATAAAAGTACCAATGCCTTCTATCTTTCGTCCATTTTTCTTTATTTTTTTCATTAATCGTTGCCACGATACACCTCCAATTATTGTCATTTAATTTTAAATTTGTTATAATTAGAGTACACAAAAGGAATTACATTCTTATTGTGTACTAATTTAGTCGAGATAGTTCTACTTTGGCGAGAGGGACTATCTTTTTTATATGTTACTAATGTATTTTTTTGCTCTTCTGAAACCTAATTCTTCGGCTTCTTTAATTGTAGAAACATATTTTTCTCCTTTGGATATTTCTATATCAATATTGTCATATTGTTGGTCAAACGGAAGGTGGTATATTTTTTCATTTGTTGCTTTTGAAATATTGCACTTAATACAAGGATATTTTTTATCAAAGTGATAATTTTCTAGTAACTGTATATCCAATCGTTTCGCTATTTCTTTTGCTATATCAGAAACAGTATTTGTACATATAAATATGCCTTTAACATTATGTTTTGGATTTTCTAATTGTTTTAATAAAGTTGTTCCAAATAATTGAAATATATGTTTTTCGTGAATTGTTTTATTTTTACTCCAGTATTTACATTGTATTATTAAAATTTCTTTATTTTTTGTTGCTATTAAATCACGACCTAAATCTTCTAAGCCTTTTTTTGCACCATTATATATAACTTTATAACCATCATTTTCATAAATATAACCAACGTATCTTTCAAAATCTCTTCCTATTTGCCAGTTTGTTTTTTTTGATTTTCTATATCGGTCTAAACTTAATTGATATTTTTCGGTTTTTGATAAATTTTTCCATTCTTCAATTGACAAATAATGTATTGCCATATCTTCAGAAACGTTGATAGTATCGGTATAAATTTCTATATCCTTTTCTGTAGCATCTTTATATTTAGTTAATTCTGGAAAAAGCCCTTCATATATCCCCATTTGATATTTAAGCAATCTTAATTCTTTTTCAATTTTTCTTTTTTCTTTTGCAATTTTTTTTACTTCGTCTGCGGCTTTTTTTGCAGGTCTTTTTTTGTATCTTAAACTATCTGAGGTTAGTTCGTCAAAATACCATAAAAAGTCCGCTATGGAAGCTGCTAGATATGGTTTTTTTGCTAATACATCAGATAAATAATTATTTAATTTCTCGTCTTTGATATTTAATACTTTTTCTTTTTTATTAAATTCATCTTCTTTTTGTTTTACATAAGAATTGTATTTGCTTTCTAATTTTTCTTTTTCTTGGTTTAAATCGTTTTGTGTCTTTCTAATTAAATCATTATAAGTTGAAATAAAAAGAATAATTAGAACAATAATAATAGTTAAAAGTAGAGAAATGATGTTATCTTCGAAAATACAATAAAATATAAGAAATGGTAGCCAACCAAAAACAATTATAATTCCGATAAAATCACCAATGGCTTCTTTAACAAAATTTGTAATATTATATTTTTTTTCCATTCATTACTCCTTAAATATTTTTATAAGTCACCAATATGTCTTTTAGCAATACCTATTATTTCTACTGGTAAATTGTTTATTTCGTCATTAGTATAGAATGTTGGTGTATAACCACTTGAATTATTAGCATTTAAAGGAGAAAGCAAAATACCATTTTCTTGTATTTTTACTTTTTTAAAAGTTGCGTCAAACCCGTTAACTTTCACACAACAATACTGACCAGATTGACAAGTAGAGCTTTTTAAGAATATTACAGTATCATTGTCTTTGAATTCAGGTTCCATACTATCTCCAACAATTTTTAAAGCGAAGTACTCTTTTCCGCCCTTTCCCCAGCTTTTAGGGATTTCCTCATAATCAATGGTATAAGTATCTTCGATTGCTTCAAAGGGTATTCCTGCTGGTATTTTGCCTAATACCGGAACTTTTATAATATCTCTTTCTATTTGCATCCCATCAATGTTTTTAGGTTCTTTGTATTTTATTTCATCAAGTTTAACATCTCCAGATTGAATTAATAAATCATTAATAGACATTCCCATTGCTTTTGCAATTTTTTTTAATGTTTCAATTGTAACTCTTACTGGTTTTCCAGTCCTTGGGTCAACGCCTTTTTCTATACTATCTAAATGTGTATGACTAATCTCACATTTGTCAGCAAACTCTCTTAACGACATTTCTCCGCGGTAATTCTTTATAAATTTGCCTATGTAATTCATACGTAACACTCCTTTCGAATTTATTGTAAACTAAACTTTACAATAAATCAATAAAAAAAATAGAAAAAGATGTAAAACATACTTGACAAAGTGCCATAATGTAGTGTATACTTGACACGAAGGAGGTAAAGAATGAATAATTTATTGAGGCAAAAACGTGAAGAAAAAAATATGACACAAGAACAACTTGCTAAAGTCTCGAACGTTTCAAGACAAACAATTTCACAAATAGAAAATAATGCACTTAGCAACATCGAAAGTAAAACGTTACTAAAATTAGCATATGCATTGAATTGTGATGTTGGTGATATTTTTTTTAAAGAAAATGTAGTGTTTACACAACAAAAATAAAAAAAGGAGTAGATATGAAAGAAGAAACAGGCAATGATAAGAGATTTATCGTTGAGTTAGATGAAAATACTAAAAAGCAACTACAGGAACCAACAAATTGGTCTTTGTATCAAGGAATGTTAGGTTTTAGTAAAAGATGTTTCAAATTAGAAAAAATAACTAAAATCATATTAGTTATTTCAATAACAAACTTACTATTAACGATATTGTGGAAGTAATTATTGGGTAAATATAAATAAAAATCAGATTTTTATAATATGTATTTCCTTTATTTGTTAGTTCGTAAATGGTTCCAACTTTATTTGTTGGTTTGATGTAATTATCTTCTGATAGATATTTTAGAGAGGTTTCTATCAATTTGATATTTTCTTCCATATTTTTATTGAGACTAACATTTAAGGCAATTGTATCCCACGATTGTTTAGTATTTGTCCTTTTAAAGTAGTTTAAAACTTTACGAGAATTTTTATCTAATAATAACATAAGACACCTCCTAGATAAATTATATCATAGGAGAAGATTAAAGAAAAAGAGGAGTAGATATGAAAAGAGGACATTATATTATGCTTAATGGCAAAATGGTACCGACAGATTACATACTTGATATTACGGACAAAATAGTTGATATTTTAAAAAAAGAAAAAATTACTTATGCACTTGCAAAAGAGATTTTAAAAATATCAGAAGAAAGATTAGAAAATACCATTATTAACTAGGAGATTTGATATGGGAGAATTTATTGCTAGTATATTTATATTTTTGACACTTTTAATGTGGATAACAACTTTGTTAAGTTTTATATCAAAACAATTTAATAATGAAGTGATTAATTCATTAAAAAAACAAAACATTTTAATTGATAAATATAGAAATGAAATAAAAAAATTATTTAGCAAAATTAACTAAATAATTATTGAAAAATAGTTTTTATAAATTCTAATATTTTATCTTGATATTTGACGATTAAAACACTGTCAATGAACCAAAAAATAAGTTGAGATATTTTCGTAAATATTGTGTCGCTATTTAATCCTAGAAAAGCAATTATATTTTTTGGTAAAAAAATTATTAAATTAATCCAATACAAGGGATTAAAACTTTCAAATATTCTTTTGCGATAAACACCTTTTGCTTCTAAAAAAAAATCTCTTGTAAGACTTGCTGTACGTTTATCATTTAAGAAAATATTATCAAATGTTGAATAGGTTGTGTTTACTACTTGAAAATAACCTGTTGGTACAGTAATTGGTTGTGATGTATCCTTGATATTAGCTCTCTTAAAATTATCAATTATTTGTTGTTTATAGGAAAAAGCGTTTGAATTATCTTTTGCAAAAAAAGATAACCAAATTTGAAGTAGTCTTTCGTTATTAAAGAAAAAAATTATATTAGATATCAACTTATAAAAAAACATTATAGAAAAAATATACAATGCAAACATTTTTAATTTCACCTCCTGTCTATAAATTAATTATAGCACGAAGGTAGAAAAATAAAAATTGAAAGAAGGTGGTAGTATGAAAAAATACACTGTAACAGACCAACTGTCGGCAATGACGAGTCAGTGGGCGGATAATGCCACGATTTGTATCATTGGAGGAGTTGGAATGAATAAGGCAATAAAAATTAGACAAGAAATTGAAAACCAAGTAAAAAAAGATGGTTATCGATTGCCTAAGCAAGCGGTAGTACCAATGAAATATGTAATTGATTATTTCAACATAGATATCGCTTACTTAAAGAGATTATTAAGAATTGAGAGGGAATTATTATGAAAGAAATGTTATTAAACAAATACACTATTGCGCTTATTCTACTAATCTTAACAATCAGTTTTATTGGAGGATTAGACGCAAAAAAGACCGCCGAAATTGAAAGCACGCGCGGTCAACAAATCAATGATTTATATAAATAAATCATTTAGATTATAACAAATTTTGTTAGAAAAAGCAAACTAACAACTCCCACCACCCACACCACTATAACCGTTCAAGTGCTTAATTAGCCATCAGACAGTACACATTGCTTTAAGTAAATGCTTATGCACCCCTTTCTATTCAATAGTCTGGTGGTTACTTAAGTGCTTGAACTAGAGAGGAAATATATGTATGAGATAAAAAGCTACACGATTTACTCTGAGTACTACGACTTAATAACATTGCTATCTGAAGAAGAACAAAAGGATTTGTTTTATGCGATTAATAAGTATATGTTTGAAGGTGTAGAAATTGAGCTTACTGAGAAAGAAAAAAAGATATTTAATAATCTTAAAAGACCATTAGATGCATCGAAGAAGAAAAGCAAAAATGGTTCAAATACCAAATCAAATAAAAATCAAAAAAAGAACAAAACAACATCAAATGAAGAACAAAACGAGAACAAAAACAAATCAAGCGAAAATCAAAAAGAAATCAAAACAACATCAAACGAAGAAACAAAAGAGGAAACACATCAAGATGTATATGTCTATGTTAATGGTAATGTAAATGTTAATAAATTATTTAAGGAATATTTAGAATTAAGGAAAAAGAATAATTATACTTTATCAGAAACAGTAATTAAGCGGTTAAAAAACAAACTTGAAGAATTTGGGAAGACTGATGAAGATAAGATAGAAATAATAAATAACGCTATTAACGGCGGTTGGAAAGACTTTTATCCGTTAAAACCAGTTGAAAGAAAAAAGGCTCCAAATTGGTATGGGCAAGAAATACTGGAAGAAAAGGCTAGTGCGGAGGAGATAAAAGAATTAGAGAGGATGTTAAGGAATGGCTAAAAAAACACAGGCAGATAGAGTGCTAAACTACATTCGTGAATTTGGTAGCATAACATCACTAGATGCGTTTAGGGACTTAGGTGTTACTAGACTATCAGCTAGAATTTACGAGCTAAGAAATAGAGATATTAATATTGCGAGCAAGCCTGTAACTACAAAAAACCGTTACGGTGAAAATTGTACGTATGCAAAATATACGTTGAAAGAGGAGAAATGAAATGGAAGAAACAAAAACTACATTAAGTAAAAATCAAAAAGGCTATGGTTATAAATACACTGACATAGCAGAAATACATAGATATCTAGAAAGTCATAACATGAGTTATTATCAAGAAATTGAAACATATGAGCCAACAGGGCAAGATTACATAATGACTTATAGATGTATCAACGGAAGTTGGGAAGATAAACCAAAAAGAGGTTGTAAAGTTGTAGATGCAACACTTCAAGGAGTTAAAAATCCAGCCCAAGAACAGGGTAGTGCATTGACATATGCGAGACGTTATAGTTTACTTATGGCTTTTGGTTTGGCAACTGAAGATGACGATGCACAAAAATTATCAAGACCTAAACAGGCTAAAAAGCCTAATAGCAGTAATAAATCAGCAATAAACTATAAACAAATGCTTTTAGATAAATTGAAAGAGTTAAAAATTGATATAAACGCTTATGCGAGAGAACACAACTTAAATGCAGATACGACGCAAGCGGAAGCAAAAAAACTATTAGATAATTTGGAGGTATAGTCTATGCAGAATGTAACGATAGATCGTGATAAATACATCGGCGGAAGTGATATTCCAACGATAATGGGAATTAGTCCATTCAAGACTAGGTTTGAATTACTACAAGAAAAAGCGGGATTAATTCAAAATAAATTCAAAGGAAACGAATATACACAGTATGGTAACGTAATGGAACCTAAAATTCGTGAATTTGTAAACTCAAGTGAAAAGGATAAATTTGTTGAAGGCAAAGATATAGTTGGTGATATACGTTGTCATACTGACGGAATAAACAAAACAACTGTGCTTGAAATTAAAACTACATCACAGTTACATAACACGGTTGATGAGTACAAGACATATTTAGTTCAATTGTTATTCTACATGAAATACACAAAACGAAAAAAAGGTAAGTTAGCAGTTTACGCTAGACCTAGTGATTTTGATGAAGAGTTTAATAATCAGGTACTACAAGTATTTGATATTAAATTAAGTGACTACAAAGAACTGATAAACGAAATAGATGCTGCAGTAGATAGTTTTAGAATTGATTTAAGTAAATTGAAAGAAAATCCATTTTTAACAGAAGAAGACCTAGTACCGGTTGATTTAACGGAATTATCAAATAAGTTGATAGTGTTAGAAGAAAGGCTTGCTAGTTATAAAAAATTAGAAAAAGAAGAAAAAGAACTAAAAGCCCAACTAAAAACTGCAATGGAAAACAATAGAATAAAAAAATGGGAAACACCAAGTGGAATAAAAATCACTTTAGTTCCAGATAGTCCAGAAAAAACAACTATTGAAAAAGTTTTGAATGAAACATTATTCAGACAGGAAAATACAGAACTTGTAGAGCAGTATGAACTAAAACAAGCCGAATATCTAGAGGATAAGGAAGTAACCAAAAAAGGTAAAACTGGTTATGTAAAAATAACAATACCAAAGGAGGCATAATATGCTATTTGATAAAAAAATAAAAGAGCAAGTAGAAGAAATTACAGGAACATATTACAACAATGAAGATGAAATAACAAACTGCGAGACTATGGCAGAAGACTTGCTATATGAAATTAATTATAGAGATGAAGAAATAGAAAAATTAAAAAATAGAATAAGTGATTTATTGGAGGAAGTAAGAGTATGAATAGAGTTAATTTAATTGGAAGACTAACAAGAACACCTGAATTGAGATATACACAGTCAAATAAAGGTATAACTAGATTTACAATAGCAGTTAACAGGAAATTTAAAAATCCAGACGGAAATTATGATGCAGATTTTATTAACTGTTTATGTTTTGAGAAAAGAGCAGAGGTCATCACTAATTACTGTGAAAAAGGTGATTTGATAGGGATTACCGGAAGAATTCAAACAGGAAGTTATATAGGTCAAGACGGGCAAAGGAAATACACTACTGACATAATTGTTGATGAGATAGATTTATTATTAGCAAGGAAGAAAGAAAGTAGTCAAGCCAATCCTTACGATTATCAAGAACAAACTACACAAAGTGACCCGTTTTCAGATTTTGGAGAGAACGTTAGTGTGGATGACAATTTTCTAGATTAGGTGCTTATGAAAGGAACTCCAAAGCAGTTAATACCGTATTTAGTAACCTTGGATGATGAGAAAGTTTATGAGGTAAAAGAATATAAACATAAACGTTCGTTAGACGCTAACGCTTATTACTGGGTGCTAGTAAATAAGATAGCTAATGCATTAAGACAAAGTAAGGAATTTATACATCTGTGTATGCTTAAGCGATACGGCGTTACTTATAGCTTGTTGATACCATCTGAGGCTAATATTGAGGGCTTGCTTAAATATTACGAGAAAGAAAACAATATAGTAAAAAATCAAATGACTTATACAGTATATAAGGCGTATAAACCCAGTTCCGAGATGAATACCTCCGAAATGGCGCATCTTATTGATGGCGTAGTTGAAGAGGCTAAAGAATTAGGAATAGAGACGATGACACCAAATGAATTATTATCGTTAAAAGCACAATGGGGGTGTTAATATGGCAAGTTATACTAAACTATTGCAAGTTTCTAAGGAAACGTATAACGAAGTTTTAAGAAGAGATGAGGGGTGCTTATTTTGTAAATTAGGCTATCATATGCACCCTAAATTTCCAAACGTGCTAGATTGTATGATATTAGATGCTATGCATTACATTCCCAAATCTAGTATGGGGTTGGGAAGACCAGAGAATTTGGTTATCGGATGCAGGTATCATCACGGTTTGCTAGATAACGGGAATAAAGGTTTAAGAACAGAGATGTTACAGATGATGGTTAAACACTTAAAAAGTTTATATCCAAAATGGGATAAAGAGAAACTAACTTATAAGAAATATGGTGATTATTATGGAAAAATTTGAAATACTATTGAAACTACCGAGTTTGAATGATTATACAAGAGTATGTCGTGCAAATAAGCAGTACGCAAACAAATTTAAGCAAGGTTACGAACAACAAATAGGTTTATATTTGATGAAGATGCCAAGGTATGAAAAACCGGTTAGAATAATCTTCACGTGGGTAGAAAGCAGCAAAAGACGTGATTTAGATAACGTAGCTTTCGCAAAGAAGTTTATATTAGACGCGATGGTTAAATACGGAAAACTAAAAGATGATAATCGAAAATGTGTAACAGGGTTTGAAGATAGATTTATATATGGTGATAAAAACAAAGTGATTTTAGAGATAGAGGAAATATGAACTACTTTGAATTTTGGGTACCAATTCTCAAAAAGCAATACTTTAAGTTTAAATTAATGGGTGATATCAAAGCTATCGTTGAACTTGAAGACAACATATGGAGAAATTGGAAGCTTTCAGAAGAAGATAAAAGAAAAGTTTTGAAGGAGATAAAAGGAAATGAAGGAAAAATATGAAAGAATAATTAATTATTATGGGTTTAGACATCAATTGAAAAAACTTAGTGAAGAAGTGTACGAGCTTCAAGAGGCTTTGCTTGATTTTGATAACAATCAAAGCAATCAAACATTAAAAAAGCACGCCGAAGAAGAATTGGCAGATGTAAATGTGATACTTACTGAACTATCATTATTCTTTGAATTAAATCGCGATAGAATGATTGATGTTATGGATAGTAAAGTAAATAGACAAATAAAAAGAATGAAGAGAAGATGTGAAGTTGATGAATAAAAGAGGTGAGGTTTTAAAAGAGTTAGGACCGATTGCGAAGGTTTTGGATATAAAGATAGACTATGTAATAGAGCCTAAACGCGAGTATTTAGTTTGCGACAATACAAAAATATGCACCAGTTGCACTAGCGTTTATGGCATAAGACAAGAATTCTTTGGATATGTATTTTTACAAGAATGGAAACATAGAAGTTTAGGAAGTTTTGATAAACAGACAAGAAACCAGATTAGAAGTTATTGGTACGACGAGAATTTTAATCAACCTTATTACAAAGGTTTTTGAGGAGGAATAAGAATGGATATTTTTAATAAAAAGAAAATGATTATTTTAGAAAATAAAAACAAACATTTAGAAAAAGAATTAGACAGAGTTTATAAATTATTGAATAAACCTAAAGACACAAAAAATGAAGATTATTTAAGAGAAGAAAATAAAAAATTAACAAAGTGGATTAAATCAATATTGGAACAATTTGGAACCATAGAAGTACACGAAAGAAAAAGTGTCAGAATACCAATTTATAGAAGAATAGAACCAATATACGATAAAGATGATATTGAAACTAGGCAAACTACAGTTGAAATAATCGTTATTCCTGAATTAATTATTACGAATATGAATTAGAGGAGGAGTCAAATGAATAGAGAAGAAATAGACACGTTGCTAGGTATATTAAAAGGGGTATCAAAATGAAAAAAACACAAGTATTTATAGATAATCAAAATCTTGAAAAACAATATGCTGAAGGTTTATATCAAGATTATTTAGAAAGAGAAAATAAGCAATTAAAAGTGATTATTAACGAAGCAATTGGTCTTTTGGATGCTTATATTGGCTTGCTAGATAGCACCGCTAATTTATGTTTTGAAAATGTAAAATCAATATTGGAAACGGAGGTTGAAAAGTAATGGATTTATGGATTAGAAGTCAAGATAGAGAAGTTTTATTAAAAATACAAATGGTTGAGTTGGAAGAATTTGAAAAAGATGAATATTGGATTTATGTAGAGGACGAATTAGGTGAACCTTATAGAGTGTTTGGCGTTTATCCTTCAAAAAAAAGAGCTCTAGAAATATTAGACGAAATACAAAATTTGTTGACACCAAAACCAATTATATCATCATATAAAGTAGAACAAGCTGATTTGCTTAAGGGTACTAGCCTTGTAAAAACAATGATTGATGACATAAAAACGCAAAATTATACATCAATCGTTTATGAAATGCCAAAGGAGTGATGTGTATGGGATTAATAGACTTTGAATTAATTTGCCAAAAAGATAATCAACAACTGAGAGAAGATTTGAAATATTATAAAAATCAAAACGCTAGATTAAAAGAACAACTTAAAGAAGAAAAAAGAAGCCACGAGTTCGATGAGCGAGTAGTCGAACAACATCACGATTTTGTGGATAAACATTACGCTCAGCAAAAAGAATTTATAAAACTTCTAGAAGATGGAATGAGAATTTGTGCTGGTAATAATCATTATGGTCCTTGGACAATTTTGAAGGAAGTTTTGAGACAATACAAAAAAATAATAGGAGACGATAAAAATGAAAAGTGCTAAAGAAATGTTTGAAGATTTAGGTTATGAATTAATTGAAGATAGTAAGTCATATTTAAGATACGCTGATTATTTTGATAAAGGTAAAAAATATATGGGTGGAGAGCTGATAGATTTTGATAAGAAAAATAAAAGATTTAGACTTACTAGAAAAAGTTGCCAAGGCAATACTCATTTTAAATATGGAACTCTAGATGAATTGCAGGCAATAAACAAACAAATAGAAGAATTGAATTGGAAATAAAGATGGAAGTGATTAAATGGAACTGAAAGTAGGAATGTTTGTTAGAACAAAAGAGGGAATTATAGATAAAGTAATAATTGATTATAACGGTCATTGTGCTAGTCCTAATTGTGAACATAAACATATTAGTTGTGCTAAAAATTATTATAATGAAGATGAAGTTGTAAAAGCAAGTTATAACATTATTGATATTTTGGAAGATGGAGACATTATATCGTTTTATGAAGATATTGATAATTATAAAAAAGAATATGTTATAAAAATTGTAGATATAATAACATTTGATGAAGTAGTAGATAAAATAAAAAATGGGAATATAAGATTAGTTAGTATTTTAACAAAAGAACAGTTTGAACAAATGAATTATAGGATTGGAGAACAAAGATGTAATAGAGTTATAAAGGAGGAACAGAAATGATTTTGTGTATTATATTAGGAATCATTTATTATGTTTTATCATCTATACTATTTCTTAAATTGTTAGAGGATGAATGCTTTCTTGGTGGTAACAAAATCTCAAAAACCAGCAAAAAAAGGAACAAAAACCAGCAAAAAAAATGAGACAGGAGATAAGGCATGATAAAAAAAGAAATATACCCAAAAACCGAAAGAGTTAAATGTGGCGGTGATGTTATTTACGTAACTGAAAAACTAGATGGTAGTAATTTAGCTATCTTTAAAAAAGATAATAGATTATATGTCGCACAAAGGAATAATATCTTCGACATTGAAGAATTAGACGAGATTAAAGATAAACTGTATAAAGGTTTGTACCAATGGCTGTTAGATAATAAAGCAGAGTTAAACACATTAAATGAAGGCTCAGTTATTTGCGGTGAGTGGCTGGGAATGGGTCAAATTAAATATACTGTTGATGAGTTTGATAAACGATTCTATATGTTTGCCAAAGCGAATATCGATGATGATTTCAATTTGTATAATTTAAATTACTCACACGAATTATTTATTTATCCGTTTGAAAATCAAGTCATACCAACTTTTATAGGCATAGTACCAGAAGTAGCAGAATTAAAGGTACTACCAAATAAAGAGATGTTAGACAAGCTTTATCAAAAGTATTGTGATAATAAAAAGAGAAATGTTGAAGGTTTCATATTAAATTATAAAAATATAGTGACAAAATATGTTCGAATGAAAAGTGGTAAAATGCAAGAACATTTTGACAGGTTTAATTAGAGAGGTGAGTGAGAATGGGAAGACGATTAAGTACTTATATATTAACGGCAATAGCCTTTATAGAAGCACTTTTAATCATTCTAGGTATAGGCGTAATAGATGATTTAAAGGCTACTGCGAAAGGATATGAAAGCGATAGAAACGTATGTAAGTTGGAGCTTGATAGCATAACAAACGACTACGAGCGAATTCAAGCCGAATTAGAAGAAAAATAGGGGTGATTACGTGATAAAAGAAATAAAGGAAGCCGATAAGATAATCGACGAAATGAACGGGGCAACCTACGAAAAGGCAGAATTACTAAGAGCAAAATTAGAGAAATGCACTAGCTCTTTTTCCGATATTAGGGTGGACGGCGGTTTGAAGCTTCATTCGAGGGAAGATGCCTTGCTACTTTTGGCTAGTACTACGGCTATGTTAGACGATAGCCAAGAGAAATTAAAGGAAATATATAAGCGAATAGAGAACAGAGATATTAGAATTTATTTTGATAAAGTATATTTCCATATGAGTAACACCCAGCTAGAAATCAAATATGGGATTACCAAAAGTCAAATCAACAAAATTGTAAAAAAAATAAAAGAAATTCATACCACGCGCCCCTGATGCGCCGGTCAAGTGCTAAAATGTAGTAAAATGGAATAATTGTAAGTGGCAGTATCATTTAGCCTGTTAGTATTGCGTCAATTGATACGTAAGACCACTCTCCTCAAAAAATTAGTGTGCTACTTAGGTAGCATATTGAGTAAATATATCTATTATAGCAGTCTTAATTAAGCCTTTAGCCGATTAAGGATTAGATTAAGTTACTATCAACTAACCCCCTGATTAAGACAAAACACCGATATGAAAAATGGTAGGCTATTTCGGGACAGCCCTTTAGAAAACTATGTGAGTGGTTGTTATATTTACTTGATATGGTGTCTATAAGGCACCTTGCTCGCTTTATTTCTCAAAAGAGAAAAAACTACCTTTATAGGTAGTGTACTAATAATATAACGCCTTGTTGCGAGGTAAATGACAAACAGTAAAGTCGAGAACATATGCAACCTAAGGGAAGCTTTATATTGTTAGTACAGTATCAATAAAAGATACTAACAAAGACCCTTAGCGGTCATACCAAGATATTAAAAGCCTTATATCTTGCTGGCTTAAGGTGGGCTAAGTTGCTAATAACCTAGACAACGAACGAAGTAACAAAATAACGCACAAGACCCGACCTGTTTCGTTGCTAATCGGTGCGTGTGATTAATTACAGTTATACCAAATGGTATACATTGTTTCTGAAAACGTCATTTTTGTGGCGTTTTTTGTTATGAAAGGAAGTGATAACACGTGGAATTAACAAGCAGACAGATAAAGTTTTGCGAGGAATATGTTAAGAATGGATTAAACGGAACACAAGCATATATGAAAGCATACAAGAACTGCAAAAAGGAAGAGACGGCTACAGCAAGTGCTAGCAGACTGTTAAGGAATGTTAAGGTGTTATCATACATAGAAGAGTTGCAAGAAGCACTAAAAGATAAAACTATAATGAGTGCTAAAGAGCGTATGGTATGGTTATCAGAAGTTGTAAACGACATCCAAAAAGAAGGCGTGAAAGTAAAAACAGCTGATAGAGATTTCATTATAGGTGAAGGGAATGCTGACTTAAATACCAAATTGAAGGCAATAGACATTATGAATAAGATGTCTGGAGAATATAAAACTATCTTAGATGGTAACGTCGGCATCGTTAAGTTAGAAGATGTTCTATGAGTTATACCGCAGACCAATTAATTCAAAAAAGAAAAGATAAATGGCTTACCACTCAAGACCTTGATTATGATAAGAAGTTTAGAAGTGCCATAGCCAATGAACTAACAACAAACTTAGAATTATTGAAAGAGGTTAAAGAGAGACCTGAGAAATTAATCGAACTTGTTTTTATAGTTGTTGATAAAAACCAAAAGACGATGCCATTCTTTTTAAACGAGGTACAAAAAGACTTCTCAAACATCATAAACAAAGCAAAGAATGATTATTCGAATGGTTTAATAGCCGACATATCAATTCTAGTTTTAAAAGGTAGACAACAAGGGTTCACGACGTTTGTTACTGCTTATCAACTAGCGAATAGTATTCTTAATAGGAACTTCCAAGGATTTACGCTAGCCGATAAAAGTGACAATGCGGAAACAATATTCCAAAATAAAGCGAAGTTTGTTTATTTACAATTACCTTATCAATTAAAGCCGACTGAAAAGTTCAATAATAGAAAGCAATTGTTATTTGAAAAGATAAATAGTAGTTGGGCGGTTGATACGGCAACGAAAGATGTTGGACGTTCAAGAACAATAAATTTCTTTCACGGTTCCGAATGTGCCTTTTGGAAAGATGGTATACAACCTATCCAAGCGGGGCTAGGAGAGGCGTTTACTAAAAATAGTATAAAGATATGGGAAAGTACCGCAAACGGCTACAATGACTACAAAACGATGTGGGATAGTGGTTCACATATATGTTGTTTTTATGAATGGTGGCGAACAAGTGAGTATCAGATATCATTTATTAAAGAAGATGGCAAAATAACATTTAATCAAAAGATAGATAATAGTAATTCGTGGATATATAAACGTTTAAGATGGCTAAGAGATGTAAAGGAACTATCGTTAGAACAATTGAGATGGTATTTTGAAAAATACGAAAAATACATCGATAAACGTCTAATCAAACAAGAGTATCCGTGTACGCCAGAAGAAGCGTTTTTATTATCAGGAGCAACTGCTTTCGATACTGAAAAATTGCAAGAAAGACTAGCGAACATCAAAAAGCCACTCAAAACAGGTTATTTTACATATACGTATGATGATACTAAGCCAGCAACTAAAAAGATTAGTAACATTAAATGGGTAAATGATAAGAATGGCTACATAAACATATATCAAATGCCTAACACACCTAGGATGACAAAATACTGTATAGGTGGAGATACGGCAGGAGATGGTTCTGATTACTTTACAGGGCACGTGTTAGATGCTAAAACTGGCAATCAAGTGGCCGTGTTAAAGCAGCAATTAGATGCAGACCTTTATACAAAACAGATGTACTGTTTAGGTAAGTTCTATTTTAGTTATGCTAGTGAAGGAAGACATAAAGAAGCATTAATTGCTATTGAAGCCAACTTTGATAGTTTCCCTATAAGGGAGTTACAAAGATTAGGCTACCAAAATCAATATGTTAGAACTAGAATAGATGATAATACCAATAAACCGCAGACATCATTCGG
Organism: Vescimonas coprocola; assembly: GCA_963660615.1. Lineage (GTDB taxonomy): Bacteria > Bacillota_I > Bacilli_A > RF39 > UBA660 > Coprosoma. The sequence goes on from CAVKYE010000017.1 coordinate 17,702, forward strand.
TTTTAAGACAACAGTACTTACTAGACCAACAATTATATCAAATTTAATAGCAATAGTAAGAGAAGAGACAGATAAGATAAATGATAGAGATACACTATCAGAGTTATTAACGATAATCAGAAATGATAAAGGTCGCGTGGAAGCACCAGAAGGCGGACACGACGACCAAATGATGGGTCTAGCAATCGCTCACGAAGCGAGAAGTCAAGTAATGTTTAATAACAATGATATCATTACCGTAGAAGAGCATTATAATTTCAATGTAGAAAAACCAAGAATAGAAGATTATGGAGAGGAGATAGAAGTAGTATGACAGGAACAATTGTATTAGTGTTAGTATTTACGTTTATCTTATGTATGTCAAATGTGATGTGCTTTTTTATTGGTGCAAGAACAGGGCAAAAGGTAGTAAATAAAGAGCCTTTGAAAGTGTCATCACCGATGGAGAAAATAGAAGAACATAAGAGAAAAAAAGAAGAGAAATACGAGTTAGAAAGACAAGCCGTACTATTTGAAAACATAGATAACTATGATGGGACAGGGTACGGCCAAAAAGATGTACCGAAAGCGAGGGATTAGATGGACTTAAAAGAACTACAAGAAACAGAGGTATGGAGCCTTTACGAAAAAGGTTTGAACTTTCTAAGAATGCGTAATGTGTTTAGTGATACAGATACAAATTATGAGATGGCTTTCGGCAATCAATGGAGAGGTTTAAAGTCTGGTGGTATAGAGCCAGTACAATATAACATTATCGAAACTATTGTAGGCTATAAAGTATCACAGATACTACAAAACCTATGGGCTTTGAATTATTCAAGCGAAAACTTCGAAAATAAAGAGTTCAGAAAGACTGCTGAAAAGGTATGCGAACTACTAAACAAAAAAGCATCACAGGTATGGGAAAAGGACAAACTTGATTACAAGACATGGACGTTTGCAGAAGACTCCGCCGTTAATTCGGAGGGTGTTATTTATGTTGATTATGATAGTGAAAAACAACAGCCTAAGAACGAAATACTAAACAAGACTGATATCTTTTTCGGAAACGAAAACAATTCGGATATTCAAAGCCAACCATATATCATAATTAGACAAAGAATGCCTTTAATTAATGTAATTGAAATGGCACGTTCAGAAGGTATATCGGAAGAGAAAATAAAAGACATAAGTACTGATAAGGATACGTTCGAACTTGCAGGCAATGAAGCTAAATACGAAGTTGATGATGCTTGTACTGTTGTGACAAAGATGTGGAAGGAAAACGGAAAGGTTTACTTTACTAAATCTGCTAAATATGTAACGTTAAAAGAAAGCAAAAATAGTGGTTTAACTCTATACCCACTAGTACATATGTTATGGCGAGAGAAGAAAGGCTCATCACGTGGTGAGGGAGAGGTTAAGTACCTAATTCCAAACCAAATTGAAATAAATAAGACGTTGATGAGATACTTACTCACAATCAAAACAGTTTCTTACCCGCAAAGAGTAGTTAATGTTGATGCCGTGGATAATCCTAGTGCTTTAAATAAAGTTGGTGCAACTATTAGAGTTAGTGGTATGAACGCTCAAGATGTTAGTAAAGTAGTTAGTATCACTTCACCAGCGCAAGTAGGTTATGATGTAGTTAAGTCTATCCAAGACTTAATTAGTATAACTAGAGACTTAAGAAGTGCATCGGAAATGGCAACCGGTAATATTAATCCGGAAGATGCCAGCGGTAAAGCAATACTAGCCGTTCAACAAGCATCTACCCAGCCACTAGGCAAACACTTAAGCTCTTTGAAAAACGCTATTGAAGACCTAGGCAGGATATGGTTAGATATGTGGAAAACATACTCTGATAATGGTTTAACCTTAGAAGATGACAAAATCGACTCTGCAACTGGAGAAGATTATGTAGAATTAGTAAAGGTTCCTAAGTCAGTATTAGATAGCCTTCAAGGAGTAGTAAAACTAGATGTAACGCCAATAGCGCCTTTTGATAGGTTCGCACAAGAAATGACGCTAGAAAACCTATTAAAGGCAGGCTATTTTAATACAGAAAATGTTGGAGCGTTTGAAAGATATGTAAGAGCATTACCAGATAATGCAACTGCACCAAAGCAAAAACTGTTAGATATCATTAAAGAGATGAAAGACGAACAAAAGCGTATCGCTGAAATAGACGCTCAAGCGCAACTTATGAAACAAAGGGCTAATCAGTTCATAGAAAATGACCCAGACGCCCAAGCCTCACAGTTACAAGAGGCACAGGACTATATAAATAGCCAAGCAAATGACGAAACGTCACAAGAGGATGAAAATTCTCAAGAACAAACACCAGAGTAGGTGTTTTTTTTATTACGTCCAAGCCTGATGACATAAAAAGCTGAGTGTTCGTGAAGCAAACACGATTAAAAATAGGAGGAAAGAAAAATGGAACAAGAAAGTTCAAATGTAACAAATGTTACTGAAAATGTAGAAGAAACTACAGAAGAAACCCAAGAAATGCTAGAGGGAGCAGAAGAGCTAACCGAAACCGGTAAGGAAGAAACAAAGGGCACTTACTATACCGATGAAGAGTTAGACAAGAGGTTTGCGGACCGTTATAACAGGGGACGTGCTAAAGGTGAGAAAACCATTGAACGTAAATATAGCGGAATTGTAAACATTTTAAAGCAAGGACTAGGGGTAAATGAGATTGATGAGATAGAGGATAAACTATCCGAGTTTTATCAAAGCGAGGGTATACAACTTACTAAAAATAGTGAGTATGATGACGACGACCTAAACTATTTAGCTCAAAGAGATGCCGAGGAAATCATCTCAGATGGAATGATGGAAACGGAATTACAGAGACTTGCTGACAAAGGAACGGAGAAAATGACAAAGCGAGAAAAAGCAATGTTTAAAACGCTCCACGAGGCTCATACAAAAGAAAAAAGCAAGAAAGAACTTGCAGAAATCGGAGTAGGAGCCGATGTGCTAGAGAGTAAAGAGTTCAAAGACTTTGCCAAAAAATTGAACCCAAATCTTTCAGCCAAAGAAAAATATGAAATGTATGAAAAGATTAAACCAAAAGAAAACAAAGAGCAAATGGGAAGTATGAGTAGTAATTCCGCACCTGATAAAGGAATAAAAGAATTCTACACTTACGATGAGGCAATTAAATTTAGTGCTGATGACTTTAGAAAAAATCCAAAGTTACAAGAAGCAGTAGAAAAATCAATGTCGAAATGGTAACAAAATACTTTCCATATGAAATAGGAAAGGAATGATAATAATGGCAGTTTCAAATTTTATCCAATCAATTTGGAGTAAAAACATCCAAGACGACTTGGAGTTAAAATGTAAATTAGTAGATAACTGTACGAGGGAATATGAGGGAGATGTAAAATACGCACGTTCAGTAAAAATTCTAGGAGTTGGTGAACCAACAATTGGTGCATACGATATCACTAAGGATATCACAATTGAAGAAATGGCAGATAAAGGACAATTACTAACAATCGACCAAGCGAACTATTTTGCCTTTTATGTGGATGATGTTAATCAAGCACAATCAGTACCTGGATTAAAAAATGAATATCAAAGAAAGGCAGTACACGGTCTAGCAGTTAAACGTGATAGTTATATAGCATCACTAATTAAAGCGGCAACTAACGTTACCGCAGGTACTAACTTAACAGAAGCAACTGTTAAAAGTGCTATTGATAATGCTATAATCGCACTACGTGAAAGAAACTTTGATGAAGAAGGTGTTATTGAAATCACGCCAGCAGTTTATAATGTGTTTAAAAACTGTTTAATCACTTTATCAACAGATAATCCAGAGTACATTAAAAAAGGTAAAGTAGGTGTCTATGACGGCTTTGATGTTATTATGTCTAATAATATGGCTAAAGACGCAACACACGCCTATTGTGATATCAGAGGTAAAAAGGCAATCGCCTTTGCCGGACAAATCAACGAAGTAGAAGCTTTACGTGCAGAAAAAAGGTTCAAGGACATCATCCGTGGTTTAGACACATTCGGTGCTAAAACTATCGATGAAGATAGAATTCAAGTAGTTAAAATCCCATTAACAGTTACTGCGTAGAAAGGAAGATAATATGATTTATAAAGTAATCGTAAATGAAAACTTTACAGACGCTTATACTGGCAAAGAGTATAAGGCAGGCGAAAGGGTAGAGTTTAGCGAGGATAGAGTAAAAGAAATCCAAGCAGTCAAAAAGGACTTAATTTCACCATTCGCTAAATTCGAAAAGAAAACATCAAAGAAAACTGATGAAAATAAGGGCGAATAAGCCCTTTTATCACGTTAGTAGTATATTTGGGTGCAACTCCTAAAAACGTGACTGAAATGGAGGAAAATATGAAAAATATAAAGGTAATAAGAAAGCCGGATATAACATTGTATCCAGCAATAGTTGTAAATAAAGATACAGTTTTTGAATTTGAAAACGATAATGTAAAACAGACACTTAAAAATTTGAAGTTTCATAGTGTTACTAACATCAAAGAAGATAACTACAAAAGTAAATATATAACTGATATAAAACTGCAGGAAGGAGATATATTAGTATATGAAGCCGAAGATAGAGGCTATATAAAACCAGTAGAAGAGATGCAAAAAGTATCAGAAGCAATAGAAACGTTAGAGTATATCAAGGAGGTGTAATATGACGTGGGAAGACTTAAGGTCAGAAACATTAAAACTATTAGAAGAATATTCAGATAAGTATGATGAATTAACCGACGATGATGATATCGCGTTAAAAATTATACCTGCTACAAATAAGATATTATTTGAACTTGCTAGAACCAAAAAAATATTTGCAAGAGAACAAAGAACAGTAAACGAAAATGAAGCGTTGGACCTAAAAGACTTAGAAAGTTTTTACCAAGTAAAGAACATTAGGGGGGTAGATTATAGCAGAGTAGGAACATACGTCACCTTTGAAGAAGATGGCGAAGCTACCATTTATTATTATAAATATCCAGAACTAATCACCGAAGATACAGAAGACGATTATACACTTGAACTTGATATGGATGCTTTAAATATTGCCCCAACAGGAATAGCAGGCACTATTTTAATGACAGACATATCTAATCAATATGGAAAAGTATTCTCCAACAACTACGAACAAATGCTTGCTAGATTAGATAGTAGAGTAGGAACCGAGAGCTTAACGTTTGAAGGTGGTATAGATGTCTAGTAATAATAGCGTAGGTAGTGGAGCATATGCTGGTAGTTTAAGGCTTCGAAACTATAACAGTATTCGTGGTGTAGATTTTAGTCAAAGAAAAGACGAGGTATCTTCTTATCGTTCTCCAGATATGCTTAATATGTGGAAAAACTACCGTAATTCGAATGGATTATGTATAGAAACAAGACCAGGACTAGAATTAGTAAAGAAGTATGATGAACCAATAAACGGTTTTTATTTTTTTACTTATAATGGCACAAAGCATACCATTTTACACACAGGTACAAAACTATATGATGACGATAAACTAGTCAGCGATGAACTATCAGATAATAAGAGTATTTTCTTTGTATATCAGACAAAACTATACATATTAGATACCATCCATTATTATGAGTATGATGGCACTGATTTAAAGGAAGTTATAGGTTATATTCCAACAACGACAATCAGTAGAGCACCTCTAGGCGGTGGTTCAACATATCAAGATGTAAATCTATTATCACCATATAGAAAAAATAGTTTCTGTTCTGATGGTGAAACATTAGAATATCACCTTGATGTAGAAAGCTATGACGAGGATTACAATGTCATTATTCGCATCAATGATAAAGTTGTGGATAATTCTGAAAAGGTGCAAGTAACCGATAAAAATGGATATTTAAAATATAAAAAGACCGATACCGTTCATTATTGGTATGACGAAGAGAATAAAACACTTTATAATTCTGAGTATGATAAGTTAAACAGCGGAGAACTATATGATAAAAGAGGGTACGTAAAGTACAAAGATAGTAATAGCAAGATTTATTGGTATGATAAAACATATCAAGGATTATATGATACAGATGGTAATGCCGTAGACATAAAAGTGTCTACATTAACAAAAATAACCGATAATACTAAACTATCTGATTTAAGTAATATAACTGATTATCCATATACTGAAGATGCTACCAAAGGAGTAATTACTTTTTCTAGCCCAGTAGAAAAGCCAGATACAGATGGCGAAGATAATGTAGTAATTCAGTTTAGAAGAACTGTAGAAGGATATAGAGAAAGAATTTCTAATTGTACTATGGTAGAAATATTTGATAACAGGGTATTTTTCTCTGGCAATCCTAACTATCCAAATGTACTATGGCACTCATCACTAGATGACCCAACATATTGTAGTGATGTTGATTATTACGAAGAGGGCGTTAGTGATAGTGCTATCAAGGGTATAGTCGCTGGTAATAATGCTTTATGGGTAATGAAAGAGCCAAGCCAAACAAACACTACAATCTTTTATCATAATCCAAGTATTGATAGCTCGTATGGGAAAGTTTATCCGTCTTCTCATTCGTCTATATCTACTGGATGTTTAGGACAAGCAAGGAACTTTAGAGATACTATTGTATTCTTTAGTGATAAAGGTATGGAAGGAATAAGTAGCGATGTTACTACGGAACAAGTTATTACTCATATGAGTACTCTAATAGATAATAAACTATTAAACGAAACAAACTACAAAAATATGATACTTACTGAATGGGAAGGTTATTTATTAGTAGCAATTGATAATCATATTTATTTGGCTGATGGAAGTGCTAAATGTACTAATAACGACCATACAGAGTATGAATGGTTCTATTGGGAGTTTGATAACAATATAGAGATGTTATTTGAAAACGAAGGCATTATATATATGTGTATGAATAATGCCTTTTACACATTAACTAATAAAAGTGAAGATAGAGAAATAAATTCTTACTTTACCACCATTGATGATGAGTTTGGTTTTCCACAAATGCAAAAGATAACCAATAAAAGAGGTTGTGTTATTGATATAAACGGAACATCAGTAGATTTGTATATAAAAACAGATAAAACTGATTTCGAAAAGATAGATACCTTTAATATAACCAAGGGAAGAATAATTCCTAAAATAAAAAGGAAAAAGTGGAAATCAATTCAATTGAAACTAGAGGCAACAAAGCCTTTTTATTTTTATTCTGCAACCCTAGAAAGTTATATTACAAATTACCTAAAAAAATAGGAAGGAGATATAAATGGCAAGTACTACAAACGATTATCGTTTAACGAATGTTACTAACGAAAAGAACAATGCGTTAAATGATATGAATAATAAATATAATACGATGATAAGTGACAGTAATAGTTACTATCAAAACCTTATAAATGCATCAAAAGATTATCAAAATAAACAATCTCAAATACAACAAGAAAACACTAATTTTACTATCGAAAAATTAGAACAACAAAAAGCCAAACAAGAAAGAGATTATACAAAAGAACAAAAAGGTGCCTATACCGATTATGAGAAAGCAATCGATAAATACGGTGTAGGAGCCGAAGAAATGGCAAGTAAAGGTATGTCTAATACCGGTTATAGTGAAACCTCAAAAATGACCGCCTTTAATACATATCAAAATAGGTATGCAACCGCAAGACAAAGTTATAACGATGCTATTTTGAACTATGATAACAGTATTAAAGAAGCAAGATTACAAAATAATTCTACACTAGCAGAAATTGCCTACAATTCACTTCAAAAACAATTGGAACTTTCACTTGAGGGATTTAAATATAAAAATGAACTTATTCAACAACAATTTAGTAACAAAATGGATATTGAAAGTCTATATGAAACTAAATACAACAATGTATTAAGTCAAATAAATACCGAAAATGCTCTTGAAGAGGAAAAAAGACAGTTTAATGCTCAAATGGCGGCATCAAGGTCTAGTTCAAGTTCAAGTAGTCGTTCTAGTGGTAGTAGTGGTAGCAGCAGTGGAAGTAGTGATGAAACTCTTTCTGATAGTAGCAGTTCTTCTTCAAAAAGCGAAAGTAATATAAAAGTATTAAAAGTTGATAAAAATAATAAAAACAATGTAGTTGCAATTAGAGTAGGAAATGGTTGGGCTACATTTACAGGAACTAAAAAACAAATTAAAAAATGGGCAAAACAATATAGTGTTGATTTTTCAGGATATTTATAGGTGGTGATTAAATGGCAAAAAAGAAAAAAGGTTTAGAAGCTTTAAAACAGGATTTAGAAAATGGCATGTTTCAAAACCCGTATGCCACAAATTTAAGCAAAAAAGTGAATGCTAATAATACAAAAAATAATGCTACTCAAAACAATACTAAAGTAACAACAAATACTGTATTTAATACCAAACCAAATGTCGATGGCTATACTGACACAGGTAAAACATTAGGACAATATAGTAAAGTAGATTATAATAATCGTAAAAATTGGAAAGTTTATTCTAAAGACAATAAATTTTATTTTTATAATGAAAAGTCTAAAAAATATGAAATGATAACTAACAACACTAATAACGAAATGAAAAGTGCTGACAGTATCAAGAAAACCAATAATAAACAAGATAAAACAAATAATATTGCTAATGGTACGCCATTTAATGAAAAAAACACTAAATCAGATATTGCAAGTGGTAAAATCCAAGATAAACAAAAGAATGCAAATACATCTACAACTGCAAATACAAATGTCGATAAGAATAATCAAGCAAAAAAACAATTAAGTATTGAAAATCAAATTAGGCTTGACACATCAGGGCTTACTGGCAATGAATATAACAGTTATGCTGGTGAATTAAAAGCCAAACAAGACAAGGAATATCAGGAAAAAATAGATAAATATGCTAATAATGGTACGACTCTTGATAAAATCAAAAATAATTTAGGAAAAGTAGGTAATTCTATTGATAGTACAGTAACTACTACTGGATATATTTTAAATAAGGGTGGAATAAAAGGAACGGAAGCGCTACTTGATGCTGGTGCATCAATAGTTTCTGCAGGTGCTGATAAATTAGGCAATGAAAGTTTAAGCAAACAATTAAGTGATTATGCTAAACAAGATAGAACTCAAAAAGTAACTGCTCCTTCTTTGGCACAGTCTATGAAATTATCCTCTGCTGAAAATAATACTTTTATAAAAAGAGATAATCTAGCAGGAAAAGTAGTGGAAAACATTGGACAAATGATACCAACATTATTAGCTGGTGGTGTTGTAGGTAAAGGTGCCGCATACACTATTACTGGACTTACAGGGCTTGGAATGGGTAGTGAAGAAGCTCTACAGTCAGGAGCTAATATAGATAAAGCCACATTATATGGTATCGCAAACGGAGCTACCGAAATAGCAACCGAATGGCTTACAGGTGGAATACCAGGTTTAAAAGGAACTATGGGCGGTGGTATTGATAAACTAGTCGCTAAAGGTTTAGGACAAGAAAGTTTAGACCAAGTAAGTAAATCACTGGCAAAATCTATAATTAAAAGTGGATATAAAGTAGTTGGTGAAGGTGCGGAAGAAGCCTTATCAGAAATGATAAATCCATTAATTAAAAATCTAACATATAGCCACGATGAAAAAATAGATTGGAACAATGTCGTTGAAAGCGCCATAATCGGTGGAATTGCCGGAGGTATATTGAACGCTCCTTCTTCTATTGCGGATGCCAAAGGTGCCATTAATAATCAAAAAAATGGGGGCTTAACCACAAACGAAAAAGCGGTATTAGATAATGTTATTCAAACAAGACTTTCAAAGGAAGCCGAAGGAAAACAGTTATCAGAAGAAGATAAAACTACTTTGAAAAATCAGATAGCAACCGAAACTATGGAAGACTTACAAAACGGAAATATCAGTATTGATAGTATCGAAAGTGCTTTAGGTGGAGAAACATATCAGAATTATAAACAACTAGAAGACCAAAAAAGCGACTTAGAAAATCAGCTTAACGAATTAGGCAGTAAGAAAATGTCTGATATGACTCTAACCGAATATAATTCTATAAATAAAAAGATAAACGACTTAGAGAAACAAATGTCTGAAATCAATACAGAACCATATCGTTACCAATTAAATCAAGAAATGGCGCAAAAAATACAAAATGATAGCCTATTACAAAAGAGTTTTGAAGAATATGGTAAAAGTACAAGAAAATTTATATATCAACCAAACTCCAAAGATAGTGATTTAGCTAAAAATGTATACAAGAGTGCCGAAATTATGAACGATACCACTAAAGCTCATAACCTAGCTGATATGGTAGCCAAAATATCAAACGATACAGGAATAAAGTATGAATTTAC
>CAVKYE010000018.1:0-26520 GCA_963660615.1 Vescimonas coprocola
GCAAGTGGTACAGATACTGCTTATGTCAAAAACTTTAGTGTAGAGTAATTTGTAATTTTAAATGAAGTTATAAATAATTTCCTCATTAAATTTATTAAATAATAAATAGGCTAACTCATTGTTGAGTTAGCCTATTTTTAGACTCTTTTCTGAGTAACGTTGATAATTAACAAGATTAACAATAAATAATTAGAACAAACAATTTTACAAAGCAAACAAAAAGATTAAAAAATAATCTATCATAAACCAATAAGTTTTTTCTCATTAATTTACATCTTAAAGTATATATGGTACAATAATCAAAGAAAGTAGGGAAAAAGATGAAATATTTAAAAATAATAATATTCGCACTTATTTGCTTTACCTTAAGCCTAACAGTAAAAGCAAGCGAACTAAAAGACTTAGACGTAAACGTATACATAGACGAAAATGGAAACGGATACGTAACTGAAACATGGAAATTAGATGCCGAAGAAGGAACCGAAAACTATCACGCCTTCGCAAACCTAGAAAACAGAAACATAACAGACTATAAAGTATCTATGGATGGAAAAAACTACACATACATAGATACTTGGAACGTAAATGCAAGCAAAAGTGAAAAAGCTTACAAAAACGGAATAAATTACACCGAAAATGGATTAGAACTATGTCATGGAATTGAATACGGTATTCACACATACACCATAACCTACACCATAGAAAACCTAGTATGGCAGTATGAAGATAACCAAATATTATATTTTACCTTCCTACCACAAAATATGAAACAAGCTCCAAATCATTATAAAATAACCATAGAAGGGGACAGCGAATTTACAAATCTAAAATATAGCTCATATGGTTTTAAAAGTAATAACTCCATTCAAAATGGTAAAGTAATTTTAGAAAGCAAAGGAAACATGAAAAGTTCTGAATATGTAGTTGCCCTAATAGGTTTTCCAAATAACACTTTCACAAACCTAAGTGTAACCCAAACAGGAACTTATAATTCAGTTGTAGATAAAGCCCTAGAAGGCGCAACACTAAATAAAGATATCTCAGTAATTACAATACTATTATGGATTTTAGGTGGAGGAATACTTATATTAATTATTGTCTTTATTATCTTAAAAAGTGATAAATATGACGAAAAAAACTGTGTAATTCCAAAAAAAGTAAATTACTTTAGAGATATCCCATTTAATAAAGACATTATGGCCGCATATTTTATGGGAATAAGAAAAGGATACATGAAAAAAGAAAACCTCATAGGCTCGTTTCTACTAAAATGGCTTAACGAAGGAAAAATAGCCATGAATAGCAAAGGTGAAAAAGGAATTATAATAAAAAAAGATGACTATGATATAGACTTAACCAATTTAATAAATATAACCGAAAAAACTGAACAAGAACTCGCAACCTTCCTAATAAATGTTTCTGAAAACAACATATTAGAACCAAATAAATTTAAAAAATGGTGTAGAAACAATTACACAATAGTAGAAAACTGGATGGAAAAAGCAAACTATAACTCCCGTGAAATCTTAATAAATAATGGATACATAATAGAAGAAAAAAGTAATTCAAAATTAAAAGGAAATAAATATATCCTAACTGAAAAACTAAGAGATGAAACCATAAAATTAAAAGGACTAAAAGGTTTCCTAAATGATATGACATTAATGAATGAAAAAAAGGCAATTGAAATAAAACTATGGAATGAATACTTAGTATTCGCTCAAAGTTTTGGAATAGCCGACAAAGTAGCAAAACAATTAAAAGAATTTAAACCAGATGAATATGTTACCAATAGTACATACTATGATAATGCATTATGGATAGGGAGTTTCGGTTACGAGTCAGCCCATGCAGCCATAGAAGCAAGAAATGCCGCATCAAGTGGTGGCAGTTTCTCAGGCGGAGGAACAAGTTCAGGTGGATTCTCATCAGGTGGAGGAGGTGTACGATAAGTACATCTTTTTAAATACAAAAAAAGATTGGGAAATCCAATCTTATCTGTTGTAGTATTCGATAATTAAAGCTTCATCAATATCAGCATTTAACTCACTACGTTCAGGCATTCTAACGTATGTTGCTTCCATTTTCTTATCATCGTATGAAATATATTCAACTCTATTGTTTAAAGTCTCTAAAGACTCTTTAACAACCTTAAGTTCTTTATCATTATCCATTAGACTAATAACATCTCCTGGTTTTACACGATATGATGGAATATCAACTCTTTTACCATTAACAGTAACATGTCCATGATTAACTAATTGTCTAGCGCCTTTTCTAGTAGTAGAAAAACCAATACGATATACTAAGTTATCTAAACGACTTTCCAAAAGCTTAAGTAAATTCTCACCATGAACACCTTTCATTTTACCAGCATCCTCGAAAACTCTCTTAAACTGTTTCTCGTTTAAACCATACATAAATCTAACCTTTTGTTTTTCTTGCAATTGAATACCATAGTTAGAAAGTTTTTTCCTTCTAGCCTGACCATGTTCACCTGGAATATAAGGCTTTTTAGCTAACTCCTTACCATTTTCCAAAGTAGAAAAACCAAGTCTTCTAGATTTCTTGTATGTAGGTCCAAGATATCTTGCCATAAAATAATCCTCCCTTCTTTGCGTGAGAGGTTAGTTTGCCAAATTATAGGGTGTTATAAATTAATATCTTTGCCTTGCAGCCTTTAACAAGATAACCCCTTTAGGGAATAAACACATTATAAAATTCAAACTAACGCTGCTTTTTCAAACGCTCTTTAATTATATTATGTTTTTAAAGGAAAGTCAATACCCTTAAACCTTAAAAATCATAGCAAACACCCCAAAAAACAAAAAACTTTTATCAAAATAGGAACATAATCCACAAAAAACTACAAAAAAAGACAAAAGTGTGCTAAAATAATTATGGTGATAATATGAACAGTACACTTCTTTTCGCATTAATTGCTTTCACAGTGACAATCATTGTTTTAATAATAATTTTATTTGCTATGAAAAAAAGCAAAAAAAAGAAATTTAAACAACTATTAGAAAACCTAGAATATGAAAAAAATCAACTAGATTCTTCCCCAGTCGCCCCAGAACTTGCCAAAGTAGAATCATATCTAAAAAACGAAAAATTAGAAGTAATGTATAAAGACTGGAAAGAACGCTTAGAAGACATCAAAGAAACAAGAATTCCCAAAATAACCGACATGTTAATAGAAGCCGAATATTCACTTTCCAAAATGGATTACAAAAGCACCATGTACAAAATTGCTAAACTAGAAATGGAAATATATAAAGCCCGTACAAAATCAGAATTTCTAATGAACGAAATAAAAGAACTAACCACCAGCGAAGAACGCAATAGAGCCGTAATCACAAAACTAAAAGCCAAGTTCAGAGAACTACTAGAAAAATTCACCGAAACAAAATCAGAATTCGCTGACATGGCACCATCAGTAGAACTCCAATTTGAAAACATTTCTAAAAGATTTGAAGAATTCGAAAACATAATGGATAAAAACGCCTACGAAGAAGTAAACACCATCATAAGTGCCATCGAAGAGATGCTAAATCACATGAGCGTAGTCGTTGAAGAACTGCCATCAATAGTCCTAATAGCCGAATGTATCTTACCTAAAAAAATGAAAGAAATAACAGAAATATATGAAAAAATGGTCAAAAAAGGATACCCACTAGATTACCTAAACGTCGAATTCAACATTAAAGAAGCAAACAAAAAAATAACCGACATCCTAGACAAAGCAAAACTCCTAGATTTAGAAGATAGCCTTTTTGAACTAAAAGTCCTAACCGATTATTTTGAAAACCTATTTACAGATTTCGAAAAAGAAAAAATAATCAGATCCGAATACGAGCAAGCAAACCAAAACCTAAAAAATAAACTAGACAAAACAAACGGACTTGTAAATGATATATTTGAACAAATGGATGATCTAAAAAAACTATATGACCTATCAAATGAAGACATAAAATCATTAGAAGAAGTAAAAGAAGACCTAGGAAAACTAAATGAAGACTATAACACACTCGCATCCCACACCAATAACCACACATTCCCATATTCAAAATTAACAGAAGAAATAGACATTCTATCAAATTCATTATCCCAAATAGAAGAAAAATTAGACAAAACCTTAAATGTAATTGGAAGCATGCATGATGATGAAGTAAGAGCAAGACAGCAACTAGAAGAAGTAAATATCCTATTAAAAGAAGCAAAAAGCCAAATCAGAGCATATAACCTTCCAGTTATCCCTAACAACTACTACGTTGAACTAAAAGAAGCAAGTGAAGCCATCAAAGAAATAGTTAAAGAACTAAACAAAAAACCATTAACCATAGAAATCTTAAACACCAGAGTAGACACCGCAAGAGATCTAGTATTAAAACTATTTGGAAAAACAAAAGAAATGATAAAAACCGCCATGTTTGCTGAAATGGCAATTGTCTATGGAAATAGATACAGAAACACAAACCCCGCCCTAGACAAAAACTTAACATATTCAGAAAACCTATTTAATAAAGGAAAATATAAAAATTCCCTAGAACTAACCATTAATTCCCTAAATAAAATAGAACCAGGGATATACGAAAAACTATTAGATTTTTATAGTGATGAAAACAAATAAAACGCCAAAAGGTGTTTTTATGTTATAAGGAGGTAATAAAATGTACGCAGAAGTACTTGTAGAAATAAAAGCAAAAGCCATAGACAAAACCTTTACATACATAATACCCCAAAACATGCACCTAGAAAAAGGCGAAAGAGTCCTTGTCCCATTCGGAAAAAGAAACATAGAAGGATTCATATTAGACATAAAAAAAGAAGGAACCTATGATTACCCCCTAAAACAAATAACCAAACAAATAGACGAAAAACCCGTAATCAATGAAGAAATGTTAAAACTAGGAAAATACATAAGTCAAAAAACCCTTGCCCCCCTTATATCATCATACCAAACAATGCTGCCCACCGCCCTAAAAGCCAAAAATAAAAAAAACATAAACAAAAAATATATAAAAATTCTAAAAATAAATAGCCAAAACCCAATACTCAAAACCGAAAAGCAAAAAACAATCTTTAACCTAATCAAAGAAAAAGGAGAATTACCAAAAAAAGATGCTATATTAATTTCACCATCCGCCGTAAAAACCCTAATCCAAAAAAAATATATAAAAGAAATAAACAAAGAAACATACCGCTTAAAAGAAGAAATTAAAATAAACAAAACAAACTATAACCCAACCGAACAACAGAAAACAGTAATATCCAAAGTAAACCTAAATAATTTTAACCCATATTTGCTCCATGGAGTTACAGGTAGTGGAAAAACCCTAGTATATATCAAATTAATCGAAAAAATAATAAAAGAAAACAAAGAAGCAATACTACTAGTTCCTGAAATCAGCCTAACCCCCCAAGTCGTAAAAATATTCAAAACCCATTTTGGAAAAATTGTCGCCATCCTACACTCAGCACTATCAGACGGAGAAAAATACGACGAATGGCGAAAAATAGAAAAAAAAGAAGTCAAAATCGCCATAGGTGCAAGAAGCGCCATCTTCGCCCCCTTTACAAACCTTGGAATCATCATCATAGATGAAGAACACTCAGCAACCTACAAACAAGAAAACATCCCAAAATATAATACCATAGATATAGCTATTCAAAGAGCAAAGACCCATAATATTCCTCTAATTTTATCATCAGCCACCCCAAGCATAGAAAGCTACACCAGAGCTAAAATGAATGTATATACTTTACTCGAAATGAAAAACAGAGTAAACAACACCCCCCCAACCGTAAAACTAGTCGACATGAAAGAAGAATACAAAAAAGGAAACAGAGTCTTCTCATCATTAGTAACAGAAAAAGTAAACGACGTATTAAAAAAAGGAGAACAAATAATCATGCTCCTTAATAGAAGAGGCTACTCAACCATCATCACCTGTAAAGAATGTGGATACACCCATAAATGTCCAAACTGTGATATCCCCCTTACATACCACAAAAACACAAACCAAATGCAGTGCCATTACTGCAATTATAAAACAAACAAACTAATCATATGTCCTAATTGTCATAGTAAAAACATAAATAGCCTAGGCATGGGAACCGAAAAACTAGAAGCCCTTGTCAAAGAAACATTCCAAATGGCCAAAGTAATCAGAATGGACAATGACACCACCAGAAACAAAGGAGCCCATCAAAAAATCATCGAAGATTTTGCAAATCAAAAATATAACATCCTAGTAGGCACCCAAATGATATCAAAAGGGCTAGATTTTCCCAAAGTCACACTAGTCTGCGTTATAAATGGTGATAGCACACTAAACATCCCAGACTTTAGAAGTGCAGAAAGAACATACGAACTATTAAGCCAAGTATCAGGAAGAGCCGGAAGAGCAGACCTAAAAGGTGAAGTAATCATCCAAGGCTTTAACATAAACCATTACAGCATCACATCAGCAAGTCAAAACAACTACGAAATGTTTTACAAAGAAGAAATGAAAATAAGAAAAATCCTAAAATACCCCCCATATTACAACCTAGCATACATCAAAATATGTGGCAAAAACTACGAAGAAATAGAAAAAGAATCAGAAAAAATAGCCTACTACCTAAAAAAACAACTTCCACAAAATATCATCCTAGGCCCATCCGCCGCATCCATCCCCAAAATCAACAACACATATTATATAGGCATAATAATAAAATATAAAAACACCAAAGAAATACTGGCCCCAGTTAAATTCATAAACGACAAATACAAAACAAATAGTAAAGTAAACGTTTACATAGACTTAAATCCCACAAAACTGTAGTCATAAAAAAATAAATATGATAAAATAGAAAAAGGTGATAGAATGGATTTAGATAAAATAGAAATAAAAAAAGACCCCATAATAATCTTCATGGGGACCCCAAATTTTAGCGTTCCCGTGTTAGAAGGATTAATAAAAAACTATAAAATAAGAGCCATAGTAACCCAGCCCGACAAAAAATCAGGAAGAAAAATGCAAATCAAATATTCTCCCGTAAAAGAAGTAGCTATTAAACATAACATCCTATGCTTACAACCCAAAAACATAAAAGATGCCTTAGGAGAAATAAGTAGTTTACAACCAGATTTAATCATAACCTGTGCCTACGGACAAATCTTGCCATTAGAACTTTTATTAATGCCAAGCCTAGGCTGTATAAACGTCCACGCCTCACTACTACCAAAACTAAGAGGAGGAGCCCCAATCCACCATGCCATAATAGATGGCTATTCCAAAACAGGAGTAACAATCATGTATATGGCCCAAACCATGGACTCAGGTGACATCATCAGCCAAAAAGAAATCCCAATAGAAAAAGAAGACACCCAAAAAACCCTTCACGACAAACTAACACTTCTAGGAAGAGATTTATTACTAGAAACCCTTCCAAGCATCATAAATAAAACAAACAAAAGAATTCCTCAAAACGAAGATGAAGTCACATACGGTTTCATAATAAAAAAAGAAGACGAAAAAATCGACTTTACAAAAACCAAAAGACAAATAGAAAATCAAATAAGAGGACTAAACGATCACCCAGGAGCCTACTGCCTCTTTGAAGACAAAATCCTAAAAGTTTGGCAGTGCCATAGAACAGAAAACCTCTTTGAAATGGCCTATCCAGGAGAAATAACAGGCATTTACAAAGATGGTTTCGGTGTCAAATGCTCAAACGGAGAAATAGTACTTACCATAGTACAACCAGAAGGCAAAAACAAAATGAGCGCCACAAACTTCATAAACGGACATAAAGACCTAGTCGGAAAAATATTGAGGTAATACATGTTAAAAAAAATAAAAGAAAATCCAAAATATGAAAAATTAAAAGAACTATGGAAAAACGAAAAAACCCATTCATTAATTGTCCTATCTTTTTGGCTCATATTCATGCTATTACTTATAATATTCGTAAGACTATCATCCACCACCCAAACAACAAATACCACCACCAAAACTTCTTCCTTAGAAGACTTTAAAAATTACGAATTTAGCTACACCATAAATGATATAACTTATAACGGTGAATATTACGATGGCAAAACCCTATTTTACCTAGAAAATAACCGCTATTACAAAAATGAAGACGTATATCTAATCAAAGGAGAAGAAGCCATAAAACAAGACAACTTCGACATAGGAATAATGAAAATAAATTCAAAATTCATAAACAATCTAATAACAAACATAACCCCAAATGTCACCGACAACTATAAAAGATACATAGTCCCACTAGATCGATTTATAAACCTTTACGATGAAGATACCGATATAAACTTAACAGAAACAAATCATTACAACATCATCATAGATATCTACGAAAAAGAAAATCAAATAAACAAAATAACCCTAGATTTAAATAGTTACTTCACCTTAAAAAACAATCCCCAAATAGCCCAAGTAACCATATATTATTATAATATAAACAACATAAACGACTTTTCAAAAAACTACGAAAAAATGATAGGAGTGAAACAATGACCATTCAATTAACAATATTTCTAATAGCCTTATTCGCCGTAATATTCTTCTTCAAAAACTTTAATGCCAGCGTTTACTTTATAGTAATGACCGATATATTTTTAAAAATCATAACCTACCTAAAAGTCAACTACCTAAGAGCAGACGCCTTTAGCTTCTTTGACTTCATCCCAGCAGATATCCCAGCCATCATAAACAGCTTCGAAATGGGAGTATTTAATGAAATATTCATGATACTATACCTAGTTGTATATATTGTCTTTGAAGTATTACTAATTAGACTATTCGTCAAAAAGAAATTTTAAACCAAAAAGTAGAAAAACTACTTTTTTTAAAAACAAAAAAATATGCTATAATATTATAGAAGGTGATAACATGTATTCATATATAAAAGGCATAGTAACCCAAATAGAAAGCGACCACATAGTCATAGAAAACGGAAAAATAGGATATCTAATATACACCCCAAACCCATACTCATTCGAAGAAAACACCGAATATAAAATTTACCTATATCAGTATGTCAAAGAAGACGAAATAAGCCTATATGGCTTTAAAAAGAAAGAAGAAAAAGACTTATTCTTGCGCTTAATAAGCGTCAAAGGACTAGGATGTAAAATGGCCATCCCCATAATAGCCGCATCATCACCAGCAGGAATAATAGACGCCATCGAAAGAGAAAACATTTTATATCTAAAAAAATTTCCAAAAATAGGCGATAAAGTAGCTAGACAAATAATATTAGACTTAAAAGGAAAACTAGTATCAAAAGAAACCCCAAATAAAAACCAAGATGAACTAATAGAAGCCCTAAAAGCCCTTGGATACAAAAATAATGACATAGTCAAAGTCATAAAACAAATAAAACCAAAAGATACCCTAGAAGAAGAAATAAAAGAAGCCTTAAAACTATTACTTAAGTAGGTGAAAAAATGGAAAACATATATAACATATTACCATATACCATAATAATTTTTATAATATCCTTAATAATATACAAAATATCATTATTCATATGCGAAAAAAAACAAAAAAAACTAAACAAATTCCTCGATATAATCCTAAACATGCTAATGATAATCCCATTTATATTAACAGGAATATGGCTTATATATAAAGGAATAAACATAAACAAAATAATAGACAAAATAATGCTTATAATATTTGGAATTTTTCTTATATATCTAGGAATATCCAAAAACCTTTGGAAAGATAATAGAATAGGAGACTAAAAAATATTCGTTTTGAAAAAAATATAATCTAACAAAAATAAAAAGGAGAGATAATATGCCAAGTAACATCTCACAAGCAAACTCAGTAGTTAAATTAGACGAAGTAGAAAAATTAAATGAAGGTGAAGCAAATACTCATATAAGTAATTCTACAAACAGTTCTACCCAAATTGAAGAAATTGACATAGAAAATTCAATAGAACCAATTGTAACTAGTACACTAAAATCAATTAAATCAATTAAATCAGCTTCAATACCCGAAGATAACACCGAAGAACTAAATGAATTACTAAAAGAAAATGACAAAACATATGGAAATCTACTATCCATAATTCAAATTCAACAAGAAAACAAAGAAATCCTCGAACAGGAAATAGAAGAAAAATACGGTTCGGATTTTGAAGATAGAATAAAAGAGTACAATAAAAAAAAACAAATAGATGATGACGTCGAAAAAAATTATCAAAACCTTTACAAGTTTTCAATTAAAGATACCACAAGTTATGATAATTTTGCAAAAGAACGTGGCTTTGATTCATTTGAAGATATGATAAATAGATATAATGAAATCAAAAAAACCATTAGTACATTTGAAAGTGACATAAAAATAGCAGAAGCACAAAAAAACTGCATTTTATATCAGGCAAAAATAATTAGTAAATACTCAAACGCAGATGGTTACATCTCTGAAAATACAACTAATGCTAGTATCGAATACTGGTATAGAGGGAAAGAACAAATAAAATATTCCAATAATAATGCAAACCCTTTAGAAAAAACCAAAGCAGTAGTAAATATTGGAAAAACCGAAAAAGCTGACGAAAAAATGTTAAATTTATATGATGCATCACAGATAGAACCAACACTTGGTGAAACATATGAATATCTATATGATAAAGTTTCACCTTATGAAGCAAATAAGTATTTAGAAACAATGGAAACATATATCAATATGTATGCTGGACAATATAGAGCCCAAAAAAAGTATGAAACAATAACTTCAAGTGAAGGCCTAATGGCAGTATTAACGACATATGGTATTGGCACTCAAGAAGGATTAAAAAACTTTATAGAAGGTCTTAAATTTGACGTTAATACCAACAAAAGTGCCTTAGAATATGAACAAGCATTTTTATTATTAAAAATTTCTCAAGAAGAAGAATGGGAACAATTTGTTTATAATCTAGGGCTAACAACGGGTGAAATAATTATACCGGTAACCATAGGTCTTGCAAGTGGCAACGAATGGATGGCCGCAGCCGCTGCTGCAACTTCAGCCACAGGGAATGCCCTGCACGATGCACGCGTTTCCGAAATGAGTGTTGAAGATACCGAAGAACTCCTATGTTCAACAAGCATCGAGACAACCTTAACATGGGTACTTGGAGGTAAAATAACTAAAATGTATGGCGAAAAATTTGCTGATAATATCAAGAAAATGATTCTCGCAGAAAGTGCCAATGGTGGAACAATGGGAGGAACAAGTTTTATATCTAATCTTCACCAAACATATCTTAAATTGATAAACAATCCAAGTAATAATTATTCTGAAGAAGAAGCAGAAGAAAAAGCTTGGGAACAATTAGGTGGTGACCAAGCCCTTATTAATCAAGTTATATTGGGAGCTGTTTTCGGTGGTCTTTTAGGAGGAGGCTCTCAATATAATAAAGCAGAAACAACTACAGAACAAGCTAAAGAGATGTTTAAAAATACCGAAATAGTTGATGAATTTGACACAAACGCAACTCTTAACGTATATTTAAACAATAGCTTTAATCCAGATATACAAATAACCGCCTTAAAAAAAGTCGGTCAAGTTGTAAAAGGAGCAGAAGCCAAATCTGATAAAAATATAAATGGTGATACAAATAATAATGATAATCAATAATAAAGTGAGGTTTACAAATGACAAAAGAAGAATTTGAAAAAAAAATGTTATCCGGAAAATGTACAATAGAAGAATATGAAAATAACCATTTAAGTGTTGACTTAGGAGCATTTTATGACTTTAGAATTTCTATAATTGCAACATTAGAAGCTTTAGAAAAATCACATTCCAAAATGTTCTTTGGTAAAAAACAAGTGGCAAAAGACATGAAAAAAATAAAAAATATATTAACTTTAATGTCTGATCCTAATGTTGAATACAAATTATTTGATCATGACTTCGCAGATGACTTTTTGGCTCTAACATCGTATTTAGATGACAAAAAGTATTGGAAATCTTGTTTAGATGCAATGAAAAGATTATATAATTTTACAGACTGCCGTAAGCTTACCGCAGAAGATGTTTTGAATAAATATCCAGAATATGAATATGCAGCTTTACTGAGACAGCTTGAACCAGAAAAATATGAATATTGGTGTAAATGTCATCCAAATGTTAATATAGACGAACTAACTCAAACTCATAATGAAAACAAACACTACACCAGAGAAGAACTTGAAAACATGAATCCCGAGCAAATAGACAATATCATGAAATACGGAATTCCAAACCCATCCAAAGAAACCACTCCAAACGAAATAAATAGTTCAAAATCCATTGGTAGTAGTTCAAGTAAATTACTAATAGTATTTCTATCAATAGGACTATATGCCAGTGCCGCAATGGCCATATGGATAAACAGCACAATATAAATACTTACGCATTTTTCTTTGCGTAAGTATTTTAAAACCTAAGAAAAAGTAGTATAATTATACCATATAAGAAAGAAAAAACTGCAATAAAAACAATATAGATAGGAGACTAAAAATGGACGATAGAGTAATAACAAACCATGAACTAAAAGAAGATACCTTTGAAGGAACCATAAGACCAGACAGCATAGATGAATACATCGGACAAACCGAAGTAAAAGAAAACCTAAACGTATTCATTAAAGCTGCCAAAATGCGTGAAGAAGCCCTAGACCATGTATTACTATATGGCCCTCCAGGCCTTGGAAAAACCACCATGGCCTACATCATAGCTAACGAAATGGGCACAAACATCAAAACAACCAGTGGCCCTGCCATAGAAAAAAGTGGAGACCTTGCTGCCGTCTTATCATCACTAGAACCAGGTGACGTCCTATTCATTGATGAAATTCATAGAATCCCAAGATATATAGAAGAAATACTATACTCAGCCATGGAAGACTTCACCCTAGACATCATAGTAGGTAGTGATTCATCAAGTAGAAACATAAGAATAGACCTTCCACCATTCACCTTAGTTGGAGCCACAACCAGAGCAGGCGACCTAACAGGTCCCTTAAGAGATAGATTTGGAATAATATCAAAACTAAACTTCTATACCGAAGAAGAACTAAAAGACATCATCCTAAGAACCAGTAGAGTTTTAGAATGTAAAATAGAAGAAGAAGCCGCCATCGAACTAGCCAGAAGAAGTAGAGGCACACCAAGAATTGCCAATAGACTATTTAAAAGAGTTCGCGATTATGCCCTTGTATTAGGAAACGGAAATATCGATCTAAAAGTAACCAAAACAGCCTTAGATAAACTAAAAGTAGACGAACTAGGCCTAGACGAAACCGATTACAACCTCCTAAAATCAATCATCGAAAAATTTAATGGAGGACCAGTCGGCATCGATGCCATCTCATCATCAATAGGAGAAGAAGCCGCAACCATAGAAGACGTATATGAACCATACCTATTACAAAATGGTTTTCTAAAAAGAACTTCACGAGGTAGAATAGTAACCGAAAAAGCCTACAAACACTTAAATATAAAAAAATAAAGGAGGAAATATGACAACCGAAGATTTTGATTTTGACTTACCAAAAGAACTAATCGCCCAAACACCACTAGAAAAAAGAGACTCATCAAAAATGTTAATATTAGATAAAAAAAGTGGTGAAATAACCCATAAACATTTCAAAGATGTATTAGATTACATCGAAAAAGGTGATACCCTAGTTCTAAATGACACCAAAGTAATACCCGCAAGACTATACGGAATCAAAGAAGAAACAGGTGCCGCCATCGAAATACTTATGTTAAAAGATGAAGGAAACGACATTTGGCAGTGCCTAGCCCGTCCAGCCAAAAGAATAAAAGAAGGAACAGTCGTAAAATTCACAGACAAACTAAAAGCAGAATGTATAGAAATAAAAGAAGACGGCATAAGAAACTTTAAATTAATATACGATGGAATTCTCTATGAAATATTAGATGAACTAGGAGAAATGCCACTACCACCATACATCCACGAAAAACTAAAAGACAAAGATAGATACCAAACAGTATATGCAAAAAATCCAGGAAGTGCCGCCGCTCCAACTGCTGGCTTACATTTCACCAAAGAACTACTAGAAAAAGCCAAAGCAAAAGGCATAAACGTAGCCTACATAACCCTCCACGTAGGCCTTGGAACCTTTAGACCAGTATCCGTAGATGACGTCACAAAACACAAAATGCATAGTGAATTTTATTCCATGAGTAAAAACGTAGCCGACTTACTAAACGAAACCAAGAAAAATGGTCATAAAATAATAAGTGTTGGCACCACCACAACCCGTACCCTAGAAACCATCATAAATCTTCATGGAACCTTTAAAGAATGTAGCGGCTTTACCGATATATTTATATATCCAGGATATAAATTCAAAGCCATAGATAACCTAATAACAAACTTTCACCTGCCAAAATCAACCCTAGTAATGCTAGTAAGCGCCCTAGCGGGAAAAGAAAACATAATGAAAGCCTATAACGAAGCAATAAATAAAAAATATAGATTCTTTTCATTCGGCGACTCAATGTTCATAAAGTAGGTGATAACATGGTAATAGTAATAACAGGACCAACCGGAACCGGAAAAAGCGAACTAAGCTTGTTTCTCGCAAAAAAACTAAATGGTGAAATAATAAATGCTGATAGCACACAAATATACAAAGATTTAGACATCGCCACCAATAAAATAAAAGACAAACAAAACATTCCCCACCATCTATTAGACATTCTAGACATAACCAAAGACTACACCGCTTTTGATTACCAAAAAGACGCAAGAGAAAAAATAGAAGACATAATAAAAAGAAAAAAAACACCAATACTAGTAGGTGGAACTGGCCTATATATAAAATCAGCCCTATACGATTATGACTTTCCCAAAAAAGAAAACAACACATACGAAGGAATCAGTAACGACGAACTTTACCAAAAACTCAAAAAAGTAGATCCAAACACCACCATTCACCTAAACAATAGAATAAGAGTAATATCCGCTCTAAACTACTACGAAGCCAACAAAAAACCATATAGCGAAAAAGAAAAAAATGAAAAACTTTTATATGATACTATCTTCATAGGCCTAACAGCCGATAGAGAAGTACTATATTACAAAATAAACAAAAGAGTAGATAAAATGATCGAAGAAGGCCTAATACAAGAAGCCGAAAACATCTATAACTCAAACATAAGAACCAAAGCAGTTATGACACCAATAGGATACAAAGAATTATTTCCATACTTTGAAAAAACATCAACGCTTGAAGAAAGTATAGAATTAATAAAACAAAAAAGTCGTAATTATGCCAAAAAACAATACACATGGTTTAACAATCAAATGAACCTAACATGGTTCAAAACAAACTACGAAGACTTTACAAAAACCGAAAACGAAGTCCTAGAATACATCCAAAAGTTAACTAAAAATAGTTAGCCTTTTTATTATAAAAAAGTTGATAAAGAAGCAATTAAATAATTCAAAAAACATAAAAAAGTTAACCAAATTAGTTAACTTTTTCAACATAATAAGCATAATATTCCTCTAAAGTAAGATTTTCATCATTAATTACCTTAGCAACCTTTTCCCCAACATAACGATAATGCCATGGCTCATATTGATAACCTGTCAAATCCTCTTTATCCTTAGGAAACCTCAAAATAAATCCGTATTTATAAGCATTCTTACTAAGCCACTTAAAAGCATCAGTATCCTCAAAAGAATTATCAATAATATTTATATCACTCGCAAGACCAGTTTGATGTTCCGAAAAACCGGGCCTAGCCGAATAAGTATCAGCAGCCTTTTTTCCATCCCTTTCGACATAACTATCATATAAATTAACCTGATACTTATAATCACGGTACCCAGAAGCATTCTTAATTATAACATTATCAAGCAGTGCCGCATCAGCCATTTTCATAAAAGCATTCGCCGCATCACGTCTAAGCATACTATTCTTACCACTATTATACTTAGAAGTTAAAGTAACCAAATCATCAGGATTGTAAGCTTCAGTCAAATAATAATACTTATTCACAAGCATAACATTCCCCTTAGAAACATCAGTTTCCACAGTTTGTTCATAAGCTTCCTTATCTAAATTACAATTAACATGGCTTACAATCAAAGAAGTAGACAAATCCTTACCTTCCGCATATTTCAAATATCTTTGAAGATTATCTTTAATATAATACTTTTCCTTTTTTAAACTATCTTCCAAAGTAACTTCCTTACTAGAAACCTTTTCAACCTGTTTATCATCATCCTTATTATTAAATACAAAAACCAAAAATAAAACAAATAATAATACAAAAATTACACCAATCTTTTTCACACAATCATTCCTTATCTAAATAATAAGCATAGTATTCATCGTAAGTCAAACCACTATCATAAACCTTTTTCGCAAGCTTCTTTCCAAGATAACGATAATGCCAAGACTCATATGAATAACCAGTTATATCTTCCTTACCCTTAGGATATCTTAAAATAAATCCATACTTATAAGCATTTTTGCTAAGCCATTTAAAAGCATCAGTTTGATCAAAAGTCTCACCACTCGCCCCATAAGTAATTATATCCAAAGACAAACCACTTTGATGTTCAGAAAAATCAGGCCTAGCGGCATAACTATCCGCATACTCAACACCTTTTGAATCCTTATATTCATTATAAACTTTCTTTTGAGCCTCATAACTTCTATAACCAGAATTAATAATAATTGTAATACCATCCTTTTTAGCCGCATTATACATTTCCTTAAAAGCCTCATACGTAACACTTCTAGTCTTTATTCCAGAATACGAATACCAATTGCTAACATCCACAATATCATCAGGTGCATACTCCTTAGGAAGAGAATAATACTTATTAACCAAAATCGCATTACCCTTACTCATATCAGTCAAAGTAGTATGTGTATAATATTTATAATTACTCTTAGTATTAACCGTACTAACAACATCCTTATAATCAATCGTATTAGATTTTTCCTTAACCTTCTTTAAATAACTAGTATAAACCTTATAATTCTTCCACATAAAATACTTTTGACTACAAAGCTTCAAAAGATCCTCATTATAGCCTTCCAAAGCCTTATCTAAAACCTTATCATCCATCTTCAAAATCTTAGTTATCTCACTATCAGAATAACCAATCTTAGAAAGCTTATACTCATAACTATTAAAATGCTTATACACAAAAACACCCAAAATAATCAAAATAACTAAAACAATACAAGCAATAAGAACCAAAATTCTTTCCCTTTTAATATTTCGTTTCCTATACATCAAATCACCATCCTACCCACATTATAGCACGCTTACCCATACTTTGAAAAGCCATTTCAACAATAAAAAAAATTATTGATAACCAAACAATTATATGATATAATGAAAAAAAGAAAAGCTTTGAATAAGAGGAGTAGGTAATTTCTTTTTAAAAGAGAGTTAGTGGATGGTGTAAACTAACAAAAAGACTTACCGAAGGTAGCTTAGGAGCCGAATGTCTGAAAAAAAGTAAGACATATCCGCAGAAATGCGTTAAAATTTTAAGGCAAGATTAACTTGTAAAATAAGGTGGTACCACGGCTAGTTCGTCCTTTTATGGATAACTAGTCTTTTTTAGAAAGGAAGATACAAATGTTAGAAAAAAAATACGACCATTTAAAAGTAGAAGAAGGCAAATACGAAAACTGGAAAAATAAAGGATACTTCAAAAGTGGCGACATGAGCCTAAAACCATATGCCATAGTAATACCCCCTCCAAACGTAACCGGAAAACTTCATCTAGGTCACGCTTGGAATACAACCCTTCAAGACATCATGATAAGATTTAAAAAGCTAGAAGGATATGATGCATTGTGGCTTCCAGGAATGGACCACGCTGGCATCGCCACACAAGCCAAAGTTGATAAACGCCTCCGTGAAAAAGGAATAGAACCAAGAAAAATGGATAGAGAAGAATGGACAAAAGCCGCTTGGGCATGGAAAAAAGAATATGCAGACAACATTCATTCACAGTGGGCAAAACTTGGTCTTGCCCTAGATTACAATAAAGAAAGATTCACTCTAGACGAAGGATTATCCAAAGCCGTAAGACACGTATTTGTTACTCTATACAATAAAGGACTAATATATAGAGGAGAGCGTATAATCAACTGGGACCCAGTTCAAATGACCGCCCTATCAAACGAAGAAGTAATATACAAAGATGAAAAAGGTGCCTTTTATCACCTAAAATATTTCATAGAAGGAACGGATGAATACCTGGATGTCGCCACAACTCGTCCAGAAACACTATTTGGAGATACTGCCGTAGCCGTAAATCCAAAAGACGAAAGATATAAAAAATATATCGGTAAAAACGTAATCCTACCAGTATTAGGTAAACTTATTCCCGTTGTAGCAGATGACCATGCCGACATCGAAAAAGGAACAGGCTGCGTAAAAATAACCCCAGCCCATGATCCAAACGACTTCATGGTAGGAGAAAGACATAACCTAGAAAAAATCATCATCATGAACAAAGATGCAACCATGAACGAAAAATGCGGAAAATATCAAGGACTAAATAGATTTGAATGTAGAGAAGCACTAATAAAAGACTTAAAAGAAGAAAAAATCCTAATAGACATAGAAGAAATCACCCATTCAGTTGGACACTCAGAACGCAGTAACGCCATAGTAGAACCATACCTATCAAAACAATGGTTCGTTAAAATGAGACCCCTTGCAGATAGAGTATTAGAAAATCAAAAAGACAAAGACAAAAAAGTAAACTTCATTCCAGAACGTTACGAAAAAACCATGAAACATTGGATGGAAATAACCTATGATTGGTGTATATCTAGACAACTATGGTGGGGACACCGCATCCCAGCTTGGTATAAAGATGGCGAAACCTACGTTGGCATGGAAGCACCAAAAGGTGAAGGATGGACTCAAGATGAAGACGTTTTAGACACATGGTTTAGTAGTGCCCTATGGCCTTTCAGTACAATGGGCTGGCCAGAAGAAACCGAAATGCTAAAAAGATACTATCCAAATAACCTACTAGTAACCGGTTATGACATCATACCATTTTGGGTAAACCGCATGACCTTCCAAGGACTAGAATTTACTGGACAAAGACCATTCAAAGACTGCCTTATACACGGACTAATCCGCGACAAAGAAGGAAGAAAAATGAGTAAAAGCCTTGGTAATGGAATAGACCCTATGGACGTAATAAACGAATATGGAGCAGACGCCCTAAGATTTTACCTAACCACAAGTGCAAGCGCCGGAACCGACTTAAGATTCGACATGGACAAAATTAAATCAACATGGAACTTCATCAACAAACTATGGAACGCCTCTAGATACGTACTTATGAATGTAGAAAACTACAAAGAAACATTCGATAACCCTTGCCTAGCCGACAAATGGATACTAAACAAACTAAACACAACCATAAAAGACGTAAAAAACCATATGGATAAATACGAATTCAACTTAGTTGGAACAAGCCTATATAACTTCATATGGAACGACTTCTGCGACTGGTATATCGAACTATCAAAAGCAAACATGACAAATACATCAAAAACAATTCTCGTATATACATTAAAAGCAATACTAAAAATGATGCACCCATTCATGCCATTCGTTACAGAAGAAATATATACCAAACTTCCAAACACCGAAGAATCAATAATGCTATCAAAATATCCAACGCCAGAAGAAAAATTTAGTACGGATACCTGCAAAAACATGGACGAAATAATCGAACTAATAAAATTTGTTCGTAAATTCAAACTTGAAAAAGGCATAAAAGATATAAATCTAAAGTACAATAACACCATTCTAAAAGAAAACAAATACATTTTAGATGCCCTATTAAAACCAAAAGATATAGACAAAACATCATTAGAATTTATTAACTATACATTCCTTAATGACGAAGTTATCATCTATTATGACAATAGTGTAAACAAAGCCGCCTTAGAAGATAAATTATATCAAGATAAAACCAATCTAGAAAATTCAATAAACAGAAGAAAAAAATTACTATCAAATGAAAACTACATAAACAAAGCTCCAAAAGCCATTGTCGATAAAGATAGAGAAAATCTAAAAAAAGAAGAAGAAATGCTTAAAACCATTTTAGATAAATTAAAAGAATTATAAAAAAACTGTTAGATTCCAAATATCTAACGGTTTTAATTTTCATACAAGACTACCTTACTAAAACCTTTCGTGCTTCTGTAGCTTTTTCTAAACCAATAGGCACCCCTGCAATAGAACAATGCAGTATTACCATTCTTATCTATATATTCTTAAATCTCACCACAAACATTTCCTCCTTAAGTGTAAGATATATTATACCAAGCCCCACTAAAAGTCAATAAAATAACCTTTACTTTTCCTAAAAAATCTAGTATAATACACTCACAAAAAAAGGGGGATAGTCTGAAAATAAAAACAATATATGAACTATTTGAAGGATATCAAGAAGAAAAGATAGACCAAATAATTTCATCCTTACCACAAGAAGATAAATTACTTATTTATGAAAGATATGGTAATAACTTAAATAATTCAAAATCAACCAATTGGGATGAAACCAAATCAAAAAGATTTTATAGAAGCCTAGTTCCAAAAATAAAAAGAAGGTTACAAAAAGAAGAAAAAACAGAAAGTAATCTAATACTTCCATCATTTGAAAACATCGAAGACATAAATTTATTACTTGACCTATTAAAAAAAGAAACCCCAAATACAATAATTTGTGAGCAGTTGAAAATAGATAACCAAAAACTATTACAAAAATTAAACGAACTTAAAAGCATTATAAAAAAAGATATTACAAAAAAATATAAAGCCGATGGCACAATTAATTATTCATTCTCTAATAATGAAATAAATTATGATAAAGAAATCATACCCCTAGATAATAGACTAAGAATCCTTGCAATATCAGATCTGCACATTGGAAATGAACTAGAAAGACCAGATTTACTTTATAGAGCCTTTAACTATTGTACAAAAGAAGGAATATATTTAATTATGTGCTGCGGCGATATTTTAGATGGAACATATACATCAGGAAAGCAAAACATCACCGATGTATATAAACAACTAAATAGATTTATAAAACTTTACCCATATGATGATAATATCCTAACATTCGCCCTAGCCGGCGATCACGATGAAAGCATACTAACAAAATTTAAAATTGACATTGTAAGTGCCTGCGAAAACCACCACCCAGATATTATCATTAGTAATTATGGAAACGATGATATTAATGTATCAAATGACACACTTCATTTATTCCATAAAGGAAACCTCAAAAAATTAAAAAAAAGCAACGGCAGAGTAATCTTATGTGGCCACAACCATCAATTTAAAACCGCTATCTATGGTGAAAAACTAAACATCAATGTACCAACATTATCAGATATTACAGAAAACCTTCCAAGCACCTTAGATATAGAACTATTTTTAAATAACAAAAAATTTAAAGGAGTCGAAATTAAACACATATACTTTGGCCATAAAGATATGATTTTATCAGAACAAGAAATAGATTTGCCACCCAAGAAAAAAGATGAACCATCCATTCAAAAGAAAAAACACCTGCAAACAATAAAAAAGTAAGCACCTTAATTGACTGTTTGTTAAACTTTTAATATAAGAAAAGGAGAGATATAATGAACATAAAATCACTTTATGAACTTTTTAAAGAATATACTAGTGAAGAGGTAGACGAAGTAGTTTCCACATTATCACCACAAGACCAAACACTCATATATGAAAGATATGGTGATGATTTAAATAACCCAAAACCAACCGAAAATTGGGACGAAACCAAATCAAAAGCATTTTATGGACGCTTAGTTCCAAAAATAAAAAGAAAGTTACAAAAAGACAAAAAAGACCCTTTAGAAAATAACTTAATATTACCATCATTCCAAAGCACAAACGATATCGAAAATTTAATCGAAATGATAGAAAAAGGCAAAACCACCACCGAAATATGTAAAAGTCTAAAAATAGATAACAAAAGACTAAGTCAAATGTTAACAGAACTTAAATACATGGGTAGTTTTATCCCAAAAAGAAACTATCATGAAAATGGGCAAATAGGATATACTCAATCAAAAAAAGAAGAAATTTATGGAGATAAAGAAATTATAACAAATAGTAGAAATCTAAGAATCCTTGCAATATCAGATCTGCACATTGGAAATGAACTAGAAAGACCAGATTTACTTTATAGAGCCTTCAACTATTGTGCAAAAGAAGGAATACATTTAATTATGTGCTGTGGCGATATTTTAGATGGAACATATACAGCAGGAGAGCAAAACATCCCCGATGTATATAAACAACTAAATAAATTTTTAAACACTTATCCAAAAGATGATAACATCCTAACATTTGCAGTTGGTGGTGATCATGATGAAAGTGTTTTAAATAATTATGGACTAGATATTATCCCCGCATGTTATCACTACCGACCAGACATTGTTATTGGTGATTATAGAAACGTCAGCATTAATATTGCAAACGATAAACTCCATCTATATCATAAAGGAAATAAAAACAAAATAGATAAAGATAACCCATCAATAGTCTTAAGAGGACATTCCCATATATTTAAAACAGGCATTCATAGTAATCGCCTGCACATCACCGTTCCAACACTATCAGGCATTACAAAAGCTTTACCAAGCGCACTTGATTTGAATCTTTCATTGAATAAAAATGGAAAATTTCAAGAAGCTATCATCGAACACATATATTTTGGTGATAAAGATATGATATTAGGATACCAAACATTTAAAATACCCAATAAAAGCTTTGTCCAAATAGAAAAAAGCGAAATTTCCAGTAGTAAAGAAAAAACATTAATAAAAACCCCACTATCACCAATCGAAAAATTCAACCAAAGATATGGAAATTACATAGAAAGGTATAAATAATATATCTTTTTTTCTTAAAATAATATTCAAAACAATTAAAAAGTGTATACAAATGTCAAAATAAATGTTAAAATTATATTGTACATTAATAGAGGGTGGTCAAAAAGTGAAATATTTAGGCTTAGACTTAGGCACAAGAACATTAGGTGTATCAATCTCCGATATAACAAAAACAATCGCTACAACATACACAACTATACATTTTAAAGACAGCGACTATAATGAAGCCATAAACAAACTAGCCCCTATTATTGAAAAAGAACCAATTGAAAAAATAATCTTAGGACTTCCTAAAAACATGAATAACTCAATTGGTGAAAGAGCAGAAACTACACTAAAATTTAAAGAACTACTAGAAAAAACATTTGACATAAAAGTAGACATGCAAGATGAAAGATTATCAACCAAAGAAGCTCATTTCTACATGATAAAAGCCGATATGTCAAGAAAAAAACGAAAACAAAAAATAGATAGTTTAGCTGCCAACATTATATTACAGACTTATTTGGATAAAAGAAAGGATTAGATAAGTATGCAAAACCAAGAATTAAACGAATTAAAATTTAAAGCCGTAGACGCTCAAGGAAGACAAATTGATTGTGAAACATTATTCATGTTTGAATCACCAGAAACAAAAAAAAGTTACATCGTTTACACAGATAACTCAATCGATGAAGAAGGTAACACAAGAGTTTACGCTTCTATTTACAACCCAGCAGATCTTAGAATAAGTGAAGGAGACGATCTAGCCGCTCTAGAACTACAACCAATTGAATCAGAAAAAGAATGGAAAATTATTGAAACAATTCTGGAAGAAATGCAAAAACAAGTTGAGGAAACAGAATAACCTTGGCAAAAAAAAGAAAATTTTCTATTAAAAAATTCGCACTATTTTTAATAGTGCTTATTATTTTAGTAATTGTAGGATTTTTAGGACTATATAAACTAGAAACATCCCCAGTAAGTAATAACACAGATGCAATAAAAATAACCGTAGATAAAGGAGAAAATTTCTTCACAATTGCTAAAACTCTAAAAGAAAAAAACCTAATAAATTCAGAATTTTTCTATAAAATATTTCTAAAATTCCATAAACCAACAGACTTAGTAGCCGGAGAATACGAACTAAATAAAGCCATGAGTATAGCCGAAATAGTAGACACCTTAAGTAATAGTGACAACTCAAAAAATACCTCAATCAAACTAACCTTCAGAGAAGGACTAAACGTTAGACAAATGGCAAAAATTGTCGAAGAAAAAACCGGAATTACCGAAGAAGAATTCCTAAACAAAATAAGCGATGAAAACTATATAAATACCCTAGAAAGCAAATATTGGTTCATAACAGATGATGTAAAAAATAAAGAAATATACTATGACTTAGAAGGATACTTATTCCCAGATACATACATATTTGAAAAAGATGAAATATCCCTAGATAACATATTAACAAAAATACTAGATAATACAGATAAAAAATTAACCCCACTAAAAACAAGTATCCAAAATAGCACCTACACCCTTCATCAATTACTAACCCTAGCTTCCCTAATAGAATTAGAAGCAGTAACCGATGAAGATAGAGCAAACGTTTCAGGTGTATTTTATAACAGACTAAACAATAACTGGTCACTAGGAAGTGATGTCACCACATACTACGCCTCAAAAAAATCAATGACCGAAAAACTAACAAAATCAGAACTAAACGCCTGCAACGGCTACAACACAAGATGTACATCAATGAAAGGCCTTCCCGTAGGACCAATAGATAACCCAAGTCTAAGTTCCATAAAAGCCGCCGTAAACCCCGAAAAAAATAACTACTACTATTTCGTAGCCGATAGCGAGAAAAAAGTCTATTTCACCAAAAACGCCAACGAACACAATGCCGTAATCGCAAAATTAAAAAAGGAGGGCAAATGGATAGGTTAGAAGAATATGCCAAAGAAAATAACATTCCCATCATGCAAAAAGAAGGAATAACATTTCTAAAAAATTATATACAAAAAAACAACATAAAAACCATTCTAGAAATAGGTACAGCCATCGGTTACTCTGCCATAAACATGGCCTTAGTTAACGAAAGCATCAAAGTAGTATCAATAGAAAGAGATAAAGAAAGATACGAACTTGCCGAAGAAAACGTAAACAAATTTAATCTACAAGATAGAATAACCCTCATATATAAAGATGCCCTAGAAGCCGAAATAGAAGGAAAATTTGACCTAATATTCATAGACGCCGCCAAAGCCCAATATATCAAATTCTTCGAAAAATACAAACAAAACCTAAACGAAAACGGAGTAATAATCTCCGATAATCTAAACTTTCATGGACTTACCGAAGGTGTTGAAATAAAAAATAGAAACCTAAGAGCCCTAGTAAGAAAAATAAACAACTATAAAGACTTTCTAAAAGAAAATAAAGAATACACAACCGAAATTCTAAACATAGGAGATGGAATAGGAATAAGTACCAAAATATAAAAATGTAAAAAAATGTAAAATTTTATCAAAAAACAACTACATTTATGATATACTTATATAGTAAGAAAGGAAGGTAAAAGAATATGAGTAATGCAGAGTTAAAAAACAATGCTAAAAAAAGTCTAAAAGGAAACTATTCACTAATGGTTTTTGTCACACTTTTATTTGCGTTACTTGAGGGGGCATGCTATTTATTATCAGAAATACTTGATGCTAGTTTCACAAGCTCATTATTCATGCTAATCATAAACAGTTTAATATTCATGGGAATGATTTCAATGATATTAAAAATATCAAGAAACGAAAAAGTAGAATTTAACGATCTATTTTCAAAAACAGACTATATGTTTAAATACTTTGGAATAACAATATTAAGTGGAGTAATATTACTATTAATGTGGGCACTAGAATTCCTATCATTTAATTCATTAGTAATCATATTACAGTATAGTGCCGAAATCAATTCCGTACTCTTAGTAGCACTTGTAGCTATAGGAATCATATTAAGTACTGGAGTAATACTAGCTGCAATATACCTAGCTATAGCATTTTCACAAATCTATTTTATCATGAGCGATAACCCAAATATGCCAATACTAAAAGTAATGGGTAGAAGCTTTGATATGATGTCTGGATATACCGTAAAATACTTCACCCTATGCCTAAGTTTTATCGGTTGGGCTATTTTAGGACTATTTACCCTAGGAATTCTATATCTATGGCTTATTCCATACTACTATGTCACACTCGCAAACTTCTATAATCAAATAGACAAAGAATACAAAGAACTATACTCAGAAGATGACGACTTATTTGGAGATGCGGCCAAAGAAGAAGCAAATCCAGAAAAAAAAGACAACATCGAAAACTTATTTTAAAAGTGGGGGAACCACTTTTTATTTTTTCTCTACTCGATTTTTTATAAAATGGTATTTTAAGTGTTTATTTTTTCTTAAAATACTTTATTGTTTTTTTTCTTTTAAAAAGAAGGAAATAAGAAAAAAACATCGTATCATAACTATAGAGGATGAGGAAATCCTCTTTTAGAATGGAGGGATGTTTTATAACT
>CAVKYE010000019.1:0-22566 GCA_963660615.1 Vescimonas coprocola
AGAATCAGTTTCATTAAATTTTTCTTCTGACTTAACTAAAACTTCATCATCAGAATCATCATCCACACCTTCACCATTTATCAAAGGATACTCTAATTTAAAATCAGAAAAACTTATAACATCACTCTTAGAATCTAAAACCTTCTCTTTACTAATTTCTTCCTCTAAATCAATAGAATCAATCTTTTTTTCTTTAATCAAACTCTTATCAAGTGGCTTTTGTGGAGTAATAACAACATCAGGTTCCTTATAACTAAAAGGTGTAATAATAGGAGTTCTTTGATTATGCGTATCCTTAACATAATCAAATTTTTCTTGAATATCAGGACTAATCTCATCCTTAGAATCAAGATACAAAGTAATCTTATCAATCAAATAAATAACCACAAGAGAAATAACCTGCAAAGCAAACATTCCCATAAATAGCTGCATAATAGTCAAAACATCACTATTACTATATAAAGCATTTTCCTTATAAACATCAATGTTATTAGACTTAATAACCGTCAAAACCAAACAAAACAAAGTTTGAATAACCGCAAAAGAAGTAATATTAATAACCTTATTAACCTTTTTAACCTTCTTAAAAAAAGTAATCAAAGTAATAATAAAAGAAATAACTTCAACAATAAAAAGTGTAATAAAATTAGGGAAATAAAGTGTCATAAATAATCCATCAACCATATTATCAAAAAGATCAAAAATAACCGTATTTCCAACAAATAAAACTATAAGTAAAACACCAATATAAATAAATACAAATATTTTCCTCGTAATTTTTTTATTAAAAATAATAAGCAAAACAGGAAGTAATAATAAACAAATAAAAATAGGGTGCGCAAAAATATTACTAAATAAAATACCTAGTTTTTCAAAAAAACTCAACTTCTCCATACACACCCTCCTTCACAATAATTAATTTTTCTTAAACCTAGAAACAATCTTTCCTACTGCATCCTTACCTATTATACCATCAATCGTCTTAGATTTATATGCTACATAAAAATAAATAATCATTCCAAAAATACCATAAATAGTAAGTTGAATAATCGCAATTAATCTAGAAGAACTACTATTTGGAATAAATACATTTAAAATCATCAAACTAATAATCATAATCAAAGTACATAATATAATTCTAATAAAAGCTCTAGCAGATTTCATATAATTAATATTAGTAACCTTCTTAATAGAATAAAACAAATATAAAGCACTAAATGTATCAATAATAATATTAAGAACGATAGGTGCATAATAGGCTTCAATACCCATAGAATCAAATAACCTCATAAAAGGAACATTAAAACAAATTTTACTAACCAAAGAAATAACCAAAGCAATAACCGTATGCTTAGTATTATTCAAAGACTGATTAGTATTAAGCAGAACCGAAAATATAGAAAGCGGAATCTGTGACAAAATAAGAACACCAAAAATAGAAATATTAAGTTCATTATATCCATAAAACACCGTCCACATATCAGTCGCCATAAAACTAATAAAAACAGCAAGAGGAATCGTTACAAGCATAAGCGTTGAAATTGCCTGATTAATCTTATCATGAACCTCTTTCATATTACGAATTGCAAAAGCCGAAGAAATAGTTGGAATAAGACTCATAACAAGACCAGTCGCAATAGACATAACAATCATATTAAGTTTAGAACCCCAAGTCGCAATAACACTCAAAACATTCTCACTAATAGAAGTCGTATATCCAATAGAAACAAGCGACTTTACAACCGTAAACACATCAACCATCACAAAAGATGACTGAAGTACCGAAATAACCACAAAAGGAAGCGCATAAGAAATAATCTTCACACCAATATCCTTAAGCGTAATCACAGTCTCTTCTTTTTTCATAGGAACCTTTTTATTCAAATCATTAGAATTCTTTTTAATCTTATCATGAACATAAAAATAAGCCACCAAAGCTCCAACCGTCGCTCCAAAAACCGCAATACCAACAGCCGTCGTTACCGATAAATGAAATACCTTAAGAGCAAAAAAACTACCACCTAAAATAACAATAACCCTAACAACCTGTTCTAAAATATTAGAAACACTAGATACCTGCATAATCTTATGACCTTGTAAATATCCCTTAGAAACACTTAAAAAAGGAACAACCAAAATAGCCGTAGAAATAATTCTAATAACCAAAGTAACATCCTCAATCGTATTTCCACCCTTAACATCACCAATAATCAAATAAGCAAGACTTGGTGCGAAAATAAACAACGCCAAAAATACAAAAATACCTAAAAAACCAATAATCTTAATCCCAACCGAAAAAGTTCTCTCTTTAGTATTATAATACCCCAAAGCATTATACTCAGAAACCACCTTACTCATAGCCACTGGAATACCACTAGTAGCAAGATTTAAAAACATATTATATATAGAATAGGCATAACTATATAAAGCGCCTCCTTTAACCCCAATTAAAGCATAAAAAGGAATAACATATAAAAGCCCAATAATCTTGCAAATAACAATTCCAAAAGTAGAAACTAAAGCCCCACCAAGAAAGCTATTTTTCTTCATCAAATCACCCTATCTATAAACGATAAGTGCCGAAAAGCAGAAAACCTGCTCGTCGCCAAAAATACTCGTACTAACCGAAAACTTAATATCAAAAATATCCGGTTCATTTTCCATAATAAAATCATTAATAGATTTTTCCAAATCACTCTCATGACCTTCATCAAAAACTTTTACTTTCATTATATCACCATAACCATTATAAAGAAAGCAAAACAATTAAATTGTCAAATTATCTATGACTAAAATATTGCATATGTGAAGGAATATGTGTAACAACAGTTCTAGGATTAATCCTTCCCTTATTAGGAGAACCATTAGCTGCATTCCTCTCCCAACTGTCATTAGCATTATCAAATAAATTCAAATGAACATGAATACCGCCAGAACAAGAATCCGTACTATTACGTCCAGCCATAGCCCCAATAGGAGTTGTGTAAGAAACCTTTTGACCAACCCTAACAGACCAACTAGACAAATGCCAATAAGAAGTTACATAAGAATGTCCACCAATATTATGTTTAACATAAACAATGTGATTACCACAAGTAGGATTATTAGTAAGTAAAACAACCTCACCATCCGCAATCGGATAAACTGTATCACCAGCTACACTACGAGAAAAATCAACACCCGTATGAAATTCATAACTTCCATTAATTGTTCTTCCACCATAATCACTAGTAACATAACCACTACTAATA
Organism: Vescimonas coprocola; assembly: GCA_963660615.1. Taxonomy (GTDB): domain Bacteria; phylum Bacillota_I; class Bacilli_A; order RF39; family UBA660; genus Coprosoma. Next base: position 3,252 of record CAVKYE010000019.1, read on the forward strand.
GGTAAATAAGTACCATTAGTACTAACCAAGTTAGAACTACTTCTTATCTTACTTTGACAACTACTCAAAGTATCACTACCAGAACATCCTCTTTGCTTCATACTATTAATAAGCGCAACCTGAGTCTTATACTCATCATCCTTACTTACAATACCAGACTGCAAAGTCTCAATTTCCTTATTAAGCTTAGCCTCTAAAACACTAAGTTCCTGTTGCTTTTGCGAAAGTTCAACTTGTTTCACACTAAGATCCTTTTGTTTTTGTTCAAGTTCCTTAACAGACTTATTATAATCCTTAATCAAATCCTCATTATAACTAGAAAGCTGTTCCGCGACCGAAACCCTATAAATAAAATCCGTAAAACTACTAGCACCAAAAGCATACTCAAGATAAGCAGACTCACCATTAGAAACCTGAACAAACTTCATAAGATCCTTAATCTCCTCATTTTTAACCTCAATAGACTTTTGAATCTTATCAATCTCCTTATTAGCCGCATCAATTTGACTATTAATATTCTTAATTTCACTTTCCACCTGCGCCTTTTGACTAGTAGCCGCATCACGCTCAGATTCCGTCAAAGCCTTTTGATTTTTAGCCTTATTATAAGCCTCCCTATTAGCCTTTGCCTGTGCCTCAAGTTCATTTAAAGTACTCTCCTTAGCATAAACATCACCTAAAACAAAAAAGCAAGTAAAAAACACAAACAAAATCGAAAACTTTTTTATCATAAACATCCCCTATCTACTATAAAATCTTTTACCCTCACTAGGTGCCTGCGTAAGCCAGTTACGTGGATCAATATGAGGACCTTTACTCAAAGTAAAGAAATCAACCAAATATTCCCCATTAAATAACTTAAAATCCAAATGAGAACCCGTAGTACAACTATCGTAACTAGGATTACCACCTTGAGTTCCAATTTGTGTATTATAAGAAACAACTTGTCCTTTAGAAACAGTAACCGTCTTCAAATGATAATAAACAGTTGTATACTTTTTCCCATCAACATTATGAACAATATAAACAATATTCTTACCACAAGAAGCATGTGAAATTGTCCTAACAACCCCTGCTGTAACCGCATAAATAGGAGCCCCTTCATAATTGCTCATATCAATTGCATTATGATTATTGCCATAATAATTCTGAGTAATCCTTCCACTAGTAAGAGGCATATAAAATCCACTAGAATTTCCACCACTAGAACTAGAGCTAGAACTAGAACTAGAGCTAGAGCTAGAACTAGAACCAGAGTTACTAGAACCAGAACTATTAGAACCACTAGTACCTTTATGAGTACCACTACCACCACTCGTACTCACGACAGGTGGCTGAGTTTGCCTAGCCTTACAAGAAGCCATAGTATCACTACCCTTACAGCCCATATTCTTAAGTTCCTTAACATAACTCATCAAATTCTCATATTCTGCACTATAAGACTGAACTGTATCAGACAAATCATCAATTTCCTTAGATAACTTATTTACAAGCGTACTAAGTTCACTTTGCTTATTATTAAGTTCCTTTTGCTTAGCACTCAAATCTTTCTGTTTCAAAGACAAATTCTTAATATCTTCATTATAAGAACTTATAAGACCATTATTATAATCAGATAACTGCTCAGCAACCGAAACCCTATAAATAAAATCAGTAAAAGTCTTAGCCCCAAAAGCATATTCCAAATAAGCAGACTCACCACTAGAAATCTGAATAAAACTTAATATACTCTTTATCTCAATATTCTTATTAGAAATATTATCCTCAATAACCTTTATTTCCTTTTCTAAAGCATTAATTTCACTTTCCGTATTAGAAATTTCCTTAGTAATCTTATCCTTTTGAGCCAAAGCCTCTTTTTTCTCATCTTCAGTCATCGTCTTTTTATTAGAAGTTTCTCTTTGAGCTTTAAGCGTAGCCTCAGCCTTAGCCACATACTCATCCAAAGTCTCCGCCATAATTTTAGAAGGAAATAAAATAAAACAAACACATAATAAAAACCAAACCTTATTCATAAAACCACTTCTATTCTTTTAAAATTTTAACAGCCCTTTTATAATCTGGCATATAAGTACCTACCGTTTCCCAAAAAGCCTTAGAATGATCAAAATGCACAAAATGAGAAAGTTCATGAATAATCACATAATCAATCTCATGAATATCATATCTAATAAGTTTAGAATTTAAAGTAACCGAATTATCCCTTTTATTACAAACACCCCATCTTGTCTTCATACTCCTAATCTTTAAAATAGGAAAAGGAATATCCTCATCAAACATATCATAACAAACTTTAAGGCGTTCTTTAAAAATCAAAGACATTCTTTCCTTAAGCCATTTATTAAGTTTAGACTCACTAGAACAAAAAATCTTATTATCACTAATCTCGATATCATCAAATCCTACCATAATTATATCATATTTACGACCCAAATAATAGAATTCATCTTCCTTTTTTTTTCTTCTTTGAACTTTTTTAATCGTCTGCGCCAAATAATCATATTCTCTATCAAGCATATGAACAATATCCCTTTTACTCGCAAACAAATTAGTCGTAACCAAAATAGTTAAATCATCCTTAATCTTTATATAAGTATTTTTATTATTTTTCCTCTCAATAACAACATCATATACCTGATTATCTATTTTATAAGAAATAAAAGTTTTCATCTTATCACCTCCCCCATTTTACCACATTCCCCAAAACTTTACAAAAAATATTATTAAAATTAAAAATATCCTAATTAAATAAATATAAAAACTGATAAATGGTATCATACCAAATATCAGTTTTTTTCTATCTAAACCACAAATCAAAATTATATTTAAACACCCTATATGCATACTTTTTAGAAGTATAATCAAATTCTTTAATAAGTACTCCATCACTGTCATACTCCGCAAAAGAATGATTTTTACCAGAACTAGTAACAACATTATCACCACAATACTGCATATTACTAACAATACTAGAATAAGGAACCTTAAAACTAGAAACAAGCTCATAAGTATGATTATCCTCATCAACTAAATACTTATAAACATAAGAATAATCACCACTAGAATAAGTCCCAACATTCTTAAAATTAGACCATTCAAACGAAGGCCTCGTTCGCATATTACCAAAATTATTATTATAAATAGTTAAATAATACTTAGAATCATCTAAAGGTGTATAAGTAATAGAATGTTGTCCCGCCTGACTAACAAAATCCCCTACTTTCTTATAACTATATTTTTTATAACTATCCAAAATAATACTATCATCCGCAATTATATAATCAAGTTTAGGCTTAGAATAAATATCATCCATCTTAATAATCATCGAAAGTTCCCTAGAACTCAAATAAATAGAATTATTAGAAACTTGCAAACTATTCAAATGAATCCAATCAAGCTCATCACCGCCATACGTATTGCCACTTTCAGGCTTAACCGCACTTTTATAATACTCACTTAAATAATTCTTCATATTAATAAGTTCACTAACCTTACCACTCTTCAAATCAAGACTAATAACCCTATCTTCAATAGTATCATCACCATCTTTATTTGCTAAAATAACAAGCTTATCACCATCTAAAACAAAATCATGATGCAAAGTATAACCAGAAATATTGTAAAAAGAAACAATCTTACCAGTTCTATCAACCTTAATAAAACCATTTTTCTTATAACTATAAATCATATAATCATCAGAAAAAATAATTCTATCAGTTCTATAAGATTTCAAAGCAAGCTCAGATCTTAAAACCCCATCATTATCATACAAATAAATATTAGAATTAAAATTCTTATCATGCCCTAAAATCGCATACAATCCATTTTCAAGACTATCCTCATTACTACTCTTAGTACTCTTAAGCTTAACATCTATAGAAGAAGTAGAAGGAATCTTAATCTTAAAAGAATACTTCTTACTAGAAGACTTTATCGTAACCTTATTATTACATCCAGCAACTAAACCAATCAATTGATACTCCTTTATCTTTTCACTAGAATCCTTCAAATCACGCGAAAACTTAGAATATCCCTTAGCACTAACCTCATAAGAATAATCCTCACCATCATCCTTAAAATACACATTAACACCACTATTATTAGTTCCATAAGGATTATATATAATCAAAGGATTATCAAAAGTAAAATTTCCTTTAGAAATCAAAGCATCAATCTTCTTAGAAATAACCTTTTGATAAACAGAAGAAAAAACAGAAACATCCTCATCCTTACTAACCTTATAAACGTTATCACCCAAATCCTCATCTAAAACAATATTAACATGTTTATAAAGGAAGTCTTCACTATTAATCAAACTTTTCCGTAAAGAAGGATAAAAAAACTTTAAAAACAATAAAATCCCCAAAACTAAAACAATAAAAATAATAATTAAATATCTATACTTAAACCTTTTCATAATTCACCTCATAAACAGTTTACCCTAAAAAAGTGAAAAAATAATGAAAAAAAGCCAAAAGGCTTTTCTTAACTAAAGTGCAGCTAATATAAATCCACAAACAAGAATAAGGATAAATGCAGCTAAAGCAAATTTCCAAATATATTTAATCCACTTAGTAAATTTTACATCAAAGTAACTTAAACCAGCAATTAAAATTACACTTGTAGGGAAAATAATCATACCAACACCATAAACAGATTGAATAATAAATCCAGCAATTGAAATAGAACTAGCATCATAACTTGTAACAAAACTAGATAAACCAGCAAGTAAATAGTACAAATCATTATAGAAGAAACTACCAATCAAAGCAGATACACTAGTAATGAAAACATTAAAATCATTACCCATACCAAAGCCATTATAAATAGTATCAACTAAAGTACCAGTACCATTATAACTAGCTTGATATAAAATAGATAAAATCACACTAGCTAAAGCGGCATAAATAGCAGTTGGCATCATCTTCTTAACACCAGCTATAAAACTTTCAACATAATCATTAACACTAAGCTTATAAATCCAACCAATAATCATTGAAGTTATAACCATGATAACGATAAATTCTGAATTACCCCAATATCCAAATTGAGAAATACCACTAAGTAAATTTTCAAAAATAGGATAATCGCCAATCTTAACACCTAAAACAGCAGTATGGATATCATTAAATAATTCAATACCAAATCCATAGTACCAATTATACATACCAACCATAACTACAATCATCATAAGAACAAGTAAAATTACCATAGGAACAATACTCTTACTATTAGTAACCTCTACCTTCTTAACATCCTTCGCAATCGCGAAATTCTTAGTAGTCTTCTTAGTAGTAGTTTTCTTAGTACCAGTCTTTGTACTAGCCTTTTTAGTAGTAGCTTTTTTGGCAGTACCTTTAGTACTCGTAGTAGCACTCTTAGCCTTAGGAGAAACCTTTTTAGGTTTTTCTATAGCCGAACTTTTCTTAGAAGAAACTTTTTCAGAAACTTCTTGAACCTCTCTCTTACTAAACTTTAAAACAAAGAAAATAAGAAGAGCAGTAAGTAAAACTAAAATAACAATTCTAGCTACAATTTGGTTATTCATATCTAAACTCAAGATATTTTTAGTATAACCAGTAATATTGAATCCATAAGTAGAACCCATAGAACCAACTAATAACGCTCCAATTGTAGAAGCCATTGCCGTAACTTTGTCAAAGTTAAGTGCGAATAAAACCATCGCAAACAAAGGAACCAAGATAAACAAAGGTAAAACTAAACCAGTTAATGATGAAAGAATAACAAAGAATAAAATAGTAAATACTAAAAATCTTTTCTCTTTACCACTAAACCTATTAGAAATCTTAGTAACCCATGTACCAAGCGCACCAGTCTTCTCCATTACTCCGTAAAATCCACCAATACATGCAAATACAAGTGAATATAAAACAAAAGTCAATAAAGTAGAAACAGGTGTGCCGAACAAATCAAACAACCCTACTGGATCAGTACCATTCTTAGATAACTCACCATTAGAATAAGTACCAACAGGAACAATCCAACTTAACACGGCAAAAATTAAGAAAGATATTCCAATTGCAATAAGTAAATTTCTTTTCACTTTCTATACCTCCCAAAATAATTATATCAAAAAAACCTTATAATATAAAGACTTTTAGAAAAAAATAACAATCTTTCATAACATTTTCACACTTTAAACAAAAATAAAAATATGATAAAATAAACAAAGGTGAAAAAAATGGAAAAATTTAAATACACAAATACAAACAAAAGATATCACACACTAGACTACTTTTACAAACAAAAATTTAAAAGTAAAGTAATAAAAATAAGCCTAAACGCCGGTTTCACATGTCCAAACATCGACGGTGCCAAAGGCAAAGAAGGATGCATATACTGTTCCAAAAAAGGAAGTGGTGAATTTGCCGGCAACCAAAAAGAAAACCTAACAACCCAATTTGAAAAAATAAAAAAAATAATGCAAAAAAAATGGAAAACAGAAAAATACATAGGATACTTTCAAGCAAGAACAAACACCTACGCCCCTTTAGAAACCCTAAAAAAAAAATATGAAGAAGTTCTAAAAATAAAAGGAGTAGTTGGTCTTGCCATTGCCACAAGACCCGATAGTATATCAAAAGAGTGCCTAGACTATTTAGAAAAACTAAACAAAAAAACATTCATAACTGTAGAACTAGGACTCCAAACTATTCATCCAAACACAAGTAAACTAATAAATAGATGTCACGATTTAAAATGCTTTGATAACATGGTTAAAAAATTAAAAGAAAAAAACATCTTCACCGTCGCCCACATAATAAATGGCCTTCCCGGTGAAACCAAAGAAATGATGATAGAAACCGTAAAACACCTAAACAAAATAAAAATAGATGGCATCAAAATCCATATGTTAGGAATATTAAAAGACACCAAACTAGAAAAAATGTACAAAGAAAAACCATTTAAAATACTAACAGAACAAGAATACATAGACATCATCTGCACACAACTAGAATATCTAGACCCTAAAATAGTAATTCAAAGACTAACTGGTGACCCAGACAAAAACACCATAGCCATAAATAACAATTTCCCACCAAAAAAAATAATCCTAAATGACATTGATAAAGAAATGAAAAAAAGAAACATATACCAAGGAGATAAAATAATTATTACACACAAAAACTGATATAAAATAAATCTAAATATCAGTTTTTTATTAACTACAATTAATTTTATTACCTTACCAAATATTATTATATTACAACAACCAAAACACTATAAATAATATCAACAATATTATCATCCAAAATAAAAAGATGTAAAAATACAACTTTTTAAATAACAAAATAAATAGAAAGGGAACCTTATTGGGATTGATTATTAAATTAATAGAAACAATTTTATAAAACAAGAATGTTATGATTTTTTAGTGAAGTAAAAATTAAAGGTAAAGTTCCCCTTCCAACAAACACTTTACCAAAAATATAAAAGATAGTCAAATAAAACAAAAAACATAATTTAAAAAAATAAAAGAAAAAAATAAATAAAAATACAAAAATAACGAAACAAATAAATAAAAAAATAAACAAATTTAAAAAAATAAGCAAAAATATATAACCAAATTAAAAAATTAAATAATAAATTCTACTAATCAAAAAACAAAGCAAAATACCAAAAACAAGTGGAATAAAAATAGATAAAAGTGCCCACTTCAAAGAAGATTCCTTCCTAATCGTTAAAAACGTAGTAAAACAAGGAAAATGCACCAAAGTAAAAATAATCATACAAATAGCCGTACAAAAAGTCCAACCATTATTAACAAGCAAATCCTTAAGACTATTAAGAGAACTAAAATCCTCAATATACCCCAAAGACATATATCCCATAATCATAATTGGAATTACAATTTCATTCGCTGGAAAACCTAAAATAAAAGCCATCAAAATAACCCCATCAAGCCCAATAAACCTGCCAAAAGGGTCTAAAAAAGAAGCACAAATACTCAAAATAGATTCCCCACCAATATAAATATTACTAACCAAATAAATAATAAAACCAAAAGGAATAGAAACAAAAACAGCCCGTCTTAAAACAAAAATAGTTTTAGAAAAAAATGAATTAACAATAATCTTTAAAACCCTAGGTCTCCTATAAGGTGGAAGTTCTAAAGAAAAAGAAGAAGAATTCCCTTTCAAAATAGTAGACGAAAGAAATTTTGAAAGAAAAAACGTAAACAAAACACTCAAAACAATAAACATAGTTAAAATCAAAGAACCAATAGCCCCAGAAAACATAAACATAGTTATAACCGAAGTCAAAATAGGAAACCTTCCATTACAGGGAACCAAACTATTAGTAAGAATCGAAATAAGCTTTTCTCTTTCAGAATCAATATATCTACTTTCCGTAACACCAACCGCATTACACCCAAAGCCCATCATCATAGTCAAAGCCTGCCTTCCACAAGAACCACATTTTTGAAAAACATTATCCAAATTAAAGGCCACCCTAGGTAAATAACCACTCTTTTCAAGCAAAGCAAACAAAGGAAAAAAAATAGCCATAGGCGGAAGCATAACTGAAACTGTCCAAGTTAAAATCCTATAAACCCCATAAACAAGACAACTACTAACACCCTCACCAAAAAAACAAAAAAAATTAAACAAATCATCATTAAATGAAGAAAAGAAATTATATAATAAAGAAGAAGGATAATTAGCCAAATTTATAGTAATAAAGAAAATTAAAAACAAAAGAAAAACCATAACTATCTTCCCGCTTATCTTTCCCATAAAAATCTTATCAAAAAAACTATAAGAAGAATTATTATAAAAATAAACCTTATCTAAAATACTCATACATTTAGAAGAAATAATCTCAAAAATAATAGTAGAAATATCCTCACGCCTAATCCCCTTTTTATAAAAACAATCAAAAACTATTTTAATCCTATAATTTAAAATCTTATCATCACTATAACCCAAACATAAACTTTTAATAGAAACTCCCCTATTTTCCGTAATAAAATCAAGAAAAGAAAGTTCCTCTTCAATAAACCCAAAAGAAAATCTATAATCAGAAAAAGAAAAAAAAGGAAAAACTCTAATCTTTCCGTCCCTTAAAATAGGAACATTTAAAATTTCACTAAGTAAATCATACCGAACATAACTACTTTTAGAAAAAGAATCCTTAACCCAAACATAAACCCTATTTGTAACAAGAAGTAACTGCAAAAGCAAATTAAGATCACGCTTAAAATAATACTCATCAAAAACAAATAATAAAAAATCATAATCAAAAGAATAAATACAATTTCTAGTCATAACGTCATCCGAAGAAAAATCAAATAAAGAATTTATCCTAGGTAAAAAAACAACCTCATATTCATCATAAAAACAAGATAAAACACCATCTACTACCCTCTTTTTTCTAAAATGAGGAAAGATATCCCGAGCAGAAACCAAAGAAGCACTAACAACACAAACCTTCATAAGTTTCCCCAATCTTCAATAGTTACCATATAAACACCCACTCAGCATATTATATGTAAAATTAAAAATAAAGAAACAAAAAAAATAGCCATACACTATTTTTGAATCATATTAAGTAAATTAATTTTAAACATATCCTTATCAGAATGTTCCTTAGAAACCATTACCCCCTTATAAGTCTTAAGTTCAGATTGATGACCCTCACTAAGTATATCCTCAGGACTAATACTAAGTAAAATAATTGTCTTATTAGCCTCATCCAAAACATAATGAAGCTTAACATCACCATGCACCTTAGCAAAAAGAGAATCGGTTGGCAACTTTAATTCATACTCATCACCCTTTTTTTCGCCCAAAAGAGAACCACTTTTTAAAAGAGGATAAAATTCAAAATATAATTTCTTGAATGCAAGCATATTATATTTCTTCAAAGCACTTTCCAATTTCTTAAACTCATTTTCATTTTTATAGCCAAATATATACTTATCAACCATAGATGTCCTTCTCTCTGTCTAGTTTCCTATCATAATAATGATAGCACAAACAAGAAACAAATGTCAAATAATAATGAAAATTTTGTTGAAAATAGAAAAACTTTTCAATTGTACAAAAAAAACGCATATAAGCGTCTATCTTTTATCACCAGTAGCTACATATCCTTTATTAAGTAAAGTAGAATCATCGCAACTACTCCAAACATAAGAATCATCTGCACTAACATACTGTCGGTCACGATAACGATAATAAGTTAAATTTTTATAAACAGGAACATTTTTATACTTAATAGTCGTCTTAACACAAGTCTGATAAGAATCATAAGAACCACCATTATCATAATCAGAAGGACAAATATACAAATATTTTTGAACCCCACCTTGCGTAACCATAATCTTCCTAGAACCAGTAGTCACCTTAGTAGTACCGTCTGAAACAAGCGTTGTCGAAACCTGAGTCTTCTCCGTCTTAGTCTGAACCTCCCTTGAATTAGAAGATGTCACCTTAGATTGTGACCAACTAGACCAAGCACCATAATTTCCCCAATAACCATTACCACGTTTAACATACTTACATTCATTACTAGAAGAATCACTAGAAGAATCATTAGAAGAATCAGCAGTAGCACTATCATTCTCAGTTAATTTTTTTTTTTCGCAAACCTCGCTAGAGCAATAACTATAATCACTTACATAACTAATTACATAAGCACTTTTATCACTACAAACTAAGTTCACTTTTAAAGAATAATCAGATTTTTGTTTTGTTATCTCAGCATATGATTTATTAACATTGCATTTCTTATCATTACTATCAGTAAATGGAACAAGCAAATTCTTAGAAAGCATTTCCTTAAGCGTAAGCTTACTCTTGTCTCCTTCTTTAGAAGGAAGCCTAGAACCATTATAATATGACAAAGCCGCATCCTTCATCACATTAATATTTTCATTAAAAGTTTGATAAGACTTTGTACCTAATTTTTTATCAATCAAATTACTAACGTAACTTTTAGTCGGAAATAACCATATTATTATGAAAACAAGTAGTACAATAAACAATATCTTCAAAATAACATCTTTTAAATTAGAACTTCTTTCTTCATACATACTACTATCCCCCCTTAATTACGCCCATTATATTAACACAAACAATAAACTTTGTCAAATAAAAAAGGACAATTTAGTCCATAGTTTTAGAAAGCTGCACAATTGTACAACCATCATTAAAATAATCAGTTTTAAAATCTACTACCTTAGGATTTTTATTCAAAACCATATGAGAAATATCCTTAATAATTCCACTTCCCTTACCATGAATAATTACAACAATTTCATTCCCCATTTTTACATTGTCATCAATGAAATCATTAATCAAAACTCTAGATATCTCCCTGTCATATCCATGAAGATCCAAAGAAGGAAAACGGTCAGGAAATATTATATCATTTAACTTCATTATATATCTCATTCATCTCCTCTAAACTAGGAATAGATTTATAACCACCAACCCTAGTCACCGAAAGAGCCCCTGCAATATTCGAAAACTTTAAATTCTTCTCAAAATCAAATCCATTAGCAATTCCATAAGTAAAAGCTCCATGGAAAATATCACCAGCACCAGTAGAGTCAACAGTCTTAACCTTCATAGAAGGCATAATCTTAATCTTACCTTCATATCTATAAAGACATCCATATTCCTCCAAAGTAATTACAACAACACCTTTAAACATATCTTCCAACGTTTGATAAAGCAAAACCAAAGACTTTTTATCATCATATAAAGCATCTACCCCAGTAGCACTAAGCGCAAAATCAAAAGAACAAACAACATAATTAACCTTCTTAGCAAGTTTCATAACCTTATCTGAAAAACTACCCGCATCAATTACACTAATTGCATTAGGATAAAGTCTTAGTAACTCCTTACTAGCCTCATACTCAAAACCATCCAAAAGAATAATATCGGGTGCTAAAGTAGGCTTAAACTTATCAAGCCTCATAGACTTAGGAACATAACTAAATATAGTCCTGCTCCCATTTTCACGATTAGCCAGCACAGTACTAGAAGAAGTAACCATACCTTCCCTTAAAACCAAATAAGAAGTATCAACATTATTTAACTCAAACTCTTTTTTAATCCTTCTACCATAATCATCATCACCTACCATCCCTGCAATAGAAACATTTTCTCCCCACTTACCTAAAAGCAAAGAAGCAATACTAGCAGGCCCACCAACACACTCTTCCTTATCAAAATATCTATTTTTAGTATTTTCCTTAGGATAAACATTCACAGGAAAAGTAACATCATAAGTAACATGACCTATAGATAATATTTTCATTTCACATCACCAATAGCCGCCTGTGCAGAAGCCAAAATAGCAATCGGAACACGGTAAGGCGAGCAAGAAACATAATCAAGTCCAACTTCATGAAAAAATTTTATACTCAAAGGATCACCACCATGTTCACCACAAACACCAAGTTCAATACTAGGATTAACCTTTAAAGCAAGTTTTTTAGCCACTATAATAAGTTTTCCAACCCCTTCAGTATCAATCGTTTTAAAAGGATCCTTCTTAAAAATACCTTTTTTATAATAATCTTCTAAAAATGAAGAAGCATCATCACGAGAAAAACCATAAGTCATTTGCGTCAAATCATTAGTACCAAAACTAAAGAAAGAAACCTCCTCAGCAAGTTCACAAGCCATAACAACACCTCTTGGAACCTCAATCATCGTACCAATTTCATAATTAATCTTTATCTTATACTCTTCCATAACCTTTTGAGCCGTACTAATAACAATAGACTTCAAATAATTAAGTTCATTTACATCGCCAATTAAAGGAATCATAAGTTCAGGTTTCACCTTATAACCTTCCTTCATAACACAAGCAGCAGCCTCCATAATAGCCCTTGTTTGCATAACCGCAATCTCCGGATAAGTAATTGCAAGCCTACACCCACGATGTCCCATCATTGGATTAAATTCTTTAAGTTCAGAAATAACCGTCCTAAGTTCGTCAACCGTAATATTAATATCTAAAGCAAGTTTTGAAATCTCTTCATCCGTCTTAGGAAGAAATTCATGTAAAGGTGGATCCAAATACCTAATAGTCATCTTTTTATCATTCATAACCCTAAAAATCTTTTCAAAATCAGACCTTTGCATCGGAAGAATCTCATCCAAAGCCTTCTTTCTTTCATCAGAATCACGAGCCAAAATCATCTTTCTCATAGCAAAAATCTTATGTTCCTCAAAAAACATGTGTTCAGTTCTACATAATCCCAAGCCTTCAGCACCAAAAGATAAAGCCATCTTCGCATCCTTCAAAGTCTCAGCATTAGCCCTAACACCAAGTTTTTTAACACTCTTAGCCCAAGACATAAACGTTTCAAACTCTTTATCAACTTTCACATCTAAAGTATCAATATTACCTTCATAAATCTTACCAGTAGTTCCATCAAGCGATAACTCAGATCCCTCTTTATAAACACTATCCCCATTAGATAAAGTCTTATTAACCTCATCAACAACAAGATCATGACAACCACTAATACAGCATCTACCAATACCCCTAGCCACAACCGCTGCATGACTAGTCATACCACCTCTTACAGTAATAATACCGACCGCACTATTCATGCCCTCAATATCCTCAGGTGAAGTCTCATTTCTAACCAAAATAGGATTAACACCAGATTTTTTTGCTTCAAGAACATCCTTAACCGTAAAATAAATTTTACCAGTAACCGCTCCAGGTGAAGCAGGAAGCCCCGTCGTAACCACCTTTGCCTTTGCCAAAGAACTATCATCAAAAGAAGGATGTAATAAATCATCTAATTTCAAAGGATCAATTCTCATAAGAGACTCATTTTTAGTAATAAGACCTTCCTCAACCATCGCTACCGCAATTTTCAAAGCTGCATAAGTTGTCCTCTTACCATTTCTAGTTTGAAGCATAAAAAGCTTCCCCTTCTCCACCGTGAATTCCATATCCTGCATATCCTTATAATGGCGTTCCAAAATCTTAGAAATATCCTTTAATTCACGGTAAATGTTAGGATAATCCCTTTGAAGAGTAATAATCTGTTTAGGCGTCCTAACCCCAGAAACAATATCCTCACCTTGAGCCTTTTCTAAATACTCACCATATAAATTATCATCACCGTTAGAAGGATTTCTAGAAAAAGCAACACCAGTAAGCGAATCATCAGTAAGATTACCATAAACCATTTCCTGAACATTAACAGCCGTGCCAAGTCTATCACTAATATTATTCATCTTACGATAAACCTTAGCCCTATCCGTATTCCAAGAACGGAAAACAGCCTTAACCGCCTCAATAATCTGACACTTAGGATCCATAGGAAAATCTTCCTTAACAATTTTTTTATAAACTTTCTTAGATTCCATCGCAATATTATACATATCTTCAGCCGAAAGCTCAATATCACTTTGAACATGACGACTCTTCTTCTTAGTTTCAATAAGCTTTTCAAACTCATCCTTGCCCTTGCCTTTAACAACATCAGCAAACATCATAATAAGTCTTCTATAAGAATCATAAACAAAGCGAATACTCTCCTCATCCTTAGACAAACTCTTTGCAATAGAATCGTTAAGACCTAAATTTAAAATCGTATCCATCATTCCAGGCATACTAATAGGCGCTCCACTTCTAACCGATAAAAGTAAAGGATTAGATGTACTACCAAGCTTTTTACCAGTTTGCTCCTCAAGCTTTTCCAAAGTCTTAAAAATTTCATTAACAATAGTTCCCTCAAGTTTCTCAGAAGCCATATAATATCTATTACAAGCCTCAGTCGTAACCGTAAATCCCTTAGGAACAGGAAGCCCCATATTAATCATCTCAGCCAAATTAGCTCCCTTACCACCTAAAAGATTTCTCATATCTTTATTTCCTTCATTAAACAAATACACATACTTTATCATCATATCATGCTCCTTTTATTCTTATATAATTATAACATTAATTTTAAAAATTGTCTTTATTTTTTTAAAAATTAAGCCCTAGGATGACTATTTAAATAAACATTCCTAAGTCTCTCATTAGATACATGCGTATATATTTGCGTCGTCGATAAACTTTCATGGCCAAGCAAATCCCCAACACTCTTCAAATCAGCCCCCTCATTAAGCATATGCGTCGCATAAGTATGCCTCAAAGTATGAGGACTCACATGAACCTTTATTCCGCACCTCATAGCCGCATTAGAAACAATAGCCCTAACCGTCCTAGTATTTAACATATCACCATGTTTATTAACAAATAAATAAACACTATCAGAATTCCTAACATTTAAATATAAATCAAGTAACTTCCCACACCTTTTACCATAATAAGTATACCTTTCCTTATTTCCTTTACCTAAAATAAGTATCTTACAATCATCAAAATCAATATCCAAAAGTTTAATACTAACAAGTTCACTTACCCGAATACCCGTAGAATAAAGCATCTCCAATATCAAAGCATCACGTATTCCTTCTAAAGTACTAATATCTGGAGTATTTAAAAGCTTATCCAAATCATTATAATTTAAATAATTTGGCAAATGCTTTTCACCCTTAGGATTACTAACAAGCGTCATCGGATTATTCAAAATAATATTCTCACTTTCCAAATACTTAAAATAACTTTTCAAACTAGAAATCTTCCTTGAAATAGATGAAGTCTTCATCTTACAATCATATAAAAACTTCAAATAACCCCTTATAGTCTCCAAAGTAACACAAGAAATATCTACATTTTTAATAAAAGAATTAAAAAAAACAAGATCATTACGATAACTAATCACCGTATGATCAGAATAATGTTTCTCATATTTCAAATAATCTAAAAATTTATTTATATTATCCATATCATCACCATAGCTAAATAATAGCATACAAATGTTTCTATGTCAATAAAAAAGCCATTTAAGCTTTCTTATCTTTACTATAAGTAAAAGGTATCTGCATCTGACCATTATCCTCAATAAAAGCTTTAGAATAAACATCTCGACTCACCTTCATAGAAGAACTAGGTACTTTCAAAGGTCTCAAAGAAGAAACATGCCTATCATCCGGCTCATTAAAAGGACGAATACTCCTTTCAATAAAATCTTTCTCCTTTTTATAAAGTTCCCTTATAATACAATTCCCCCTAATATTAGAATAAAGGCACACCGGCCATATAACAAGATCCTCACCATACTTCAAATCCCAATTCTTAGCCTTTAAAAGTGAAGGCGTATAATACCTTCCATAATCAAACTTCTTAAGAAAAATACGATACTCCGCTTCCATATCCGCGCTAGAATTTATATGTGACCTAAAAAATTCCTTAACCTCCATATTAAACCTTGAAACATAAGGATTACCAGCCGAAAATCTATAAGCAAGATCATTATTATTAATAAAATCAGTAAGATACTCATTATCACTATAAACCAAATCAGTTACACTAGGATTATTCTCATTAAAACATTCAATAAAAACCCAAAGATCATCATTATCATAATCTTCAATATTCAAATAACCCTTCTTCCTAATATCATCAAGAAGCTCATCTCTAGACGAAAACCTAGTCGTATAAGCATCAATTGCCATCTCATATGTTTTTTTACCAAGCGTGTGGCCTCCCTTAATATTAGGAATTAAAACAGAATACCTCTCCTCATCATAAAAATTTTTCATACTCGCATTGACATAATTAAAATACTTTAAAATAACCATTCCAGAAACAGAAGAAACATCCCCCTTCTCCAAAAGAAGTATCTGTTCTTTAGAAAGTCCAAGTTCCTCTTCAAGCTTATCAAGAACCAAAGAAGGATTATTCAAAGAATTTCTTATTTTTCCAAGTTCCATTGCCACATCCTTCTTAGGAAAGACCATTAAACTATAACACTTTTCATCTTGCTTTTTCATACACATCACCACTACTAATAGTTTAACACATCTAAAAGAAAAAAACTATTCCTAAGAATAATTTATTTCGTATAATCACAAGAACTACACTTAACCTTATCTTTTTTTATAGTAAGCATAGCTCCACAAAGAGGACACTTCTCTCCCGTAGGTTCATCCCAATACGCCGTAGTGCAGGTAGGATAATTATTACAACCATAAAAGATTTTACCCCTTTTACTACGTTTTTGAATAATCTTTCCAGAATCACAATTAGGACAATCACAAATAATCTGATCCTCACTAGGCTCATTTTTAATATACTTGCACTTAGGAAAATTAGAACAAGCCACAAACTCACCATATCTTCCTTTCCTAATAACTAAATCCCCACCACAAAGAGGACACTCTTCACCAGTTTTAGGAGCTTCTTTTTTAGGTGACTTTTCCAAAGCCTCCTCAACCGAAGGCTCAAATTGCTTATAAAAATTCTCAAGGACCTCATACCAAACTTCCTTACCCAAAGCAATCTTATCCAAATCATTTTCCATATTAGCCGTATATTCAACATTTATTATATGTTTAAAAAACTCCTGAAGTTTATCAGTAACTTCAAAACCAATATCCGTAGGAATAAATTTCTTGTCAACAACATCAACATATCCTCTATTTTTAATATTCTCCATTATAGTAGCATACGTACTAGGCCTTCCAATACCAAGTTCATCCATCTCCTTAATAAGCTTAGCCTCGGTATATCTAGCCGGCGGTTGCGTAAAATGTTGTTCCTTAACAACATCATTTGAAACAATAATAGAATTACATTTCAAAGAAGAAGGCAAAACAGCATCCTTAGTATCTTCATAATCCTTATAAACTTTCAAATAACCATCAAAAACAATAACATGACCAGTTGCCTTAAACTGATAATTATTATTATTCAAAATAACACTAGTACCCTCTATCTTAGCTTCCTTCATCAAACTAGCCAAAGCCCTATAATAAATAAGTCTATATAACTTATACTCATCATCCTTCAAATATGGCTTAACACTCAAAGGTGTTCTTTCAATACTAGTAGGTCTAATAGCCTCATGAGCATCTTGAACATTCTCCGTCTTCTTAGAAACCTTTACATGACCAACATAATCCTTACCATATTCCCTTTCAATAAAGCTATAAGTCGAAGAAATAAATTCCGAAGCAAGCCTAATAGAATCAGTACGCATATAAGTAATCAAACCAACGGTTTCATCTTCAATATCAATACCCTCATACAACCTTTGAGCAACAGACATCGTCTTTCTCGCCCCAAACCTAAGTTTACTTGAAGCCTCCTGTTGCATAGTACTAGTCGTAAAAGGAGCCCTAGAAGACTTTTGCCTATTTTTCTTATCAATAGACTCAATTTCAAAATCAGAAGAAAGCTTTCCTAAAATATCATCCGCTTCCTTTTCATTTTTTACCTCCAAAGTCTTATGATCAAAAGCAAAAAGCCCAGCCTTAAAATCATCAAATAAAGCATCAATACTCCAATATTCTGAAGGTTTAAAAGCCCTTATCTCCCTTTCCTTATCAACAATAAGCTTAAGAGCCACACTTTGAACCCTTCCCGCACTACTGCCATCAGTCTTAGATTGAATAAGCTTACTTAATCTAAACCCAATTATTCTATCAAGTATTCTACGAGTTTCTTGACTATTTACCAAATTTTTATCAATCGTAGAAGCATTTTTAATTCCTTCAGTAACACCTTTTTTCGTAATCTCCGAAAACGCTGCACGCTTATAATTATCATCGTTAAGCCCTAAAACATCATAAATATGCCAAGCAATCGCCTCACCTTCACGGTCCGGATCAGTAGCTAGATAAACACAATCAACTTTCTTAGCTTCCTTTTTAAGTTCATCAATAACCGTTTTTTTGCCTCTTATAGTTTTATAATCAGGTTTAAAATGATTTTCAACATCAACACCAAGACCAAACTTACCACGAGTAGATAAATCCCTAATATGGCCCTTACTAGATGTAACAATATAATCATTACCCAAATATTTACTTATAGATTTTACCTTTGTTGGTGATTCCACTATCACTAATTTTTTAGTCATAAGTCACGTCCTTTTCTTCTAAACTAATATAACTTATACACCAATATTAAAATTATGTCAATTACTTAAATAAAAAGAAAAAAAGAAACTAGCATTATAAATTACTAATTTCTTCAATAGATAAACCTGTTATTTCTGATATTTCATTTTTGTTCATACCTCTTTCGAGCATACTTTTAGCTATTTCTTTTTGTTTTTTTATTTCGCCTTTTTCAAGTCCAATAGCCTCGCCTTTCTCAAGTCCAATAGCCTCGCCTTCAGCTTTGCCACTTAAAGCAGCTTCCTTGATATCAAACTCCTTCATAGCCTTGTCCATTTTTTGCTTGTTATATAATC
>CAVKYE010000020.1:0-21222 GCA_963660615.1 Vescimonas coprocola
TTTTGATAAAGATATCCAAAAAGAAAAAGACAATTCTAGGTCATTATGACTTAGAGTTGTCTTTTTAAATTTTAACAAACCATTTCTGATTTACTCCATAAATTGTAATTTAGTAATTTTATAACATAGCCATTTCAACTATATTAGGATCGTCATATTCAAGCCATAACGATTTATTTTCATCTAAAGTTTTTATTTTATCTATTTCATCACTTGTTAATTCAAAATCAAATATATCAATATTTTGCTTCATTTTTTCTTTATCTTTTGTTTTAGGTATTACAACAATACCCCTTTGAATATTATATCTTAATGCTACTTGAATTGGTGTTCTTTTATGATTTTCTGCTATTTCTTTTATGACTTGATTATTTATGATATCTCCAATCCTATGTTGTGCAAGAGGTCCCCAAGCTTCATGCTGTATATTCAGTTTTTTCATCCAACTATTTAATTCTTCTTGTTGAAAAAATAAATGTGTTTCCACTTGATTAACTGCTGGTTTAACCTCATTAAAAGTATATAAATCATGCATTCTTTCAGCACTAAAATTAGATATTCCTATTGCTTTTATTTTTCCCTCTTTGTATAAATCTTCTAAAGCATGATAAGCACTATAATAATCTGATAAACATTGATGTATTAAAACTAAATCAATGTAATCAGTCTGTAATTTTTTTAATGATTCTAAAACTGATTCTCTAGTTTTTTCATAAGTAAATTCAATTACCCACACCTTTGTAGTAATAAATAAATCTTCTCTTTTTACTTTTTTACTTTCTATTGCTTTTGCTATTGCGTTTCCAACATTTTCTTCATTGTAATATGCTTGTGCTGTATCAAATAGTCTGTAACCACAATCAATAGCATTTAATACACATTCTTCTGTTTCTTTCTTATCTAATTCAAATACACCAAAACCAACAATTGGCATCTTTATTCCATTATTTAAAGTTGCATATTCCATTTTTCTATTTCCTCCTAATAAATTATTTAATAGTTTAACTGACTCACTATATAGATTGTAATTTGGCAAAATAATTATACAAAAAGAACTACTATATTTTAAATGATTCCTATTGAAAATAATATAGCTTTATAAAATATTAATCCACTTATCAATTTCATCTTATGAAGTAATTAATTTTCTTGTTCTATAATCTCCTGCATCATAAAAATATTGAAACCTTCTTCTGCTTTTGAATTAAAACATAATTCATAACTATCTTCTATTCTTATTTTAAATTATCTGTCCAATTTTTTATTTCTGAGGCTGATACTCCTGATGAAAAACGTTTTCCTTCTTGCCAATCACCTGTACCCGCAATTTCTGCAAGTAAATCACCGCTTTGTCCTAAACCACTTGAAGCAGAAGTACAAAAAGGAATAACTGTTTTACCATCAAAGTTATTTGACGCAACAAATGTATTTACTGGCCATGCTGCGATGCCCCACCAAATAGGATAACCAATTAAAATGGTATCATAGGTATCCCAATTATTGACCTTTGTTGTAGTTAATTCTACATTTCTCAAAGATTCATCATCGTGTTCTTTTGATACTCTAGAATTATCATCAGTCCAATCTAAGTCATCTGATGTATAAATATCTTTTGGTACAATTTCAAATAAATAAGCATCTAAATCATCAGCAATTTGTTTTGCTACCTTTTCAGTAGATCCAGTTGCCGAATAATAGACAACAAGTATCTTACGATTAGAATTTACATTGTTATTATTAGATTCACTACTATTATTTTGAGTTGTTTCATTGGCAGTGTTTTCATTTAGATTATTATTTTCATTTTCTTTATTATTAAGTAAAAAATACAAGACTATTCCAACTACAGCAATTATTATAACTACTATAATTCCTATTATTATTTTTTTATTCATTTCTTACGCCTCACCAATTCTTATTATCTTTACGACAATCTTCATTTATTCTTCTTTCTTTAACAATGTTGTCAAACCATTCTACCATTTTAGGGTCTTGATGATTAAAGAATAAACTGTCTTTTGTGTCTAATTTATTAATATTTTCCATATCTTCATCACTCAACTCAAAATCAAAGACATTAAAGTTTTGCTCCATTCTTTCTATGTGCGTAGATTTGCATACAACAATTACACCTCTCTCTATTAACCAACGCAGAATAACTTGTGCTGAAGTCTTTCCATATTTTTTTCCAATATTAACAAGCGTAACATTATCAAAAAGTCCATTTCTTCCTTCTCCAAATGGAGCCCACGCTTCAATATGAACACCATATTTTTCCATATTTTCTTGGGCTAAAATCTGAGCATTCATTGGATTTGTTTCTACTTGATTTACTGCTGGAATAACTTTTCTTCCAAATAAACACATATCACTTAATCTATCTGGATAGAAGTTAGATACACCGATTGCTTTTATCTTTCCTTCCTCATATAAATCTTCTAAAGCTCTATATGCTCCGTAATAATCACTAAATGGTTGATGAAGTAATACTAAGTCAATATAATCAGTTTTCAATTTTCTTAATGATTCTTCTACTGACTTTTTACAATTTTCATAACCATAATTATCAATCCATACTTTAGTTGTAATAAATAATTCTTCTCTTGGTATTCCACATTCAGAGATTGCTTCTCCAACTTCTGCCTCATTAAAATAACTTTGTGCTGTATCTATGCTTCTATATCCCACCTTAATAGCATCTAATACACATCTCTTTGTTTCTTCCTTAGGTATTTGATAAACTCCAAATCCTAAGATTGGCATTTCTACACTATTGTTTAATTTTACATATTCCATAAAATCATCCTTTCTCATTGACAATCATGTCAATTAACAATATAATTATAAATGTCGTGTGTTAGACACGGTCAATACTTTTTTAACAATTTTTTTATTGACTGTGTGTTACACCCTTGTTTTAGAATGTACTAAGAGGTGAAATTTATGACAAAAACAGAAAAATTATATTCAATGAAAGAAACTTGTAAAAAAACGGGTTTAACTTATGATACTTTAAAATTTTATTGTAATGAAGGTTTGATTCCAAATGTTAAAAGAAATAAAAGTAATTATCGAGTATTTGATGACAATGATATTAACTGGATTAAAAGTTTATCTTGTTTAAAAAATTGTGGTATGAGCATTATGGAAATGAAAGAATATCTTGAATTATGTTTAAAAGGCGAATCTTCTATCCCTGAAAGAAAACAAGTCCTTGATATAAAACTTAAAGAATTAGAACATAAAAAACAAGAAATTCAAGATAGCATCGATTATATTAATTGGAAACAAAACTTTTATGATGATGTACTATCTGGAAAAACAAAGTATTATAGTAATATAATTAAGGCAGATAAATAAATTTCTGCCTTTCAAATTACTATTTAACAATTAGCTTCAAATCACTATATGTTCTAGTTATACTATTTTCTTTTGTTATTTTTTATAATTGACTTGAAAATTAATAATAATTTTTATATAATCTGCTTAGTTGATTTAATCAATCCTGGGAGTATAATTTTTCGAATATAAGAAAAGTTAAGGCTCCATTATGTTTATTAAAGCCTTGAATTTTCAAGGCTTTTCCTTATTTATAAGGGGTTTGTTCTGTTTTAACGTAACTTTTGTCATAGCAAATAAAACCATATTTAAAATATCAGTTTCTTCAGCATACACATAATTAATTTTTTCTTTTGTTAACTTATTAGGTATTAAATTCTGTTTTATTGCATCAGTACGTATTCTGTAATTAATTTTTGAAAGTTCGCGTTTTGCATTCCATCCAAGTTGCTTTTGTTCTTCGGATTTTAATCTCTCAAATTCTTTGATAAGTAATAATTTAAATTTTGAGCTAATCCACATTCCAAATTTAAAAGCGATATCTTTATGTATATATCTTCCTGTTTTAGACATTATTAGGGCTGCATTTGTTTTTTTCTTCAACACATATATCTGCAATCATCAAGTACAATAAAAAATAAAAACTATAGTTTTATAAAAACACATAAATTGACTATTAAAAATTTAACTATCTTTATATAAACACATATAATCAATAATATACAAATTAATTAAATTGTATAACTTCTACTTAATAAGTATGCACTATTCCCTTTTTTATGTTATTATTAAAATAGAAAGGAAAAAGCAAAAATGAAAAAAATAAAAAATTTTGTATTAATAGTAATAATTATAGTAATAATATCTGTTTTATATATTTTATTTACAACAAATAAAATTAATTTTAATAAAGATACAAATACACCTGCAAAAACAAATGAAAAAACAAGTGAAAAAACAAATGAAAAAACAGATGATAATGTAAAAAAAGATGAAGTATTATATTCATATACCAGTGGTGATAATAATGCTGCTGCAGGTAATCCAGAAACATTAAAAATTTATGAAATAGATGATACTAAAATTAAATTTCAATACCATGCACAATGGAATGAAAATGATATTTCTGGATTTGCTAAAAAAACAGATACAAATAAATATATATACAATGACGGCGTTTATAAAATCGAATTAACCATTAATAACGATTCTGCCGAAATAAAAGAATATACAAATGAACAATTAACTGAAACTGTAAATTTATTTAAATAACTACTATTAAATTAGAATTAATGCAAAAAAACTTAAACATATAAAATAAAGTGTATAAGTTAATAAATAATGATTGATAAAATCTTATTTAGAAACAAACACACTTTTTTTTAAACTCCCAATAAAATCTCCAACTTTTCTTAAACATTCATTAAAAGCAAGGGTGAACAAAATAAGTTCATAAAATACCCTTACTTTTTAAATTTCATCGATTATAATTTTGTTTCAAACAAAGTTCACCCTTATTTGTTATCTATATTATAAATCGGTATCATTTTAACACTATATTCCATAACTTTCCTATTATATAAAAAAGTACAGCAAAGCCATACCTTATTTATCTCTTAAAACCGCATCCATCTTACTAGTGACCTCATTAATAATCTTATCAAAAACTAAAGTAATCTCCTCTTCAGTAAGTGTCCTATCATCACTAAACATAAGTGAATAAGCAATAGACTTCTTACCACTAGGAACCTTATCACCAGTATAAACATCAAATACCTTAATATCCTTTAAAAGCCTTCCACCAGCTTTCTTAATAACCTTTTCTAAAGAAGCTGACGAAACCTCATTAGAAACCACAAAAGCCATATCACGGTAAACAGTAGGATACTTAGGAGCCTCCTTAAACTTAATCGGTTTAATCTTATTCATCAAAGCATTCAAAGAAATTTCAAACACATAAACATCGTCCTTATAAAGCTTAGGATGAACCCTTCCAATCACCCCTATTTCTTTCCTATCAAGTAAAACTTTCGCACCTATACCAGGATGCATATCAGGTAAAACACATTTTTCAAAAGAATATCTATTCTTAAATCCCATATAATCTAAAAGATTTTCCAAAATACCCTTCAAAACATAAAAATCACAAGCCACATGAACCCCTTGCCAAGCATTACCTAAATACTCACCACAAATAAGCCCACATATCTTACTTTCCTCATTATAATCCTTATCATAAGTCTTACTAACCTCATAAAGCATAATATTATCAACCTTACGAGCCTTATTGTA
Source organism: Vescimonas coprocola (assembly GCA_963660615.1). GTDB lineage: Bacteria > Bacillota_I > Bacilli_A > RF39 > UBA660 > Coprosoma. The sequence goes on from CAVKYE010000020.1 coordinate 5,632, forward strand.
ATCATAAACATTAAGAAGAGAAGGAATCAAAGAAGTCCTAACAACCGACTTATCACTACTCATAGGATTAGGTAAAACCGCATTTTCTCTGCCATCATACCTAAACAAACTAGCCATCAAAGGAGAAATTAAAGTATAAGTCTTAACCTCATTAAGTCCAAGAGACCTAAGCCTCTTAGAAACCTGCTTACGGTATTTAACATCACCCTTATATTCTCCCCTTTTAATAGGGCACTTAGGCAAAGTAGACACCAAATTACCATATCCATAAAGTCTTCCAACCTCTTCCGCAATATCATTAATATTAGGATCAATATCAAGCCTGCGAGCTGGAATAGTAACCTCAAACTTGCCATCCAAAAACTCATAAGGAAAATCAAGTCTTCCAAGCTCAGTCTTAACATCATCATCACTAAGCGTAATACCAAGCATATTATTAATCTCTAAAGTTGTAAAAGAAACCTTCTTTAACGTCTTATCAGTCTTATCAAAACAGCACGTGCCACCCAAAACAGTCGCCCCCGCATACTTTTCAAGCAAATGACAAGCCCTATCAATAGCCATATAAGTATACTCATAACTAAGCCCCTTACCATAACGAATAGAAGCCTCACTACGCAAATTCAAATTAGAAGCCGTATATCTTATACTAACGCTATCAAAAATCGCACTTTCAATCAAAATATTTTTAGTAGAAGGCGTAACCTCAGTTTCCTCTCCTCCCATCACGCCAGCAACGCAAACAGGTTTTTCTCCATCAGTAATAACAATATCAGAAGAAGACAAACTGCGGCATACTCCATCCAAAGTTGTTATCTCCTCACCATCAAAAGCATCCCTAACCAAAATATTATCACCTAGCGTATCCTTATCAAAGAAATGTAAAGGTTGTCCAAACTCAAGCATAACATAGTTAGAAATATCAACCACATTATTAATAGAACGCATACCATAAGCATTAAGCCTTCTTTTAATAAACTCAGGACTTTCACCAATCTTAACATCCCTTACCTCACGGGCCAAATATAAAGGACACTTAGAAGTTTCAACCGAAACCTTAAAATGATCATTAATAGAATCATCCAAAGACTTATAACTAGTATCTGGAAGCGTAACTTTTTTACCTAAAATAGCCGCAATCTCATAAGCAAAACCAATATGATAATAACAATCATTATTACGATGCTTATGAATATCAAGCTCATACAAAGTATCACCAAGACCTAAAACCTTAAGTGGATCAGATCCAACCTTAGAAGAAGAAGGAAGTTCACAAATACCCTTACTATAATTCTCATCAGTCTTCTCCTCAAGCCCAAGTTCATACAAAGCACAAAGCATACCATTAGACTCTACACCACGAATTTTACTCTTCTTAATAACAAAATCCAAAGATAACTTCGCCCCTACCAAAGCCACAATAACCTTAATACCAGCCCTAACATTAGGCGCCCCACAAACAATTTGAAGCTTTTCTTTACCAGTATCAACAAGGCAAACATGAAGATGATCAGAATCAGGATGCATATTACACTCCAAAACCTCACCAACAACCAAATTATCAATATGATTAGAAATAACCTTCTCAATATTAATACCAGCCTCAGTAATTTTAACCGCAAGCTCATTTAAATCTTCATCTTCAATATCAATATAATCCTTAACCCATTCTAAATCAATCATTATTCACATTCCTTTCTATCAAAAGTCTTACTCTCCCTTAAATCATTAGTATAAAATACCCTTAAATCATCTATACCATACTTAATCATCGCAAGTCTCTCAGCACCAAAACCAAAAGCAAAACCTTGCCATTTCTTAGGATCATAACCACAATTTCTTAAAACATTAGGATGAACCATACCCGCACCAGCAACTGTAATCCAGCCAGTATTCTTACAAATATTACATCCCTTGCCCTTACAACTATGACAACTTATATCCATCTCCACAGAAGGCTCAGTAAACTGATAATAACTAGGGTGAATCCTAATATTACAATCATCACCAAACAAAGACTTCGCAATAACCTCAAAAGTCCCCTTCAAATCAGACAAACTGACACACTCATCAACAAGCAAACCCTCAATCTGCATAAACTGATGAGAATGAGTCGCATCGTCATTATCACGTCTATAAGTCTTACCAGGGCAAATCATCCTAATAGGAACACATCCCCCACCTTTTTCCATCGTTCTAATTTGAACAGGAGAAGTCTGACTACGAAGTAAAATATCCTCACCCTTCAAATAAAAAGTATCCTGAGCATCCCTAGCCGGATGACCCTTAGGAATATTCAAAAGTTCAAAATTATATCTATCCTCTTCAATCTCAGGCCCATCAACCACATCATAGCCCATAGACATCAAAACCTCTTCAACATCCTCAATAATCTTCTCCATAATATGAGGCGCACCCACAGGAACCTTAAAAGCAGGCAAAGAAATATCAATACTCTCACTTTCTAACTTTTTATTAAGTAAATCAGTCTTAATCTCTTCCCTTTTCAAATCAATAAGGCTAGAAGCCTTAGTCTTTAACTCATTAAGTTTAAAACCAAAACTCTTCTTCTCCTCTAAAGGTAAATCACGTATCTGTAAGCTAAGAAGACTAATCTCACCCTTCTTACCCAAATAAGAAGCCTTAACCAAATTAAGCTCATTTTCAGAACTAACCCCATCTAACTTTTTTTTCAACTCATCAATAATTTTTTCCAAATCCATAAAATCAATCCTTTCAAAAATAAAAAACTAATCCATCCAAAAAGGACGAACTAGCCGTGGTACCACCTTAATTCACAAGTAAAACTTGCCTCAAAGACTTAACGTGCCCATCCGGTATTAAAATACAGCTTAAAAAGTGAATTCCTAAAAGATTATTTACTGATCTTCCACCATCATCAGCTCGCTTAAAATAAGAGCTCTTAGTACTACTCTTTCCTCATTGCCTTTAATCAATAAAACAATTATAACACATAAAAAAAAGAAATGCAAAAAATATTTATTCACAAACAATAACCTCTACACATTAGTGCAAAAAATAATATATATCAAAAAAATAAAAAAAAGTAAAAAAAAAGAAGCAACCCATGATATAATTAAAAAAGATATAAGGAGGTAAACATGACATACAATCAAGACTTTATAAACATATATGGAGAAATAATCGTTCAAAACTGGCTATTAATGGATAGAAAAACAATAAAAGAATCATACCTAAATATCATAAATAACAAAGAATCACCAGGCGAAAAAGAAGACATACTAAAAATAATTGCCTTTGAAAACTACTGTTTAAAATACGCCAAACACACAAAAACAAAACTAGAACAAAACATCATGGATAGTTTCTTAGAATTTCTAGCCGATGAATTTATAAATGACCCCATAACACTAAATGGATCCCTTCTATTAAAAGAAGAAAACGTAAAACAAATATATAAAGGCGAAAAATTAAACAAAATACTTAAAACACGAAAACAAATGAATGAAAAAGCAAAAATAGCCATGTTAAAACATGCAAAAGGTGAAAAATTAAACGAAGAAGAAAAAGATTACCTAATGATATACTACACCACAAATATAGACACCCAAAATATAAACCTTAAAAGAATCATGGAAAAATACATAAGCGACCTATTAAACATGACCGACGAAAATAGAGCCAGTAAAAACGAACTATTATTTCTAGGAAACTTTGCCACAAGATATATGATAAAACTATATAATAATGAGCACAAAACACAAATAAACATTCCCCAAATATATATAATAAAAACAAACGACAACGAATGCAGCATATATCTAAAAGATCACATGTTTATAAACTATGACAACAAAGCAAGCAAATCAATCCCAAGTTTCCTAAAAGCCATATTCCACGAAACAAAACATAGCATCCAAAGTTATAACGCCCTTCACGACAAAACCAAAGAAGCCTTAGAATGGATTCAAAATGAACTATTCCTAACAAATATAAAAAATACAGAAAACACCTTTAGCCAAAACCATCACCTCTTATCAATCGAAAAAGATGCCGAAAAAGAAGGATTTAACTACGCTAAACTATTCTATTTGTGCTACGGCAAAGAAGGAAAAGACACCAAAGGACTCGCCAAACTATTTAGAGGCGAAAAAATAAGCAAAAAAGAATTAGAAGACGCCTTCTGCTATAGACAAAATGAAGACGGAGAAATTATCCCCAAAGAATACTACAACACCAAAAATCTAAATGAAATAATTTATAAACACCCAAAACTCCTAAGAAAATATCCAGTCCTAAGTAGTATATATGAAAAAAATGGAGAAGCAAAAAACATTATAAAATTCCTTACAAAAAATGGAAAAACAAAAGACATAAAAAATAACGAAATATATAACGACTATATTATAAATGACATATTTAACGGAAAACTACTCCATATAAAAATAAAATACTATAATGAAAAAGACGAAGCAAACATCTTCAGCAACCTCATAAACATCTTCGTAAAAAGGCTAGAAACAATAACTAAAATGATTAACGCCCTAAAACATGGAAATATCACTGAAATAAATGACCATGATATCCTAATAATTGGCAACTATCACACAACCGTAGCCATAAAAATCCTAGAATTTCTAAATAGAAACAAAGAAACAATAAACGTCCTTGAAAAAGAAGGAATTCTAAACATCGATTACTATAACTCATATACTCTAAAAAATGAAATAGATGAATTTAATAATTTCTTAAACACAAAATTCATAAATCCTCAACTAGAAAACATAGTAGAAGCCCTAAAAAAAGTATTAGAAACCCAAAAACTGATATAAAAACATATCAGTTTTTTTATAAAAAAAATGCCTTTTTAAGCAGTTCTTTTCATAGTACCCTCTAGTGAATCATCAACCTTATAAGCTCCACTAGCTAGTGCAATACTAAAATTTTTACCAAATTCCTCTTTACTACCCTCTTTAATCCTCTGACCAGCAGGCAAACATTCTTCTGACAAAATAAACAAACTATTATTACTACGAGCAATCTCACTATGATCATTAACAAAGTCACATTGTAAAACAAAAATCTCAGAAGGCTTTCCATGCTTTCTACCTTCATAATTACTATTCATAGCATCTAATCTTTTTACATCTTTTTCCATTATTTGTCCTCCGCTTCCAACATAGCCTTAAGTATTCTATCTGAATCATTATCAAAATAAGCTTCAAATAAAGTATCATCACCAATAAGTTTACCAATCAAATTAGTCATAATAATCTCATCAGTAAAAAAATTATCCTCAACATCACCAACCAAATTGTTAGTAATAATCTCAGTATACCCTTCATTAAGAGCAAGAAGTGAATCATTCTCATTATTAAATCCATAATGATTATCTTTAGCGGTTATAATTCCCAGTAAAACATGCATAAGCCAGTGTCTACCATCACATTCATTAAAAAGACCATAATTAACCAAAATCTCATTAGTAAAAGGATTGTACTTACAAGGCATCTTTACCAGAAACATACTTTCTCTTTTGATGATTAGTGTCTTTAACCTTTCATTTAAGTTAGACAAATCAATATCCTTAAAATTTTCATGAAAAATATTAACAAGCTCAAGCAAATCATTCTTAACTTCCTTTGAAATATTTTCATTAGAATCCAAAGTATTTTTAATAGTTTCGATCATATCCCAATCACCTGACTTTTATTATAGCACACCACTTAAAAAAAGTACATAAAAAAATAAATTAATTTTACATTTACCTTACACTTTACACTCTCTTAACACGCATTTTTCCTTTAAAAACAAAGGATTGTGGAAAACAAAATAATATTCACTTTCCATAAAATAATAGACCACATTTTCAAAAGTTATATTTATATAAAGCAATTACCCCCTTAATTTTCCTTCATTATATTGCCATATCATCAAAAATATTATATAATTAATAAAGAAATTTTTAAAAGAAAAGGTGACATAAATGAACAAAAATTTTTTACCAGTAATACTAGGAACCGACGCCAACGCCTATGGCATGGCAAGATCATTTTATGAAGAATATAAAGTAAAAACACTAAGCGTAGGCAAAATAGCCCTAAAAGAAACCAGCAAAAGTAAATTTATCGACGTAAAAATAGTACCAAATCTAAGCGAAGAAAAAACATTTTTAAAAACCATGAAAGAAATAAAAAAAGAATATAACAAATATGAAAAACTAATCCTATTATCATGTGCTGAATGGTATACAGACCTAATAGTTAGACATAAAGAGGAACTAGAAAAAGACTATATATTACCATTCATGGAAAAAGAACTAAAAGAAAAACTAGAAGACAAAGAAAGTTTTTATAACATATGTGAAAAATACAACCTAGACTATCCAAAAACCTACATTGTCACATATGAAAACAAAGATAACATATCCCTTCCATTTTCCTTCCCTGTTGCCTTAAAACCAGCCAGCAGTACAGAATACTCAAAAGTAGACTTTAAAGGAAAAGAAAAAAGCTACGAAATAAAATCCGAAGAAGAATTAAAAAAAGTCATAGAAAATATCTATTCATCTAATTATAGAGCTCACCTAATAGTTCAAGACTTTATTCCAGGATTAGATGATACCATGTGGGTTCTTAACTGCTACTCAAACAAAGAAGGAAAAGTCAAAATGATGTGTCTAGGTCAGTGTATATTAGAAGAACACACTCCATATGGAATTGGCAACTATAAAGCCATCATCTCAAAAGGAAACGAAGAAATATACAAAAAAATAAAAGCCTTCCTAGAAGAAATAAAATATGTAGGCTATTCAAACTTCGATTTAAAATATGACTATCGTGATGGAAAATATAAACTCTTTGAAATAAACATAAGGCAAGGAAGAAGCAGTTTCTTCACCACCGCCGCAGGCTGTAACCTTGCCAAATACCTAGTCGAAGATAGAATACTAAATCTAGATAAACAAACAGAATATAACTACAACACACACCTATGGCTTGCCACCCCAAAAAATCTATTAAAAAAATACATCTACAACAAAAACACCCTAGAAGAAGCAGGTAAACTAATAAAAGAAAAAAAATATTCATACACTCTAAAAAACAAAATAGATACATCACTATATAGAAAATTTTGGATGAATAGAATCTACCTAAAAGATTACAAATTATTTAAACTATATCCCCCAAAGAAGGTGAAATAATGAAAGAAAGTTTAGGAATAATAGGCGGCTTAGGTCCCCTTGCAAGCTCATATCTATACGAAATGATAACAAAAAAAACAAAAGCAACCAAAGACCAAGACCACCTAAACATAATACTATTAAGTCACGCTAAAATACCAGATAGAACATCATACATCCTAGATAACACAAAAGAAAGCCCCCTTCCCTACCTACTAGAAGACTGTAAAACCCTAGAAAAAATGGGAGCTAAAATGATTGTAATCCCCTGCAACACATCATGCTACTTTCACGAAACATTACAAAAATCAGTAAACATCCCCGTAAATAATATGATAAAAGATACAGTAGAATACCTAAAAGGAAAAAAAGGATTAATAGCCATACTTGCCACCACCGGAACCATAAAATCCAAACTATATCAAAAAGAACTAGAAAAAGAAGGATTAGAATATATCTTACCAAACCAAGAACTCGTCATGGAAATAATTTATGACTACATCAAAAAAGGAAAACCCATAACAAAGGAAAAATGGGATAACCTAATAAACCAAACAAAAGCAGACACCTACATACTAGGATGCACAGAACTATCAGTAGTCAAAAAAGACTTAAAACTAAATGACAAATTCATAGATCCACTAGAAGTAGAAACAGAAAAAATATTAAACTACTTTGGTAAAGAAATGAAAGGAGAAAAATAATATGTGTGGTTTTTGCGGATTTATAAACAGAAAAGAAAAAAACATCATCAAAGAAATGAATGATGCCATCATCCACCGCGGACCCGATGACGAATCATACTACAAAGACGAAAACATCGCCATGGGCTTTAGAAGACTATCAATCATCGACCTAAAAGGCGGAAGACAACCCATAAGCAACGAAAATGACACCATGTATATAACCTTCAACGGCGAAATATATAACTTCAAAGAAATAAAAAAAGACCTAATAAAAAAAGGACATATATTCAAGACAAACACCGACACCGAAGTAATCCTACATGGATACGAAGAATATAAAGAAAAAATACTAGACAAACTAAGAGGAATGTTTGCTTTCGTAATCTGGGATAAAAAAAACAAAACCTTATTCGGAGCTAGAGACCACTTTGGTCAAAAACCATTCTATTACGCAAACATGAATAACACATTCATGTACTCATCAGAAATAAAAAGTCTACTTAAACACCCCGACTTTCAAAAAGAAATAAATAAAGACGCCCTAAAACCATACCTTACCTTCCAAACCTCAGTCCTAGAAGAAACCTTCTTTAAAGGCGTATACAAACTCCTACCAGGTCACTACTTCAAATATAACGAAGAAACAAAAGAATTAAAAACAAAAAAATACTACCAAATAAAATTTGAAGCCAAAGACTGGGACTTTGATAAACTAGTAAACAAAATCGACAAAGAAATAACCTCATCAATAGACACACACCTAGTAAGCGATGTTGAAATAGGATCATACCTATCAGGCGGAATAGACTCATCATACGTCGTATCCTACCTAAAACCAGACAAAACATTCTCTGTTGGTTTTGATTACAAAAACTTCAACGAAGTACCATATGCCAAAGAATTATCAGACATGTTAAAAATCGAAAACATAAATGAACTAATAGACTCTAATGACTTCTTTGAAAGTCTAGACAAAGTACAATACTACGCCGACGAACCAACCGCCAACCTTTCAGCCGTTCCACTATATTTTCTATCAAACCTCGCCAGTAAACACGTAAAAGTTGTCCTATCAGGCGAAGGAGCCGACGAACTATTTGGAGGATACACCTTCTACAAAGAAGATGATCTCCTGCTAAAATACCGTAAACTACCAAAAGCCTTAAGAAAAATAGTAAAAACAGTAATCTCACCACTACCAGAATTTCATGGCAAAAACTTTCTAACCAAAGGTGGATCAAAAATAGAAGACTATTACGTCGGAAACGCCTTCGTCTTTAACAACAAAGAAGCAAACAAAATACTATCAGACAAATACAAAAGTAACGTAACCTACCAAAGCATAACCAAACCATACTATGACGAAGTAAAAGACAAAGACGATTTAACCAAAATGCAATACCTAGACATGCACTTTTGGCTACCAAACGATATTCTATTAAAAGCCGATAAAATGGCTATGGCAAACTCCCTAGAACTAAGAGTACCAATACTAGACAAAGAAGTATTCGCCCTAGCAAGTACCATCCCAACAAAATACAAACTATCTCATAACACAACCAAATACATCCTAAGAAAAGCCGCCTCAAAAAGAATACCAGAAGCATGGTACAAAAGACCAAAAAAAGGCTTCCCAGTACCAATAATAAAATGGTTTAGAGAAGAAAAATACTATAAAATAACCAAAGAAATGTTCAACAAAGACTTCACAAAAGAATTCTTCGACATAAAAAAAATAAACAAAATGCTAGATGAACACTACACCGGCAAAAAAAACCACTGCCGAAAAATATGGACCATATACGTATTTCTAATCTGGTATCAAAAATTTTTCATAGAAAACTAAGTACAAACTTAGTTTTTTTTATAAAAAAAGAAAGTCCTACCTTCTTTTAGCCCCCTCCAAAACAAGCCTTTTAATAATCCTATTATCACAAGAAGCCTCAGGATGAAACTGCACACCCAAAATAAAATGAGAAAGAGAATCATACTCAATAGCCTCAATAATACCATCATCCGCCCTAGCCGTAACCTTAAAATCACTACCAAGCTCATTAATAGTAAAATTATGCAAACTAACAACACTAGTCCTATTAGTTTTCAAAATATCATATAAAAGCGATTCATTACAAATAGTTATACTATGACTAGCCTTTTTAATAGCCTCATCATCCCTAGTAATCGAACAATTATCGTGAAAATGTGGACCTTCAATTCTCCTAAGCACCCCACCATATTTTTGTTTAAATGCATCATAAGAAGAAGCAAAATCATCATCATAACCAATAGAACTATATATTCCCATAGCCTGCATACCCATACAAACACCAAGCAAAGGAACATTATTATTAATTGCATAACAAGTTGCTTCATAATAAGGATTTTTTATACAATTACCTCCAGGTAAAAGCAAAGCATCACAAGCCTTCAAACAATTCACATCAAGCTTTCCATCCTCTAACAATATTCCCATAGGAATACCACCAGCCTCAAGCACCTTCTTACTATATAAATTTACAAACGAATAACAATCATGATATACCATATCATCTGTTCCTATCTTAATACTAGGTAAAATACCAACAACAATCCTCTCCATAAAATCCCCCTTAAATATTAATTACTTGATATATATTATATATCCTTTTCCTAAAAAGTCAAATTATTTCATCATATTAGAAAAAAGTGCTATTTAAGCACCTTGTTTCACAAAATCATTAATATAAATATATTTTTTATCATCAATAAGGGCCTCAATAACCATATTCTCCAAATTATCCTTAATAACCTTGCCAATCTTTCTCGCCCCATATTCCTCATAATCCACTAAAGAAACAATCTTAGAAATAACCTTACTAGAAATCTTTATATCAATCTTATCCTTATACTTCACCTTAAGCTTTTTAATTTCCATATTAGTAATCTTCAAAACATCATCATACTTCAAAGAGTTAAAAGAAACAACACTATCTACCCTATTCATAAAAGGAATAGAAAACTTATCATTAAGTTTAGACAAAAGATCATTACCACTAGTAAACCCAACACTAATATCATGAAAACCAGTATTAGAAGTCATAATAATAACAACATTATCAAACCTTACAACATTAGACCTACTATCCTTAATAACTCCTTCATCCAAAACCTGCAAAAACAAATTAATAACACTACTATGAGCCTTCTCAATCTCATCTAATATCAAAACCGAATAAGGTTTATTTTTAATTTCCTCCAAAATATTAGAATTATCATCATAACCAACATAACCAGCAGGTGCCCCTACAATCTTACTTATACTATGAGCCTCTCTATACTCACTCATGTCAAGCTTAATAACATTCTTCTTACCAACTAAATTCTCTCCAAATAACTTAGCCAGCCTCGTCTTACCAACACCACTTGGCCCGCAAAATAAAAGTGAATACTGTTTATCATTTAACCCCAATTTAATCTTCTTTGCAATATTACAAACCTTCCTAACAGCCTCATCCTGACCTACTATATTATTTTTCAAAATATTTTCCGTTTGCTTTAAAATAGCCTTTTTCTCATTCAAAAGCTCATACATAGGAATACCAGTCTTACTATTAACAACCGAAGCCACATCAAGCTGACTTACCTTCCTATTACCCTTTTTATATAAATTAAGCTCCAAATTATTAATCTCATCCAAAAGTTTAAACTCCTCAGTCTTATACCTAGAAGCCAAAGCAAAATCATTATCAATTATCGCTTTTTTCTTAAAAGAAATAACCTCTTTTAACTTCTTGTTACACTCCTTATATAAAACAGCCGCCTTACTTTCCTTCAAACTAGCCTTCGCACAGACCTCATCCAAAATATCAATAGACTTATCAGGCTGATTACGATTATAAACATACTTATCCGACAAAGAAATAATCAAATCAATAATATCCTCACCAATACTAACCCCATGAAAACCTTCATAAACCTCCTTCAAATTCATAAGAATATCACGTACACCCTCCAAAGAAGGCTCCTCAATAATAACCTTTTGAAACCTACGCTCCAAAGCACCATCCTTTTCAATATACTTCTTATACTCATCCGTAGTAGTCGCCCCAATACACCTTAAAGAACCCCTAGCCAAAGCCGGCTTAAAAATATTAGAAGCATCAATCGCCCCCTCAGCGCCCCCCGCACCAACTAAAGTATGAACCTCATCAATAAATAAAATAATATCATCATTTTCTTCAATTTCCTTTAAAATCTTATGCATCCTCTCCTCAAACTCACCACGATATTTCGTCCCAGCCACACTAGTAGCCATATCCAAACTAATAATACGTTTATTCTTAAGACACAAAGGAACATCACCAGAAACAATCATCCTCGCAAGTTCCTCAACAATAGCCGTCTTACCAACCCCCGCATCACCAATAAGCAAAGGATTATTCTTGCCCCTTCTAGAAAGAATCTCCAAAACCCTCTTAATCTCCTTATCACGACCATAAGCCGGATCAAGTTTTCCATTCAAAGCCTTCTTATTCAAATCAATACCAAGCTCCTCCAAAAGAAGTTTCTTATTACCCTTCTTACTAGTAAACTTATAAGTAAAATCATTATAAAGCTCATCAATATCAATACCCATACCAATTAAAACCCTAATCGCAACCCCTTCACCTTCCTCAAGCAAACTAGAAAACAAATGATTAATCGTAACAGTTCCATCATTATTCTCCTTCGCATCCAAAGAAGCATTCTCAATTACCCTCTTAAGCAAAGGCGTATACAAAAAATATTCACTAGGCTTAGAGCCCTTACCAACAACCTTAATTATCTCACTCTTAAAAACATCATAACTCAAATCATATTCCTTAAGTCTAGAAGAAATATCATTATCAACCTTCAAAATCGAAAGCAATAAATGTTCAGAAGAAACATAAGGATGATTAAGATTATACATCTCTTCCTTAGCCCTAACTAAAACACACCTAGCCTCCTCCTCAAAATTACCAAACATATACCTCTCCTTTCATTAATATTCTATGATTATAATGTACAAATAAACAAAAATTTAAACAACAAAATTCGAAAAAAATAACTGAGTACTTTAAATAACTCAGTTAAAATTTATTTTAATTTACACTATACGGACTACTACTAGTTCCATCTCCACTTAAAGTTACATTAGATGATAAGAAGAATACTGGAGCCGTACCACGAGAATTAACTGTAGAATTACCACCAAGATTACCACTATTAGTAACACGGAACACATAATTAGAATACGTATTAGAATTAGGTGTAATTGTCCAAGGATTACTAGAACCAATTAAAGTAAATATCCAATTTGTTGTTTTACATGTACTATAATTACCTGCTGAAGAACTATTGGCATATACTGTTCCACATAAACTTGTATTACTATTTGATTTTACATAATCACTAACATTCATTAATCCTACTTTACCTTTCCACTTATATGTTTTCTCTTGTGATATATCCGTAGCTAACGTTTGACCACTAGTTTGCTTTACAATTCCCACATTAAAAATATGCGTCATAATTTTATTTTGTACATCTGTAGATAATGTATTTAACCATGTACTATTTAAATATGTATTTATATATGCCTCTGTATCAGGAAGATTATATTCTGTTCCCCCCACTGCTCTTGGCATCGTTGTTATATTGTTTCCAGATGAATCTAACATTGTCGTTTTACTTCCCCATACTTTACAACCATAATACAACTTTGTAGAACTAGAATAATAACAATAATCAGTTGACGTACTTGTATATCTAGTACCATCCATAGAATTAGCATCCGTTACTCCAGATATACTTGTTGAATATCCTGGATCAAATACAATACTTTCAATACTTTCATTCTTAATTACTTTTAATGTCCCATCTGATTCTACCGATATTATTCTATATGTATCAGAACCTAAAGTAATATAATTGCTTGGATCTGCTCCTTTAAATACATATCTACCAGATTCCGTATCATCAACATATAATCCGTCCCCTTCAGTCACTACTTTTGATTTTAAAATATCTGCAGCTGTTATCATTAATGTATAACTACTGCTTACACTATTAGTTCCATCCGTTACCTTAGCAACTACATCACCACTATTAGTAAATGTGACAGTTGTAGTTGTTGATGTTACATCAACATCACTCTCGCCATCTTTACTATATGTGCAAGTATAAGTACTACCGCATCCGCTAGGATATGTTATAGTAACTGTTTTAGAGGTTGTTCCACTTTCACTAAACGTAGGTATAGCAATAGATGACGTTGTAACACTTTTACTATCAGAAGTAGCGGTTTTACCATCATTACTCGTTACCCTAACATTTACCTCATAACTAGTATTTTGAGTTAAACCTGTAAAAGTATACGTATTATTTGCTCCAGTAACCCAAGTAGAACCACCATCATTACTATATTCATACTTAGCTATTCCACTGTCAGCAGAAGCAGATGCTACTACAGTGATTGAATTTGTTGTTGATGTTGTATTAAAATTTATCGAAATATTTTCAGTATCTACCCCACAATTATCTGATTGCGTTACTGCAGATACTCCGCTACTTGAAAACATATTATCTGTTGTTGCATTTGCAGTTGTCCAAGAAGGGCCTACATAGATTGCAGTTAATTTAGATGTATTATAAAACATATAACTCATATCTGTTACGCTACTTGTATCAAAAGAACATAATGAAAGTTTGGTGAGACTGCTGCAACCACAAAACATATAATGCATGCGTGTCACTTTACTTGTATCAAAGTTACTTAAATCTAAACTGGTGAGACTGCCGCAATTATAAAACATATCACTCATGTCTGTTACTTTACTTGTATTAAAGTTACTTACATTTAAACTGGTAAGACTGCTGCATCCAGCAAACATAGAACCCATATTTGTTACATTACTTGTATCAAAGTTACTTACATTTAAACTGATAAGACTTTTGCAATTATAAAACATACCAAACATATTTGTTACTTTATTTGTATCAAAATTGCTTACATCTAAACTGGTAAGACTGCTGCAATAATAAAACATAGATTCCATATTTGTTACTTTACTTGTATCAAACTTGCTTATATTTAAATTGGTAAGACTTTTGCAGCCACAAAACATATAATGCATGCGTGTCACTTTACTTGTATCAAAGTTACTTAAATCTAAACTAGTAAGACTGCTACAATAAGAAAACATATAACTCATATTTGTTACATTACTTGTATCAAAGTTACTTACATCTAAACTAGTAAGACTGCTACAATAAGAAAACATATACCTCATATCTGTTACTTTACTTGTATCAAAGTTACTTAAATCTAAGCTGGTGAGTTTGCTGCAATAATAAAACATAAAACTCATATTTGTTACTTTACTCGTATCAAAATGACTTACGTCTAGACTGGTGAGACTCTTGCAACCAGAAAACATAGCACTCATATCTAAAACATTACTTGTATCAAAGTTACTTACATCTAAACTGGTGAGACTGCTGCAAAAATAAAACATACCATACATACCTGTTACTTTACTTGTATCAAAGTTACTTACATCTAAACTGGTGAGACTGCGGCAAGAAAAAAACATAGAGCTCATACTTGTTACTTTGCTTGTGTTAAAGTTACTTACATCTAAACTAGTAAGACTGCTGCAATTAGAAAACATATAACTCATATTTGTTACTCTTGATGTATCTAAGTTAGATAAATTCATTGATGTTGTTTTATAAAAT
>CAVKYE010000021.1:0-18065 GCA_963660615.1 Vescimonas coprocola
ATGTTTTAAGGGCAACCTCTGAATCTTTATTGGTGTTCCAGCCAATAAATTCCCAGCCTTCTTTTTCGGCTGTTACACTTAAATTAACGCTTGATCCCATCTCATAATGTTCTTCCGTTTGAGAGGCTGTAGTTCCTCCATTTGTACTATAATCATAAGTTAGTAAATGAGTAGTTATTGGATTATAACTATCAGTAACCTCACCACCAACATAAGAATAAACATAATTAAACTTAACGGCATCATCTAAATTTTTATTAACAACATCAAAATTAATATTTAGGTAAGAATTATGTCCTCCCACACCAAGGCCTGAAGAATCAGACTCACTAGAAATTTTAAGTGAAGATAAGTCAATATAAGTATTCTCATCTATAGCCACCTTAATAACTTTATTACCAATTGTAATTTTATCAGTATCAATTGTAATAACAAAAGATTCTTTTCTAGAACTAACAGCACAACCTTTCGAATTTGAATCACAAGATACAGCATAAACACCAGCCTTATCAAGCTTATTAGAAAGACTAGTCGCAATAAGCGCATTACGATTAATAATCTGTGTTTTCAAACTGTCATTAACAAAAACATCTTTCAAATCTAAAACAATTTGAAAAAGAAAAACCACAATAAGCATCGTAAGCGAAAAAGAAGCAAGTAACTCTATTACCGTAAAACCTTTATTATTCATAAAAACCTCCCACTCTAAGACTTATATTTTTTATTAAAAATACTAGTAATTTGTTTAACTTCATCCAAACTAATAGCCCTATCATAAACCATAGCCTCTTTCATCCTCATCTTAGCTACTACATCAAAGCCACTAGAATTTGGATTACCTCCTATATAAATGGGCATAGATGACGTTGTCATCTTACTAAGAGTATTAGAAGAAATCAAAGTGCCATCAACATACATTTTCAAATTAGTTCCATCATACGTTCCAATAACGGTATAATATTGATTAGATAAAATGGTATTTGATTTAGATTCTATATAATTACTGCCGTCATACCCATTAACATAAAACTTATTATCAGAAGTTATTCCAATGCCTCCTCCAGCAGTTTCCCAATTACCAAAAAAGTCAATTGCTTGATTATCAGAATTATCAACACTAACATATATAACATAACTAACACCATCACTAAATTCGTGCGACGCTAAAGAAATATTTACATAATCATTAACCCCGTCAAAAACAAGTTCACTATTATTAAAACCACTACTAGAATTATTATCAAAATTAGTAAGCTTACCATCATCACCACTCACCTTATTTTTAAGTACACTCACAGTATTACTACTATTACTAGTATCCCCCCAAAATAATAAATTATTTGTTGGGAAATCATAACTATCCGTAGAAAAAGGATTAACGGGCTCTGTATAACTAGTAAGATTATCATTATTAACACCATAAGTAATAGTCGCGAAAGAACCATCTTTATATTCCGCAATCAATCTA
Source organism: Vescimonas coprocola (assembly GCA_963660615.1). Taxonomy (GTDB): domain Bacteria; phylum Bacillota_I; class Bacilli_A; order RF39; family UBA660; genus Coprosoma. The sequence goes on from CAVKYE010000021.1 coordinate 1,469, forward strand.
TTTTTAGAAGTTTCCATATCAATTCTTTTAATAAAAGTCTTCATATTCTCCGAAATAACACTATTGGAATCAGTTTTCAAAACATAAGCTTTCAAAGCCGTAACATCAGAATTCGTATAAATAACCGTCTTAAAATTACCAGCAGAAGCAAGCTTATCACAAAAATCTCCTAAAGCAAGTCCTAAATCATTGACTGTACAACTACCGTTTTTAATTATCTCAAGATAATTCTTCGAAGTTTCTTTTTTTAGCAAACTATTAAGTGGCGTCTCACTACTTTGATTCTCATTCAAATAAGTTTTAATTGTATTTAAATTATATATACCCTCTACCGTATTAAACTTATAACTTAAATCATAATTATTAATCAAATTTTTAAACTGAACAAACAAAATAATCAAAACCGTCAAAGCAAACGCCGAAACAACAATAGTCTCAACAAGTAAAAAGCCTCTATTATTTAATTTTTTCATAACTAGCTCCTTTATATTGTATTTATCCAAAATATATTATATAATAGTTTCAGGATAAATGCTAGTCTTTAGCGCAAAATAAAAATAAAAAGGAGTGATTTTTAATGCTTAAAACTTTTGACTTTCAAAAAATCCCAGTAGTTGATATAGTAAACGAAATTTTAGTAGATGCAAGTAAAAAAGGAGCCAGTGATATTCACTTTGACCCCTATGAAGACTATCTGTTAGTAAGAATTCGTATAGATGGACAACTTCTAGACTACGCAAAAATACCAAACGCATCAAGAGATTACGTCGTAACTAGAATAAAAACTATCTCAAAAATGAATATAACAGAATCAAGAAAACCTCAAGATGGAGCCATAAAAGCTACCATCAAAGATGTAGATTTAGATCTTCGTGTATCAGCCCTTCCCGTTACAACCGGAGAAAAAATAGTTATACGTATTCTAGATTACTCAAGAAGCTTATCAGGAATTGAAGAATTAGGATTCAGTGACGAAAATTATAAAAAAGTCCTAGAAATGATTTCTGTACCAAATGGTATCATACTAATAACTGGGGCAACTGGAACAGGTAAATCAACCACCCTATACTCAATATTACAATTTCTAAACCGCTCAACAACAAACATCATAACCGTTGAAGATCCCGTAGAAATGGACATAAAAGGCATAAACCAAGTACAAGTTAATAGTAAGGTTGGACTCTCATTCGCAGATGCTCTTCGTTCAATCCTAAGACAAGACCCTAACATAATCATGATAGGAGAAATTCGTGATAACGAAACCGCTAGAATCGCCGTAAGAGCCTCAATAACTGGGCACTTAGTCTTATCAACAGTCCACACTAACAACTCCCTAAACACCATCGAAAGATTAATCGACATGGAAGTTCCAAAATACCTCCTAGCTTCCGCCCTAACCGGAATAGTATCACAAAAACTAGCTAGAAAACTATGTCCAAACTGCCGTGAAAAAAGAAAAACAACCGAATACGAAAAAGAAATATTCAAATCAGTAACCGGTAAAAACGTAGAAGAAATATATGATGTTGAAGGATGTGAACAATGTCATGGTGGTTATCAAGGACGTATAGCCGTACAAGAAGTACTAATAATCTCCCAAGCAATAAGAGATGCCTTAAGCGACGGAGCATCCAAAGAAGAACTTAGGGACCTCGTATATAACTCAGACGTTAAAACCCTATTAGAAGATGGATTAGAAAAAGTAATAAACGGATACACAACCTTCGAAGAAATTCTAAATCTAATAGAACTAGACGATGATGCTAAACTATCAGAAGACATAAATCTTAAAAAAATAATCCAAAAAACTAGAGAAATCCACGCCATGAGTGAAAAAAAAGAAACAGAAATTGAAAAAAGAGAAATAGAAAACGAAGAAGAAACAGAAATAGAAAACCTCGAACTATAAGCCATGCCAAAAAGCATGGTTTTTAAAACAAAAAAACACTTAACGTGTCATAAATACTTCTTTAAATCATTAATACTATCCTCACCAAACTTAATAAAATTCTTAGCTAACAAAATAACATCCTTAGAAACATTCTTTTCAAAATTATCAAGTCTTTTTTGAAGTTCCAAATTTCCCATCGTAAACCCCTCGGTAAGCATAGAAGCAATAGCCGAATCACTATTATCCCTCATAACCTCTTTTTTAATACCAAATTTACTCATAACATCAGCCATAATCCCCTTCTCCTTAGGATTAGTTTTATTCTTCTTCAAAAGTTTCTTACTTTCCTTCAAATACTTCTCATAACCTTTAAGTTCTTTTTCAATAATAACCTTAATCTTATTATCCTTATCTTTCAAATCAGAAAGTAAATCCGTAAGAGCCTTACACCCCATATCCGCAGTTTGGTAAATATATTCCAAAAACTCTAAATTTTCATTCATCAAATCATCCCTTTCATAACTATTATTACCCCATTTTAAAAAAACATACAAAAAAACTAGAAATTAATCTAGTAATAAACATTTGGTAGCCCGTACGGAATTCGAATCCGTGAATGTTGCCTTGAGAGGGCAATGTGTTAAGCCACTTCACCAACGGGCCATATATAAAAACTAGAAATTAATCTAGTCACAAACAAATTGGTAGCGAGAGGGGGATTCGAACCCTCGACACCTGCGGTATGAACGCAGTGCTCTAGCCAACTGAGCTATCTCGCCAAATCAACCTTCTTAATTGTACCAAATTTATAAACCATTGACAAGAGTTTTTTGTTAAATTTTAAACAAAATTGCTAAACATAAAAATTCTTGATAAAATAATTATATATATTTCAATATACTTATAAAAGAAAGGAACAAATTTATTATGAAAATATTATTACTTAACCATTTCCCACTAACTGGATCAGGAAGCGGTGTATATACCCAAAACATCGCAAACAGTCTAATAAAAAAAGGTCACAAAGTAAGTATAATCTTCCCAGAAAACCAAAAAATCAAAGAAAACCCAAAAATAAAAATGCATCCAGTATATTTTTACAACAAAGAAAAACTTGAAAATCAATTACCCTTTAATTTCCCCTGCTTCACCACCCATCCAAGAAGTAATAAAACCTTCTACGAATTAACACAAGAAGAACTAGAAAAATACATAAATGCCTTCAAAAAAGCCATTGAAGAAGAAATAAAAACATTCAAACCAGACATAATACATGCAGGACACATATGGATTTTACCAAGCATCGCAAAAGACTATAACATACCATTAATAATAACCGCCCACGGAACAGACCTAATAGGATACCAAAAAAGCCAAAGATTTAGAAAATACGCCGATAAAGCCATCAAAAAAGCCACTAAAATCATCACAGTTTCCAAAGGAAATAAAAAACTAGTAAATACAATATTTAAAGATGCAAAAAATAAAACAATCCTAATACCCAATGGATATAACCCAGACATATTCTATATAGAAAACGTAAACAAAAAAGAATTTCTAAAAAAATTAAAAATCAAAGAATATAAAAATATAGTCTCATTTGCCGGAAAATTCACATCACTTAAAGGAATTGACCTAATATTAAAAGCCGCAACAATCTACGAAAATAACGAAACCGCAACAATCATAGCTGGTGATGGAGAACTTTTTAAAGAAATGCAAAATCTTTCAAAAAAATTAAATCTCAAAAACATATATTTTATCGGAAATAAACCCCAAGAAACACTAAGAAAACTATATAACATAGCAAATGTATCCCTTGTACCATCTAGAAAAGAAGCATTTGGACTAGTAGTAATAGAAGCAAATTCCTGCGGAATTCCTGTAATAGGAACAAACGAAGGTGGTATTAAAGACCTTATAACAAAAAACACAGGACTACTTTTTGAAAAAGAAAACTATCAAGAACTAGCCCAAAAAATATCATTAATTTTAAACGAAGAAATAAAATTCGACCGCAAATATATTGCAAGTTTCACAAAAAGTCATTATTCACAAGACATATTTACAAGCTCTCTAATAACAATATATCAAAATGCCATAAATAAAACTAATTAAACAAATTATATAACTTAGCCGTCAAAGACTGAAACAAAGGAGCCCTATATACAAAATTAGGTTTTTCTTTTTTTATCACCTTAACAATTTTCATAACAATACTATCTAAACACCTCTTTTCAAACAAAAACAAAACCAAATTTTCAGAAGACCTAATAAGCTTAATCTGCTTATCAAAAAAAATTGCAAAATCATCATCATATTTTTTATCGAGCATAAGCCTATTAAAACCCGTATTATAAAGTCCTGGTTCAATTAAACAAACATCAATATTTTTGTTTAAAATCTTAAGTTCCATCCTAAGACACTCAGCAAATTTAATTATACTAGCCTTACTAGCACAGTAAGAGCCCAAAAAAGGAATAGGAATAATACCAGCCAATGAAGACATAAAAATAACCCTGCCACTACCCTTTCTAATCATATTCTTTAAAACAATTTGACAAAGCGAAAAATTACCAAAAACATTTACCTCAAAATTATCCCTAACCTTATCCATATCCATATCAATAATAGAACCCGATTCACCAATAGCCGCATTACTAACCAAAATATCAATATCAAGATTATAAAGTACTTTTAAATCATCCATACAAGTAACATCAATTTTCAAACATTTTATATTTTTAAAATCCTTATATTTCTCTTTAACTCTTTCTAATTCTGACAAAGTATGCACCGAAATATAAATAAAATAATCAGAAGAAATACTATCAATAACTTTACCAATTATTCCACTTCTAGATCCTGTAAATAAAATTTTTTTCATTAAAATCACCATTTTTATTATAAACAAAAAAAAGAACTTAATCCATCAAAAGTTCTATTAATTCAAAAACATCAGAAACAATACCCTTGCACACCTTTTCAAGTTCTAAAGAACCACCTTTAATAATAAATCCATTACATATCTCACACATTGAAATATCATTTAAATTATCACCAATAGCATAAGCCATTTTATAATCATAATCAATAAAATTACAAATATGTTTAAGCGCGCTTCCCTTGCTAACACTCTGATCATCAATATTTAACCACCTATCACTAAGATATCCCGTAATTTGTGGATATTTTTTAATAATAGAATCAAGAAGTTCCTTAGTCTTATTCCTATCAATAATTCTTGCAATAACCGCATTAGCATGCGAAACAATATCATCTTCATATCTAGTAGACTTATCAATTAAAGGATTTCCAACATAAGGATTTTTCTTCAAAATATCAAAAATAGATTTAGCAACCTCATCCGTTATATCTTTTCTATAAACAACATTTAATCCCTTATCAAAAATAATTCCCCCATTATTACAAACTAAATAAGAATATTTTAAAGAATCACTAAGATCTTTTTTCAAACTATATAAATTTCTACCAGTTGCAATAATAAAAACATTACCATCATCAACAAACTTATTTATAGCCTCTATATTTTTATCATAATTATCTGTATATACTGTTTTATCAAAATCTGCAATTAATACTCTCATACTAACCTCCTACAACAATTGTATCACAGAAAAAATAAAACAAAAGAAAAAAAGTCCATAATAGACTTTTTCTTTACATCATATCTTCTAAAGCTTCATTAGCCTTCTTCTTAGTTTCCTTAAAGGCCTTAATAGCTGCACTTTTAACAGGCTCTTTATACTTTTGATAAGCCATCATAAAAGTAGCACCCATAGCCATACAAGCTACATTTTTCATCATATTCACATTATCACCTGCCTAGCTTAGAAAACTGATGGTATACATTCGTATACATTTTTAATATGAACCAATTTAAAAAAATTATTCCAAAAGCATCTCAAATAATTTAGAATTTCTTTTATATTCACAATTATTATAAACACTTCTTTCAAAGGCCTTAGGCTCACCAATCAAAATAAGCTTCCTTTTAGCCCGCGTAATACCCGTATAAACAAGTTTTTTATAAAGCATCCTTCCATAAGATAAACTAATTGGCATAATAACAATATCAAACTCACTACCTTGAGACTTATGAATACTAATAATAAAGCCATGCTTTATCTTACCAAAATCCTTACTAGTATATTTAACAACTGTACCATCAAAATCAACATAAATTTCATTTTTATGTGTTTTACTAGTATTCGCATATTTTATATACTTAATAACCCCAATATCACCATTATAGACACCCTCATCAGGCATATTGACTAGTTGAAGAATCTTATCATTTTCTCTAAAAACAACATCACCATGCTTTATTTCCCTTTTATCCTTAGATTTAGGATTAAAAACTTCCTGTAGCTGTTTATTAAGTAAATCAATCCCATTTTCACCCCTATACATAGGAGCAAGAACCTGAACCTTTTTATAATCATAACCCTTTTCACAAATAGTCTTACAAAGATTTTTTAAATTTTTCTTAATATAAATCGAACTACACTCCAAAAAAGTATAATCCCCCTTAGTCTCAAGATAATTTTGACTAAGATTTCCATTTCTAATTTCATAAGCAAGCGTTGTAATATAGGAATCCTCACTTTGTCTATATAATTGATCCAAATGAACAGTATCAATAACCTCACTTTCAATCAAACTCTTTAAAACCTCACCAGGACCAACACTAGGAAGCTGATTATAATCACCAACCAAAATAAGCTTAATATTGTCCTTTAAACCTTTTAATAAACTATCAAACAAACAAATATCAATCATACTCATCTCATCAATAATAACAAGCTTACTACTAGCCTTATTATTCTCATTTACCAAAAAAGTATCCCCATCTTTATCCCATTTCAAAAACCTATGAATAGTAGAAGCCGGAAGTAAAGACCCTTCACTCATCCTTTTACTAGCCCGTCCAGTAGGAGCAAGTAAAGCAAGTTCCTCTAAAAACTTATCATAACTTAAATTATTTATCTTTTGATATAACTCAGTAATTGCTTTAATAATAGTTGTCTTACCAGTTCCAGGACCACCAGTAATAATCAAAATATTTTTTTCCAAAGCCTTTATAATAGCTTCCTTTTGCTTATCATTATAAGTGATTTGATACACCTTTTCCATATTATCCAATAAAGAATTAAGCTTTTTATTCTTTTGACAAGGCATATTCGCAAGTAAATGAACCCTATTAACAACATTAACAGATGCTTCATAAATCTCCTTCAAATAAAAATCATCACCCTTAATAATAATTTTATCTAAATCCGAAAGTTCCTTAAAATAAACTTCATAATCTTCATAATTCAAAGAAAGATTCAAATGTGCATTAACATTCTTCATAATATCATCAAAAGATAAAAACAAGTCACCACGATTAAAAATAAGTAAATTCATAACATATAAAATAGCCGCCTTTACCCTTCTTTTATCATCAAAATTAATACCCATTTTTCTTGCCACACTATCAACTTTTTTAAAATTAAGTTCTGAAATATCCTCAATTAACTTATATATATTTTTATTTATAACATCCATAGTCATATAACGATATTCATTATAAATAATTAAAGCATCCTTCATTGTAAATCCCATCTCAATAAGTTTTTTAGTCACGTCATAACTTTCCTCATATTTACTTAAAATTTCATAAATCTTGTCCGCCTTTTTCTTAGAAAGTTTAGGAACCAAATTCAAACAAGAAGGATCCTTTAAAATCTCATCCAAAGCATTATCACCCAAAACATTCGCAATTGCCCCTGCTTGCTTAAGCCCAATTCCAGGAAACAAATCACTAGCCAAAAACTCCGTAACACCATCTTTTCCAGTAGGCTTAACCCTTTCATAACTAGAAACCTCAAACTGAAAACCATACCTAGGATGAACAGTCTCATCTCCATAAAATATATAAGTCTCATCCTCATTCAAATCATTAAAATATCCTGTAAAAGTTATTGTCCTATTAACATAATCTTCCAAAGAAGAATCATTAGTTTCAACAACCTTAAAAAGGCCAATAACATAGCCCTTATCAGATTTAAAAATACTCTTTCGATAATTACCTTTTATATATTTCATAAACTTATACCACCTTAAACATTATATCAAAAAAAAGTGCATAATTAAAGCACACTTTTAATTTCCCCCAAAACATAAGGATATAAAACACTTTTAGTAAATACTACAACATCCTTTTTCAAATAAGACTCATCCCCCTTAGCCTTAATAAGTAAAAAATTCTCCGTATGGCCAATTAAATATCCATCTTTATATCTTTCAGGAATAAAAGAAATCTCCCTACCTAAAAACCTATTCATATAATCAATTTCAAGTTCCTTAGATACCTCTAAAAGCCTTTTAACCCTATTTTTCTTAATCTTTCCATCAACCTGATTACTCATACTAGCAGCTACTGTGCCCTTCCTTTTAGAATAAGGGAAAACATGTATTTTAGATAATTTCAAATTCTTAACTGTCATAATAGTTTCCTCAAACATCCTATCAGTCTCACCAGGAAAACCAACAATAACATCAGTAGTAATCTGCATATCCTCTCTTATGCTCCTAATCTTATCAAGCTTATCCTTAAAATACTTAGTATCATACTTTCTATTCATCCTCTTTAAAACATCATCACATCCAGACTGTAAAGGAATATGCATATGATTAGTCAAAATCTTACTATTCTTTAAAACATTCAAAAATTTATCATTAAGTTCCGTAATCTCAATCGAAGAAATCCTAAGCCTCTTTAAGCCATCAATCTTCTCCATTTCAGTAAGTAAATCCGCAAAATCAGCCGAAGGAGTATTATAATGACCCGTATGAATACCCGTCAAAACAATCTCCTTATGACCCCTATTAACCAAATTCAAAGCCTCATCTATAACCTTACTCATTTGTTTACTGCGAACATGCCCTCTCACATAAGGAATAATACAAAAAGTACAGTAATTATCACAACCATCTTCTATTTTAATATAGGCCCTCGTAAGATCCGAATTAGAAAGAACCATATCCTCAAACTCCATGTCTTTTATATCATATAACTTTGACATTTTAATATTATTATAATTATTAATATAAGTTACAATCTTACTTTTATCCTTATTCCCCAAAGCAATATCAATATCAAGTTCCTCCAAAGTCTCAGGCTTATTTTGAATTAAACAACCAACCACTACAATAAGTGCGGAAGGATTTTTTCTTTTTAAACTTCGAATAAGCTTCCTAGACTTACTATCAGCCGTATTAGTAACTGTACAAGTATTTACAATATAAATATCCGCATTATCATTCCTTATATAACCAGCCTTATTCATAAGGCCCTCGATAACCTCACTTTCATATTCATTAACCTTACACCCTAAAGTATAAATATCATAAGTCATAAAACCATCTCCTTCAAAATAATATCTAAAAAGAAAAAAACCTATAGGTTCTTTCGAAATTCCTTCAAAGAATTTAAAAAATCATTATTATCTTCATTGTTAATCTCACGCGAACTAGAAGAAACATTTTTCCTTACAGGAACCTGATTTTGCTTAACATGCCTTCCCTCAGGTTGAATCCCAAAAATTGGTGAAATAATATCAGAATTACGGAACTTCTTAACTTCTTCCTTCAAAGGTTTTTCTTCTTCATAATCAAAATCAAGTTGCTCCTGAACTACCTCTTTATGCTCATTTTTGCTCTCCATATAATTACCATGTTTAGACTCATCATTCTTAATAGAAGCCTGTTTTATAAGTTCTTGATAACTAATAATAGCATTCTCTTCCTGCTCTCTTTCAAACTCCTCAATAGTATCATAAGAAGAATTAGAAGCTTCCAAATCCGCACTCATCTGATTAAAAACACGTTCAAGTTCAGCCTTAGCCTTCATCTGCTCTTCCGTAAGCTCCTTTTCTTCTGCAAGTTCATCTTCCAAATCGAACCTTAAAGCATCATCAATAGGCTTAACCCTTTTACCCCTTTTAACCGCAAAAAAGATAACACTAACAAAAAGAATAACACCTAAAATTCCCAAAACGATAAAAATAAGATCCTTATCAGCAATTTCAAATAAAATATTCATAAATAATCACTCCAACTTATATTCTTCTTAAGAATAACCATATATAGTTTACCACATCTCATAACTCATTTCAAAGGTTTTTGTCACATTTTGTCCTCTTTTTAAAAAAATTATTTCAAATAAGACTTTTTCATAAAATTTTCAAACCCATCACTCATAAAAACTTCCCCATTTTCCTTAAAAAGAACATAAACATTTGTATCTTTCAAATATTCAAAAGAAGAAGAAATAGACATATTAGATAAAATATACCCCATCTTATTAGCCTTTAAAATATCATCCGCAATAACAACAATAAGCCTATCATTAATATACTTAGTAACCATACATTTATCCTTCAAATAAACAATTCCCAAAACATTACCTTCATTATCACTAATACTTACAGAATAATTTTTATCCCTCCCTGCAATAACATTCCCATTTTCATTTATCAAATAATTAGAAATATTATTATCCTTAAAATAAGAAGAAATCATATAAGCAGAAAAAGGACCAGCAATATATTTCAAATTCATATTTTTATAAGTAGATACTTCATTAATATTTATATTATCCGCAAGAATATTCTTAAAACCATCATCATAAATATCCTTACCATAAGCAATCATTTTCAAAGAACCCTTATCAAAATCACCATCATAATAACCCTGATACTTTTTTAAAATATCAGAAACATCACTTAAAGCATCCCTTTTACCATAAAACTCCAAAGTAATAACCTCATCAAAAAAATTAAAACTTTTTATAAAAAGTTTATCCTTATTTAAATTAAGCCAAAATAACAAAATTACTAAAACAATAATAATTCCCAAAATAATATAATTCCTTTTTTCAACTATCTTTTTCATATAAAAATTATAATAAAAAGATAAATAAAAGTAAAGATATTTTAAGAAATTTCCCTAACCAAAATAACATCCTTACCAATTTTATCTATTTGTTTCCACTTTAAAGTAACAACTCCAGAATTAAAAAACAAAAACCTTTTTTTTAAAACCGACAACTCCAAAACATTACCACTATCATCAATCTTAACATCAACAATCTCACCAATTCTTTTTCCTTGACTTAAATCAATAACATCCTTAGTTTGTAAATCAGAAAGCATCATAAAAACCACCTAATTAATTATATGCAAAAAAAATCTTAAATTAGATTTTTAGTTCATCATTTTTCTCAAATTTTCTAAACCATTTTTCTCTAATCTAGATATTTGTGCTTGACTAATACCAATCTCCGAAGCAAGTTCCATTTGAGTCTTACCAATTAAATATCTCTGCATAAGTATATGCCTTTCCTTTTCCTTAAGTTTTTCCAAAGCACTTTTCAAAGATATCTTTTCTAAATTATCGTATACCCCTTCATCATCACTAAGTTGATCAGCAAGATAAATAACATCTCCACCATCATTATAAATAGGCTCAAACATCGAAACCGTATCCTTCAAAGAATTTAAAGCATTACTAACCTCAAAATCAGTAACATTCATTTTTTTAGCAATCTCGCTTATATTAGGTTCCCTACCAAACTCATTAACAAGTTCTTCCTTAACCCTCAAAGCTAAATAAGCCATATCCTTCACACTCCTAGACACCCGAACGCTACTATTATCACGCAAATATCTCTTTACCTCTCCTAAAATCATCGGAACCGCATAAGTTGAAAACCTCACATCAAACTTTAAATCGAAATTATCAATAGCCTTAATAAGACCAATACATCCAACCTGAAACAAATCATCCATATTGTCACACCTATTGTTATATTTTTTCAAAATAGATAAAACAAGCTTTAAATTACCATTAATAAGTTCCTCCTTACAAGAAACATCACCAGCAGAAAGCCTCTTAAAAAGCTCCATCTGTCTTTCATTACTTAAAACCTCAATATCCGCAGTATTCACGTTAGCAATACAAACCTTGTAACGTGCCATAAAATCTCCTTTCTACTCCATAATGAGCAAAAAGAAAAGAAATTATTCAAAAATATAAAGTTTTCAATATATAAAATCAAAGTTCCTTATCATTATACCTATAAAATTTTATAAAACCCTTTTAATAAAACATTAACAAAAAAATATTTTTTGTTAAATCATTTTCTTAACAAAAGAAGTCCAAATGTAATCATAATAAACAAAATCAAAAAAGATATAATATAATTTATACTCTGAATACTACTTGTTTTCAAAACAAGGGCTAAAGCATTAATCATAATTTTAGCTCCTCTCTATTTTTGGGGTGATACTTTCTCATTATACACTCATTCGCATAAATCCAAACAAAAAAATGGCATAATTTACCATTTTTAACACTTCTTGACACTCTCCCTTTTTTAACGCAGTATATAAAAACTAAGATTTTTTTAAAGCATTTCTTTTAGACTTCAAATAATAAGAAACAATTGAAGTCGCAACTATTAAATAACTCAAAGAAAGCGCAAAACCTGCAATAATATCACTCGCATAATGAACACCTAAATATATACGACTTAAACCAACTAAAATAATCAAAATAGAAAGTAAAACAGTTATAACCTTTTTATCTCTCTTGTTCATATTAGTCTGCCATATTAAATAAATAAGCATTCCATAAAATCCCATCGACACCATAGCATGTCCTGATGGAAAACTAAAACCACTTTCAGGAACAAGCATCCATTCAAAAGGTCTTGGCCTTGAAAAAACAAATTTCAAAATCTGATTAACACCCACAACCGCAATTAAACTTAAAAGCGAAAGCAAACCATATTTTTTACTTGGAAAAATATAAAACAGAAATATAGAAACAATAATAATAAAAGGAGCACTTGCAAATGTTGTAATAACTTTTACTACCTCTGTCAAATAAGGATTTTTAAATCCAATAACAAAATCATGAACAAAAGTATCAAAAGAAGCGAGCTCATCTTCAAGCATTTGTCTTGTCACAAAAGTAAAAACAAAAATGGATAGCGCAAGTACTAACCATTTTCCATATTTTTTTAAAAAATTAAGCATAAACATCACCACAAATAATTATATATTCTTTTTTTCATCTTCGCAAGAAGCACCCTTAGTTTGAATTACATTTGACACAGTACTTGACACCGGTTTTTTCTTAATATGCGTTCCAATAACCTCACTAACGTCAACAACCGTAACAAAACTAGATGTATCCGCATTCTTTACGATATCCCTAAGTTCAGAAAGTTCTAGCCTAGTAATTACTGTATATAATATTACCTTCTCAGTCTGTGATACCATGCCAATACCTTCTATAATAGTAACAGTTCTTCCCAAATTTTCAAATATTTCTGAAGAAATTTTCTCTGGCCTTTCAGTAATAATATAAACAGCCTTAGCCTGATCCATACCCTCAGAAACCATATCAATAATTTTAAAAGTAATAAAATAAGTAAGTAAAGAATAAAGCGCCCTATCTGGTCCAAACACAAAAATAGCCGTTCCATATATAAATATATTTATAAAAAGTACAACTTGACCTACTGAAAAATTAGATTTCTTACTAACCAAAATAGCTACCGCTTCCGTGCCATCCAAACAGCCACCAAACTTTATAACAAGGCCAACACCAATACCAAGAAGTAATCCCCCATAAATAAAAGCAAGTAAAATATCATCCGTAACCTCTGATACATTACCAAAAACTTCAAGTAAAATCGTAAATATAATCATACTAAATGAAGCTTTAATCAAAAACTTTTTTCCAAGTTGCTTATAACCAATAAGTAAAAACGGTATATTAATAATCAAAACAAATAAACTAAGAGAACCTCCAAATAACTTATTTAAAATAATTGATATACCAGTTATACCACCATCAATTATCGAATTAGGTATCAAAAATATCTCCAAAGCTGCTGCTGCCATCGCCGCCCCAACCGCAAGCGGAATAAAAGAAACAAGCATCTTCAAAAAATCCATACCACCATTTTTTTTCTCCATAACAAATTCCTCCTTTTAATTAATTATACCATAAGTAAAAGACAGAAAAAAGAAAAAAGTCAAAATTTATGACTCATTAATTTCATTTAAAATAATATCCCTATTATTCAAAAGCCTTTCATTATCACAATCAATCTTTAAAGCCTCATTTATATAAAATAAAGCAAGGCCCTTATCTTTCAAATTATACTCACAAATAGAAAGCATATCATAAATATTAAAATCATTACAAAAAGACTCATTAATATAACTTTTATACACATTAGTAATCTCTAAAGCCCGAAGAAAGTCCAAAGAGGCCATATAATAATCCTCACACTCATACTCTAAAATACCACTTTCACAAAAAGGTTCCCGCAAATAAGGTGCTTCCTCTTTGGCTAAAGAAAGCCACATTCTAGCCTCATCATATTTTTCTAATTTTTTATAACACCTAGAAATAAACCTCATAGAAGCACATCTTTCATCCTTCCACGTCGCACTTTCTAAACTTAAATGCCTAATAAATGTATCAATTGCCTCATTATACCTGCCATAAAACATATACTCTCTTCCCAAATAATGCATATTCCTATCATCCATAGGATCTTCCTTAACAGATAACTCAAGCAAAGGCAAATAAGAAGCCCTAGACTTAAACCTATCAGGATAATGATTAACCGTAATCAAATCAGTAACCATTATCCTTTCATCCCCATCATACTCCAAAACTTCATGAACTGGATGAGTCCACTTATACCCTCTCCTTTTATGAATCTTATCCGTATAAAAACTAACCAAAGGATTCCCCTTATCATCCAAACTCCAATTATAATTATAACGAAGCCTAGTTAAATTATCATCCCAAATATCTTCTAATTTTCTTCTCCACCCTTCTTCAACAACCTCATCCAAATCAATACATAAACAAACATCGTAATCTAAAGGAACCAAATCCAAAGACAAATTACGAGCAACATCAAACCTAAAAGGCTCTATAACTTCTTCTGAAACAAAAACTCCATTTTTTTTAAGCAAAGAAACTGTATCATCACAAGAACCCGTATCCAAAACAAAAATACCATCAGCTTCCTTTAAATTCTTTATCCATCTATCTACAAATTTTTCTTCATCCTTACAAATAGCATAAACAGCTACCTTCATAAACTTTGCCTACCTAAATACTCAATAATCATACTAACATAAGAATTACTAAAATATGAATTAGATTTAATATCAATTATACTAGGAGTCGATAAATAAATTTGCTGATTACTTAAATTAATAAGAGAATAAGACTCACTCACATCAGGCACTGCAATAACACCATGAATAACAACTTGCCTTTCCTCTTCGCCATAAATAAAACTACTACCACCAATATAAATATTATCAGTACCACTTACCCCAAAACCAATCGAAATTAAATCAAGAGATGGATTAAACTCATTTTCTATCTGCAAAACATAAGCCGATACAATAGCCGTAATTTTATAATAGCCTGGAACATTAAACTTAATATTAGAAGAATCCAAACTAACAAGATTAGTTAAATCAAGTTCCAGTCTTTCAATAGGAATCTTTTCCAAACTAGGAACAGGCCTATCATTAGGATAAGTACCATCATTAAAAGTTACCAAATAAGCCGTTCTAACAAAAGTAGGTCCTGCATCCCCCTTATCACCCTTAGGCCCAGTATCTCCCTTAGGACCAATATCTCCTTTAGGGCCCGTCGGTCCTGCAATAAGTCCAGTATTCTTCCACGCATTATCATTGGAACTCCAAACATAAAGATCATCGCCAATTAAATAAGCATCACCCTCATTCCCGCTTGGATGCTTTAAAATAAACTCATCATAACTATCAAAATAGTCCTTCACAAAAAGTCCCTGACCACTAGGACCAGTTGGACCTGTAGGACCAGTTGGACCATAAGCACAAAAATTCATATTTTGCTTGCATTTCTCATCATTCTTAATCTTCAAAAGTGCCTTATCATAAACATTCATAAAAAATCTTCCTTTCGCATTATTTTATGCAAAAAATAAAAAAAAGAAACCAGTATTATAATTTACTAATTTCTTCAATAGATAAACCTGTTATTTCTGATATTTCATTTTTGTTCATGCCTCTTTCAAGCATACTTTTAGCTATTTCTTTTTGCTTTTTTAGTTCACCCTGTTCAAGACCCTGTTCAAGACCCTGTTCAAGACCCTGTTCAAGACCCTGTTCAAGACCCTCACTATGTCCTTCCGCAAATCCCTCATCTCTTCCAATAAGCATAGCCTCTTCTTTCGCATATTTAATATCATCTTCCTCAATTTGCTTCGCACATACCTCATCTAACCAAGCAGGACTTCCTATTATCTTCTCATTCATCTCTATCACACTTTCCATAAAAGATGCAAGCATTTTATCAGGTAGGATGTAAGACATCATTTCATATAACTCACTATAACTCTTTGCTTTAAAAGAAGCAAGTAACGCTATCTCATCCGTAATCTCACTACAAGTATAATATAACTTATAAAATTTTTCAAGATATTTTACAAAAATATGACCCTTATTTTTCTCAATTTCTCCAGTATATTTATCAATAGTAATAAACTCTCTTTCCGCATACTTCTGTCTTTTCTCTTTATCATTTAAATTAAGTTGATAATATTCATTT
>CAVKYE010000022.1:0-17187 GCA_963660615.1 Vescimonas coprocola
GCGAAAGAAGAGGCTATGCTTATTGGAAGAGATGAGGGCTTTGCAGAAGGACATAGTGAGGGTCTTGAACAGGGACTTGAACAGGGACTTGAACAGGGAATTGTACAGGGAATTGTACAGGGCGAGGCTATTGGAATTGAAAAAGGTGAAATAAAAAAACAAAAAGAAATAGCTAAAAGTATGCTTGAAGATGGGATGAATATATCTAAGATATCTAAATTAACTGGATTAAAAGAAAATGAAATTAGTAAATTATAAAACTAGTTTCTTTTTTATATAATAGGAAAGTCATACTTTTTTTGGAATAGTACATATGTATGTATCATCTAATTTATATAAAGAGGTGAGAAAATGAATATATTTAGGACTTATAGATTTAGAATGTACTCTACCAAAGAACAATCTATTCAAAAAATAAAACATTGGGTTTTATTAGATATGTTTACAATCACTTTTTATATGGGAAGAAAAAAGAATATAAAATGACTGTCAAGAGTAAATCAGTTTATCAAATGAATAAGGAATTAACTAATTTAAGAAAAGATTATGAATGGTTAAAAGGAATTGACTCTTGCCCCTTACAAAATAGTATATTTGCTTTGGGTAATGCTTTTAAAGTTTTTTTATAGCGAAAAAGGATATCCTAAATTTAAATGTAAAGACAAACGTGATAGTTGTAAAACAAATGATAAAAGTGTATATAAAAATGAGAAGATAAAAAGCAACATTGATATAAAAAAGAAAAGATTACAAAGAGCTTTATCAAGAAAAATAAAGGGAAGTAAGAATTATAATAAAGTAATAATTCAAAGATTATATTTAAAAATAAAAGCAGCAAAAAAGCATTTAATACATGATATAACAAATAAACTAATAGAAGAAAATGACATAATGGTGACAGAAGGCTTAGGTATAAAAAGCATGTATTAAAAGTATAATATAGCCAAACACTTAAATAAAAATCCTTTAGGAGAGATAATAAAAGTACTTAAGTATAAATTATTATGGAAAGAAAAAAAGTAATACAGATAGATAAATATTATCCAAGTAGGCAAATATGTAATGTATGTGATTATAGAAATAAAGAGGTAAAAGATTTAAGAGTAAGGAAATGTAGTGCCCTAGATGTCATAGAATGCATGATAGGAATATAAATGTAAGTATAAATATAATGTTTGAAGGAGTAAAAATATATATGAAGGGATTAGAACAAGTGTAATAAATTGATAGTAATTATTTTAATGTGTTGACCAGACAATATTGGTTTGTGGAGGGCTATATTGATCCTATGAAACAGAAAAAACTTAAGGTGCCTAAAAATTTATTTTCAGTTTTATTTTGCTGTTATAATGGGGAAAATAGAATAGCGCATATTTTATTTTTTTGTTTTTCTTTTTGGGCATTTTAGTACTACTATATATGTAGGGGGATTAAATTTAATTATTTCTCTTGATAATAAATTTGTAATATTGTGCTATAATGGTGGTGGAAGGTGATTTTATAGTTGGTATTTAAAAAATGGAAGTTTGTTTAGATGAAAAGGTAGTCAAATAGTATGTACATTAATAATCCTGATATTATGCTATGTAGTATTCTGGAACACAAAAAAGGAAGGTAGGTTATTTTTGTATCGCTTAAGATACTCATTATTTGCATGTGAACGCTTAGGCCTCCGAATGATAAAATCATGACGGAAAGGACGCATTTGAGTTTTAGGGGTATTTGTTCTATGCTTATGTATTTTAAGCCTTGGGTCATTTCAATGAATCCATTTAGGATACTTTGAAGGATACTGTTTAGATTTATGTTATTATCTATTATGGTGGTAATAACAAGGCACATGGTCATGACACCTAGTATTAATAAGAGGGTGTTTATGCTACTGATTATGGAATTTGTAACTATTTGTCCAAATGTATTTTTGTTATTTATTCTTTTTTCATGCATGGCATTTATAGCGTTTATTAGTCCTGATTCTTTTTCTTCTTTACTTGGGTAATAGTTTCTTAGAAGAAGGCCAATTATTATGTTTCCTATGTAATGGCATAGTAAGATTAATAGTCCTACTTTTTGGTTGTTTAGGAATATTATTGATACGGTTCCTAGAATAAATAGAGGGTTTGCGAAGCAGGTGAAGCAGAGTATTTTGGTAGCTTCTTTTTCGTTTAAATCACCGTTTAGATATAGTTCTCTTGTGTATTTGGCGTTTGCGGGATTTCCTGAGAGGATACTCATGACGAAGACGAAGGCTGATTTTCCATTTATTTTAAATAATTTATTCATGTTTTTTTTTAGTAGGGTTCCTATGAATTCGACGAAGCCATATTTTATCATGATTTCTGAGAGGACGAAGAAGGGAAAAAGTGATGGGAAGATGCTTGTTTTCCAAATATTTAATGAGAAGGTTACTGATTTTAGGATGTTTTCTTTTGTATATATTATTTCATAGCAGATAAATATTAGGATGATTATGATTATTATGCTTTCCCATTTTTTCATATTTTCCTCCATTTTTGTATATTCTTTTTTGTAGAAAGGGGATAAGAATATGTTTAGTAAATTATATGATAAGTTTAAAGGATACATTAAAGAAAATTATATTTGTTTAATTTTGTTTATTTTGGTTGTTTTTTTGTTTACGTTTAAGTTTCCTTATTATATTTCGGCTCCGGGTGGGCTTATTGATACTAAGGATAGGGTTAGTACGTCTTCTGATTTTAAGTTGTCAGGTTCTTTGAATATGGCGTATGTTTCTTCTTTTCGGGCAACTTTTCCTATGCTTTTGTATGCTTTTGTTAATCCAGATTATGATATTGAAAATATTTCTTCTGTGACAACTGGTAGTGAATCAATAGAGGATGAGGAGTATCGTAATAAGATGCTTTTGAAGGAATCTAATAATATGGCTGTTTTAACGGCTTATAAGTATTCTAATATTCCTTATACTATTTCTAATGATAAGTTATATGTGACTTATGTTGATGATCTTGCGAAGAGTAATTTGAAGGTTTCGGATAGGCTTTTATCTATTGATGGTAAGAAGATTTTAAATAAGGAGTTTCTTTATAATTATCTTAAGGGTAAGAAGCCTTCTGATAAGGTTTCTTTTGAGGTTTTGAGAGATGGCAAGAAAATTAAAAGAAAGGCTACTCTTCTTGATGTAAATGGGAAGGCAAAGATTGGTATTTTGGTTACGGAAACTATGGATATTAATTCTTCTTTGGATACGACTTTTAATTTTAAGAGTACGGAATCGGGTTCATCTGGCGGTCTTATGCTTGCACTTACGGTTTATAGTTATTTGAATAAGGTTGATTTGACTTCTTCTAAGGTTATTGCGGGAACTGGTACTATTGATGCGGATGGTAATGTTGGGGCTATAAGTGGGGTTAAATATAAATTAATCGGTGCTTATAGAAAAGGGGCTAAGGTCTTTTTGGTTCCTAAGGGTTCTAATTATAAGGAAGCTTTGAAGGTAAAAAAAGAGAAAGGTTATGATATTGAGGTTGTTTCTATTTCTAGTTTTGATGAGGCTTTAGAGTATTTAAAGGGCTAAAATGCTCTTTTTTTGACAAATTGTTTAAAATGATATAAAATAATTCCTGCAAAAAGGAGGATTGTTTATGATAAATGTTATTGATGCCAAGGTTTGGTAAGAAGAATGGTAAGCACACTTCAATTTGATTGACTAAATTAATGGAAAAGTATTATAATAATTCAAAAGGATTGTGATTTTATGGAGCGAAAAGATGTTGATATAAATAAGGTTACTCCGATGATGAGGCAGTATTTGGAAATTAAGAATGCGAATGAGGATTTGATTATCTTTTTTAGGCTTGGGGATTTTTATGAGATGTTTTTTGATGATGCGGTTAATGTTAGTCATGAACTTGAACTTACTTTGACTGGTAAATCTGCCGGTCTTGATGAGAGGATTCCTATGTGTGGTATTCCTTATCATGCAGCTAATGGTTATATTGATAAGCTTACTTCTAAAGGATATAAGATTGGTATTGTAGAACAGCTTGAAGATCCTAAGGATTCTAAGGGCATTGTTAAAAGAGGAATTGTTCAGATTGTTACTTCGGGTACGGTTATTAATAGCGATTCTATTAAACCTGATGATTTTAATTATATTGCGAATGTTTGTGATTTTAAAAATGTTTATGGTGTTGGTTATTGTGATGTTTCTACTGGGTGTGTGTATGTTAGTTTAATTGAACATAATTCTTCTTTGGTTATTAGTGAGATTGTTAATTTGGGCGCTCGTGAGGTTATTGTTGATTCTAAGGTTGATCCTAATGTTTATTCTATTTTGAAAAATCAATTTCATTTGACTTTGACGATTACGGATGAGATGTCTGATAATTATAAAAATCTTTATGAGGATTTGTCTGATTTTAGGTATGTTTCTACTTTGAAGCATTTGTTTGCTTATATTGAAAATAATCAAAAAAAGAGTTTGGAGCATTTGCAAAAGCCGGTTGTTAAAGAGAAGAATGATTTTTTGAGGATGGATGTACATACTAAGAGAAATTTGGAACTTACAGAAACGCTTAGACTTAAACAGAGGAATTATTCTTTATTATGGCTTCTTGATAGGACTAAGACAGCTATGGGTTCTAGAATGCTTAAAAATTATATTTTAAGTCCTTTGATTAATAAAGAGGAAATTGAAAAGCGTTATGATATGGTAGATGTTTTGCTACGTGAGTTTATTTGTAAGAGCGATTTGGAAGGTTATTTGACTTCTGTTTATGATTTGGAAAGACTTTCTGGTAAGGTGGCTTTTGGTAGTGCGAATGCGAGAGATTTGTTACAACTTAAGAGTTCTTTGAAGGTTCTTCCTTTTATTAAAGATATTTTAGATAAGATTGGTTTTGATAAGAATCTTGATACGATGAGTGATCTTTGTGATTTTTTAGAGAAAAGTGTTTATGAAAATCCGCCTATGGGTCTTAAGGAAGGTTATTTAATTAAGGAAGGTTTTAATGAGGAACTTGATGAACTTAAGGATCTTCGAAAAGGTGGGAAGGATTTTGTTGCAAGGTTTGAAAATGAGGAGAGAGAGAAAACTGGTATAAAAAATCTAAAGGTTGGTTATAATCGGGTTTTTGGTTATTATATTGAGATTTCTAAAGGTAATTTGGATCTTGTTAAGGATGAATATGGTTATCAAAGGAAACAAACGCTTACTAATTGTGAAAGGTATATAAGTCCTGTTTTGAAGGAAAAGGAAGCGCTTATTTTGAATGCGGAGGAGAAAATTATTTCGCTTGAATATAATTTGTTTACTATTGTTCGTGATGAGGTTAAGAAGTATATTCCTTCTTTGCAAAAGGCGGCTAAGGTTATTAGTGAGATTGATGTTTTGCAGTCTTTTGCGACTGTTAGTGAGGAAAATAATTATGTAAGACCAGTTATTACTGAGGATGATTTATGTATTTATGATTCTAGACATCCAGTGGTTGAAAAGGTTATTTCTTCGGAGTTTGTTTCGAATGATATTATGATGGATAAGAATACTAATATTTTGCTTATTACGGGACCTAATATGGCTGGTAAGTCTACTTATATGAGGCAGATGGCAATTACGTCTATTATGGCTCAGATTGGATGTTTTGTTCCAGCAAGTAGAGCTAAAATGCCTATTTTTGATGCGATTTTTACGCGTATTGGGGCTTCTGATGATTTGGTTTCTGGAGAATCGACTTTTATGGTTGAGATGATGGAGGCTAATAATGCGATTAGTAATGCGACTAGTAAGAGTTTGATTTTGTTTGATGAGCTTGGAAGAGGGACGGCTACTTTTGATGGTATGGCACTTGCACAGTCAATTATTGAATATATTGCTTCTAATATTAAGGGTAAGACTTTCTTTTCGACGCATTATCATGAGCTTACGGATTTGGAGGATACTTTGCCTTCTTTAAAAAATATTCATGTTAGTGCTTATGAAGAGGATGGTAAGATTACTTTTCTTCATAAGATTAAAGAGGGAAGTGTTGATAAGAGTTATGGTATTCATGTAGCAAGACTTGCGGGTCTTCCTAAGTCTTTGATTTCAAGGGCTTCATCTATTTTGAAGATTTATGAAGGTAATGAGGTAAAAAGGGATATTAAGGTTCAGGAGGCTTTACCGCTTGATGAACTTATTGATAATGATTCTATGGTAGAAAAGGAATTAGATAAGATTGATGTTTTATCTATTACGCCGATTGAGGCATTGAATATTTTATATAAACTTAAAGAAATGAGGGATAATGATGGAAAATAATGAGAAAATAATTTCTGGAGATTTTATAGAAACTAGTGAAGAATGTATTGATGTTACTCCTATTATAATTTTTATGGATGGTTTAAAGGAAGGTGAGATTAAAGGTGTTGTTGATAAACTTTCTATACTTTCTTTAAATTTGATTGATACGGCATGTAAGGAAAGAGAGGATTTGGATGAGTTAGATGAAGTTGCCCCAAATACTAAAGATGCTTCTTTAGAAGATTTGGATTTACTTGTTTCTGAACTTGAAATTTTGAATCCTGGTGATGAACTTAATGCTTTAATAAATGGGGTATCTAATAGAACTTTTGGATATTTAGATAGTGCGGTTAGTAAAAGAGTTGCTAGTGAACTTGAAATGTCTGAGGAAATAATAAACAAGCCTTTGCAGTATAAACATTCTTTATATAATTAAAACGGTATTTTTACTGTTTTTTTATTTTTTTTGTGTTATAATGGGTATGATAGAAAAGGGGATATATATGGAAGATATTACTAAAGAGGAAATTTGCGCTCTTGATAAGTATTTTAGGGCAGCTAATTATATTTCGGCTTGTCAGCTTTATTTGCTTGATAATCCTTTACTTAAGGAGCCTTTGAAAAGGGAACATGTTAAAAAGAAGATTGTTGGTCATTGGGGTACTGTTCCTGCGCAAAATTTTGTTTATACGCATTTAAATAGGGTAATTAGGAAGTATAATTTGGATATGATTTATATATCTGGGCCTGGTCATGGCGGTAATTTTTTGGTGGCTAATACGTATTTGGAAGGGTCTTATTCTGAGGTTTATCCAAATATTACAGAAAATGAAGATGGGCTTAAGAAGTTATTTAAGCAATTTTCTTTTCCTGGTGGTATTTCTTCACATGCGGCACCGGAGAATCCTGGAAGTATTCATGAGGGTGGCGAACTTGGTTATTCTCTTGCTCATGCTTTTGGGGCTGTTTTGGATAATCCGAATTTAATTGCGGCTTGTGTTGTTGGTGATGGTGAGGCTGAAACTGGTCCTCTTGCGACGTCTTGGCATTCTAATAAGTTTATTAATCCTAAGAAGGATGGGGTGGTTTTACCTATTTTGAATTTAAATGGTTATAAGATAAGTAATCCAACGGTTTTTTCGAGGATGAGTAATAGTGAACTTGCTAATTATTTTTATGGTCTTGGTTATAAGCCTTATTTGGTTTCTGGCAGTAATGTTAATGTTATGCATAAGATGATGGCAAAAACGATGGATAAGGTTATTAAGGATATTTTAGATATTAAGGCTGGTCTTGATGTTAAGTGGCCAATGATTTTGCTTAGGACGCCTAAGGGCTGGACTGGTCCTAAGGAGGTTGATGGTAAAAAGGTAGAAGGTACTTTTAGGGCTCATCAGGTTCCTATTTCGATGGAAGGGGATAATCATTTGGAGCTTTTAGAAAAGTGGCTTAGGAGTTACCGACCTTCAGAACTTTTTGATGAAAATGGTAAGGTTAGAAAAGAAATTAGGGCTCTTACACCTAAAGGAAATAAACGTATGGGTGCAAGTCCTTATGCGAATGGTGGGCTTTTGCTTCGTGATCTTGTTCTTCCTGATTTTAGAAAGTATGGTTTTGAGGTTTCTTCTCACGGTGAGAAAAAAACTTCTGATATGATTGAACTTAGTAAGTATATTCGTGATATTTTTGCTAATAATAGAAATAATTTTAGGGCTTTTAGTCCTGATGAGGCTATGAGTAATAGATTATATAAGATGTTTGATGTAAGTGCTCGGGATTGGCAAGGTGAGATTAAGGAGGAAGATGAGTTTTTATCTACTTCTGGTCATATTATGGATTCTTATTTGTCTGAGCATATGTGTGAGGGATGGCTTGAAGGTTATTTGCTTACTGGTAGACATGGCTTTTTCTCTAGTTATGAGGCTTTTATTAGGATTGTTGATTCAATGGTTTCTCAGCATGCTAAATGGCTTAAGGTATGCCGTGATATTTCTTGGAGAAGGGATATTGCTTCGCTTAATTTGATTTTGACTTCTAATGTCTGGCAACAGGATCATAATGGGTTTACGCATCAGGATCCAGGATTTTTGGATCATGTGGCTAATAAGAAGGCTGATGTGGTGCGTATGTATTTACCGCCGGATGCTAATTGTTTGATTTCTACTTTTGATCATTGTATTAGGAGTCGTAATTATGTTAATGTTATTGTGGCGTCTAAGCATCCTAGTTTTCAATGGCTTTCGATGGACGAGGCTACTATTCATTGTAGTAAGGGTCTTGGTATATGGTCTTTTGCTAGTAATGATTTTGATGGTAATCCTGATGTTGTTATGGCCTGCTCTGGGGATACACCTACTTTAGAGACGATGGCGGCTATTTCTATTTTGAGAAAGGAACTTCCACTTTTAAAAGTTAGATGTATTAATGTTGTTGATCTTATGAAATTGGAATCTATTTCTAAGCATCCTCATGGTCTTTCTGATTCTGAGTATAATTTACTTTTTACTAAGGATAAGCCTATTATTTTTGCTTTTCATGGTTATCCTAAACTTATTCATGAACTTACTTATTTAAGGGAAAATAGGAATATTTCGGTTCATGGATATTTGGAAGAGGGAACTATTACAACGCCTTTTGATATGAGGGTTCAAAATAAGATTGATAGGTATCATTTGGTTATGGATGTTATTAGTCATTTGGATAATATTGGTAGTAAGGAAATGTATTTGATGGAAAAGATGAAAAATAGTATTATTAAGCATAATGCTTATATTAGGGAAAATGGCGAAGATATGGATGAGATTAAGCAGTGGAGATGGGAAAGTGTGTAAAGGCACTTTTTTCTTTTTTTAATTATTGTTATTTACGGGATAATTTGGTATAATTTATATGATAGGTAGCGTGATAATATGAAGGAAAAGGGGCAGGCACTGGTGGAGTTTGTTTTGATTTTGCCGGTTGTTATTTTGATTTTACTTTGTTTGATTGATATTTCTAGTATTTATTTAAAGAAATATGATTTGAATAATTCGCTTGAGGTTATTTCGGATTTTTATCAAAATAATGAGGAGGATGAGCTTAAGGCTTATGTGGCTCGTGAGGATTTGGGTTTTTCTTTGGATGAGGATGGCTCTTTGGTTAAAATTACGGTGTGGAAGAATATGGATATAAATGCACCTATTTTGAGTAATGTTCTTGGTAAGAATTATAGGGTTACGGCTCAGAAGAAGGTTTATCATGAATAATAAGGGTCAGAGTTTGGTTGTTTTTGTTTTGCTTTTGCCTTTTGTTACGCTTTTGATTGCATCTTTGTTTGAATTTGGTAATTATATGCTTGTTAAACAAACTCATGAAAATGAGATTAAAGATGCAATTAAGTATGGATTTAAGCATTCGTCTGATACTGATTTATACGATAAGTTATCTTTACTTTTGAAGGAGAATTTGGACGGGGATTTTGATATTTTGATTACTGATGATTATATTAAGATAACTAATAATGGTAAGGTAAAAAGTTTATATAAGGTGATAGATGATTATAGTTTTTCTATTACTTATGTTGGATATAAAAACGAAGGAAAGATAAAGAAAGAATAGAGGGATATAATGGGACTTAAATATGGAAAAATTGTTACGGTAACTTCGGTTAAAGGTGGGACTGGTAAGACGACTTTTGCTTTGAATTTGGCTGGCGTTTTGGCGTCTTTAGGAAAGAAGACGGTTATTGTTGATTTGGATTTGTATTCTGGGGGTATTGCTTCTTCTCTTAATTTGAAGGTTGATAATGATATTTATGATTTGACTTATGATCTTATGAATAATCGCTTTGATAATATTGATAATTATATTACTTCTTATAATGAACATATTGATGTTTTGGCATCTCCAGTTGATCCTAGGACGTCTTCGAAGATTCGTTTTAATTATATTGATATTGTTTTATCTAGGCTTAAGCTTAAGTATGATGTTATTTTGATTGATACTAATCATATTATTGATAAGATTAATTTGGTTACTTTGGACGCTAGTGATTATGTTTTTTATATTGTTACTAATGATTTGCTTGATATTAAAAATATGAAATCGATGGTTTCTATTTTTGAGGATATGGATATGCATAAACATAGGATTGTTCTTAATGAGGCTAGATATAATAATACTGGTTATAGTAAGTATGATGTTGAAAATTTGGTTGGGGATAAGGTTAGTTATGTTATTCCTAAGAGTTTTTATAATCATAATATTTCGAAGTTTGTTTTTGATGGTAAGATTATGATGCTTGATAAGGGCTTTTCTAAGAGTAAGGGTGGAAGTGTGCTTTCTTTAATTGCGGAGGATTTACTAAAGTAAAGGTGATTTTGTATGAAAAAAAAGTTTGTTGAAGAGTTTGAAGTTTTGGATAATGAAGTTAATAATGTACCGGTTAATGATTATGATGCTTTTTCGGATAAGGTTTTGCTTGAAAAACTTAGAAATGAGATTATTCAAAGTTTGATTGATAATAATATTGAAGGTCATGAAACGATGGATGATTTTATTAAAAATCAGATTGATGATATTATTTCTGGTTATGATTTGACGGCACTTGAGAGAAATTATATTTATAATCTTATTGATAATGAGATTAGTGGTTATGGTCCTTTGTCTGAACTTCTTAGGGATGAGGATATTACGGAGATTATGGTTAATGGAACTGATGAGGTTTATATTGAACTTAATGGTCATTTGATGAGGGATGAGAGCGTTAGTTTTGTTAATGATGATCATATTGTAAGGGTTATTCAAAGGATGGTTCAGCCTTTGGGTAGGACTATTGATACTTCTCATCCGATGGTTGATGCGAGACTTGAGGATGGTTCTAGGCTTAATGCGGTTTTGCCTCCTTTATCTTTAAATGGTCCGGTTTTAACTATTAGGAAGTTTAAGAAAGAACTGGCTAATATTGATGATTTTTTAAGGAGTGGAACGCTTACTCCTTATATGGCGAGGTTTTTGGAGGCTTGTGTGCATGCTAAGCTTAATATTATAATTGTTGGTGGTACGGGTAGTGGTAAGACTACTTTGCTTAATGTTTTGTCTTCTTTTTGTAATCATGATGAGAGGATTATTACGATTGAGGATGCGGCGGAACTTAAGCTTAAGCAGGAACATGTTATTTCTTTGGAGACGAGGGCTAATGGTTATGAGGGAACTGGGCAGGTTACGATTCGTGATTTGGTTATAAATTCGCTTAGGATGCGTCCTGATCGTATTATTGTTGGTGAGGTTCGTGGTAAGGAGGCTTTTGATATGCTTCAGGCTATGAATACTGGTCATGACGGTAGTATGACGACGATGCATGCGAATGGTCCGGTTGATGCTTTGAATAGGCTTGAGACGATGGTTCTTATGAATGGGGTTGAAATTCCGGTTACGGCTATTCGTGAGTATATTGAAAGTGCTTTGGATATTGTTGTTCAGGTTCGAAGGTTTTCGGATGGTAGAAGAAGGGTTGCTAGTATTAGTGAAATTATTGGCATTAAAAATGGCGAGATTTCGCAAAGAGAAATATTTAAGTATAAACAAACGGGTGTTTTGGAAAATGGGGATGTTGTTGGTGAGTTTTTGATGCATAAATATGTTCCTTTGGTTTATAGTAAGATTAAGGCTAAGGGTGCGGATGATTTAAGTGATATATTTGGTTCTTAAGAGGTGGTGATAAGATGATAGAAGGCGGAAGTTTTAGTATTAATAGTACGGGGCCGGTGAATAAAACTGTAGATACGGTTTTTACGCCTGGTTTTGGTATAAGTTCTTATACTTATATGGTTTATAAAGATGATGTGGTTATTAGTAGTGAGACTGTTTCTGATAATTCGCCTGTTACTATAAGCTTATCGGCTTCTGGAAAGTACCATATTGTAGTTAAGCTTACTGATGTTTCTGGTAAAGTGACTAATAAGACTAGTGGGACTTATGTTATTGATAAGGAGGCACCTATTATTAATGTGTCTGAAAATAGTATTAATATGTATAAGGGCGATAAGGTGCTTTTTAATGAAGGTGTTACGGCATATGATAATATGTCTGGTGATTTGACGGGAAGTGTTACGAATAATGCTTCGGAACTTGATTTAAATACGGTTGGTACACATCAGCTTGTTTATACGGTTTCTGATGAGGCTGGTAATAAGAGTGTTAAAAGCGTTGATATTAATGTTATTGGTACTAGTTTTCATTTGTTTGTTTTACAGATGATTATTGTTATTTGTCTTATTATTACGGGATATATTATGCTTAGGTTTTTAAGGATGCTTAAGCTTGAGAAGAGGATAGAACCTTTTGTGGTTTTGCCTATTAAGGATAAGACTGAGTCGGTTTTTGATAAGTTTGTTAAGGTTTATCATAGGTGGAATGCTTTTGTTGTTAGGATTTTAAAGAAGTCTGTGGTTTTGGTTAAATATAGTAAAAGGTTTGATAAGTATAATAAGGTGTCTATTCTTCATAAAGATGGCCTTTCTATTTTAGCGGGTAAGATTACGGTTTCACTTTTGTTTGTGATTATTGCGATTTTTGCGAAGACAATTAAACTTAAGCTTATGGGCTCTTATGAGATGCTTTTGCCACTTGTTGTTGGATTTTTCTTGCTTGATGTTTTGTATTTTTTTAAGTATAAGCATTATAGGTCAAAGATTTCTAATGATTTTCTTTCGGCGATTATTATTATGAATAATGCGTTTAAGTCTGGAAGGAGTATTACTCAGGCTATTGATATTGTTTCTTCTGAGATTCCTTCGGTTATTGGACGTGAGTTTAAGAAAATGAGTTTGGAACTTTCTTATGGCCTTGGGATTGAGGATGTGTTTAAGAGGTTTGCTTCAAGGGTTGATTTGGATGAGGTTAATTATTTGACGGCTTCGCTTACTATTTTAAATAAGACTGGTGGTAATATTGTTGAAGTTTTTTCTTCGATTGAAAAGACGTTATTTAATAAAAAGAAACTTAGGCTTGAACTTAAAAGTCTTACTGCCAGTAGCAGGCTTATTGTTTATGTTTTACTTTTGGTTCCATTTTTGTTTGTTCTTTTTGTAAGTCTTATTACACCTGATTACTTTTTACCATTTGTTACGACGAGGTTTGGTATAATTCTTATGATTTGTATGATAATTTATTATATTATATTTGTTATTTGTGTTCGTAAGATTATGAAAGTGGTGATATAATGAAAAAAGGAAATAGTTTTATTAAGAAATTTTATAGAAAAAGTGAAATTGAGGATATTGATGCTAAGATTATGTCGCTTGGTGATGAAGCTAAGTTTGATACTTTGAAATTTTGTAATACTAGACTATTTACAACTTTGCTTTTATTTATTATAATTTTATATGTAGGTAAAAATGGATATATTTATGCGCCTTTTCTTGCAATTGGTTATTATTATCTATTTTATTACATATTTATTACTAGAAAGATTAATGAAAGAACGTCTAGGCTTGATAGGGAGGCTTTGGAATTTTTTGAAATTTTGACTTTGACTTTGGAGTCTGGAAAGAATCTTGAACAGTCTTTGAGAGTAACTTGCAATAATGTTAATTCGGGTTTGTCTTTGGAGTTTAAAAGGGCTTTATATGAGATGAATTTTGGGAAGTCTTTGCTTGAAGCTTTGGAGAATATGAAGAAAAGGATACCTTCGGAAACGGTTAACAATATTATTTTGAATATTACGGGGGCTAGTCAGTTTGGTAATAGTATTTTGGATACTATGTATAATCAGATTGATTTCTTGCGTGAGAAACAAATATTAGAAATAAAAGGGCAGATAAATAAAATACCGAATAAGGTTAGTATAATTTCAGTTATTTTTATTGTTCCTTTGATTATGACTTTGATTTTGGGGCCATATTTGATTGAAATTATTGGATAGGAGGAAATTTTATGTATTATTTTGTTGGTATTAAGGGTTCTGGTATGAGTGCACTTGCTTGTATTTTCTATGATCTTGGGTATACTGTTTTGGGTAGTGATGTATCTAAGCACTTTTTTACGGAAGAGGGCCTTTTAAAAAGAGGAATCAAGATAAATACTTTTGATTCTGATAATATTAAAGATGGTATGGTTATTATAAAGGGTAATGCTTTTGGTGATGATAATCCGGAGATTAAAAAAGCTATGGAACTTGGTCTTACTATTCATACTTATCAGGAGATGGTTTCTAAATTAACTAAGATGTTTAAAACGATTACGGTGGCTGGATGTCATGGTAAGACTTCAACTACGGCGATGATAAGTCATGTTTTGGATAATTTACTTGGGTGTAATTATTTGATTGGTGATGGTACTGGTCATGCAAGCCGTGATAATAAGTATTTTATTCTTGAGGCTTGTGAATATAAGAGGCATTTTTTAGAGTATAATCCTTATTATGCGATTATAACTAATATTGAGCTTGATCATGTTGATTATTTTAAGAATATTGATGATGTGATTGATGCTTATAGGAGTTATGCTTTGAAGGCTGAGAAGATGGTTATTGCTTGTGGGGATGATAGGTATACTCATAGTCTTGATGTTTCTAAACCGATATTTTATTATGGACTTGATTCTGATAATGATATTATTGCGAAGGATGTAAATTATTCTAAGAGTGGAACTAGTTTTGATGTTTTTGTTGAGGGAAATTATTATGGTCATTTTGATTTACCTATATATGGAAAGCATCAACTTCTTAATTCTTTAGCGGTTATTAGTGTGTGCTACTACGAGAGGCTTGCAGCGAAGGATGTTTCTAAGGCTCTTAAATCTTTTCCTGGGGCTAAAAGAAGGTTTACGGAAACTGTTATAGGTGATAATGTTATTGTTGATGATTATGCTCATCATCCAACGGAGATGAAGGTTACAATTAAGGCGGCTAGACAAAAGTATGAGGATAAGGATATTGTTGTCGTTTTTCAACCGCATACTTATAGTCGTACTAAGGAGTTTGCGAAGGATTATATTGAAATTTTAAAGGGTGCTAAAGCTTCGTATATTATGGATGTTCATGGCTCACGTGAGACTTTGGGTGAGGGTGATGTTACTAGTGATGATTTGATAAAAGAGATTCCTAATGCTAGTCATATTAATATAGATGAAGCTGATAAATTGCTTAAACATAAAAATTCGGTTGTTTTATTTATGAGCCCTAATGATATTTCTAAACTTGAAAATGATTATATGGAGAAATTAAGGGAAATGTAGGTGTTTCTCTTTTATTTTAAGAAGGTGTTTAATGTGGATGATTTTACTTATAGTGTTCTTAGTGAGAAAAGGGAAGAAGTTGGAAATCTTGCTTTGAAAAATAAAAAAAGGTATGGCAAGGTTTTGGCACTTGGTGTTTTTGGAATTTTTACTAGTTATGGGGCACTTGTTGCTTCTTTGCCGGCTATTTTAGTTTTTGGAACTTTGACTATGGCTTCGGCTACTATTTTAGGTACGGTTACTTTTGTACGTGATGTTAAGTATGTTAAAAAAATAAATGAGATAAATTTAAAAATCAATGATTGTTTGACTGATATAGATAAATCTTTTGATAATAGTTTTCAAAATGATGAGGTTTTGTCTAATTCTAATGATTTAATTTTAAGTAATTCTAAGTGTAAGGTTAAAAAGATTGGGGCTAGAAGGTGATTTTATGTTTGATAGACTTAGGTTATTAATTGGTGATGATGTAGAGTTTTTAAGAAATAAAACGGTTTTACTTGTTGGTTTAGGTGGCGTTGGAGGATATGCTTTTGAGTCTTTGGTTAGATGTGGTATTGGAACTATTGTTGTTTGTGATAATGATAGGTTTGATGAAACTAATTTAAATAGACAGATTCTTAGTAATTTGGATAATATTGGTAATCTTAAGACTATGGAGGCTATTAAGCGGGCTAGTATGATTAATAAAGAGTGTAATGTTATTTCTATTAATGAGTTTATTACTAAGGATAATATTGATATTTTATTTAATAGAAAAATTGATTTTATTATTGACGCTATTGATACTATTGGTACAAAAAAGTTGATTATTAAAAATGCTTTGGCTAGGGATATTAAATTTATTTCGGTTATGGGTACTGGTAATAAAATGGATGCTTCAAAAGTTACAATTACGGATATATGGAAGACAAGCTATGATCCGGTGGCTAAAATGATTAGACAATTTTTAAGAAAAGAAGGTATTAACAAAAAGGTTCCGGTTGTGTTTTCACCTGAGAAACCTATTTCTACTGGGACGGTTGGTTCTAATGCTTTTGTGCCAGGGGTGGCTGGACTTATGGCTAGTAGTTATGTTATAAATACACTTTTAGGGGGTAAATAATGGACAAGTTTTTAGTGAATTTGATAAAAAAAATGAGTGGTAGTGTGGTTTGTTTTGGTCTTGATGATGGTTTTAAACCAGCTATTTCTCAGAACGATAAGATTACGTCGTGCTATTTATTAGAGGAAGCATCTTCTTCTTTTGGTAAAAAAAAGTTTAGGTTTCCTTCTTCTAGACGTAAGGTAAATATTAAGAAGATTAGGAAAGCTTTTAAGAAGAAAAAAATTGATAATGTTATTTGCAATTATGATACAATTAAAGGCTTTTTGAAGACTTTTATTAAAGATAGTATTTATATTAATCGTGGCAAACTATATATTTATGGTGATAAGTCTGATTTGGATTTTTTGATTTCGAGGTATAAGAAATATAATAGTGTTGTCACTTTAAAGCCTTTTGGTGAAAAATTTGTTTTGGTTATTGATAATTCTAAGGCTAAGACTAGTTTTGTTAAGGATGTTAAATATTGGTGGATGGATACGCTTCGTGATTTTGTTGATTTTTTAACTATGATTTTGGCTAATTAAACTTAGTTTTTTTCTCGGCTTTTAGAAATTAACGTATAACATCGTGTTTTACGTTTTTATTATTACCAAAATTATAACAT
>CAVKYE010000023.1:0-16462 GCA_963660615.1 Vescimonas coprocola
TGGACAAAAAAGAAATATCAGAAATAACAGGTTTATCTATTGAAGAAATTAGTAAATTATAATGCTAGTTTCTTTTTTTTTGTTCCTTATAATTTAATGGGTAACTAAGAGAAATTTCGGATAAAAAAGTAAAGCGTAACTATATGTCATACGATATTCTAGTAAGTAGAAGAAGACATATAAATAAAAAAAGGATTTACACTAGTAGAATTACTTGTGGTAATTGTAATACTAGCAATTGCTGTATTAGTAACTACACCAGCAATTTTAAAGGTAATTAATAATTCTAAAGAAAAGGAGCCAAAGATAAAGCATGGGAACAATAGAGACTGTTAAAAGTGCTTACACGCAAGCTCAAACTTTAGGATATGCAGATGTTATAGGGAATGGGGGAAGTGTAAGTGGAGATAACCTTATTGTTACATCCAGTGACGAAAATAAAACTTTTGGCAATAAAAAAATAACTATGTCAGGTGAAAGACCAACAAGTGGAACTGTAATAATTAATAAATCTACGGGAACTACAACATGCATGAATTTATATTTTAAAGAAAACTGAACTTTTTATTGTACTAGTACTGATGGAAAGTCAATGAAATGTATTAAAAAAATTAGTATCGGTAGAAATAATGTTGATATAGTAACATTAGGAGATGGATTATAGATGGATTATATGAAGATACTACTACATTAGGAAAATATATCTATAAAGGAGCAAATTCCAATAATTATATTAAATTAAGTAGTGATACTTATAGAATAATAGCAAAAGAACCTGATGGAACATTAAAAGTTATTAAAAATGAAAGTATTGGAGTTATGTCTTTTAATATATCAAATGCCAGATATTCTACTATAAGCACAGATTATTTACTTCAAGTGTTGGCTGTAAAGTAGGGAGAAGTAAAACAACTATGCTTGATAGTAGTGGAAATAATATAACACAAATGCCAAGAGAATTAGGAGAAATGGAATATAGTTAATACAACAGTGAAAGAAGCAAGTTATAAGTGGAGTGGAAAAAAAGGATTAATGAATCCAACTGATTATGTAAAAGCAAGTACAAATTCAGCTTGTACGAGTGTCTCCAAATATAACAGTACTTCAGGGTGTTATAATAATAGTCAGACACATAACTGAATATTTGCAGGCCCTGTTGCAAAATCAACATCTTGGACAGTCGCAACGCATTTCCACTCTAATGCTAGTTGTGTTTTCTATATCAACAGTGACAGCAAAATCAACAGTTACAATGCACATCGCTTTGTCAGCATTGTCCCAGTACTTTGATATAACATTAACAGGAGAAGGAACAGCAAGTAGCCCATATATTGTGAAATAAAATTGTTTATGATATAGTATGTAAAATTGCATACCATATTTTGGATTGAAGAAATGATAAATAAAATAAGATAACCAAAAACAACTTTTCTTTTAATATATAACTTTATAAAATAAAAAAAATCTGATATAATTTTAAAAGAAAGACGTGATAAAATGAAAATAGTCGCAACATTAAGAAACAAAAAAGAAATAGAAATATTAAATCAAGTAGATGCCTTTATAATACCCCTTAAAGATTTAAGCATAAACTATGAATCATATTTCGAACTAAAAGAAATAAAAGAAATAAAAAATATAGGCAAAGAAATATTCATAAGTATCAACAAAAACATTCATAATAATGAACTAGAAACTCTAAAAAAAGTCCTTTTAGAAATAGAAAAACTAAACATAAATGGAATAATATTTTATGACATCGCATTAGTAAACCTAAAACAAACACTAAACCTCAAAACACCATTAGTATGGCATCAAGAACACATGACTACTAATTATCAAACATGTAATTATTGGTACGATAAAGGATGTGAATATTCATACCTTTCGTCAGAACTCACCTTAGAAGAAATAAAAGAAATAAAACAAAAAAACAAAAGTCAAATATTTGTAAATGTCTTTGGTCGTATCCCCATGTTTACATCAAAACGTCACTTAATTAATAACTACCTAGAAACCTTTAACTTAAAAACAAAGGGTAAAGCCAAAACACTTCACAAAGAAGACAAATATTACCCAATTTCTGATACCAAAAACGGAACCACTGTTTACTCAAATTATATCCTAAACGCCCTTGATATAGACTTTAACTTTGCCGATTACATCGTTTTTAATAGTTACCAAATAGATATAAATGACTTTAAAGAAGTTATCAATAATTTTAAGGAAGGTATTAACAAGTATAAATATCCATTTGAACACGGATTTTTATACAAAAAAACTATATACAAAGTGAAAAAAGGTGAAAAAAATGACTAAACCAGAATTATTAGCCCCAGCAGGCGATTTAGAAAGACTCAAAATAGCCCTTTTATATGGTGCTGATGCCGTTTATATAGGAGGTTCTTTTAACCTAAGAGCAAATGCCAATAACTTCAGTTTAGAAGAAATAGAAAAAGGCGTAAAGTATGCTCATAAACTAAACAAAAAAATATACGTCACTGTCAATATAGCCATGCATAATGAAGAACTAAATAGCATTCTAGACTATTTAAAAAAATTAGATAAATTAAAAGTAGATGCCATAATTGTAAGTGACCCTACAATCATCAAACTAGCCAAAGAAAATACAAACCTAGAAATACACCTTTCAACTCAAGCATCAACTTTAAACAAACAAGCCATAAAATTTTGGAAAAAAGAAGGTGTAAGTCGTATTGTTCTAGCTAGAGAATGTCAAAAAGAAGATATAATTGAATTTAAAAAAGAAAATATTGAACTAGAAGTATTTATTCATGGGGCCATGTGTGCTTCATATAGTGGCAGATGTGTCTTATCAAACTTTTTAACAAATAGAGACTCAAACCGTGGAGGTTGTAGCCAAATATGTAGATGGGATTTCGATTTAATAGAAGAAGACATAATAAAAGGAGAAAAACCATTTACTTTTTGTACCAAAGATTTGTCAATGTTAAAATATTTAAAAGAGCTTATGACAATTGGTGCAGATAGTTTAAAAATAGAAGGAAGAATGCGCTCAAGCTACTATATCGCAACCGTAATCAGTACATATAGAAAAGCTATTGACGAATGTTATCAACATTCAGATAATTATGAATATAATAAAGAGTATGAGAAGATTTTAAGAAAATGTGCAAATAGAGATTCAATCCCGCAGTTTTATGACGGTAATTATGGAAAAAATGTCCAGTATTATAATGGAAGAATGGAAATAACCAACCAAGACTTTCTAGGAATAATCCTAGAAGAAAAAAATAACCTAGCCAAACTAGAACAAAGAAATTACTTCAAAAAAGGTGATAAAGTAACCATATTTGGGCCAACAGAAGAAGTAACATTCACATTAGAAGAAATCTTCGATGAAGACAAAAATAAAATAGACATAGTTAGACATCCAAAACAAATAGTCTACATAAAAGTCCCAAAAAAAGTAAGTAAAGACTACATGATGAAAAAAGCTCTTGACAACCAGACAAAAATGTAGTAATATTTTGAAGAGTTAAGCATAGAAGCGAGGTGATTAGTATGAATCAAACAGAAGAAATTTACGTAACTAAGCAAGGATTAGAAGACATGAAAAAAGAACTAGAATACTTGCAAACAGAAAAAAGACCAGAAGTCATAGCAGCCCTAAAAGAAGCTAGAGCCCTAGGCGACTTAAGCGAAAATGCCGAATATGATGCCGCAAGAAGTGAGCAAGCAGAAGTAGAAAGTAAAATCGCTTCATTAACGCAAATGATCGCCAATGCATCAATTATCAAAGATGCAGACACTGACTCAGTTTCAATCGGTAATACCGTAACTGTAGAGTATATAGACGAAAAAGAACAAGATGAATATACCATAGTAGGTAGTACCGAAGCAGACCCATTTGAAAACAGAATTTCAAATGAATCCCCACTCGCTAAAGCTATAATTGGCAAAAAAGAAGGCGAAATCGCAAAAGTTGCCAGTCCAAACGGGGAATACGGCGTAAAAATAATTAGTATTAAATAGACATAAAGTCTATTTTTTTATAAAAAAAATTGGTATAATATTACTAAGATATGGAGATGAAAACATGAATAAAACAAAAATAATCGCTACCGTAGGGCCACAAAATTATAAAGAAAACTTGCTAGAAGAATTAATAAATCATGGAACCGACGTAATCAGATTAAACATGAGTTATTCAGACTATACTTTTTCAAAAAAAATAATCCAAAAAGTAAAAGAAATAAACGAAAAACAAAACCAAAATATCTCAATTATGATTGACCTACAAGGGCCATGCATAAGAACAGGAAAATTCCTAGGAGGAAGCGCCAATTTCAAAGAAGGCGATAGAATCAGAATGTATATGTATAAAGTGAATGGAAATCCCATTCAGTTCTCCGTAAACTATTCCAAAGTAATAAACGACCTAAAATATCATTCAACCATCAAATTAAGTGAAGGCAAAGTAATCATGAAAGTAGTAGAAAAAGGCCTAGACTACGCCGTATTAGAAGTCAAAAAAGGTGGAATAGTTGAAGACCATTCAAAAGTATACTTTCCAGGAGTCAAAATAAATAGAAAATTTCTAACTGACCAAGACAGAGAAGACATCATCTTTGCTAACCAACTAGACGTAGACTTTATAGGAATATCAAATGTTTCCGACTTTGAAGACGTTCTAGAAGTAAATGATCTTTTAATAGAATTAGGAAACGACCACATAGGACTTCTTGCCAAAATACAAAATGATAAAGCAGTAAAAAACATTGACAACATAATCGACATAGCCGACGGAATAATAATGTCAAGAAACGACATGTCAATCGAAATTCCCATAGAAGAAGTTCCAAACGTCAAAAAAAGCATTGTCAGAAAATGTCATACCAAAGGAAAGGTAAGTATTATAACCGCCGAACTAAACAGTTTTCTAACCAAAGAAGTAACGCCAAGCAGATCAGAAGTATCTGACCTATCAAACTCCGTATCAGAATGTATAGATGCCATAATGTTAACCGGTGAAACAACCATAGGAACCCATCCAATAGAAGCCGTAAGCGAAATCGAAAAAGTTCTAAAAGCCGCTGAAAGAGAGATAGACTACGAATATTTTTTCAATACAGCCTTA
This sequence comes from Vescimonas coprocola, assembly GCA_963660615.1. Lineage (GTDB taxonomy): Bacteria > Bacillota_I > Bacilli_A > RF39 > UBA660 > Coprosoma. The sequence continues at coordinate 5,123 of CAVKYE010000023.1, forward strand.
AAAACTGAAGTGAAAAACATTGCCGGAACCATTGCTTCAAGCGTTGCTCTAGGTGCCATAGAACTAAAAAGTAAAGCCATCATCATTGCCACCAATAGTGGATATACTGCTAAACAAATGAGTCGTCTAAGACCACCATGTACAATAATTGCTGCCTCACCAAACAGATTAATAGCCAGAAGTCTAAACCTTCACTTTGGAGTCTTACCTATAGTCGTAGGTGAAAAAGATTTTGATGCTATCTCAGAGAAATCAACTCAGATAGCCAAAAAACTACTAAACTTAAAAAAAGGCGATAAAGTCATTATAACTGGTGGATATCCATTTAAAAAAGTAAAACACACAAATTTCATGAAAATAGACGAAATATAAAGGGGAGATAACATGTATAACTTAGGAGAACAATTTAAAATAAACAAAGAAAAAGCTAAATCAAATCCCAAAGCCATCATAAAAGGAAATAAATATAGATTCACCGTCCTTTCACCAAGACTAATAAGATTAGAATATAACGAAAATGGAGAATTCATAGATAATCCAACAGAACTGGCCTTATATCGTAACTTCGACCTTCCAAAATTCAAAGTTAAAGACGATGATCATTTCCTAGAAATAACCACCGATTATTTCAAACTAAACTACACCAAAGAAAAACCATTAGAAGGGACCAAAGTAAACCCAAGTATCAACCTAAAAGTAAATCTACTAAACACCGATAAAATCTGGTATTATGGCCATAGTGAAGTTAGAAACTTTGGGGCTCCATTTAACCTGTTAGACGAAGGAAATAAAATAAAAGGTCTATATAGTGAAGATGGAATCACTACAATAACCGACAGTACAAATATATTCGAAGAAGATGGAACCATAAAGGAAAAACCAAATTCCATAGATATGTATCTCTTTATGTATAACAAAGACTTCGAAGAAGCCCTAAAAGATTACTATAAATTAACAGGATACCCTGCCCTAATTCCAAGATATGCTCTAGGAAACTGGTGGAGTAGAAGCGAAGACTATAATGACTTAGAATTAAAAGAACTAGTAGATACCTTCTTAAAACAAGAAATACCAATATCAATAGTTCTATTGGATGAAGCTTGGCATAAACAAAAAACATTAAAAAAAGAAACTCTAAAAACTGGTTTTACCTTCAATACAGATTATTTCAAAAATCCATCAGCTATGATTACCTATTTGCACTCAAAAGGTATAAGAATAGGTCTTAACGTAAATCCAAATGAAGGTTTTACAGATATAGATGAGTATTATACCGAAGCCTTAAAATATCTAGAAAAAGATAAAGATGGAATAATCCCATTTAATGTTTTAGACCCAAAGTGTGTAGATGTATATTTGAAAATGTTTATCCATCCTTTAGATGCTTTAGGAATAGACTTCTTTTGGTTAGATAATCCAAATACCAAAGACCTTGATAAAAACGCCCTACTAAAACATTATCAATTTTATGACATGCAAAGAGACTACAAAAGAAGACCAATGGTACTCGCATACGATTATGCCATCGCCCCACATCGTTACCCAGTTTTATACTCAGGAAAAACAGAAGTAAGCTGGAGTACCCTAAAAAAAATACCATTTTATAATGCCAGTGCTTTTGGTAACGGAGTAAGTTTTTGGGCCCATGACATAGGTGGATATCATAAAGGAATAGAAGATAATGAACTTTACATAAGATTCGTTCAACTAGGAACCTTCTCACCAATACTAAAATTTGGCTCAGACAAAGGAAAATACTACAAAAGAGAGCCATGGAGATGGGATATAAAAACATATACTATCGTCAAAGATTATCTAAATTTGCGTCATAAATTAATTCCTTATATTTACAGCGAAGCCTATAAGTATCACAAATTTGGTAATTGCTTAGTAAAACCAGTATATTATCAAAAACCAGAATTTTATGACGATGTCCTTTATCGAAACGAATACTACTTTGGTGAAGAATTATTAATATGTCCAATAGTATCAAGAAAAGATTACGTCATGGAAAGAGTAGTTCATAATTTCTACATTCCAGATGGAATGTGGTATGATTTCGTTACCGGAAAAAAATTCCCAGGTGGAAAAAGTTACATTTCATTTTTCAAAGATCAAGAATATCCAGTATTCGCAAGATCTGGAGCCATCATACCAATGGGCACAAACGAAAATATAAATGATACAACCCCACCAGATAATATGGAAATTCATATATTCCCAGGTAGAAGTAACACATACACCCTCTTTGAAGACGATGGTGAAAGTGATTTATATCGTAAAGATTTCTATTTATTAACCGAAATAGAATACAACTACATGAAAAACAATTACAGCGTCATAATTAGAGCCAAAGAAGGGAAAAGCGGTATCATTCCAGAAAAAAGAAACTATAAAATAGTTTTCAGAAACACCAAAAGAACCGATGACGTTACCGTCTACAGCAATAGAGACAAAGTATCATTTAAAACATATGTAGATGGGCCAGATTTTATAGTAGAAGTAAAGGACGTAAAAACAATAGGACAACTAACTATAAACTGTAAAGGAAAAGATATCGAAATAGATGCAGTTCACCTAATCAATAGAGATATAGAAGGCATTATAAGTGATCTTCAAATATCAACTGAAATGAAAGAAAAAATAGATGCTGTCCTATTCAGTAATCTCACCATCCAGAAAAAACGTATTGAAATACGTAAGCTAGGAAGAAAAGGATTAGACAAAAAATTCATAAAAATGTTTATAAAACTATTAGAATATATAAACGAAATATAAAAGGCCAAAAGCCTTTTTGCGTTTTAAACAAAAAATAACTCAAACATAAAAAACAAAAGTTTATAAATATTAAGATATTTACTTGCAGATAAAGAATATATATATTATAATGTATTATGAAAAGAGGATGATATAATGGATAATATTTTAAAGGAAACCGAAGAAAAAATGGCAGGAGCCATCAAATCAATGGAAAAAAGATTTACAAATGTAAGGGCAGGAAGAGCAAACCCAGCCATACTAGATAGTGTAGAAGTATCATACTATGGTACCCCAACCCCACTAAAACAATTAGCCACAATTTCTGTTCCAGAAGCAAGACAATTACTTATAAAACCTTTTGATAAGTCATGTTTATCAGACATTGAAAAAGGAATTTTCGAAGCCAATATCGGATTAACACCCAATAACAATGGTGAAAGCATAATCTTAAACATACCTGCTTTAACTGAAGAAACCAGAAAACAATATGTAAAAGAAGTAAAACAAATAGCTGAAGATTGCCGCATCAGCCTTAGAAATATAAGACAAAATTCAAATAATGATATTAAAAAACTAGAAATAACCGAAGATGACAAAAAAGGTTTAACCGAAGATGTTCAAGACCTAATCGATAAATATAACAAAGAAGTAGACGAAAAACTAAAAGCTAAAGAAACCGAACTACTTACAATTTAAAAGGAAAATATGTTTAAAAACATCATAAAAAAAAGCGAATTAGACATATCAAAAGTAAATGAAACCGTCTCTTTAGCTTCAAAAGTACTAAAAGTAACTTATACACTTCTAATAGCCCTAGGAATATATTTGATATTATTACTATTTAAAGAAACAAACATCCTAAACTTCCTATGGACCATTATGAAAATAGTAGCCCCATTATTTATCGGAATAATAATAGCTTGGTTATTTGATCCATTTGTTAAATGGCTAAAAACAAAAGGCATAAATAGAACAGTAGGTGCTATAATAACCTACCTAATAATGTTTGGTATAATCTTCATAATTCTAGCCACCTTAATACCTTTACTAGGTGATCAAATAGGTGAATTTATCAAAATAGCCCCAGGTGTTTTTGAATCAATCAAAGGTTGGTGTCTTAATATATTTGAACACCTAAGTCAACTTCAATATATTAACGCTGAATCACTAAAAGACGAATTTTTCGTCAAATTTAACGAATTTGCTGCTGGCATAACCAAAGATCTTCCAGCTAAATTATTCGCTATAGTTACAGGATTCTTCCAAGGACTTGGAACCCTAGGATTAGGTTTTATCATAGGTTTCTTCTTACTAATTAGCTTTGATTCCTCATCATCACTATTAAACTTCATCCCAAGAAAAATTAGGGAAACAAGCATTAGCCTTATAAATGAAGTAAACGGTTCCCTTCGTAAATATGTTCAAGGCGCTATAATAGACTGCTCAGTCATCTTCATTTTAACATCGATAGGTTTATGGTTAGTAGGTTTAAAAGCACCCGCACTATTTGGATTTTTCTGTGGTATTACTAACATAATTCCATATCTAGGTCCATACATCGGAGGAGCACCAGCCGCCATTGTTGGCTTCACTCAAAGCCCAACCATTGGTATCCTAACAATCGTTGTAATCGTTATAATCCAATTTTTAGAAGGAAACTTCCTTCAACCATTTATTATGTCAAAAACAACAAAACTCCACCCCGTTACCATCATGCTAGGACTATTAGTATTTGGTTATTTCTTCGGAATGATTGGAATGCTCATATCAACACCAGTCCTAGCAGCTTTAAAAACCGTATTTAGATTTTTTGATAAAAAATATGGTATAGTAAAAAAAGATGAAGAAATCTTATCTTCAAAAGAAGCCGAAATAATAGTTGGCCTCAAAAAAATAGACAAAGACCAAAATAAAGAAAAAGTAAGCTAACAAAACTTTATAGAGAGCTAGCGTAAGGTGAAAGCTAGTAAGTTCTTTAGCCCAAAAGCTATCTTTTAGTCGAAGTGAAAACACTTCCGGATAAACCCGTTATCGTAAATCAAGTAATAATTAGGATGGTACCACGGCTTTTCGTTCCTAGAAAATAGCGGTACTATCCTCTTTTTAGAAAGGGAAAATATGGAAAAACTATACGTACTAGCAGGAAAAGCTAGAAGTGGCAAAGATACCATGGCTTTATTTATGGAAAACTGCCTAAAAGAAAAAGGAAAAAAAGTCATAAGATTATCATATGGCATTTACCCAAAATACTATGCCAAACTAATATGCAATTGGGATGGTAAAGACGAAACAAAACCAAGAAGTTTTCTTCAAAAAATATCTGTAGAATCAAGAGACATAAACAAAGGATATGTAACCCGAAGAATGGAAGAAGATATAAACATCTTAAAAGACTATTTTGATGTTATAATCATAACAGACTCCCGCCTAAAAGAAGAAGTAGAAATGCCCAAAGAAAAATTTAAAAACGTCATCACCATAAAAGTCACAAGACCAAACTTTAAAAGCCCACTAACCAAAAAACAACAAGAAAACATCATAGAAACCGCCCTAGATAACTATAATAACTATGACTACATCATGGAAAATAGTGGAACCCTAGAAGAATTTAAAGAAAAAATAAAAGGAATTTTATAATGGAAAAACTATACATAATAGCCGGAAAAGCTAGAAGCGGTAAAGATAGTGTAGCCACCATCATCCAAAACCATTACAAAACAAAAAAAGTAATCAAATATCCATGTACAATCTACCTAAAAGATTACATCAAAAAAATCTACAACATAAACTTTACCCAAGAAAAACCAAGAACTCTTCTTCAAACACTAGGAAAACAAATAAAAGAAAAATATCCAAACTTTTTCTTAGATAGAATGAAAGAAGACATAAACTACCTAAGTAAAAATTGTGATATTCTAATAATAACAGGAATAAGACTAAAAAAAGAATTAGAATTTCTAAAAGAAAACTTCTCACCATTACTTATCAAAGTAGAAAGAAATATCGATAATAATCTAACTGAAAAACAAAAACAAGACATCACTGAAACTGACGTTGATAATTACAAAAATTTTAATTATATAATAGAAAATAATGAAAACTTAGAAAAACTAAAAATAAACATAGAAAAAATATTAGAAGAGGTGTAAAAATGAACATAAAAGATAAATACATAAAATTTTTTGAAAGCAAAGGACATAAATACATACCAAGTAGTCCAATAATTCCTGAAAATGATCCAACAAGCTTATTTACAACCGCTGGGATGCAGCCCTTAGTTCCTTATTTGCTAGGAGAAAAACATCCTGAAGGAACAAGATTAGTAGACGTTCAAAAATGCTTTAGGACAAACGACCTAGAAGAAATAGGTGATACAACCCATCATACTTTCTTCGAAATGTTAGGAAACTGGTCACTAGGAGATTATTTCAAAAAAGAATCAATAACATGGAGTTTTGAATTTCTAACCAAAGAGTTAAACATTCCCAAAGAAAAATTAGCTGTAACCGTATTTAAAGGCGAAGATAACATTCCAAGAGATGATGAAAGTGCTGAAATTTGGGAAAGTCTTGGCATAAGCGAAGACAAAATAGCCTATCTAGGAAAAGAAGATAACTTTTGGACTGTAGGAGGAGTCGGGCCATGCGGAACAGATACTGAAATATTCTACTTTAGAAGTCAAGATAAAGTGCCAGATAAATACGATCCAAACGACGATAGATGGGTAGAAATATGGAACAACGTCTTCATGCAATATTATTTAGAAGAAGATGGAACTGTAACCGAATTAAAACAAAAAAACGTTGATACCGGTATGGGTGTAGAAAGAATAACATCAGTATTAGAAAACCAAACAGATAATTATAAAACTTCAGTGTGGAAAGATATAATAGAAAAAATAGAAGAAATAAGTCAAAAAAATTATGATGATGAAAAATACACAAAATCAATGAGAATTATAGCTGACCACATAAGAGCCATAGTAATGATTTCAGGAGATACGGCTGGATGCAAACCATCAAATACTGATCAAGGATATGTTCTAAGAAGACTAATAAGAAGAACAATCAGATATGCTAAAAAACTAGAAATAGACATAAATAGTAACTGGGATGAAACCCTAGCTTTAATGGTTATAGATAAATATTCAAAATATTATAAAGAACTTATTCAAAATAAAAACACCATTCTAGAAGTTATAGAAACAGAAAAGAAAAAATTCAATAGAACCTTAGAAAAAGGACTTAGAGAATTTGAAAAAATGGTAAACAACATAGATGGTAAAGTATTAAACAAAGATTTAACCTTCAAACTATATGATACTTATGGCTTTCCAGTAGAACTAACTAAAGAACTCGCAAATGAAAAAAATCTCGAAGTAGATATTGAAGGTTTCAAAGAAAAATTCAAACAACACCAAGAAAAATCAAGAGCAGGAGCATCACAAAAATTCAAAGGAGGCCTAGCCGGAAATAGTGAGATAGAAACACGCTATCATACCGCAACCCACCTACTAAATGCCGCTTTAAAAGAAGTAATAAATAAAGATGTTCATCAAAAAGGCAGCAACATAACCAAAGAACGTATGCGTTTTGACTTTTCATGCGACCACAAATTAACGGACGAAGAAAAAAAACAAACGGAAGACCTTGTAAATAAATGGATAAAAGAAGATTTAAAAGTTACTCATAAAACCATGAGTAAAAAAGAAGCCATAGAAACAGGCGCCGAATGCATGTTCATAGATAAATACCCAGATGAAGTAACCGTATACTTTATCGGGGAAATATCCAAAGAACTATGTGGAGGCCCCCATGTAAAAAGCACAAAATGCCTAGGGCACTTCAAAATAAAAAAAGAAGAAGCAAGCAGTGCTGGAGTTAGAAGAATAAAAGCTATATTAGAATAAAATAAAAATAAAATAATAATATAAAATAAGGGAGGAAAAAAATGAGTACAATCAAACAAAACGCCCCATATAGTCAAATAAATACTATAAAAAGTGAAGATCCTATAAATAACAGTTTAACTAATATTCTCCAAAACAAAGAAACAGAATCAGTAAATATAGATGAAACTAGTCCTTTAGAAGTCATATTAAACAAAGAAGAAAGCTCATTAAAATATGAAATAGGTAAAAACAACCTAAATAATAGTCTAGAAGAACTTGTTAAAGAAGGAAACTTCGACTTTAAAGTATATAATATGGCATTAAATAAAGAACTATCAAAAGTTGAGACTAAACGTGAAAAAGCCGTAGTAAGCGCCCTTTTCATCGCCACCATAATGCCCAAAATGAACTACTTTTGGGGTGGAGGTCATGGAACTGTACAAAAAGGATTAGATGAAACCTGGGGAAGTGCAAAACTAGTAACTGCTGAAGGCAGTGAAACAACAAACACCTACGTTTCATCTAGTCTAGATTGTTCAGGATTTATTTCATGGTGCTTCAAGCAGGCAGGAATAAATGGTGAAAAAGAAGATTACTTAACAGAAGACCTTTCCCAATTAGGTGAAAACTACGATGTTACCGAAGAAGGCGTATCAAATAAAATAAAAATAGGAGACCTAGCCTACATGGAAGGTCATATAGGTATGATAGTAAATATAGACGAAGATGAAGTGACTGTTGCTCATATATCAGGATCAGGAGAAGGAACAAACCTTACCACTATAAGTACAAAAACTGGATTAATAACAAAAGATGAAACAGGATGTGACACAAATAGAGAAGGAAAGTCATACTTTACAAAATTTATTTCCATAGATTATGAAAAAATGTAAAAAAAATAAAAAAAAACTTACAAAAAAAAATTATTTATGTTAAAATTATTTATGTAAAGGCCTGGAGACACATGTAGTGCCAAAAGCACGTAAATCTGATTACGATTGGGAAAATACACTATATGTGTTTTTTTTAGGCCCATAAAGAAAGGAGAATATATATGAAAAATCAAAAACCATTTTTAATCTTAGCAGTATGTGCATTTGCTTCATTTCTAGCAACATTTAATGAAACATTTTTAAATATTGCTTTCACCCCCATAATGAAAGATTTTAACGTATCAGTATCAACCGTACAATGGCTAACCACTGCCTACATGTTAGGAGCCGCAATAATGGTACCAATATCTTCATTTTTATACCGTAAATTTAAAACAAAACCACTATTTTTATTTACAGTAGGACTACTAATAACAGGAAGCGTAATATGCGCTCTTGCTCCAAATTTCCAAACTTTATTAATAGGACGTATTGTTCAATCTCTAGGAACAGGAATGTTAGTTCCAATAAGTATGAATATGACCTTAAGCGTTGTTCCAAGAGAAAAAATAGGAACCTATATGGGAATAATGGGAGCCATGACCACCTTAGGACCATCACTTAGTATAATTGCTGCTGGATTTTTACTATCAGTAGGATCATGGCATTTACTATACTATTTATTTGGTTCACTTTGTACAATATTATTTATCTTAAGTTTAATAATCCTTAAGAAAAATGAAAAACTAGAAAACCAAAAACTGGATATAATATCAGTAATCCTAATATCTTTAACCATGATAGGACTTATGTATGGATTATCAACAATATTCCAAGGAAACATAATAATTGCTTTAACATGTATTATTATAGGTGCAATTTGCCTAGTGTTATTCACAAAAAGACAAAACAAAATAGAAAACCCACTAGTAAACCTAAAACCACTTACAATAAAAGCATTCAGATATGGAGTAATCCTAAACATGCTTGCCCTAATGACCGTATTTTCAATGAATATCATCATGCCATTATTCATTCAAAATGCTCTTAAAGTATCATCACTAACCGCCTCATTGACCTTATTCCCAGCCATCATATGTTCATGTCTAATTGCCCCAATAGCTGGAAAAATATATGACAAAAAAGGAATCAATCAAATTCTAAAAATAGGATTTACTTTAATAATTGTATTCATAATATTACTAGCTCTAACAAGAAATATCGAAAGCTTATTCCTAATAGGACTACTATACATACCAGTTATAATCGGAAGTGGATTAATAATTGGCCCAGTACAAAGTTATGCTTTATCACAGTTAGATAGAAAACAAAACCCAGATGGTGTAACTGTAATTTCAACCGGTTTTCAAGTGGCTGGATGTATAGGATCAAGTCTATTTACAGGAGTATACTCACTTGTACTAGCCCAAAGCCTAGCAAGTAAAATGACCATGGGTCAAAGTCTATCACAAGCATTTTTAATAACCTTATTAACAGGCGCACTAATAGCGGTAATAGGCCTAATACTTGCTATAAAACTAACCAAATTAAAAACTACAAAAATAGAAGAAAAAGACATAACCCTATCATCAATAATGAAAAAAGATGTATACACCGTAAAAGAAAATACAACCCTTTTAGAAACATTACAATTTATAACTGAACACAAAATAAGTGGTGTACCAGTTGTCGATGACAAAGAAAAACTACAAGGATTTATAAGTGATGGCGACATCATGAGATATCTTGCTAAAGCTCATCCATTATTTACAAATGCTTACTCATTCATGGCCGTAAATAGCAAAGAAAGTGACTTCGAAGATAAATTAAAAAGCTTAATGAATTTAAAAGTAAAAGATATATCAAAAAAGAAACTTATAACCGTAGATATAAATACTGACCCTGAAGAAGTATGTAAAATACTAATTGACAACCACCTAAAAAAAGCGCCAGTAATGGAAAATGGAAAAATGGTAGGAATAATTAACCGTAGTAACATAACAAAATATGCAATCGATTACTACCTAACATTAAACTAAGATCGCAAGATCTTTTTTTAAAACCTGAAAGGCATAAAATCCATAAATTTACATATTTTTTATTAGAGGTGGATTATGAAAAAAATTAGTTTATTAATAATAAGTTTCGCACTTTTCCTAACATATAGTGTAAAAGCCGACGAATTAAAACTAGCAGAAAATGCCAAATCAGCCATACTAATAGAAGCAAGTACTGGAGAAATTCTATTCGAAAAAAACTCAGACGAAAGATTAGTCCCTGCCAGTATGACCAAAATGATGAGCATGTTACTAATCATCGAAAACATCGAAAACGGAGTCTTAAAATGGAACCAAATGATTACAGTAAGTGAGAATGCATCAAGCATGGGAGGAAGTCAAATATTATTAGAAACAGGAGAAAAAATGAGCGTCAAAGATCTTTTTAAAGGAGTTACCATCGCCTCAGGTAATGATGCCGTAGTCGCCTTAGCAGAAGCCATATCAGGAAGTGAAGAACTTTTCGTTGATATGATGAACAAAAGAGCGAAAGAACTAGGATTAAAAAACACAAACTTTAAAACCCCGCATGGACTAGATACCGCCAACCACTATTCAAGCGCAAGAGATATGTCACTAATCGCCAAAGAATTAGTCAAACATAAAAAAGTATTAGAATTCACATCAATATATGAAGATTATCTAAGAGAAAATACCGATAAAAAAATATGGCTAGTAAACACAAATAAAGTCATGTACTAAAAATGCTATAGTGAAAAATTACTATAGTATTTTTTATTTATAAATAAGGGTTTTATCA
>CAVKYE010000024.1:0-12396 GCA_963660615.1 Vescimonas coprocola
TCTTCCAAAAGATATACGATAAAATCAAGCATCTTTATAAAATGGCAACTGCCGGCTCAAAGGAAAAACGCCAACTTGAAAAAGCTAAGCGTACTTTTGAAAAGGTATACCAAAAAAATAAGGCAGATATAGATGAAAAAGTTAAATATAGTATTGCAATTGATAAAAATGGAAATAAATATGTTAACATTGATACAGACCAAGATATATTTAAAGGTAAAACTTTATTTGAACAAAATAAAATAGCAAAGAAGTATATTCTTGAAGCATTTAGAGAAAAAGGCTTGATAAAAGATGGCGAAAAGGTGAATGTTAATAGTAAAACGGCAAAAAAATATACTAATCCGAAAGAACCTATTTCTAAATATAATAAATCTGTAAAAAATAGAATATCTACAGAGTTAGATAATCTTATTGAAATCTCTGTCAAAATTTCTGAAAAAACCGATAAAAAAAGCCATACTTTTGCAAAAGATGGTTGGGAATATTATAAAACTACATTTAATATTGATGCCATTTTTTTTACAGGCATTTTAAACATAGGTAAGAATAATGGTGAGAGAATTTTATATGATATTAATAATATAAAAAAGGACGCTTTGAATGGCAAACTAGGAAAACCTAGCGTCATTTTAAAAAAGTCGTCCTTTTCTACCAATAATGTACCACAATCCAACACAAATGTCAAATCTGGTACTACTAAGTATTCTATTTCAAAAACCGAGAAAAATACCAAGGGACTAGAAAATAGTTTTTTTACTATATAAAAACCGACTATTTCTAACACCAAAAGGTATAAAATACCAAATATAATAAAAACACCTTTATTTTTAATCATTAAAATGATAGAATATAGTCAGAAAGTGAGAGTGTTATAAAATTTACCGAAATATGATAAAAACAAAAAAACTATGAATAAATTATTTTTTCAGAATAAATTAACATTAAAACAAAAAAATATTCAAACAAATAAGACGTAATATACGGAAGATTATGACATAATTGAAAAACAAATCAGCTACATTAACTAAAGTTGGAGAAGAGTTAGCTAAACAATCAATAGAAAGATATCTGAAGGAGGAGTATATGTATGAGGTATGAGAAGTATTTAATAAAAAAAGAAAAATTAGATTTATTATCATCATTAAAGTTATTAGATAAAAAGATAGTAAATAAAAAATTAAAAGAATATGAACTAAAAAATGTAAATGAATTAAAAGACTATATTATTGAAGAGTTCGAAACATGTTTAGATATTTCAAAAGACGATAAGTTTACCCAGGCTTATTTTCTAAGGTTACTTGAAAATGAGAATTCAGAATGGATGTCAGCATATGAACAAGATATAGAAAATTTATTTGTCTTCATATATGATAATGGAGAACATTATTCTTATTATATTCCAACAGAAATTAAGGCAATAATAAAAAAATGTTATAATAATACATAAGAGAGGAGAGCGATTCCTATGAAATGTATTTTAATGAATAAAAATAAAGAGGTAATGTTAACAGAATATGATTCTGCAACAGGAGTATTTACAAGTATTTATAAAATTTACAATATTGATTATGCACCATATATATTAAAAAGTTTTTATAAAAGTGAAGATGTTAATGATACTTCTTTAAGGACTAATTTAAGTGAATGGTTTAAAGGAAGGGGAATACCATCTTGGAGAGATAAGTTAGACTTATTACTACATAGACTTAATGTTAATGCTCCATGCGAACTTCTAGATAAAGCACTTGGACTTTCTTTATCTGATCAATACTGGTTAAAGCCAGAAGAATCTAATATTAACTACGAAGATATTAATTTCTTTGATAATAGCTTTGATTACGCTGAGTTTATGGAAGCATCACTTTCTAAAAACAGTAAGATGATTCATAATGCAACATCATTAAAAACGCCTAATAATACTACAGATGGTATGTTAAAAAAAGCTTGGATTATTGAAGATGATACAAGATATTTATTAAAAGGTGGATATAAGAATGAAACATTGCAACCATTTAATGAAGTACTAGCAAGTGAAATATGTAAAAGGTTGGGTTTTTATCATGTAGAATACACACTAGATACTTATAAAGATATGGTTGTATCAAAATGTCCTTGTTTCATAACAAAAGATACAGAACTAATTACTTGTAATCAAATAAGAAATGATATGAAAAAACATAATAGTATAAAGGACTATGAAGAATATATTAAAAAACTTGAATCTGAAGGAATTAAAGATGCAAGAGAAAAAATAGAAAATATGTATATTTTAGATTTTTTAATTATGAATGAGGATAGACATCTTAATAATTTTGGAATAATAAGAGATGTTAACACTTTAAAATGGCTGGATGTAGCTCCAATATTTGATAATGGCCAAAGTTTAAATATTGAGTATTATGATGACGAAGAAATGCACATTACCAGTGAAGGCAAACTATTTTATGAAGTTAAAACATTTGATGAAATTATTAAAATCGTAAAAGATATAAAAAGAATTGATGTAACTAAATTAGAAGGTATTCCCGAATGGTTTGATAACTTATTACATGAGTACCAAGATATAACAGGATATTCAGATAAAAGAATTAATAAACTATGCATTTTATTAAACAGACAAATAAATAAATTGAAGAAATTAATTCAAAATAGTTAGAAGTTAAGGCTAAATTTCTATTTTGATGAGCTTAAGAAAAATAGAAAAGTTTATTATATACTTTAATTAGGAGGTTAAAATTATGACTGAAAAAGATTTAGATTCAAGTGTTAATGAATATGAAGAAAAATATAAATCTAAGAATTATGTAAAACAGTTACAATGGGATATGGCTATTGGTCTTCAAAAAGTAGATAATTTAAAACCTTCTAAATACTTAGAAAAATTATTAGAAGAAGAAGTAAAAGGCAATTTAACAATAGAAGAATTAGAAAAAGAATTAAAAGAATATTACATTGAAAAAGAAAATAAAAATGAAATAAATCATAATGAATTAGAATGTGATTTTGTATCTACTAGAATAGTTGAATTATTAAATAAAGATAATTTTAATCTATCAGTTGATTATTTAAAATATGTTCATAAATTTTTATTTCAAGATGTTTATGAATTTGCAGGTGAATTTAGAAAAATAGATTTTTCTAAACATGAAAAAATACTTAATAATGATTCAGTAGCATACGGAAATTGTACTACTTTAACGGCATCATTAGAATACGATATATCGAAAGAATTAGAAAAAAATTATGAAGAAATGAATATAGTTGAAGTTATTAATAACATAACTAAATTTTCTTCTAGTATATGGCAAGTACATCCCTTTAGAGAAGGAAATACTAGAACAACAGCATTATTTATTGAAAAGTATTTAATTAGTTTAGGTTATAACGTAGATAATAGTTTATTTAAAGATAAATCAGTTTATTTTAGAAATGCTTTAGTAAGAAGTAATTATTTTAATAATTATTTGAATATAAAAGAAGATAGTAGTTATTTAGTTAAATTTTATGAAAATTTATTATTAGGTAAGAACAATAATCTACATTCAAAGGATTTAATTGTTCAAGAATTGTTTGATAAAAAGTAACTAAACTATTGCTTTTTATAACAGCTTTGATATATTAATTATGTGAGAAAAAGTAGAAATACTTTTGCAAGGGCACTGTCATTTTTGATGGAGCCCTATTTTTATGTTTTATTATCAAAAATAAAAAATTAATCTTTTTGTGGTATAATTGAATAGAAGAGGTGTCTTATGGAAGAATTAACTAAAAAAATAAGAGAATTTGCAGAAGAAAGAGAGTGGTTACAATTTAATACACCAGAGAATTTAGCTAAATCAATCTCAATAGAAGCTGGAGAATTATTAGAATGTTTTCAATGGAATAATAATTATGATAAAGATGAATTAAAATATGAAATAGCAGATGTAATGAATTATTGTATATTACTATGTTCACAAATAGGTGTTGATCCAAAGCAAATTATATTGGAAAAAATGGAAATATCAGCAAAAAAATATCCCGTAGAAAAAGCTAAAGGGAAGAGTACAAAGTATGACAAACTATAATTTTGAAAATGCAAAAAAAGTATTTAAACAAGCTAATGGATTTTTCCTATTTGTAGATGGTATGAGTTTTAAAAAATGTGATATTTTATATTTGAATCCATATTATATCAATTGCCTTTTTGCATGTGAATTATATTTGAAGACAATTCTGATGTTAAATGGACTTTTTACTCGTACTATTAAAGCTTGTAGTCATAATATGAAGTCTTTATTTGAAGCAATGACTGAAGAAGAACAATTGGATATTAAGTATATTTTAACGATAGAAATTCAAGAAGATGTTTTAACTTATTTGGATAAAATTAAAGACAATTTTACTAATATGAGATATGTGTATATTAGTGGAACAAATTATGATGGAGTAGATATAAATAATAAGTTTGCAAAGTGTATTCAACTAATGTACAGATTACAACATCATGTTAGTTTGAAGCTATTTGGTAGAGATACATATGAGGATGTGAAAAAGAATGTTAGTATATGAAGGAATAAAATCAGGTTTTATCAATGATGTTGATTTAAATTTGATTACAGATAAAATTTTAAATAGATTTAAAGAAGTTTTTCATAGAAGTACTGGTGAGTCTGAAATTAATTCATGGAGAGAATCGATGCTTAGAATGAGAGGCGTGTTAGCAGATAATGAAATACCGGATAATGCTGGTGTGGCTATTGAATTTAATATTCCACATACATCTAATAGAATTGACTTTCTTTTATCAGGTTATGATAAGAATAAAAAAAATTCTATTATTATAATTGAATTAAAACAATGGACACATGCTGATGCAGTTCTAGGAAAAGATGGTGTTGTTTCTACTGTTACTGGTAAAGCATTAAGAGAGGTTACACATCCATCATATCAGGCATGGAGTTATGCTAGTTTAATTGATAGTTATAATCAAGAGGTATATGATAGGAATGTCGGGCTACATCCATGTGCTTTTTTACATAATTATGATCTTACTGATAGTGATCCTATTAATAGTGAACAGTATAAAGATTATATAAATGCTGCACCAATGTTTGGATCTAAAGATTTTGAAAAATTAAGAAATTTTATCAAAAAATTTGTAACAGAAGGCGATGATAAAGAAGGTTTATATATCATTGAAAATGGTAAAATAAAACCATCAAAAATGTTACAAGATTCTTTTTCATCAGTATTAAAAGGAAATAAAGAGTTTGTTTTGATTGATGATCAAAAAGTTATATTTGAAGAAGCATTAAGAATAGGTGTTAATGCTCATTTGCATAACGAAAAAAGTGTATTAATTGTAGAAGGAGGGCCTGGAACAGGAAAATCAGTTTTAGCAATCAATTTATTAAAACAATTTTTAAATAGAAGTTTTAATAGTTTCTATGTTACTAAAAATAGCGCTCCTAGAGAAGTCTTTAAAGCAAAATTAAAGATAGATAAGATGAGTGGCCTAAATAACTTGTTTAAAGGGTCGGGAAGCTTTTATGATTGTGAACCTAATTCATTTGATGTTTTAATAGTAGATGAAGCTCATAGATTAAATAAAAAGTCTGGCTTGTTCTCAAATTTAGGTGAAAATCAAATTAAAGAGATTATTAATTCCAGTATGTTTTCTATATTCTTTATAGATGAAAATCAGCGAGTAACATTAAAAGATAATGGTTCTATTGATGAAATAAAAAAACATGCAAGGTATTATAATGCTGGTGTTCATAAAATGAAATTAAAAAGTCAATTCAGATGTGATGGATCAGATGGATATCTTGCTTGGCTTGATAATGTTTTAGAAATAAGAGAAACAGCTAACTTTGATTTAGATAATAAATATGATTTTAAAGTTTTTGATGATCCAAATAATTTGAGAAAAGCAATTGTAGAAAAAAACAAAATCAATAATAAATCTAGGTTAGTTGCTGGTTATTGTTGGGATTGGATTAGTGAAGGAAAAAATAAAACAGATATTTATGATATAACTATTCCTGAATACAATTTTGGTATGAGTTGGAATTTGGGTAATTCAAGCACTTGGGCTATAGATAAAGAATCTGTTAATGAAATTGGATGTATTCATACGTGTCAGGGGTTAGAATTTGATTATGTTGGAGTAATAATAGGTGATGATATAAGATATGAAGATGGTCATATTATTACTGATTATACAAAAAGAGCAAAAACAGATCAGTCAATTAAAGGAATTAAAAAAATAGCTAAAGAAGAAGGTATTGAAGAAGCTAAAAGACTAACAGATGCAATTATTAAAAACACATATAAAACTTTAATGACTAGAGGTATGAAGGGTTGTTATATTTATTGTACTGATAAGAATCTTCAAAACTATTTTATAGATAATTTAAGAAAATAGTATTTGTCACAGAAAGGTTAAAAAAGCAAACATTTTTCCTAATTATACTAAAAAAGAATTAATTGATATATTAGTAGATAAAATAGTTATAGATAAAGATAGAAATATTACTATATATTTTAAATATGATATTGTACCAGAGGTAACTTTTAAGTATGAAAATAGAAATTTAGCAAGAAATCCTTATGGTAGAAAAGGCAAAAATCAGTATAGTAAAGATTAATATAGGCTCTAACTAGTTATCTAGTTAGAGCTTATTTTTTGATATGTTTACGTTTTTTTACCACTTTTATGGTTTATAATAGTATTTAATAAATTTAAGAAAGGAGTGATTTTAACATGACAACAGAAGAAAAAATAAATTTTGATAAAAATTGTAAAGAACTTGCTAGCAATATTGTAGATAATACAGATAACTATAATCAAATTCAAAAAGATATATTAAAATTTATTTTAGAAATATATCATAAAAATAGAAAATCTTCTATTATAAAATGTGATAAACAAGCTGAAATGATAGAAAAACTTATGAAAGAAAATAATTAATCATGCTAAGTGAACGCACCTATATTAATTTTACAAAAAAATGACCTCTGCAAATCCTTATAAATCAAGGATTATTTGCAGTTATAATGGATAATGAACTTCCCAGTTGGCAAGTTAACTCAACATTACATAATTTGACTAGGTATTAAGATAACTACATTTAAAAAATTAATTTATGCAGTATAATTTATCTGGTAAGATATATAAGTAAATCTACATTACAACACAAAAAACTGATAGAGAATCACAAACTCTACCAGTTTTTTTACAACCATTCCTTATACTTTCCAATATACCATCTTTTAATCACACTAACAATCAAAGCATAAACCAAAACCAAAGCCAAAATATAGCAGTAGCAGTCAATAGGTAAAATCTCAAAATGGAAAGAAGAAACATTTACAAGTAAAATAGGAGTCACAACCGTAAGGGCCATAGAAAGCAAAGTCAAACAAATCAAAGGTTTACTAGCCACAGATTGAACAAAAGGCACCTTAGAAGTTCTCACATTATGAATAATCATAAGCTCACTAATCAAACACATAACAAACCAAGCTGTCTGGAAATAACTCTGCATATCCAAAGAATTATATCCCAAAACAAACCAGAAAATCACAAACGCCGCTACATCAATAACCGAACTAGTAATTCCCATAACATTCATAAAAGTAGACAAATTCTTAGTATCCCACTTCCTAGGTTTTTGTAAAAACTCCTCATCAACATTATCATAAGGAATACCAATCTGAGAAAAATCATAAATAAAATCTTGAATCAACATCTGAATAGGAAGCAAAGGAAGAAAAGGCAAAAACAAACTTGCAATCATAATACTAAACACATCACCAAAATCCGCACTAAGCGCCATCTTCATATACTTCATAATATTACCATACACACGCCTGCCTTCAAGCACCCCATCATAAACAACCCGAAGACTCTTCTTAAGTAAAATAATATCACTAGATTCCTTCGCAATATCAGTCGCCGTATTCACAGAAATACCAACATCAGAAACATGCAAAGAAGGTGAATCATTAACACCATCCCCCATATAACCAACAACATGTCCACATTTCTTATAAAGTTCAACAATTCTTTGCTTTTGAAGTGGATTTAATCTAGCAAAAACATCAGTATCATCTAAATGAGAAACCAACTTTTCATCACTCATCTTATCAATATCATCACCAGTCAAAATATTAGAATCATTAAGACCAATAACCTTACAAACACTAGAAGCCGCATAATAATTGTCACCAGTAAGCACCTTAGTCCTAACTCCAATATCACGCAAATCACCAATAGTCTTCTTCGCATCCTTCTTAGGTGGATCAAAAAAACCCATCAGCCCAACAAAAGTCATATCACATTCAAAATCACTCTCCAATTTCAAAGAAGAATCACATTTTTTAACCGCAAGTGCAATCACCTGCATACCAGTCTTCGCAAGATTAATAGAAGACAAATTAATCCTATCTTTAATATCAGAAGAAAGCTCAACCTTTGAATCCCCAACATAAACAGAATTACAAATCTTAAAAATCTCCTCCAAAGCCCCCTTAGTAATAACCATAACCTCATCATCACATTTAGTAACAACACTAAGCATTCGCCTATTATAATCAAAAGGGACCTCATCAATCTTCACATACTTATCCTTAATCCCATCAATACCATTTGAAGACGCATAACTCAAAATAGCCCTATCAACCAAATTCTTCATACCAGTAGCGAAATAACTATTTAAATAGCCAAACCTAAGCACCCTCAAGTCATCCTCACCACTCGCATTTACATACCTCTGAAGCACAATATTATCCTCAGTCAAAGTCCCTGTTTTATCAGTACAAAGAATATCAATAGCCCCCAAATTCTGAATAGAATCAAGTTTCTTAACCAAAGTATTCTTTTTAGCAAGCGCTTTAGCCCCCTTAGTTAAATTAACATTCACAATCATTGGAAGCATACTAGGAGTAATACCAACCGCCACCGACAAAGCAAACAAAATTGCATCATTCCAGTTACCCTTAACAAGACCATTAATAACCAAAACAAAAAGACAAACAATCACCATATACCTAATAAGCATCTTAGTAATCTTATTCATACCAATCTCAAAATTAGTAGGCTCTCTCTTAACATCAAGCCCCTTACCCATATTACCAAGATAAGTATCAAAACCAGTCTTAATAACCAAGGCCGTCGCACTACCACTAATCACACTGCAGCCCATAAAACAAATGTTAGAAATATTAAAAACATCATCACTTTTCTTATAAACACTCGTCTTTTCCACAGGAATACTTTCACCAGTAAACACCGCCTGATTTAAAAATAAATCCTTACTCTCCAAAATAACCAAATCAGCTGGAACAATAGAACCCGCATTAAGCTTAACAATATCCCCCGCAACAACATTCTCACTTCTAATAGACTTCTCACACCCATCCCTTAAAACAACAGCCGAAGAAAAAATCTGACCTTTCAACTTCAAATTGAAATTATAAGCCGAATAATCCTGAAAAAACCTAATAAAAGCACTGATAAGCGCAATAACAATAATAATTATAGACCCTAAAGTATCACCCAAAAACATATTAATGATAGCAAGAACAAGCAAAATGATAATAAACTGATCCCGAAAAGCCATCGCCAAAAAATAAAACCAAGATTTCTTATCATCCTTTATAACAACATTAAGCCCATTTCTAGCAAGCCTAGAAGAAGCCCACTTCTCACTAAGCCCCTTCTTATTAGATAAATATTTACCCAAAAGTTCATCCGAAGAAAGCCCAGAAATCTTATTATAATCCGCACATAACTCCTTATCATTTACCTGCATATTCTTACTGCGTTTTTTAATATCAAAAATCTGAATCATATTATCTACCTTCCTTTCCAATTATAACACCACCAAATAAAAATGATTAAAAAAACAAAAAACTTTACATTGAATTTTACTACATAAAATGATATCATTAAATAGACAAAAGGTAGTGATAAAATGACAAAAAAACAAATGGCATCATTTGGCGGAATAATAACCACCCTAATAATAATCTTAATATTTCTATGCATAGATTACTTTGAAGTAGACATAAATAAAATACTAAATAGCCTAAATGTCCAAACAGAAAACACATCCAAAGAAACAGTGCCAAACTATAATGTAAATGACATCCCAGAATATAGTGGAAACGCCTACATCACCTTAAATGGAAACACCCCAGAATTCACAGAAGAAGACTATCAAAAAGGTGAATTTGAAACCTATGGAAATCTAGATAGTCTAGGCAGATGTACAAAAGCCTATGCAAATGTAAGCCAAAAAACCATGCCAACCGAAAAAAGAGGCAGCATTGGAATGATAAAACCCACAGGATGGCACACAATAAAATATGACAACGTCGATGGAAAATATCTCTACAACAGATGTCATCTAATAGGTTACCAACTAACCGGCGAAAACGCCAACGAAAAAAACCTCATCACCTGCACCAGATTCATGAACGCCGAAACCATGCTTAAATTCGAAAACGAAGTAGCTGAGTACATAAAAGAAACAAACAACCACGTTCTATACCGAGTAACACCATATTTCAAAGACGATAATCTTTTAGCAACCGGAGTCCAAATGGAAGCCTACTCCATCGAAGATAATGGAAAAGGCATATCATTTAATGTCTTCGTCTACAACGTCCAAGACGGAATATCAATCGACTACACAAATGGAAACAGTAAAAGAATATAAAAAGGACATAGCATGATGTCTCCTATTTGGGATTCACATCAAACAACGTCCTTTTAATTTTGCGGTAAAACCTCATTACGATAAGCCTTTTCATAATTTGCAATAATATTTTGATTGTCGTCACTATAAAAATCATCATCAGGTAATTTGATAATTCTATTCGGATCAGAAACCTCTAAATCACCATCATCAGTCAAACTAGGCATCAAAATATAATAAGCATTAGTATTAAGAAAATCACCATTATCCAAAAAGACATAAGACTTTCCATCCTGACTAAGCCCACCATACTGCATCAAACTATGTTTCCCACTAATATTACCTTTAATACCATAAATGACAGATATAGAATAAATAGTATAAGGCGTACCACCAACATATCTAGTATCGGTAATATCATTAACCTTAGCCACAAAAACATAATCACTCACACCAACAGCCTTCTCAAGTGAAGAAGTATCATAAAGATACATAGGACTAACATAAGTAACCGGCTTTTTATAAAAAACCATCGAAAAAACAACCAAAATACAAACAAAAAATAAAACTATAATCTTTTTCACCTTATTCCACCTCCAATATTTCCATAATGATTATAAGCAAACCGCAAATTAGCTTTATCACCCTTAGTAAGACGAATATTCATCTCCACAAAAGGATACATAACCGAATCCATTTCATCTTCCCTATGAGCAAGCCCAAGAGCATGTCCAATCTCATGAATACAAACATTAAGCCGCTCAGGATAAGAAAGCATATTCATATAACTAGTACTAAAAGTAATCGTCCCATCAGGCCTAGTCTCACCAACAATATTATCAGCAATCATTTTCCTGTCAAGAAAAGTCACATCATTAATTGTCCTATAAGTATCCTTTCTAATAATAGGAATCTCCTTATTCCACACATTAGCTGCCCGCTTAATAAAATACGTATATCTTGACTTAATTCTATAATCTAAATGTTTTCCACCATCAACCAAATTATAATCCATAGACTCAATAGAATAATCAGAAGCCCTAGTAATCGGAATAAACAAAAAAATTCCCAAAATAAAAAAAACAACTCTTTTCAAAGCCATCACCTCCTTCCTATATATATGATACGATTTTTCTTAACAATTTCCTTTTTCCACAGACAAAAAAACAATAAAAAATTCAAACCGCAAAAAAACCACCACATTCAAATAAAAAAGGCATAATCTTTCATTAATGTTACCATAAAACATTACAAAACAACATAATGAACACAAAAAAAGAAAAATGATTCAATTCCAAAAAAATACATTTATCAAAGAAAAAACAGTCTACTTTACACAACTTTACAAATGATATTTATCCACAAGAAAACAATAACCAACAAACAAAGAAAATTAATAATACAAAAAAGATATATATTAGAAAAACCCTTGGAAAAACGACAAACTATAGACAAACTATATATAAGAAAAAAACTAGTACAGACTTAATAATTCAGACAAGCATTAATAGTGTTTTAATTATTATTAACTATATAGAAAAAACAAAATGAAATAATAATATTAAATAAAGGGTAAAAAGTAAAAACGGGAACAATTTAAAATGTGAAATCTTATTTTTTAATCATTTATCACATAAAAAAATAAAAAAATGTCAAAAAAAAGAAAAAAATGAAAAAAAGGTGAAAAAGTTATTGACATAAAAGA
>CAVKYE010000025.1:0-12107 GCA_963660615.1 Vescimonas coprocola
CATCGAACCCGAAGGAACAGATTTACAGTCTGCCGCGTTTAGCCACTTCGCTACCTCTCCACAACAATGGTGCCGGAAATAGGACTTGAACCCACAACCTACTGATTACAAGTCAGTTGCTCTACCAATTGAGCTATTCCGGCAAAAAAAATGGTGGGCGATATAGGACTCGAACCTATGACCCCCTGCTTGTAAGGCAGGTGCTCTAACCAACTGAGCTAATCGCCCGACTTCTTCCGACGTAATTAAATATACCATTTTAATAATCATTTGTCAATAGCTTTTTTTGTATTTTTTGCGTTTTCTAATTTTTTTTCAATCCATATTGGCAAATTGTGTTCTAAAGTTTTAAAACCCGATGCTGTTTCAACAATTTTTTTGCCTCTTGGCATACCATTCATACGGTATTTTATATTTTTAATACTCAATCTCAAATGCTGATTTTCTTCATCTATATCTATAATTTCTACATAAATATAATCACCCACATTGACAAAGTCAGTGATATTTTGAACAAATCCTTTGGAAATTTCTGAAATATGAATTAATCCTGTATAATATTCATCAAACGACATGAACACACCATATGTTTCAATGCCTGTAACAGTACCTTTTATTACTTTTCCCTTTCTATATTTTGTCATAATCACACCTCTTACTTATTAGTAAGTATATCATATATGTTTTTTTCTGTAAATCAATAATAAGTTGTTCTTTTAAAAACTTTACTTTTTTTTTTAATTAATATATAATTATTGTGGTGATTTAAATGAATGATGAAGAAAAGATTATAGAAATAATCAATAAACTAAGACCCTTTTTGATTAGTGATGGGGGGAATATAGAATTCGTTAAATACGATGATAATATTGTTTATATTAAAATGCTTGGGGCATGTGCTGGATGCGATTTAATTGATTTAACTTTGAAAGACGGCATTGAAAATGCTATTAAAGAAGAAGTTTCTTCAGTAAAAGGTGTTGTAAATGTAACTTCTTCATCTTTCTAGCCATTCAATTATAGGTATATTAAATACTGACCTGATGTAGTGATAAAAATCCTTTATAAATTTTTCAAATTCAATAACCTTTTTGGTTATTTTTTTTATCTCAACTTCAGATGTTTCCCCATTTATAATGCTTTCAAATAAATCAAAATAGTATGTTGGATATAATAGTCTTGCCAAAAAAATTAAGCATTCCTCATATGATAAGTTAGCATTTAATATATATAAATTTATTAATGGCAAAATGTTTTCACCGGTAAAAAAGTAAGATTTTAAATACTCAGATATATCCCTAACTCTAAAATCGTATAATAAATTGAGTGGATTGTAAAAGTCAAATAGTGTATCTTTATATTTAAGCCTTTTGTGAGAAACCACTATTGGTATATTCTCTAAATTTAATAAATTAAAAATTTGAATACTGGTTTCCCCAAGTCCAATAAAATAGCTAAGGCTCTCTCTAAGATATGGATATTTATTACCCAACTGACTCAATTGATATTCTAAATAGTCATTTTTTCTAGCCCATAATTCTCCCCAATTTATAAAGTACTCTTTTTTTGTGACTGTTTTATAAGAAAAATTCATTATATCTTCTACTTTGATTTCACCTTTATAATTATATACTTTTAATAATATGTATGGTGAGCCATTGATTATAGTCAATATGTTATTTTCTTTATTTAATATAATTTGGTGTACATATACCCCCTTGTTAAGCAATTGTAGGTGCATATTATATATTTTTGTTACTTGTTTTAAATTTCCATCATATGGGATAATTGCATAGTAATTATTCCTTTCATCATAAAAATGATATAAATTAGCTGTTTGGTGAATGTTGGTTGGGATTATATTATAATAAAAGTTAATTGCATTTTTCATGACGTTCACCTTCATAAATATTTTATGACCAATAATCATAAAAATGTATAAAATTACTTTTTATTATAATTGGGTGTTTAATTTACACTATTTGAAATATTTTGAATATGTTATATTGAGAATAAATGAAGGGGTTGATTATATATGTGTAATAACAATTCAAATGAATGCAGATGTATTTCTGAAATTTTGACCGTGATTAATATATTGCAGGATAATGCTGAATGCTCTGAAAGTTGTTTAGATACTTGCGATCGTGGATTTTTAGGATGTTCAGTTTCTACTGTTGGTTGTAATACAAGGCCAATAATGCTATACACTAGTGCTGGAAATGGCACACCATGGAGTATGCCAACAGTCAAAGAAAATATTACGTGTGATAGTGTTGGCGCAACTTGTTCAAATGTTTTTAGAGTAGAAAAAGTTGATGGTTGTTGTGCTACTTTTAGAGTGCTTGCAACTAACCAAAATTCAGATGAAACTGCCACTATTCCATATGTTATAACTAATAGTTTCTTCACGATGAATTTAAATTGTTTATGTTGCATCAGATGTTTACAAGATACATTTGTAGAAGGTGTTTAAAAGGAAAACTGTTCAATAATTTGATATGAACAGTTTTTAATTATATTAAGTACATAAAGTTTAAGCACATAAAGTTTTACTTTCTTTTTATGTCTATAATGTCTGTGATTGGAATTAATTCATTATCCATAGTAATTAGGTGTGTCATATTTTTTCCAACTATTCTTTTTTCTATTGTTTCATTTCTCAATTTGATTTCACAATCTGCTTTATAGATGTAATTGGACGAATTAAAAATTAAGTTTATTTTTTGATTGACATTCATGTTTGGCTTTGAAATGTTTTTTGGCTCTACACTACTCTGTTTATTTTTTGTATTTAGTTTATCATTACTATAATAAATTTCTTCATTATTACCTGCTTTATTTTCTATTTTGTTAGCAAATACTTTTGGGATTTTTTTATCCATATGTTTAACCTCCTATAATTCTTTATACTTAATAATATGCATTAAATTTATTTGTTTGCAAATAATGTATTAATTTTATTAACAATAAAATATCCGAGAATAAAACTAAAAATTCCATATGGTATTTGAAATGGAGGAATGTTTGATGAAAATATTTCTATGAGCATTAGTATTAATGAAGAAGTTATAAATCCAAGTATTGAAAAATATGTAATGATTTTATGTTTTTTTAGCAAATATATAATTATTTTTGATAGCATGATTGCTCCTGTTAAGATTCCTAGGGAAAATGTTATTAGAAATTTAAAATTATTTGGATTGAACATGTTGCTATAAAAATCTAAGATTCTATCGTAACATCCTAATGCCATAAAAATTGATGTCCCACTTATCCCTGGGATTATTGATGAAAGTGCTTCAATAATTCCAAGAGCATAATATGTTAAAAAGTCTAAATTGATACCAAAAATAAATACTTCTATTTCTTTTGTTGAAGTTACTATGTTGTTACTAAATTTGGTTAAACTTAGTGAAAGGATGAGTGATATAATAAAAAAAAGTATATTTTTTATATTTACACTATTAGTTGGCAATCCCTTGACAAAATTTTTAGTTGTTCCAATAATCATGCCAGTGAAAAGTATCATAATTGGAAAGTATAGAATGGTTAATAACCATTTTATACTGTAACTAAATAGACATATACTTGATAAAATTCCCATAGATATGGAAAATAGAAACAAAAATGATGTATAATTAATTTTCAATATGTTAGCAATAATAAAAAGAAGCCTTTCATAGACACCCATGGATATTGCCATCATACTTCCACTAATACCAGGAATGATTTTAGCGATTCCTATGATAAATCCTTTTACAAAATTTTTCATATTAAATTATATACATTTTTTTGTTTCTTATGATATTGTGTCTGTGATTCCTATTTCACTATTATGTTGCGCTTTTTTAGGTATGTTAATATGTATTTATTTTTCCCTTTATTACATAAATATATAGGGCTATTAAAAATTCTTGTGTAAATATTGGTAGAAGCTTAAAGTTGTTTTTTATATTTTTATTTTTTATACTTTCGTAAAAAAATTTGACTGTTTGCCTTTTGTCTATAATTTTTACATTTTTTTGTTTTAGTTTTTCTAATATTGTTTCTTTTGTAATTGGGGTGGTTTCTGATATAGCTTTTAAAAGCCCTTTGTTATATGTTTTAATATTATATATATTATCTTCTTCAAATTTAAAACAAAATCCACATTTTTCTACCAGTTCATTGAAATTATGGTATGAAGCTTTGTTATTAAGTAAGTTTTGAAAAGTTGTTGATGATAAGGCAATATTTAGTAATGCATTGTCTACGTTTTCAAATATTGAATGTAGTTTTTTATCATATATTTCAGCATATTTCTGATAGTTTTTTACTAGATTTCCTTTTCGGAATGTGAATTTATCACCATCTAATTTTCTAAATGTTTTCATGGTGTCATTGTATCCAAATCGGATGGCTTGTCTTGACTTTAATGAGTTGAAGATTAAGAATGAAACTATTTTGTTACGTGGGGTTATTAGAATTGTATCAATGTTTTGCCTTGGTGCTTTTTTGAATCCTACTGCTTTTAAGTCTACGGCGATTATTTCGGTGGCACCTAGGCGGATTGCTAGATTAATTGGCATGTTATCATAGTAACCACCATCTATGTATAGTTCATTATTTATTTTTTTCGGTTGGAATGCTGGATAACATGAGGCTGAGGCTATGACATAATCTTTGGTGTTTTCTTTTGTCATTTCTTTTTTTGTTATTTCTAGTGGGGTGTTCTTACTTAGATTGTATGTTACTAATCCAAAGTCAATATTTGATTTAAAAAATTTTTTTGAGTTAAAAAGTTTCTCAAAAAGTTCGGAAAGTTTTGTAACATCCATTCCACCTTGATTGATGAAGGCTGATACATACTGTCCGTATATTTCAGTTATTTTTGGCTCATCACAAACATTGAATGAGTTTTTGTCGTATATGGTATCAAATGACATATTTTTCCACAATTTTATGGCTTTTCTAAGTTCTTTTTGTACTATGAAAATGCCATTAATAGCTCCAACAGACGTTCCTGTTACTATATCAGGATATTTTTTTAATTTTTTTAAAGCCTTATACACACCTATTTCATAGGCGCCTTTTGAGCCACCTCCAGATAGGACTAATCCTAGTTTTTTCACTTTTATCACTTCCTATTTTTCGTATATTCCAAATGATATATCTTCGTTAAATTCTAATTCTTTATTGGTTATAACTTTATATGTCCCTTTTCCATTATAATAGTATAGACTATTTCCTTTTATAAAGTAAACATACTCATTTAAATAGATTATACTATTTAAATCACTTGTTTGAAATAAATATGTTTTTATTTTTTTGTTTTGGACATCGGCACGGTATACATTATAATTATTGTTTTCTTTCTGATAAAGATAATAATATCCTGTGTTATCACCAATTTTATGAACTTTGTCATATCCTTTTATATCTTTGCTTTGATAATTATCAAATTTTTTACCTTTTAATGCTTCGGTTTTGGTGATTGTACTCCATTTACCATTGTAATATTTTATGTTTGTTTCTTTTTCTACTGTTTCTTTTTCGATGCTTATCTTATATTGTGCATTTTTGTCTTTATCATATATGTAGATATCATCATCTACAGCACCTTCCATGATGGAGTCAAATGATAGTTCATCATAGCTTCTTATTTCTTTAATGTTCCCATTTATTATATTTACTACGTAAAATTTTTTAAAGGTGTAGTTGGAATTGTAATCGGCTACTATGTAGTATTTATCAGTAAATATACTTATTGGCTTTTTATATACATCATTATCAAAGAGTTTTACTTCTTCGTTTGTACTATTTAATAATTGCAATCCGCGGTATGTTTCCATGGCTATATAGTGAGTTTTGGGGAAATTATTTTTATTAATACTTAAGGTATTATTTATTCTTTTACTTTTTGAGGAATCGATGTAGTTGTTTTTGTCGTATCCATATTTTTTCATTTCCTTAGCAAAGTTTTCAATTTCTTTTGAATTCATATTATGATAATAGTTAATTTTATTATCTTTTAGGCACATAATATCTATGGGCATTTCATTTTTCTTAAATATTGGTAAAATGCACTGATAGCCATTTTTATTGTAATATTTTATTTTTGTTATAACTTTTTCTTTTTTGTTATAATTTTTATATATTTGAAAATTTATTTTGAATTTTTCATGGCTTATTTCAAAATAGTAGTTATCTTTTCTATTTGATTCATCAACTTTTAGAGTTTCTTTTATGCTCATATTTCCTAATGAATAATTTACTTTATGTCCCTTATCTAAAATGTGTACTGTTATTTTTAGTAATATTAAGATTGCTGATAGAATTAATAATACTTTAAGTAGATACTTCATACATCATCCTCCTAAGTTTTGTATAGAGAAAAAAGGCGAAAGGTTTATCTTTCCCCCTCAGAAGACATACGTTTTAGTTCTTCATCAAGTTCTAGTTTTTCTCTTTCTGTTACTCCGTTTTCAAGTTCACGTTTCTTTTGCATCATGTATTTTGATAGAACGGTTTCTACCTCAGCTAAGGCATCACTTGATAAATTAGATAGTATTACAGTTTCTTTTATTGTATCAATTATAGCTCTTCCCCATATTATTCCCATTTTTATACTAAAGTCATTAAACATATCTGGGGTTATACTGTAATAAAAGTACCCGAAAAATAATCTTTTTTGTGCAACAACTAGTCTTTTGTTTGTAACAACTATCACATGTGTGCTTATCATATCTAGTGCGCTTGGCCCTTTTTGAGCCGCAAAAGCATATAATACCTCTTCATCATCATTTATGTGCATTTGAGCTACTTTACAATGTGCTTTTACTCGCCATGCAATTGTTCCTGGGTGACGACGTAAAAATTCGTGTGCTTTTATATAAACATCATTTTTTTTCATAATGCACCAACTTTCTTTTTCTATTTAAATTATACATTAAATGATTGGGTAATTCAACTATGATTTAAAAGAAATGGTATAAATATGGTTTAATATCATTTAATGTTTGGACTACTTTATTATTTTTTGTTTTTTGATATAAAAAAGAGTGAAGATTTTGTCTAAACTCTAATTTATGATTTTTGTTCTTTGGCAATATATAGCTACCAATATTAATCATACTGCGCTTAATATTCTTAGTATTATATAATTGTCAGCCATATTTGGTTTTTCTCTTTTTTGGGGGGGATTTTTGATTTGAATTTTAAATATTTTATATTTTTTCTGTTTTTAATGTATTTTAGCAACGCTTAGCATTGCATTCGTACTTCCATTAAATATTATATTAACAGTCATAGAAGGCTTTACATTTAATGTAATAAGGTCATTTTCATTAAGTGATACAATTGTTGAACCACTGATGCAATTAATTATTTGTGCTTGAAATTCACTTGTTGTATTTGTTGCTGGTTGTAATAATCCATTTGCTCTTACAGACATGGTTAAAGAGCAATCTTCATTTGTTGCACCACATAATAGATATGATATTAGATATACTCCATTTTCTTTTATCTTAATTGAATTATCATCTGTATATTCTGTAAAAAAAGCTGTTCCTGTTTCTGGTAGTGGGATCACCGTATCGATTCCTTGTGGTAAGGTAAGCTGGGTTTCGGACATTGAATACATAATTCCATACGCGGATACAAATTCTGTGCCTGGAGGGCCTGCAGGACCTTGTGCCCCTTTTTCTCCGGTATCTCCTTTGTCTCCTTTTGGAATTAAAAAGGCTAAATGATGTACCCAATTTTCAAATGTATCCATAACTTGTGCGGATTCACCTGGTTCTAAAGTTTCTGTTTCATCTATTGCAATATGTTCTGTTCTGCCTATTTCTCCTGGCAATCCTCTTGGCCCAATATCTCCTTGTTCGCCTTTATCTCCTTTTTCTCCCTTTGGTATTTTAAAATTTAAAATTACATCTTCGTTTGTTCCAACGTTTATTACTTTTGCTTCTTCTGTTGGTTGTATTGTTTCAACATCTCCAATCTGAATAGTTGCTGGTCCTTGGTCACCTTTGTCTCCTTTTGCGCCTTGCGGACCTATATCACCTTTTTCTCCCTTCGGTCCTGGTATTCCTTGTGGGCCAATTTTTCCATCTATTCCTTTTTCTCCTTTTGGTATTTTAAAATTTAAAATTACATCTTCGTTTGTTCCAACGTTTTCTACTTTAGCGGTTTCAAATGATTCTATGGTTTCTGTAATTCCAACATCAATACTTGCTGGTCCTGGAATTCCTCTTTCTCCTTGTGGGCCTATATCACCTTTGGGGCCGGTTGGACCTTGGACATAACAAATTTTATATTTTTTTCTTTCTTCTTCAATTCTTTTTCGTATTTTTTCGTAATTATTGTAATTATTCATTATACACTCTCCTTTTTTTAAATCAATTCTTATATTTTAATTTATGAATTTTTTTTTAAAATGTTAATGTCAGATTATATTAAATATTTAAGGGCTAATGTTTGGCTTATTAACGACCTTTTAAGTCTTATTAAAACAAAAAAGAAAGCCATTTTTTGCTTTCTAAAATTTAAGTTATTTATCATTAGTTTTGTTAGTCACCAACACTATTTGATAAAGAGTTTATATAACTGTGCTCAAAATAATTGTCTACGTAGATTTTTATGGAGTTTCCTCGATTCTGTCCATATTATTTATACTATGTGGACAAATCGTGGACAATTTGTCATCTGTTGACAAATTTACCATTTTTTCTATTTTTATCAAGTCCTTATTTTATAAGGTTTTTCGAGGTTATTTACCACAACAGTTCTTGTATTTCTTACCAGACCCACATGGGCATGGGTCATTACGGCCTATTTTTTGTACTCTTTTGGGACTTCTTTTCTTTACTTTTGTATTATCTTCTACAGCATTTCCTTTAATAACTTGTTTTCTTTCGGTGTTTTGTCTTACCTCGGCATGTAATAAGAATCTTGTTATGTCGGTATCAATTACATCTAATAAATTATCAAACATTTCGTATCCTTCGGCTGTGTATGCACGTAATGGGTTTTCTTGGGCATATCCTCTTAGGTATATTCCTTCTCTTAATATACTCATTTCGTTGATGTGATCCATCCAATGTGTATCAATTACTTTTAGGGCTACAGCTTTTTCAAATTCGTTGCGTATTTCTTCTGGAATCTCTGATATTCTTTCTTCGTATTCTTTGCATACAGCATCATATATTGTTTCTGTTAAACTATCTGCATCAAGTTCATTTAGTTCTTTGGTATCTAAATGATTTTTTAGAAGGTTTTGGTTTACGGATTCTAATATTTCACTGATATCTAAGCCTGTTAAGTTACCATCTTCATTTATATGTTCTTTTACAAACATTTCTATGTGGTCATGGAATGTTTGAAGTACTTCTGGGTGAATTGATTCACTATCTAAGATTAAATTACGTTTATCATAGATTATTCCTCTTTGGT
The DNA here is from genome assembly GCA_963660615.1 of Vescimonas coprocola. Taxonomy (GTDB): domain Bacteria; phylum Bacillota_I; class Bacilli_A; order RF39; family UBA660; genus Coprosoma. Next base: position 9,436 of record CAVKYE010000025.1, read on the forward strand.
TGTTTAGTACGTCATCATATTCTAACAATGTTTTTCTGGTGTCGAAATTATTTCCTTCTACTCTTTTTTGGGCTGATTCAATGGATCTTGATAATGATTTACTGCGTATGTTCATTTCTCCGTCAAATCCAATTTTTTGGAGCATTAGTTTGGCTCTATCGGTTCCGAAACGTACCATTAGTTCGTCTTCGAAGGAAACGCAAAATTGAGTCATTCCTGGATCTCCTTGACGTCCGGCACGTCCTCTTAACTGATTATCTATACGTCTTGATTCATGTCTTTCTGTTCCTAGCACACATAGGCCACCTAGTTCTCTTACACCTTCGCCTAGTTTGATGTCGGTACCACGTCCTGCCATGTTTGTGGCTATTGTAACGGCGCCTTTTTCGCCGGCTTTGGCGATTATTTCAGCTTCACGTTCATTGTTTTTTGCGTTTAAAACTTCGTGTGGTATTTTTTCTTTTTTTAGCATACTACTTAAAAGTTCACTATTTTCTACAGCTATAGTACCTACTAGTACTGGTTGCCCTTTGCTGTGTCTTTCTTTTATTTCTTTAACAATAGCTGAGTATTTACCTTTGGCAGTTGCGAATATTAAATCTCCATAGTCTACACGGGCTACTGGTTTATTTGTTGGTATTTGAATAACATACATGTTGTAGATATCTCTAAATTCTTCTTCTTCGGTTTTGGCGGTTCCAGTCATCCCAGCTAATTTTTTATACATTCTAAATAGGTTTTGGAATGTAATTGTTGCGAGGGTTTTTGTTTCTTCATTTATTTCTACTCCCTCTTTGGCTTCTATCGCTTGATGAAGGCCTTCTGAGAAGGTTCTACCTGGCATTAGTCTTCCTGTAAATTGGTCTACTATGATTATTTTGCCATCTTGAATAACATAGTCAAAGTCTCTTTTCATACTATAATTTGCTCTTAGGGCTTGGTTTATAAAATGTACTAGGGTTGTGTGTTCAATATCATATAGATTTTTTAAATTGAAATAGTTTTCAGCTTTTTTTATTCCTTCGCTATCTAATGATACGGCTTTGGTTTTTTCATCGTAAATGTACCCATTATTTTCTTTTAGGGTTTTGGCAAAGCTATCAGCTTGGATATATAGGTTTGCTGATTTCATTGTTCCACCAGATATGATAAGTGGGGTTCTAGCTTCATCGATTAATACTGAATCTACTTCATCAATTATTACAAAGTTTAATGGTCTTTGAACTCTATCTTCGGCTCTAACTACCATGTTATCACGTAGATAGTCAAATCCTATTTCGTTGTTGGTTGAATACATGATATCACATGCATAGGCATTTCTTTTTTCTGTTTGAGAGTATTCTCTATAGTTTATCCCTACGGTTAGTCCTAAAAATTCATATATTTGTCCCATCCATCCGGCATCACGACCTGCTAGGTATTCATTTACGGTTATTACGTGAACGCCGTTTCCGGTTAAAGCGTTAGCATAGGCTGGCAAAACTGATGTTAAGGTTTTTCCTTCTCCGGTTTTCATTTCGGCTATGTTTCCATAGTGAATGGCAAGACCACCTACTATTTGAACAAAGTATGGTTTTTCCCCTATTACTCTGTATGCGGCTTCTCTGGCTACTGCGAAGGCTTCTACTAGTATATCTTCGACTGATTCACCTTTGGCTATTCTTTCTTTAAATTCTTCTGTTTTACCTTTTAGTTCTTTATCGGTAAGTTCACTCATTGTTTCATCTAAAGCCATTACTTCACCTGCTTTGGCTTTAAATTTTTCTAATTCTTTATATTCATGATCAAATATTTTTTTTAAAAAACTCATATTTTTCATCCTTTCATATCTCTTAATCATTTTACCAAAAATTACGAGAAAATAACAGTGTAATAACGAAAAAAAGACTAAACTAGTCTATTTTTCTTTGATTGAGCCATAATTTCCATCTTTTCTTTTATAAATAACTTCAATTTCACCATTTTTTGAATTTCTAAAGATAAAGAAATCATGGTCGATTAAGTTCATTTGTAAAATAGCTTCATCTTCACTCATTGGTTTTAGTTCAACGTCTTTACGTTTTACTACTTTGCTTGTATCTTTTTCCTCTGGTGCTTCAAAATCTACTGAAAGACCAACAATCCTATCTTTATTTGCTTTTTTACTCATACGAGTCTTGTTTTTTCTGATTTGTCTTTCTAATTTGTCTAGCACTAAGTCTATTGCTGCAAATGGATCTTTATTCACTTCTTCAGCACGCAAGATCATTTTTTTTGCTGGTATTGTTACCTCTACTACTTGCATTACTCCATCTGGTCTAATTACTACTGTTGCAGTATAATTTTCTGGGCTTTCGAAATATTTGTCCAACTTTCCTAGTTTGGTTTCAACATATTCTTTGATGTCTTCAGTAATTTTAAATTTCTTTCCGCGAATTTTATATTCCATATTATCACCTTCCAGTTATATTATAACATATTTAGTGTGAAATTTATATAGTATTTGTGTGTTATTTTGATGTATTTTTATAAAACTTGGATGTAAAACTAAATGCAACTCCAATAATTAAAATAATGGTCTTTTTTATTTTGTAATCGAGTAGAGAGAAATAATTAAATTTCGTCCCTCTCACACCACCGTACATACTGTTCAGTATACGGCGGTTCAATTTATATTACAGTATGTACTTTTG
>CAVKYE010000026.1:0-12077 GCA_963660615.1 Vescimonas coprocola
GCAAGTGGTACAGATACTGCTTATGTCAAAAACTTTAGTGTAGAGTAATTTGTAATTTTAAATGAAGTTATAAATAATTTCCTCATTAAATTTATTAAATAATAAATAGGTTAACTCATTATTGAGTTGGCCTATTTTTATCATCGGTTTAAATTAAAAACCCCCTTTTTAAAAAACATAAAATATGATAAAATTAAATATAGAGATTGGGGGAAAGTACAATGAAAACAAACCTATTACCAGCCGATACATACATCGTCAAAAATCAAACAGTACTAGACAACGAAATAAGAAACATCCTATTCAAACTATATCAACCAATCATTGGCAGTACAGCCATAAACCTTTATCTAACCCTTTGGGCTGATTTAGACTCACTATTAATAATGTCAACTGAATATACCCACCACAGCCTAATGAGTAAAATGAGACTAAAACTAGAAGACCTCTTAGAAGCAAGAGAAAAACTAGAAGCCACATGCCTATTAAAAACATACGTCAAAAAAGGAAACATAAATAACTACATATATGAACTATATTCACCACTAGAACCAAGAGAATTTTTAGATAACCCCATATTTTCCCTCGCCCTAGAAAACAACATAGGCAAAAGAGAATACAAAAAAATAGTAAAATTTTTCTCAATCCCCAAAATAGATTTAAAAGGATATGAAGACATAACCGTATCCTTCAGTGAAACCTTTGAACAAGTAAACCTAACATCATTAAACGAAGATATTGAAGATGTAAGAAAAATAAAACATCTAGACTTAGTTATTGACGAAAAAATAGATTTAAGAAGTGTAATCGAAGACATCCCTTCAGAAATATTAAACAAAAGAAGCCTAACCAAAGATATAAAAGATTTAATATATAAATTATCATTCGTCTACAAACTAGAAAAAGAAGAACTAACCGAACTTATCAGAAACTCCGTAAACGAAAAGCATATAATCGATAAAGCCACCTTAAGAAAAAATTGTCAAAACTACTACACCTTCGAGCACAAAGGTTCTCTTCCATCACTAATATACAAAAAACAACCAGAATACTTAAGAAAACAAGTATCAGATAACTCCAAAAAAGCCAAAATTATATACACCTTTGAAACAACCAGTCCATACGATTTTCTAGCCGGCAAAAATAAAGGTGTGAGACCAAACAAAACCGATCTTTCACTATTAGAAATCCTCTTAATAGACTATGATTTAAACCCAGGTGTCGTAAACGTCCTAATAGACTACGTATTAAAAATAAATAATAATAAATTAACCAAAAATTTTGTTCTAACCATCGCCTCTCAGTGGAAAAGAAGTAATATAAAAACCGTAAGCGAAGCTATGGAACTGTGTAAAAAAGAAAACAGTACAAAAAAACAAACAAAAAAACCACCAATAAAAAAAGAAGAAAAACCATTATGGTATGGTAAAACAATCGAAGAAGAAAAAGCCAGCCAAGAAGAAATCGAAAAACTAGAAGCCCTTTTAAAAAGATAGGAAGGATAAAAAATGCAAAAAGTAAGTGAACTAACCAAAACCAAAGTAAATCTAGATAAACTTTTAGAAGAAGCATATGACGAAGCCTTAGAAAACAAATACTTTAAAGAAATCGTCGTTAAACTAAAACTAAAAAGAAAAGATCTAATAAAATATACCTCAACCCTAGAATCATGCGCCAAAGAATACGAAAACTGTAAGAACTGCAAAGGCATACTAGAATGTAAAAACAAAATAAAAGGTCATGCCTATCTTCCAAAATACGTAGAAGGTGGATTAGAATTTTCATATAGAGCCTGCAAGTACAAAAAAAACCTAGACAAAAAGAATAAATATCAAAACAACATGACAATATATAAAGTTCCAGAAGAAATAAAAGAAGCCTCATTCGATAAAATATACAAAACTGATAAAAAAAGATTTGATGTATTAATATGGCTAACCGAATTTATGGATAAATACAAAAAAGATCCTCACCAAAAAGGCTTATATTTGTGTGGTAATTTTGGAGCAGGAAAAACCTATTTAATATCCGCCATGTTTGGCACACTTGCCAAAGAAGGAGTAAAAAGTGCTATAATCTTTTGGCCTGAATACCTAAGAGATTTAAAATCATCATTCAACTCAGAATATAAAGGCGAATTCAGTACAAAATATAATAAAATCAAAACAGCCCCATTACTATTAATAGATGACCTAGGAGCCGAAAACATAACCCCATGGAGTAGAGACGAAATATTATGTCCCTTACTTCAATATAGAATGGATGAAAAACTACCAACCTTCATCACCTCAAACCTAAACCTAGAAGCCCTAGAAAGCCACATCGCCCTAACAAACAAAGGGGATGAAATAATCAAAGCAGGAAGAATAATTTCTAGAATAAAACAACTAACCGAATACAAAGAAATGATAAGCCAAAACCTTAGAAAATAATATTGACAAATAAAAAAATAAATATTAAAATATAAATAATAGTTTTGAAAAGGACACGATTATTAAGAAGTATTTAAAAGCGAATTAGGGATAGTGTAAGCCTAAAGAAATAACCTTAATAATTACTACCTTGGAACTGCATAATAAAAAGTTATGCCGGTATTAACCGTTATATTAATTAAGTTATAAGGTAGGATGGTACCGCGTCTATACGCTCCTTGAAATAAGGGCGTTTTTTCATTTTTTTAGGGGGAAATAATATGAAAAAAAGAAGCAAAAAAGGAATAAGCATGATCAGGTTTCTAATCGATTACTACGAAATAGAAAATCCGAAACTATTAAAACAAATACCGTATATAACCCATAAAGAGTTAAAAGAAATCGCACCAAAATATGGAATAAAACTAAAAAGAGCAATGAGTCAGCAAGTTACCAAAGAAGAAGAACTAACTGGTAAATACATTTTCGTATCAGACATCACAAATAACGTAATTCCATATCAAAATCCATATAGAAAAGAATATAGCGAAAAAACAAAAACACTAAGAAAGGAAAAATAAAAATGATAAATATAAAAGAAAACGAAAAACTAAATACCCTAAACCATAGTTGTGCCCATTTACTAGCTCACGCCATAAAGCACCTATATAAAGATGCCAAATTTTGGGTAGGACCAGTAATAACTGAAGGATTCTACTACGACATTGATTTAGACTATCACATAACCGAAAACGACCTAGAAAACATCACCAAAGAAATGAAAAAAATAGCCAAATCAGATAAACTAATTAAAAGAATCGAATTAACCAAAGAAGAAGCCAAAGAAATCTTCAAAAATGATCCATACAAAATAGACATCATAAATAATCTAAAAGAAGATGAAATAATATCAGCTTACAAACAAGATGACTTTATAGACTTATGTAGAGGACCACACGTAAAAAGCACAAAATTATTAAAAAACTTTAAACTACTAAAAATAAGCGGTGCTTATTACAAAGGTGACTCAAAAAACAAAGTATTACAAAGAATATATGGAGTATGTTTCGAAACCAAAGAAGATTTAGAAAAACACCTAGAAGCCCTAGAAGAAGCCAAAGAAAGAGATCATCGTAAACTAGGTAAAGAACTAGAATTATTCATGAGCCATGAACTAGTAGGACCAGGTTTACAAATGTGGTTACCAAACGGAGCCATCGTCAGAGGCGAACTAGAAAAATACATCAAAAATAAAGAAACAGCCCTAGGCTACAAACACGTATACACCCCATCACTTGCCAGCACCGAACTATACAAAGTAAGTGGACATTGGGATCACTACAAAGAAGATATGTTCCCAGTCATGAAAATGGATAATGAAGAACTAGTCCTAAGACCAATGAACTGTCCTCATCATATGCTAATATACAAAAGCAAACTACACTCATACCGTGACCTTCCAATAAGAATCGGTGAACTAGCCCATGACTTTAGATACGAAGCATCAGGAGCTGTATGTGGACTAGAAAGAGTAAGACAAATGTGTCAAAACGACGCCCACTTATTCATAAGAAAAGACCAAATAAAAGAAGAAGTATCAAAAGTAGTAAACCTAATACTAGATGTATATAAAGACTTCAATATCAAAGATTACTCATTTAGACTATCACTAAGAGACAAAAACAACACTGAAAAATATTTCGATGATGATGATATGTGGAACAAAGCCGAAAGCTCACTTAGAAAAGTTCTGCAAGATTTAAAACTAGACTTTTACGAAGCCGAAGGAGAAGCCGCATTTTATGGGCCAAAACTAGACGTCCAAATAAAATCAGCCATCGGCCACGATGTAACCCTATCAACCTGCCAACTAGACTTCCTATTACCAGAAAGATTTGACCTAACATATATAGATGAAAACGGTGAAAAAACAAGACCAGTAGTCATCCATAGAGCCATACTAGGAACATTCGATAGATTTATGGCCTACCTAATAGAAGAAACCAAAGGAGCCTTCCCACTATGGCTATCACCAACCCAAATAAACATAATCCCCGTAAATAACGAATACCACTTAGAATACTCAAAAGAATTAGAAGAAACATTAAACCAAAACGGCTTTAGAACAAACCTAGATGCAAGAGAAGAAAAACTAGGATACCGTATGCGAGAAAGCGTAACCAAAAAAATCCCATACGCCCTAATAATTGGCGATAAAGAAAAAGAAACAAAAACAATAAGCTATAGAAAATATGGAAATAAAGAAACCATAAACATAAAAATAGAAGACTTTATAAAACTAATAAACAAAACCATCAAAGAAAAACTTTAACAAAACCTCATTTTCTGATATAATATATAACACAAAAAAAGGAGTGATTTTATGCGTGAATTTACACAGCAAGAACAAGTAAGAAGAGATAAAGTAGAAGAAATAAGAAAAGAATGTAACCCATACCCTGAAAAATACGAAGTAACAAATTCAATAAAAGAAGCAAGAAACTTAGAAGACGGAACAAAAAACATAAAAATAGCTGGAAGAATCGTCTTCATGAGAAAAATGGGAAAACTAAGTTTCATCAAAATAAGAGACATCGAAAGTGCCATCCAAGTATCACTACAACTAGACTTACTAGGAGAAAAATACAAATTTTTCAAAACATCATTTGACGTAGGAGACTTCATCGGAGCAGAAGGCGAAATAGTAACCACTCAAACAGGTGAAAAAACCCTAAGAGCCGAAAATATCGAATTTTTAGGCAAAGCCCTAAAACCACTACCAGAAAAATTCCACGGCGTAACCGACCAAGAAATAAAATACAGAAATCGTTACGTAGACTTAATCATGAATGAAGATGCAAGAGAAAGATTCATTCTTCGTAGCAAACTAATATGGGAAATAAGAAACTTTCTAAATAAAGAAGGATATGTAGAAATAGAAACCCCAATTTTAAATAACAAAGCATCAGGAGCCCTAGCTAAACCATTCATAACTCATCATAACGCTCTAGATGCAGACTTCTACCTTAGAATAGCCCCAGAAACATACCTAAAAAGAGCCATAGTAGGCGGCTTTACCAAAGTATATGAATTCGCCAGATGTTTCAGAAACGAAGGAATGGACGCAACTCACCTACAAGACTTTACCATGCTAGAAGGATATGGTGCCTACCTAAACTATAAAGACAACATGAAATTATTAAAAAACATGCTACAAACAGTCATCAAAAATCTATTTGGAACATTAGAAATAACCATTGAAGGCAAAAAAGTAGACCTATCTGGAGAATGGGAAGAAATTTCAATGCGTGATTTAATATTAAAATATAGTCCCATAGACATATACAAATACAACACCAAAGAAAAACTATTAAACAAAATAAAAGAAGAAAAACTAGAAATAGATAGTGAAACCCCATTAGAAAACTTAGGATATGGTAACCTAGTAGACCAACTATACAAAAAAGTCGCAAGGCCTCACGTCTTAAAACCAATATTCCTAACAAAACACCCAATCGAACTATCCCCACTTGCTAGAGCAAACGACGAAAATCCAAACCTTACAGACCGTTTCCAATTAGTAATAAATGGAGCTGAAATCATCAACGCTTACTCAGAATTAGTAGATCCAAAAGAACAAGAAAGAAGACTAATAGAACAAGCAAACCTAAAAGCAAGCGGAGATGATGAAGCCATGATGATGGATATGGATTACATAGAAGCCATGGAATACGGAATGCCACCAATCTCAGGATGGGGAATCGGAATAGATAGACTAGTTCAACTACTAACAGACGCGCCAAACATCAAAGATGCCGTAATGTTCCCACTTATGCGTAACAAAGACTAAGTGCTAAGCACTTTTTTCTTTGCCAAAGAAAGGAGAAAAAATGATTGAAAAATACAAAAAAGGAGAAATTCAAATCGAAGAAATTTTCAAATACATAGACGAAAATGGTGACAAAGGATTTTACTATCCACTAATAAAAAACTTAAAAAAAGAAGACCTAGAAAAACTAGAAAATAAAATAATCGAAACCAAAGACCCTTTACTATGCTACTGCCTAGCTAGAAAAAAAGGAGCAAACGTCAAAAAACTAGGGGAAGTAATTCTCAAATACGCCCCACCATTAATAAACGTAAAATTCTTCAAAATAAAAGGAGCAGACAAAGAAAAGCATAGACAAAAAGTCCTAGAAAGTAAAAATGTAGTAGCCTGTATAACCTTAGCCGAAATAGATAAATTACATGTAAAAGAATATGGAAAAGTAATATTAGAAAACGCCGATGCCATAGATAACCTTTACTTCATAACCCTAAAAGGCTCAGACGTCAAAGCCCATGAACAAAACATATTAGAAAATGGAACAGTACGCGAAATAATATCCCTTATAAAAAGTCCTAAAACAAATACCAAAAAAGCCTCTCTAGGACTATTAAAAAGACCATTTAAAATAATCAAAAAAAATCTTTTGACCCATGCCATCATTGAAAAAAAACATCCAAAAACTCCAAAATCAAAAATCTTAAAAAAGCACATTTCTAGTAATAAAACAAAAAAACAATAATATAATTAATTAGAAATGTACTGGAGGGATAATAATGATAAATAAAAGGAGTATGTGGTTTCTAACCTTATTTAGTTTGATATTAGTATTAAGCGTATATTATATAACCATGCCAAGCGAACTATTAATGACTACCAATAATAAAAGTGAAGACAAAACCCAAACCGTATCACAAACAGAAGAAGAAACAGAAAGCGCCGAACTAGTTGCCTTAAGAGTAGAAGCAGAAGAACAAATGTTAGACGAAATAAACGAACTAAAAACCGTACTCACAAATGCCGAAACCTCATCAGATGAAAAAAACAAAGCCTTTGAAAAAATGCAAGAACTAAACCAAAATAGAGGAGCCGAAGAAAAACTAGAAAACAAAATCAAAAAAGCACTAAAATTAAAAACATTCGTCAAAATAAATGGAAGCGACATATCCGTAGTCGTAGACAGCACAAAACATAACAAAGAACTCGCTAACAAAATAATGCGCACAGTACAAGAAGAATATGATACCAAAGTAGCAGTATCTGTAAAATTCCAAAAATAACTTGGAATTTTTTTTAATATAGGCCATTTCCCTCACTAAAAAAGACACTATGCATAAAATAACATGAGTTATAAACCACCCAAAAGGAAGAGAGGGAAAGTATGAAAAAAGGGATTCTAACCAAAAGAGAACAAGAAGTATTTGAGTCACTTATAGAAGGAAAAACAACAACCGAAATAGCCACCTCATTAAAAATAAGTGAAAAAACAGTCAGAAATCACATATCAAACGCCATGCAAAAACTTGGAGTAAAAGGAAGAGCCGCCGCCGTTGTAGAATTACTAAAACTAGGCGAAATTTCATTATAAAAGGTTAATATAAAAACCTTTTTTTCATATCATTAAAATAGGTGATAATATGCTAAAAAAAATGACGGTAAGAAAAATAAGCTTAACCTCAGCAGCCCTTTTTGCCATAACCTTAATTTACCTACTTCCAAGCAACACCCCAAAACTAAGTCCCAAAGAAGACTTAAAATATGTAGACAGCACATCCATAACAAGCCCCATATTCCTAATAGATAAAAATAGCTATGTCTCATTAACAAACGTTGTATTAACAAGTACCCAAATAGAAGATAAAGCTAAAGAACTATTAAGCATACTAACACTCGGCAAACAAGACTCAAAAATACCAAGTGGCTTTAAAGGCATAATCCCACCAGATACCGAACTATTAAGCCTAGAATACAAAAACGGATTAATAAAAGCCAATTTTTCAAAAGAGCTACTTGAAGTCCAAAAAAAACAAGAAGAAAAAATGATTGAAGCCATAGTATACACCCTAACCTCCATAGACGATGTAAACAAAGTAATCATCTACGTAGAAGGCGAAATATTAACCAAACTACCAAAAACAAAAATAAACCTTCCAAGCACATTAGATAGAAGCTATGGCATAAACAAAGAATATGACTTTACCAAAACAAGCAACCTAAAAGATGTGACTATCTATTATGTAAACAAAAACAAAGATAGTATCTACTATGTACCCGTAACAAAATATCTAAATGATGATAGAGAAAAAATAACCATAATCATAGACGAATTAACCACAAACTTTAACCATAACACAAATCTAATGAGTTTTTTAAACGAAGAAGCCAAATTAGTATCAAATAACCTAAACGAAAATACCCTAAACCTCGAATTCAACGATTATCTATTTGATGATATAAACAAAAAAGAAGTCCTAGAAGAAGTAATATATACAATTTGCCTATCCGCCTACGATAATTATGACGTAAAAGAAGTCGTTTTAAGCGTAAATAACCAAGAAATTTACAAAACTACCTCAAAATCACTTGAAACAAAGAAAAAAATATAGTATAATTAGTTTGCACTCAAAAAGTGTAAGCTGTCTCCGTAGCTCAGCTGGATAGAGCAACGCCCTTCTAAGGCGTGGGTCATAGGTTCGAATCCTATCGGGGACGCCATTTGACTTTACAAGCCATTGAACTAACAATGGCTTTTATTGTGGACTAAACAAGATAAAATATGATATAATGAAATAGGTGAAGAACATGAACGAAGAAACAAACTATAATGAAATAAGGAACAAAGTAATAGAAACTTACAGATTAAAAGACTCCGAAGAAACAGATGTTGAAGAAATCCTAGAAAGATTTCTAAAAGTCTACATGAACCAATATTCTGGCTTTATGAGTGAAATTATTTTAAAAAATTATTACGAAATATTTTTAGAAAAAATAAAACCACAAATAGAAAACCTTCTAAAAGAAAAAGAAGAAAATTCTAACATAACAAATCTATTCCTTGTAGAAGAAAGAATGGAAATAGAAAAACAAGCAAGACAATGTCTAGAAGAAATACTAAATAATTACTACATAACAATAGAGGGCCTGATAGCTACAAATAACCTAACAAAAGAACAATTTCAAATATCAAAAGAACTAGAAGAAATACTAAATAATAGATACATATTTAAAGAAAAAACCCCTGAAATAGAAGGACTAACCGCCCGTCACATGCCAAAGTATAATTTCAACTATTCCAAAGAAAAATGGAATAAAATATTTGAAAACTACGCCCAAAAAAAACAAGAAATAGAAAAAAACATCGCCCCCCAAATGAAAGCCAAAAATATATATTATGATGAAGAAATGTTAACAAACTTTGATATATGCTTAATGTTATATAAAGAACTAACAAACGCAAAAAAAACATTAGAAGAAACAAAAGGAAGGCAACTATAAGCCTTCCTTTATTAATTTATCAAGTCCAATACCATGAGAAGCCTTCAAATAAACATTATGATTATTCAAAACCTTCCTATCAACCTCATCCACACATTTATAATAATAAACATTAAACCCCTTATTTCTTAAATATTTATAACAAACAAACATTTCCTTACCAACAATATGAATTTCCTTAAAATCAAGAGAATTCTTATAAATATATTTCGCTATATCCAAATGAATTTTTTTACTCTTTCTACCAAGCTCTAAAATATCCCCAATAATAACAATCTTATTCTTACTCTTTTGTTTATAAAAATAATCAAGCCCACTAATCATCGTTTCATAAGAAGCATTATAACAATCATTAATTATATAATATTTCCCAAGACTAATCTTTTCCATCCTACTAGGAGCACACCTAAAATCCGAAATCCCCTTAATAATACTTTTCATATCCATATTAAGAAGAAGTCCAATATGAAGCGCACATAAAGAATAATTAATTAAATAACGAATATCACTATTAACAGTAACCTTATATCTTTTACCATCAAATTCATAAGTATACCTAATCTTCTTGCCAATTATAACATTAGTAATATTATCGGCACTTTCACCATAATCAATCATATGACACTTAGCCTTAAACCTTTTAAGAATCCCATTATCACAGTTTCTAAGAAAATATTCACACCCCTTCACAATACTAGTTTTTTCCTTAAAAGTATTCCTAAGATTTTTAAAATTTCCAATATGTGCCGTACCAACATTCGTAACTAAAGAAATAGTAGGCTTGCAAATATCTCTTAAAAAAGCAATTTCGCCCATATGATTAGAACCAAGTTCAAGCAAAACAACATCTTCATTACGATAATTAATCAAAGTAAGAGGCATCCCAATATGATTATTATAATTCCCACTAGTTGTTAAAACATTAAACCTAACCTTAAGCACACTATAAATCATCTCCCTTTGACTAGTCTTACCAAAACTACCAGTCAAAGCAATAACCGGAACCTTAATCTTATCCCTAACAATCCTAGCAAGCTCCTGCATAGCCAAAAGAGTATCCTTAACCTCAATAATAAGCAAATCACTATTAATTTCTAAAGCCTCTTTAACAATATCATCATGACCCTTTTCAGTAAAAAAACCCTTAATACCATTACGAACCCCATTTAAAATATAATCATGTCCATCATGACTACCTTTTAAAGGAATAAAAAAACTATTATTCTTTAAAACATTAGTATTAATAGTAAAACTAAAATCATAAGCCAAAGAATCATTAATAACCTTAGAACCTTTAATCTTCAAAAAATCTTCCAAATTCATTTAAATCACCTCAAAATGTATACATATTATAATACATTTTATGAAAATGAGCAAGAAAATTATGACAAAACAGCAAAGGATATGGTATAATTTAAATAATAGAGAGGGTTTTTAAAATGAAAAATAAAGGATTCACATTAATCGAACTAATAGGTGTAATTGTACTATTAAGCCTAATGGCCATAATAATAATTCCAAGCGTTGCCAAACAATTAAAAAGTGGTAAAGAAAAAGCAGATAGTCTAACCAAAGAATCAATAATCTTAGCCGCCAAAAGTTGGGGAGTAGATAATAAAAATAAAATGCCAAAAAGATTCGGAACCCAAAAAGTTTACCTAACTGACCTTCAAAGCCAAGGCTACATAGATAAAGATTTAAAAACACCAAGCACAGGGCAAAAAATAGATAATATATGTGTTGTTATAAGTAATAATACAGGAGATAAAGCCAAAAGAAACGTATATGACTATACATACCAATCCGACTGCGTAAAAACAGAACCATACATGATGGCAAGAAATACATCTAAAGCCTTCTGGCAATCTACTTATAATAGTAAAATATCAACCGTAGACATTTTAACAAATACAGAAATACCAAGTAATGCCGTAGAATCATGGGATGTATCCTATAATCAAAATAAGTCCGTTATCGCCTATATAATAGATGATCCTGAAAACGAAGGCATGTATAAACTATATATAGGTGGAGAAGAAGGCGTTTCTGCACCAGCTAATTCATCTTATTTGTTTGAAGGATATGGTTCAGGTAGTAGTGCAAATTATGGAACATTTAAAAAAACAACATCGATGAATTTAGCCAATTTAGATACATCAAGAGTAACAAATATGTATTGGATGTTTGATAATTGCAGCAATCTCACGATCTTAGACGTAAGTAAATTTGATACAAGTAACGTAACAAATATGCATGGTATGTTTGAAAATTGTGTTAGCCTTACTAGTTTAGATGTAAGTAACTTTGATACAAGTAAAGTAACAAATATGAGTTCTATGTTTTCT
>CAVKYE010000027.1:0-7446 GCA_963660615.1 Vescimonas coprocola
AGTTATAAAACATCCCTCCATTCTAAAAGAGGATTTCCTCATCCTCTATAGTTATAATACGATGTTTTTTCCTTATTTCCTTTTTTTTAAAGTTAAAAAATCAATAAAGTATTTTGGTCAAAAATAAACACCCAAAATACCATTTTATAAAAAATAGATACGCATTAATAAATAATACAAAAACTAACGCCTAAACTTATAATAAATAAAAACATTCTTATCCTTATCAACTACAATTTTCCGAATCAAAGAAAAAAGCAAATCTCTATTTATTTTAAAATCTATATCCCTATTAATACCATTAATCTCATCATCTATCCTCTTGCACAATTTCAAATACTTATCCAAAGAAATAATCCCATTAAGCCTATCTTCATAAAGAAGATTTTTTTTCTTAACAAGTTTTTTTATTTTAAAATCATTAGAAAAACTAAAATTATCAGGAATATATCCCCTAATTCTAGAAATAACCTCTCCCTCTAATTTACCATAATTAATATAATGAGAAGTACAACTACTCGCATTTTTTTTATATGAATTACACAAAAGGAATTTATTTTTCCTCCTAACATTAAGTCCTAAAAGATGATTACATTCCTTACAAAAAACAAGCCCTTCCAAAAGCTCCTTAGACCCCCTTCTAACAGGAGTAGAACACTTCAATCTAAGCTTATCTTGAACAAGCAAAAAAATATTTTTATCAACAATTGGATTAATCCCATCACAAACAATCCATTCATCCTTATCCCTCTTAACCCTCTTTTTATTCTTATAAGAAACATTCGTCCAAACATTTTGAACCATCTTACCCATATAAATCTCATTTTTCAAAATATTATAAATAGACATATAAGACCACTTAGAATCCCTACCAAACTTATAACCACTAGGGGCTAAAACACCCTTCATATTCAAAGCCCTTGCAATCTCATTAATAGACTTCCCATTCAAATAATCCATATAAATACGTTTAACCACCAAAGCAGAAGACTTATCAATTATAAGCCTATGCTTATCACCCTTATCTTTCATATATCCGTAAGGAGCCTTCGCCCCCAAATACTTTCCTTCTTTTTTCTTACTCACAAGAATAGACTTAATCTTTTTAGAAGTATCCCGAGACACCATATCATTAAAAAGAGCCTTAAAAGGAGCCATCTCATTAGAAACCTGATTAATAGATGTATCAATATTATCCAAAATAGAAACATATCTCACTTTTTTAAGCGGAAAATACTCCTCAATATAATAACCACTCTTAATATAATTTCTTCCAAGACGAGACAAATCCTTAGTAATAACCATATTAATAATACCATTTTCAATATCACAAATAAGTCTAGAAAAACCAGGCCTATCAAAAGTAGTCCCACTCACCCCATCATCCACATACTCCCTAAAAGCACAAAGCCCCATTTTCTTCAAATAATCATTAATAAGATTCCTCTGATTAAAAACACTCTCACTTTCCTTACATCCATCATCCTCCTTAGAAAGACGAATATAAACCCCAACTTTATAATTCATCAAAATTCACCTTCCTTAAAATATCCAAAACCAAAGGCCCATCATCCTTAAAAATCTCCTTCACATTCAAAGAAAATCACCCCAATAAAATATATTAAAAAAAAAACAAAAATATCACATTTTTTAAATCACAGGTGCTGACAAAGTGACAGCAGCCGTACTATCAGGAGACGTCCAAATAGGATTTTGCGGAAGTGAAGCCACCATATACATCTACAATGGAGGCGAAAAAGACTATCTAGTAAACTTTGCTGGACTAACAAAAAGAGATGGAAGCTTCATAGTATCTAGAGAAAACATCAAAAACTTCACCATAGAAGACCTAAAAGGCAAAAAAATCCTAGGAGGTAGAGAAGGTGGAATGCCAGCCATGACCCTAAAATACGCCTTAAATAAAAATGGAATCAAAGAAGGAGAAACAAACATTGATACCTCAGTAGACTTCGCTTCAATGTCAGGATCATTCATAGGTGGAAATGGAGACTTCGTAACCTTATTTGAACCTGCAGCCTCAAAACTAGAAAAAGAAGGATACGGATACATCGTTGCCTCAGTTGGAGAACTAGGAGGAACCGTACCATACACCGCATATAATGCCAAAAAAAGCTATATTAAAGAAAACCCTGAAGTAATAGAAGGCTTCACCAAAGCAACCCAAAAAGGACTAGACTACGTTCATAACCACACCGCCAAAGAAATCGCAAACGTAATACAAGACTACTTCCCAGATACATCAAAAAATGACCTAATAGAAATAACCCAAAAATACATAGATAATGACTCATGGTATCAAAATACAAACATAAGTGAAAAAGACTGGGACCACATACAAGAAATTATCGAAAATAATGGAAAACTAGAGAAAAAAGCGCCTTACAATAAATTAGTCAATAACACATATTCAAAATAATGGATATCTTAAAAATAAAAAATCTAAAGAAAATTTATCACACAGAAAAGTCAGAAACACTAGCTGTCGATAACTTTTCTTTTAATTTAAAAAAAGGCGAATTTATCGCAATAGTTGGACCAAGTGGTTGTGGAAAATCAACAATCCTTTCCATCCTATGTGGACTAGATAAACCATCAGAAGGACAAATAGAAATAGATAATAACCTAAAATTCGGATACATGCTCCAAGGAGATAACCTCTTTGAATGGCAAACAATTCTAAAAAATTGCTTACTAGGTCTAGAACTAAAAGGAAAAGTCAAAAAAGAAGACAAAAACTACGTCAAAAAACTACTAAAAACATATGGATTAGGCGAATTCATAAACGCCCATCCATCAAATCTTTCCGGAGGAATGAGACAAAGAGTCGCACTAATCAGAACACTAGCCACAAAACCAGACCTACTAATACTAGATGAACCATTCTCAGCCCTAGATTACCAATCAAGACTAGCCGTCTCAGACGACGTCTACAAAATAATCAAAAAAGAAAAGAAAAGTGCCATAATGGTAACCCATGACATCTCAGAAGCCATAAGCATGGCCGACAAAGTAATCGTCCTATCAAATAGACCAAGTAAAATAAAAAAAATATACGAAATAAAACTAACAAACAAAAGCACACCAATAAACAACAGAAAAGCCAAAGAATTCGCAGACTACTATGACAAAATATGGAAGGACATCGATTACCATGTATAGTAAAGAACACAAACAATTTCTAAAAAAACAAAAAACAAACAAATTTTTAATAAGATTCTTCCAACTATTCATAATAATATTCATAATAATAATTTGGCAAGTTCTAGCCAATAAAAACCTAATAAATACATTTCTATTATCAAGTCCCAAAATGGTTCTAAACACCATAATATCACTATACAATGATGGAACATTATTCTACCACATATCAGTAACATTCTACGAAGTAATAGTAAGCTTCACCCTAGGAACAATAATCGGACTATTAATAGCCACACTACTATGGAGATTTAAATTTCTAGCCAAAATACTAGACCCATACCTAACCGTCCTAAATAGCCTTCCAAAAGTCTCATTAGGGCCAATAATAATCATCATAGCTGGAGCCGGAACCGGATCAATCATCCTAATGGCCCTATTTATATCAGTAATCATAACCATAATGGACGTCTATCAAGCCTTCATAAACACCGATAAAAACAAAATAAGATTACTCCAAAGTTTCAAAGCTACAAAAAGCCAAATATTTAGAAAACTAGTCTTACCAAGTAACAAAGAAAACATCATAAACACATTCAAAATAAACATAAGCCTAACATTCATAGGTGTAATCATGGGTGAATTCCTAGTATCAAAAGCCGGAGTCGGATATCTAATAATGTATGGCTCACAAGTATTTAACCTAAACCTAGTAATCACAGGTATCATTTTACTCGCCATAATGGCATCACTTATGTATTATCTAATTGTATTCATACAAAAAGGATTATCAAAAAGATAATTCTTTTAAGTATATATAAAACAAACATAATTACAACTAATTTACCGATAAACAAGCATGATCAATTGTACCAGTAACAAGCCTACTTACCTTCGCAACAATCAATTCAGGATTTTCATACATCCCTTTATCTATCCAATCCAAAACTATAGAAACAAACGAATATTTATAAAAATCCGTTATAAACTTCTTATCTTCTTCCCTCAAATTTTTACCATTTGACATTTCAATTATTTGATCATATATTATAGGATACACAAGCCTATACAAATTATTTCTCAATACCTCAACCGAAACAGAATAATAAATGTTCTTTACAAAAATTTCCTCTTCCTTCATTATTTTAAAAATAAGCAAAAATTTATCTTCCCATTTTTTGCAAGTTTCTTTTCTTTCAAGATTTTCATCAAATTCAACCACACAAATCCATTCAACCAAATCTCTTATATCACGAAAATGATAATAAAATGTCTGCCTATTTATATCACTTTTTCTTGCAATATCATTAACCGTAATTTTATTAAAAGACCTCTCCCTAAGTAAATCCTTAAATGTATATGCAATTGCTTTTTTAGTTGTCAAACTACTCACTATATATCACCCCTAACAATTATACCCGAAAAAAAATATGAAATAAATATCTCATATTCAATTTTTACTTAAATAATCCACTTTCCTTAAATAATATTTCTAAATCAGTTCCCTTAATTTTTTTCTCTAATATTTTAATAGCCTGCCTTTGGGCAAAAGATAAAGGCAAATCCGAAAGTGATTTTTTATCCACAGCATAATAACAAGCCCTAAGTAATTCTCTAACATCATATTTACTACCCCAAACCTCTGGTACTGCCCTATCAATCTTCAAAAGCGTATAAACCGCCTCCATACCAGTACGAATCGAATATTCAGTTGTAAATATGGTATCCCTTGGGGTTTCAGCAAACTGCCCAACAAAAGCAAAATTAATCGCTTCCCTTGGAACCACAAGAGGTCTATCCTTTTCTTCGCGAGGTTGAAAAAACGCATTTATATATGGCATATAACAAGTTGTCGTATTACACATATCAGCATATCTTTCAATTTCATTAGTCTTAATGCCAATATGATATAACCATTCCTCACAAACTTCCTTTCCAGTACACATTTTTATTGGTTTCTTTACAAAATTACCAGACTTATTAGTATTCAAAGCATATACCCAAACTAAAACACTATTTTTATCCTGTGATTTAAATTGAGGCTGCCTATTAATAGTCCAAGATAAATACCAATTTTCACAACTATCCTTCACAGTTACAATTCCACCAGTTGTAACCTTACCATCCCTAGGATCACGCTTACAAATATTTATAATATGCTTAATAATATCATCATCACTTACCTCAATAGTAGCACTCATCCAATTAGTCAAATCCACATCCCCGCAAAATTTAGAAGGATTACCAAATTCACCATTAGATGCCTGCGAAGCAATATTTTTCCACAAATCCCATGATTCCCCGCAACCATTTTTTATTAGTGATAAATCAGGTGCATTATTTTGATCACCATAACAAGACGTATCCGTACAACAACCATTAGTAATAAATACCAAATCATCTTCTGTTAAATCAATAGTTTTTTCTTGTCCACTACTTTCATATACAATCTGAGTTGCCACCTTCTTACTTTGCTTAAAATCAAATAAAACATTCTTAACATCAATTCCATATTCAACCTTTACGCCTTTACTTTCTAAGTATTTTATAAGTGGCAAAATCATCGATTCATATTGATTATACTTTGTAAATCTAAGAGCCGAAAAATCTGGTAATCCATCAATATGATGAACATATCTACATAAATATCTTTTCATTTCCAAAGCAGATGACCATTTTTGAAAAGCAAACATAGTCTGCCAATATAACCAAAAATTCGTTTTCCAAAATGATTCCGGTAATACATCAGAAATTTTCTTATTTTCCAAATCCACCTCAGGTGTAATAAATAATTTAGAAAGTGCTAACGCAGATGACTTATCCAAATTAAACAACTTATCAGTATGAGCATCCTCACCACAATTTATAGTTGCTCTACACAAAGAATAATTTGGATCATGCTTATTAAGCCAATAATATTCATCAAGCACAGATACATTTGGTGTTTCAATAGATGGAACACTTCTAAACATATCCCACATACATTCAAAATGATTATCCATTTCACGACCACCACGCATATAAAAACCCTTAGTAACATCCTTTCTTCCATCACAAGAGCCACCAGCCAAATCTAATTTTTCAAGCAAATGAACGCATTCACCCTTAATTTGTCCATCTCTAACTAAATAAAACGCTGCAGAAAGACCTGCCAAACCAGTACCAATTATATAAGCAGATTTTTTATCCACTCCCTCAGGTTTTTCTGGACGAGCAAAAGCCTCATACGTTCCAGTTCCATAATACATACACATACCTCCTTTATTATTAACAATTAAATTATATTATTTTAAAACAACACATTCAATAATCAATTTTTTTAGAATGTCAAAAAAATCACACAAAAAAAATAATTGCCTAACATTTATACAAAACATCTTATTTGTATAATTTAAAGCAATAAAAGACTGCGAAATAAATTCACAGTCTAATCTATATAGCCACTTCAAAATGAAGATAACTTCCAACTGGCAGGGGAAGCAGGACTTGAACCCACGACATTCGGTTTTGGAGACCGACGTTCTACCAACTGAACTATTCCCCTATATCACCACGCAAAATAATTATAACACATCTTTTCAATTTATTCAATAAGTTGATAGTATAAAATAGTTTCGGAATACAAAAAAGGAAAAACCTGATATAATATTTTCACCAAAAAAAATACACGAAAAAAGGTTTTTCCATAAATAGTATACCGCATTTTTGCCAAAATCTATTAAAAAAAAGACTAAAAGAAAACATTTTATCAATCACTGATACCTTTGCAATAAAAAATAATTAAGTCACTTACGATGATGGATAACAAAGAAACGATTAACAAAAAATTGAACTATATACTTAACAACTACAAGGCAATGTTTGATAGCCCAATTGGTTCTTCTATGAAATCACATATCTCACACTATATAACTTCAAGATTATAATAATGAGGAGATTATCACAATTAATAAGCAAGAAATAAACTACTCAATATTTGAAAATAAAAAAAGAATCCCTGTTTTAGACACCCGTGAAAATACAGGATTGTTTAAAATATTGAATTCTTTATCATGCTGATTTTACTAGTTCACATTAAAAGTCTTCATTAATTCGATTTTCTGTACCTAGGTGCAAAATATGTATCACTTTTTTACTAATTTTTTCCGAAACTTCCTGACACTAACTAGGAAAAATCAAAGGCGAACGAAGTGAGTTCATCTTAAATATTTATTTTTTAACATTTAATTATAAATCGAGTAGAGAGAAATAATTAAATTTCGTCCCTCTCACACCACCGTACATACT
>CAVKYE010000028.1:0-7270 GCA_963660615.1 Vescimonas coprocola
AGAGATACTGATAAACCATTCTTAATGCCAGTTGAAGATGTATTTACTATTACTGGTCGTGGTACTGTTGCTACTGGTAGAGTAGAACGTGGACAATTAAAACTTAATGATGAAGTTGAAATTGTTGGTATTAAAGAAACTAAGAAATCAGTTGTAACTGGTATCGAAATGTTCAGAAAATCTTTGGATTATGCTGAAGCAGGAGATAATGCTGGTGTGTTATTACGTGGTATTTCTCGTGAAGAAATTGAACGTGGTCAAGTTATTGCTAAACCTGGATCAGTTACTCCACATACTAAGTTTAAAGCTCAAGTTTATGTACTTAGTAAAGAAGAAGGTGGAAGACATACTCCATTCTTCAGTAACTATCGTCCACAATTCTATTTCAGAACAACTGATGTAACTGGTGTTATTGAATTACCTGAAGGTGTTGAAATGGTAATGCCTGGTGACAATGTTGAAATGACAGTAGAATTAATCGCTCCAATCGCTATCGAAAACGGAACAAAATTCTCTATCCGTGAAGGTGGTAGAACAGTTGGTGCTGGTAACGTTTCAGAAGTTATTAAATAATTTTGAAGGTAACCTTAATGGTTATCTTTTTTTGCTCAAAAAAAAATAGCTTTTTAGCTATTTATTATTTCAAAGAATCTTTTTTCTTTTCTTTTTTCATTATTTGAATCAAAGAATTCTATGATTTGTTTTGTTTCTTTTATACCTGTTATTTTTATTTTTCTTTCTAGTTCTTTGCTTATGCCTATGCTTCCTTCGAAGAATTTTACGTTTCCTAGTATTTGTTCTATGTTTTTTTTGATTAGTGGATAGTGGGTGCAGCCTAGGACTACGTCGTTTACTCCTTTATATTTATTTAGGTGTTTTTCTAGATATTCATTTATTTTTGTTTGGTTTCCTTCTTCTACTAGTTCGGCAAGGCCGATGCAGGGGAGGAGAATGGTTTTGTTGTTATTGTATTTGTGATATAGTGATAGGAATCTTTCACTTTCGATGGTTCCTTTTGTGGCCATGATTAGTGCTTTATCTTTTCTTGCGTGGTCGTGTATCATTTTGCAGGCGGGTTCTGTTCCAATGAATGTTATTTTTGGATAAATTTTTCTTAGTTTATCTATGCTTTGGGTGGTGGCTGTGTTGCATGCTATTACGATTATTTTGCACCCCTTTTCTATTAGTTTTTCTGTGATGTTTGATGATATTAGGTATATTTCTTCTTTTGTGTGATCTCCATAAGGGTTGTTTTTGGAATCGCTATAGTAAATGTAGTGATAGTTCGGTAACCTTTTTATTATTTCTTTGAAGATGGTTGCTCCTCCAATTCCTGAATCAAAAATTCCTATCATATTAGCCTCCAGTTTTATTTTTTTAGCATGTTACTAAAATTTGATGATTTTCTATACATGAAGTATAATGGTCCATTGGTGATTAGTTCAAAGTCACCGGCATATTCGTATATGTTTGCATTAAAGTTCATTTTGAATTCGTTTAAACCTTTAAATTTATTGTCCTTTTTGAGGATATTGCTGACGCCACCTAGGTTGAATTTTTTATATCCTAGTTTGGAATATCTTGCCATGGCTTTGTAGATGAGTAGGTGCTGGGCGTTAAAGTGTTTGTAGTCGTTTTTATAGCCTTCCATTACGATGTATGCTTCGTTTTGCCATTTTATTATGAGGGCTGAGGATAGAACTATTCCATCGGGGTATTTTCTTAGATATTCGGTGGCAATTACTAGTTGTTTTTTGTATTCTTCGAATGTTTCGTCTACTTGCATTTTTAAATTCATTATTTTGTCATTTTTGCCTTTACTTTTTATTAAATCGTTATTTAGTTCATGGCTAAGTTTTTCGTATTTTCGGTAAAGATTTTGGGTTATTTGAAGGTATTCTGTGGTGTCTAGTTTGCTATAATAAAAGTCGATTAGGTTTTCTTTATCAAAGAATTTGTATAGGTCTTTGAAATATTCTAAGTCACGTGGATATTTATCTTTTGTTTGTAAGTAAAGGTAGTTTAGGTCGGTGTCTTTACCATGGTATATTTTTATACCGTCACGTTCGGCTTTTCGTATTTTTGTTTTAAATGATTTTTTGATGTTTTTAAATAAGTCTTCGAAGGGGAGGTCTATGTCGATTATTGCTTCATATCTTGGTTTCATGGCTTCGAAGTAATTGTTGTAGCCTAGATGATAGTAGCCTAGTTTTTTTAGGACGTTAAAGATACTACTGTAGTAGGTATTTTGTCCTATTTTTTGGTAGTCTGAGTTGTAGACATTTTTTATGATTAGTGGGCTTATTTTGATGGCTACTATGTCTCTTTTGCCGAGGAATTTTTTTGTGAGTTTGGTAAATGTTTCTATTAGGTGTATATCGTTATAGTTTATTAGAAATCCTCTTGGAGCGTAAGCGTATTTGAAACCATTTACTTTTTTTACAAATATTAGTGAGGCAGCTTTTAATTCGTTTCCATCTAGCAAGCCTAGAAAAAATGAATCAAAGTCTTCTTCGTTCATTGTAAAGGCGTAATAGATGGTTTGATATAATGATGATGGTTTGAATTTCTCACTAAATGCTTTGAATTCGGCATTTGTTAGTTGTTTTATTTCCATAAATAATCCCTCCAATATATTATAAATTATATCAAACATATGAAAAAAAAGCCATTAAATGCTTTATTTTTTTAAATTTTCTTCGTAACTATTATACATGGCAAGTTTTTTAGATTTTCTTCGTAACTATTATACATGGCAAGTTTTTTAGATTGGAATATTTTGATAATATTATAGGATGAGCATGGATATAAATGATAAAAATTTTACTTTAAAATAAATGTATTTATTTTAAAGTAAATATATAGTATAATATATTCAGGAGATGAATATATGAAAAAAATTTTAACTGGTTTACAACCAACAGGTGAGATAACTTTAGGAAATTATATTGGGGCTATTAAACAAATGGTTTTATTGCAAGAAAGATATGATTCATATTTATTTGTTGCAGATTTGCATTCGATTACTGTGCCTCAAGATCCTAAAACTTTAAGAGAGAATATTAAAAAATTATTAGCTATATATTTGGCGTGTGGTATTGATCCTAAAAAAAATACTATATTTATTCAATCAGAAAATGAATTTCATACGAATGTTTCGTGGTTATTAGAATGTAATACATATTTTGGTGAATTGTCTAGAATGACCCAGTTTAAGGATAAGAGCCAAAAGCATAAAAATTTTACTTCTGGATTGTTTACATATCCTGTGCTTATGGCTGCTGATATATTAATTTATGATATTGATTATGTTCCTGTAGGAATTGATCAAAAACAGCATGTAGAAATTGCTAGGGATATTGCAGATAGGTTTAATAAAAAATATGGGTTAACATTTACTCTTCCAGAACCATTTATAAGTGAGTCAGGAACAAAAATTATGGACTTGCAAGATCCTTATCATAAGATGAGTAAATCAAGTGAAAATCAAAAAGGTGTTATTCGATTATTAGATAGTCTTGCTGTGATTAATAAGAAAATTATGAGTGCGGTGACTGATAGTGATTCAATTATTAAATATGATCCAATTAATAAACCTGGAATTTCAAATTTGATGAATATTTATTCTTCATTTACTGGTAAGAATTGTAAACAGATTGAAGATGAGTTTAAAGACAGTACATATGGTGAATTTAAAAAAGCTATTTCTAGTGTGGTGATAGAAGCTATTTCTGAAATACAAAAAAGATATAATGAAATAATAGATTCTGATGAGATTGATAAAATATTGGATGAGGGAATCGAAAAGACTAGAATGCTTGCTAGAAATAAATATTTTGATATGAAAGAGAAAATGGGATTAGGAAGATAATTGTGAATTATAAAAATCAAAGATTTGTGTCTTTGATTTTATTTTATAATAATCGCACTGTTTGCAGCTGTAAGCAGGACTTTTTATATTTTGGTTTATTTTATTTCTTTTATGATTATAATTTTCAAATGTCCAAAAATAATTCATAAATATTTATATGATTAATATATTTTTATAGGTGATGATATGGACAAGGTGGGAATACCACGTGGTATATTTTACCATTATTATGGTGATATTTGGAAATATTTTTTTAAGGAACTCGGGATATCTTATGTTGTAAGTCCTAGGACGAATAAGGGGATAATTTTGAATGGACAAAAGTATGCGAATGATGAAATGTGTTTGGCTTTAAAGATTTATTTGGGGCATGTGGATTATTTGAAGGATAAGTGTGATTATATTTTGGTTCCGAGAGTTGATAATTATAATCTACATAATCAAACTTGTACTAATTTTTTGGGTGTTTATGATATTGTAAGTAATGTAATAACTGATAGGTTATTACATTATAATATTGATTATGAGAAAAATGAGACTTTAAAAAAGGGACTTTTGGGTATTGGTAGTTTTTTTGGAAAATCTAGGAAAGAAGTTATGAGTGCTTATAGGCGGGCTTTAGATAAATATCAAAATCAAAGGAGTAAAGAGATTTTTTTAAATAAGGATAAGTTAAATGGTGATGGGATGAAGGTATTATTGGTTTCTCATCCTTACAATACATATGATGATGTGATTGGTAAGGAAATTGTGAATTATTTAAATAAAAATAATATAGAGGTAATATATTCTGATAGGTTTGATGAAAAGGAAACTATTCCTTTAAGCAAGATGATATCTAAGGATTTATACTTTAAATATTCTAAGGAAAATTTAGGAGCTATAGTGTATTGTGAAAATAAGGTTGATGGAATTATTTTTTTGTCGGCTTTTCCTTGTGCTTTGGATAGTCTTGCTAATGAGATTGCTATGAGAAAGGTAAGACGTCCATATATAAATTTGATTATTGATGATAATTCATCTTTTACGGGAGTTGAAACTAGACTTGAAAGTTTTGTTGATATGATAAGAGGGGATAATAAATGACGAAATTAGCGTATCCATTAATGGGGGATTATGGTGTTCCTACTAAATATCTTTTAAAACATATTTTAAAGGTAGCGATAGTAGATCCACCAAAAATAACTAGTAGGACAATAGAGATAGGAACGAAATATAGTCCGGAATTTGTATGTATGCCATTTAAATATACTTTAGGGACAATAATAGAATCTATTGAGAGGGGGGCGAATACGGTAATTCAACTTGGTGGAGGTTGTAGGTATGGTTATTATGGTGAGGTGCAGGGGCAAATTTTAAAGGATTTGGGTTATGATGTAAATTTGATAAATCTTATAATTGAGGGAAGGTTAAATGTTAGAAGGATATATAATTGTTTGAAAAAGGTTGATAAAAAGTTTAGTAGGATAAAGGCTTTGTATTATGGTTTTATTACGGTGAAGATGGTAAAGTATATGGATATAGTGGATAATTATATTAGAGAAAATGTTGGATTTGAACTTGATTGTGGTTCTTTTGAATACATAAAGGGACGGATGTTAAAAGATTTTGTGATGGTTAGAGGTTATTTGGATTTAAGAAAAAAGTATAGATACTATTTAAAGGAAATTAAGAAGGTTCGTGTGAGAAAACCAGATTCTCGCATGAAAATTGGGATAATTGGTGAGCTTTATACAATTATGGAACCTTTTTCTAATTATTTTTTGGAAAAGGAATTGGCTAAACATCATATTGAAATTAAAAGGTTTACCAATGTACATTATTTATTGTTTGAAAAGGGTAATAAAATAAAGAAATATTTGAAATATGTAAAGGAGTTTATTAAATATCAAATGGGTGCGGATGCGGCTGATAATATTGCTAGGGCAAAATATTTGTGTGAAAATAATTATGATGGGATAATACATATAAAGTCGTCTTTTTGTACTCCTGAAATAGGGGCTATGCCAATAATTAATAAGATTTCAGATGAATATAATGTGCCAGTTTTGTTTTTTACTTTTGATTCAGCGACTAGTGAAACCGGGATAAAAACAAGACTTGAAGCTTTTTATGATATGTTAGAAATGAGGAAGAGAAAATGAAGGAATGTTATTTAGGGGTTGATATAGGTTCAATATCTACTAAGGGTGTTTTAATTGATGATGATAATAATATAATAGTTTCATCATATATATGGACTGAAGGTAATCCTGTTTTGGCTACAAAAAAACTTATTAATAATTTGAAACTTTCTTTACCCTCTAAGTATGTAGTGAAGGGAATAGGTACTACTGGTAGTGCAAGAAAGTTGATTGGGCTTATGTTAAATGCTTGTTGTGTGAAAAATGAGATAACGGCGCATGCTATTGGGACATTAACTTTTTATCCAAATGTTCGAACTATTTTGGAAATTGGGGGTCAAGATTCAAAAATAATTTTAATAAAAAATGGGATAATAACTAATTATGCTATGAATACTTTGTGTGCGGCGGGAACTGGTGCTTTTTTATCGAGTCAGGCTAAAAGGTTAGGACTTGATGTTCATGAGTTTGGTAAGTTTGCTTTAAAGTCACAAAATCCGGTTAAAATAGCAGCTAGATGTACGGTGTTTGCGGAATCTGATTTGGTTCATAAAGCTCAGGTTGGTTATCCTAAGGAAGATATAATCGCGGGTTTATGTAAAAGTGTGGTTTTAAATTATTTAAATAATGTTGGTAAGGGAAAAAAGATAGAAGGTCCAATAATTTTTCAAGGTGGGGTATCTAAAAATGAAGGTGTGGTTAAATATTTTAAAGAGGTATTAAATGAAGATATTATTGTTGATGATAATAGTCATCTTATGGGGGCAATAGGTATAGCTGTTTTGGCTCGTAAAAATAAAACTGGAAGAATTTATTCTTTGGAATTAAATAATATTTCGTTTGTAACTAAGGCTTTTGAATGTAATAGGTGCCCAAATAATTGTGAGTTACTTAAGATATATAGGAATCATGAACTTGTTGATTCATGGGGAAGTAGGTGTGGAAAGTATTAATGGGGGTAATTTTGTTTTAATTTCTTTTTTGTTGTTTTATTTTTTGTTTAAAATGATATTTTGATTAGTTATTTTTGAATAAAATACTTTATTGTTTTTTTTACTTCAAAAAGAAGGAAATAAGGAAAAAACATCGTATCATAACTATAGAGGATGAGGAAATCCTCTTTTAGAATGGAGGGATGTTTTATAACTACATTACTTGTAGAAAATGAAGATACTGATTCTGATGAACTTATTAAAGCTATTTTTGATGCTTCTTTTAAAGCCTTAGTCCAATCGGTAGAGTTTAGACCTTGTTTAAATAAAATTCTTGTACTTTT
>CAVKYE010000029.1:0-7022 GCA_963660615.1 Vescimonas coprocola
GAGGTACTATGGCACCTAGTGGCAATACAATAAGAATAGGTAATTGTGGTAATAACAATTACATCACACCACAACAAATAATATTTTATAAATAGAAAGGAAAAGATAAATGGAAATGTTTATAGAACAAATAACATCATCAAATCTTGATGTTAGAAATTTATTTTTAATCTGTGGAATATTCATTGTTATGGATGTTATAACAGGTTATTTAAAAGCATTTAAGTTTAAAAAAGCAAATTCAAGTATTAGTAGGGATGGCTACATCAAAAAAGGTGGATGGCTTATTTCACTAATCTTGGGTTTTTTAATAGATGTTTTTATAGGAACAAACATCTTTTTAAACACTACCGCAGTTGTTTTAGTTGCAACCGAGGGAATAAGTGTTTATGAAAACTTAGGCGAGTTAGGAATTGACTTGCCTTTTAAACAATATTTTGAAAGATTGAAGGACATCAACACAAAGAAAGGTGAGGAGGAATAGTATGAGTAGTAAAGAGTTTATTTCAAAATGCAAAGAAGAAGTAAGAAAGTATGCAATAGAACATTTAGATAAGAGCGATACTACACCAGAATTTGAAGTATATGTAGTTTGGTATGCCAAAACATTGCAAAATCATAAGGCATTACTATCTACTAATTTGTTTGATGGTATGTATTATGAGTGTACTTATAATGGCAACAAAAAAGAATTATATTTTGACGCTTATAAAAAATTTGAAAATAAAGTTATAAAGGAAGGTGAGTAGTTATGAAAATTTTACTTAGTGCAGGACACGGAGGAACTGATAATGGGTCTACAGGAGTTGATAGAGGCACAGAGAAAGCAAGAACTATGGAGTTGGTGAACTTAATCGCAGGCTATCTTAGAGGAGCAGGGCATACAGTTACTGCCGTTCAAGAGAAGAATGCGAATGCAAAATGGAATCTTAAAGGACGTAGTGGCTATGACTATGCCTTGTCAGTTCATTTTAATTCGTTCAACGGTACCGGAACAGGAACAGAGGTATTGTATAAAGGTACAACTAAAAAAGCCACTCAAATGGCTGAAAAGGTATCAAACGCTATGGGGATTAAGAACAGAGGAGCAAAGAGCAGACCTGAGCTGTATATGCTTAACATCGGATTCGATAACTTAGTTGAAGTTTGCTTCCACGATAACTCAAATGATTTAGCAAAGTATAACGCTAATAAAAATAATGTAGCAAAGGCGATAGCAGAAGTTATTGTTGGTGGTACTATTAATACTACAGCAAATGCAACAAATACCACTAGTACAAGTGGTAAAAAATTGTATTTACCAAAATCCGCAACTAGCTGGCGTATTTATAAAATTGGAGTGGCTCCAAAAAAAGGGAATGAATGTGGATATCTTAAACCTGCGAAATTCGGAGGTTTAACCTATGATATATTAGGTTATTCGCAAACTAATGTTGCACTTATCCAAACACGAGACTTTGGAAAGGTTCAGATATATGTAGCACCTAGTACGGGCGCAGTCATAAAATAAGAGAGGTAACCGATATCAATCTCGGAGACCTCTTTTTTTATTTGCAAAAAATATTTTTTAGGTTAGTATTGACATTTAAAATGTAAAAGAGTATTCTATAATCACTATTTTTCTGTATTTAATGTATTATTTGTGGTACAATAAACATAGAATAAGTGAAATGGGGGGGATTATAATGTTAAAAAAGAATAATATTGAAGATGTGGCAACCTTCTTTTTAAGCATAGTTGATAGAGAGGCTGGAAGTACAATAACACCATTAAAGCTTCAAAAATTGTTATATTACGCTCAAGGGTGGTATTTGGGTTATTATAATAAACCATTATTTAATGAAGATTTTGAGGCTTGGGCTCACGGACCTGCAAATAGAATGATATATTCAAAGTATAAAGAGTATGGCTATGATACAATACCTGAACCAGATTATAAAAAAAATAATTTTGATGAAAAAACAATAAGATTTTTAGCAAGTATTTGGAACACATACGGTATATATGATGGCAAGTATTTAGAACATTTAACACATCAAGAAACTCCGTGGAAAAAAGCGATAGAGGAAAATGGAGGCAAATATAATAAAATCATTACAAAAGATTCTATGAAAGAATTTTTCAAAACAAAAATAAGAGAGAATAATGTATCCAACATTTAAAAAACCAAATGAAATTAATTCACTTAATTTTTCTGAAAATGATGATGATAAATTTTGCGTATTAAAATTTACATATTGTGACAAAAAATATCCTTTAAATGCTTTATCATCACAAGATTTAAAAAAATTCATATTATTTGCGAAAAAAATTGAAAAAAAGAAATGGCGACAAATAAAATATGAAGACCAAGGATTTAATTATGAAACTCCAAGTAAATTTAATGTAAACATACCAGACGATATTCCTCGTGATGTAACAGTTATTTCTCTGCGGGTAAATCAAAAATTTAGAATTATCGGTTTTAGAGCTGAAAATATATTGTATATTATATGGTTTGATAAAAATCACAACTCATATGATGGATAGTGTTTATTAAGGTGCAATTTCTACGTTGCATTTTACGTTGCAAATTTTTAAAGGCTAAAATTTTTCAATATTTTTCACCTCGAAAAAGCGTTGAAAATAAAGGGGAAATAAAAAAATGAAAATTAAAGCAATGGGTACAAATGCTCCCCTTCTTCCCGACCATTTTTAAATAATAAAAGTCATTGTATAATGACTTTTTTCGTGCAAAGACCCCAACAGCTTGATGCCAAACTCATAAAAATCTTGTGATATTATTAATAATTATCAAAAACAAGCCAGATAGGATTAGAACAAAATATATAAAAATATAAAGAAGCCAAAATGGCAAAAATATTAGAACCAACCACAGCGAGCTGACCATAAAAATTAATATAGTGTGATACAAAGAAAGGGAGATTCGAACCAAATTGATGTAATCAAAATTTGAAAATATAGTAATAATTATCAGATTATAGATGCACATACCAATCAACAAATCAAAAAACAAGTTAAATTTATTAACTTGAAAAAATTTATTTTAATATAATATAACTATTTAACAAGATTGTATATTTTATTTAAATTCTTTTCTTGAATTCCAAAACTTGTTCCATGATCATAAGTTTTACCCAATTTATCACCATATTTAAATATTCCAATTTTGAATTTAACAGTGATATAGCCATTCTCAATAGCTTTTAAAAAATCATAAAAACTTTTAAATTCATAGTAGTATACATCTTCATATTTATAATATCGACAGCCATTATCAATCCATTTTCTTGCTTTAACAAGCAAAAGTTTCTTTAACTTTTGGAAAGATTTTTGTTCAAGTAATTCAAAGGACCAAGCAGTATCATTGTCAATTAGCATATAATGCTTATCATATACATTCATAATAACTTTTTTGTTTTCCCAATCAACAAATAATTTGAAATTATAGAATTTATTTCTCGTTAAATATTTTGCATTAATTGGTTGATTAAACACCTTATATTGTGGGAAATCTTTATCTGGATAACCATAAGTTTCACGGATTCTATTATTTTCAAATAAATAGCTATCTGGCACCGCATTAAATAAATTAATATCCCTTTCACTACCAAATTCCTTACATTTTAATTCAATATCATCAAAATCTGGAATAGGTAACTCATCTTTTTCTTTGCCTAATAAATGTTCCAAGGTTATGCCAATAGCACCAGTTCCCCCACTAGAAGCCTTTACAAACCCCATTTTTCTAATTTTTTCGATTTTGTTTGTTAACATTTCAAATGTATACACAAAATTCATCTCCTTCCATTATAGAGAAAAAACTTTTTCTCTATAAATATGATACTATTTTTATTTCTAATTTCCTTTTTTATCAAGAATATTTCTATTAAAAAATTTAAAGAATAGTACATATTGAATTTTACAAATTATAACACATATAATATATATAAATGTTTTTTATTATTCTTTGATTTTTTTTATAAATATGATAAAATATACTTATAAATTAAAGGAGGTAAATAAAATGAAAATATTAATAATAATATGTATAATAATTATCATCGCAATCATATTTTTATATAACCATTTAGTATCATTAAACATTAGATGTAAAAATGCGTGGTCGCAAATAGATAACCAGCTTAAACGAAGAGCAGATTTAATTCCCAACTTAGTAGAAGTTACCAAAGGTTATGCTAATTATGAAAGCAAAGTTTTAACGGATGTGGTTGAGGCAAGAAACAGGGCAATAACAATTAGTGAAAAAGCGAGAAATAGTGAAGAAGTAAGTAAAAAACTAAATGCCCTATTAGCTTTAAGTGAAAGTTATCCAGATTTAAAAGCCAACGAAATCTTTAAAAACTTACAAATTGAGTTAACTGGTACGGAAGATAAAATTGCTTTTGCCAGACAATTTTATAATGATTCAGTTCAACAATATAACACTGCAATTGAAATGTTTCCGAATAACATTTTGGCGAATATTATGAAATATACTGAAAAAGAATATTTCAAAGTAAATGACAGCGAAAAAGAAAATGTAAAGGTGGATTTACAATGATATTAAGAGATGTTAGAAAAAATAAAATAAAAACAGTATTTATAATATGCTTATTCTTTGCATTTATTGCAACAGTTATTTACTTCATATCGTTATTAATTTTTGATAATATTTACATAGCCGCATTTATTGGAATCATGATATCGGGAATTTCAGCTTTTGTTTCCTATTATAACTCTGACAAAATGATATTAAGTATAAACAATGCAAGAGAAGCTAATCGCGAAGAATTCTTACAACTTAATGTTTCATTAGAAGCCTTGTGCATAAGTGCCGGTCTTCCAATGCCAAAACTTTATGTAATGGACACCCCAGCACTAAACGCTTTTGCAACAGGGAGAAATCCAAAACATGCTGTGGTTTGCGTGACAACAGGATTACTTAATAAGTTGGATAAATATGAATTAGAGGGAGTTCTAGCACATGAGCTATCACATATAAAAAATTATGATATTCTAGTTTCAACAATATCAATTGTTATGGTTGGATTTGTCGCAATTATGGCAGACATGGTATCTCACAGCCTCATATATGGTGGAAATAGTGAGGATAACAAAGCAAGTGCCTTATTGCAAATTGTTGGAATTATTTTTATCGTATTATCACCAATAGCTGCATCATTGCTCAACCTAGCAATATCTCGCAATCGAGAATATTTAGCCGATGCAAGTGCTGTCGAAATCACACGTAATAAAGAAGGATTAATAAATGCATTAAAAAAATTGGAGACATCAAATGAACCAATGAATATTAATAAAGCAACAGAATCACTATTTATAGTAAACCCACTTAAGGGCAACGACAAAGATTCAATCTGGAGCACCCATCCAAACACATCAAATAGAATAAAAAAATTAGAACAAATCAGCTAAAATTTAGCTGTTTTTTCTTTGAAATTTTAATGATATTGTAGCAGAATTTTATAAAATATGGTATCATTATATAGGAGGTAAAATCATGAATGAAAACAAGAGACTACTAATTATGTTTGCAGTCATTGCCGTAATAATCATCATTGGATTATTAATTGCCTTTTGGCCAACCAAAGATAACACATTTGCATGCAATGTCAAAGCAGATGGTAATTATGAAAAATTAGGTAAGGTTAATTATAAACAATATCAATGCTTATACAAGACAAACCAAAAAAATGCTTTAGTGGTATCTAACAAAATGACTGATAAGAAAAAAGAATCATTAAATAAAGCCGCTAAGAAAGTTAGCCATGCAGTGTATTATTTAGATACAGAATCTTTGAGCAATGAAGAATTACAAAATGTTAAAAAAGAATTGAAATATAGTGATAAATCATTTACAAAAGATGTTATAATCATTATAAAAAATAATAAAATAGTAGATTTTAAAGAAAACATTTTGGATAATGAAGAGGATATCTACAATTATCTTAAAGAATCAAAAATAGCAAAATTTACTTGCGATGTTCAAAGCGATAAAGATTACAAAAACATAGGAGAAGTAGATTATGATGAGTATCAATGTTTATATGAAAGTGAAGAAGCATTTGCCATTATACTTTCTCAAACTACATGTAGCTACTGTAAAGCATTTAAGCCTGTCATTAATGAATACGTAGGTAAAAATAACTTACCAATTTATAAAATTGAAATAAACGAGCTCTCAGAAAGTGATAGAAATGCTCTAACATCTTCACTTAGTTACTTTGATGATAATGATAGCTGGGGAACCCCACTTACATTAGGAATAAAAAACAAAAAAGTTGTTGCAAATATAAGTGGTTATACAGAAGATGAAGGAACAATTTCAAAATTCTTTGAAGATCTAGGATTAAAATAATGACCAAGTGTCATTATTTTTTGCTTATCACTTTATATTTAAGTAGGCTGTGATAAAATGGAATTTTTAAATTACATTACCGATAATAAACTTATTTTAATTCCAGCATTGTATATTATTGGCTATATAATAAAAAATACTTCACTCATAAAGGACAAATATATACCACTAATTTTATTATTCATAGCCACTATACTATCAATATTTATGGGGAAAGATACCATCATCAACATTATAATACAGGGTATATTAGTATCTGGAACAACAGTATTTACAAATCAAATGATAGTTCAAGCAAATAAAAATTATTAAATAAGTTTAAAAATACAAAAAATAAATATACCCAAATATGTATTATGATAATGTTACCCATTTTGTCAGAAAATTTCAAAATAAAAAAACCGCTGAAAAACAACGGTTAATAATCATATTGGTGGAGAATAAGGGACTCGAACCCTTGACCCCCTGCGTGCAAAGCAGGTGCTCTAGCCAACTGAGCTAATTCCCCAATCAATTACTAATCAAGTATAGCATGATATCAAAAAAAAAGCAACACATTTTGCTGAAATTATGAAAAAAAATATAATCTGTAAATTTTTATTGAAAGTGCACAATTAATGTGCAATAAGTTTAAGAAACATAT
>CAVKYE010000030.1:0-5705 GCA_963660615.1 Vescimonas coprocola
GAAATATCAGAAATAACAGGTTTATCTATTGAAGAAATTAGTAAATTAAAAGACTAGTTTCTTTTTTTATTTTGTTTAAAATGGTATCTTATATTGGTGATTATTCTTTGACATATTTTGTTTATTTTGATAAAATTATTATATAATAGGAGCGTGTGTATATGAGGATTATTTTATTTTTAGATGATAAGTTACTTGAGTTTAGGCTACCTAGGGAGATTTCTGGTAATTTTAGTTTTGATTATGAGGATACTGATTCTAAGCTAATTAATGTTGAGGCAAAAGAGGGTGCATGGTATTTATGTAATACTTCTGATGTGATGATTGTTGAAAAAGATTCACTTATTCTTTCTAAAAAGCTTGAGGTTAATCAGTTTTATACTTTGCGTAGGGACAATAAGAATTATTTGATTTATACGATACCGCTTTTTGATCATATGGATGCTTTTTCGTATGATAATTTAAATATTGTTTTTGGTAGTAGTGATGAGTGCAATGTTAAATATATGGGATTAAGTAATAAGGCTTCTGTTTTTTCTTTGAGTAATAAAGAAATTGTTATTAGTGGTGAAGGGGTATATTTAAATGACAAGATTGCACGTGGCAATGTTTCTTTGAAGTTTGGTGATAAGGTTTCTTATTATGGATTTAGACTTGTTTTTTTGAATAATATTATTTTGTTTAATAATCCAAATAATCAGATTGTACTTAGCGATTCTTCTGGATTAAAGAATTTTTCTTATAGTGATTCTGATTCTTTAAATAAGGATATGATAAAGGATCGTGAACTTTATAGTGATAGTATGTATTTTTCTAAGTCTCCTAGGATTAAGAGGTTTATTTCGCAAAAGCAAATTAAGCTTTCTCCTCCTCCTGAAAATAAGAATGAAGATGATCTTCCTTTGATTATTGTTATTGGTCCTATGCTTACTATGGCGATTACTTCTTTGACTATGCTTTTAAATACTATTGTTAGATTGAATAATGGTACGGCTACGATGGCTGATTCTTGGCCACAGTTACTTACTGGTGGCGCTATGCTTTTGTCTACGCTTTTATGGCCTATTGTTACTAAGGTTTATAATAAGAAAAGAAAGATAAGGAAGGCTTTGGAGTTAGAGGATAAATATAATAAATATATTTTAAATAATCGTATAGTTTTGGAAAGTGAAACTAAGTTACAGCATGATATTTTACTTGAAAATATTATTTCTCTTAGAGATTGTGATGAACAGATTAATAAACGTGGTGTTTTGTTTTGGAATAAGAGAAATGATGATAAGGATTTTTTGCTTTTAAGGGCTGGTTATGGCGATGCGAAATTGGATGTTAATATTGAATGGCCTGAGGAAGGTTTTACGGTTGATGAGGATAAGTTAAGAACTAAGATGGAAAGTTTAATTAAGGAGTATGAGTATATTCATAATGTTCCTATTGGTTATTCTCTTTATGATAATAATATTACAGCTGTTATGGGTGATGAGGTTAAGAGTGTTAATTTTGTTAATAATTTGATTTTGCAGTTGCTTACTTTTTATAGTTATGAAGATATTAAGTTAGTTGTTTTTACTAATGAAAAAAATAAGGATAGATGGGAATATATTAGATATTTAAATCATAATTTGTCTAATGATAAAAGTGTAAGGTTTTTTTCTAGTAATTCTGATAATGTTAAGTTTTTGAGTGAGTTTTTTAATTATACGGTTAAGGTGAGAGAAAATAGTAAAGATGATGATGTTTTTAAGCCTTATTATATTTTTATTGTTGATGATTATGCTTTAATTAAGAAATGTAGTTTTATAAAGTCTATTACGGAGTCTTCTTCTAATTTAGGTTTTAGTATGCTTATTTTGGAGAATCGTTTAAGTAGGCTTCCTAGTAAGTGTAATAATTTTATTTCTTTGACTGGTAAGCAAGCGGATATTTTGATTAATCGCTCGGATAGTCAAGAGCAGATTAAGTTTACTGAGGAGATTAATTATAATCTTAATATGATGAATTATACGAAAAGGCTTTCTAATATTCCGATTGAGTTTGAGGAGGGGCTTAAGCAACTTCCTGAGAGTATTAACTTTTTGGAGATGCAGGGGGTTTCTAAGGTTTCTGCACTTAATATTTTAAATAGGTGGAATACTTTAGATCCAACGGTTAGTTTGAAGGCGGCTGTTGGTGTTGATGAACAAGGTGATTTACTTTATTTGGATTTGCATGAAAAATTTCATGGGCCTCATGGTCTTATTGCGGGTACTACTGGTAGTGGTAAGTCTGAGTTTATTATTACTTATATTTTATCGATGGCTATTAATTATAGTCCTGAGTATGTAAGCTTTATTTTGATTGATTATAAGGGTGGTGGTCTTGCTTTTGCTTTTGAAAATAAGACTACTGGTGAGAGTTTGCCACATTTAGCGGGAACGATTACGAATTTGGATAAGGCTGAGATGGATAGGACTTTGGTGAGTATTGATTCTGAGATTAAAAGAAGACAGGCTATGTTTAATGAGGCTAGGGATAATCTTGGCGAAAGTACTATTGATATTTATAAGTATCAAAGGTTTTATCGTGATGGTAAGGTTAAGGAAGCTATTCCACATTTGTTTATTGTTTGTGATGAGTTTGCGGAACTTAAGGCACAACAGCCTGATTTTATGGATAATTTAATTAGTGTGGCTCGTATTGGTCGTAGTTTAGGTGTTCATTTGATTTTGGCTACACAAAAGCCTTCTGGTGTGGTTAATGATCAGATTTGGTCTAATACGAAGTTTAGGGTTTGTTTGAAGGTGGCTGATGAGGCTGATAGTAAAGAGATGCTTAAGAGGCCTGAGGCTGCTTATATTAAACAAACTGGTAGATTTTATCTTCAGGTTGGTATGGATGAGTTATTTTTGCTTGGTCAATCTGGATGGTGTGGGGCTAAATATTTTCCTTCTGATAAGCTTTTGAAACAGGTTGATAAAAGTATTAATTTTATTAATGATTGTGGTAGTTTTATTAAAAGTATTCAGGCGGCTACTTCTATGGGGACATCTTCTTCTGATCAATTATCGGCTGTTATGGGGGAAATTATTAGTTTGGCTAATGGTGCTGGTAAGAGGACTAAGAGGTTATGGCTTGAGAATATTCCACAGCTTATTTTGGTTGACAATTTGATTAAGAAATATAATGTTGCTTTTTCACCTTATGATTTTAAGGCTGTGCTTGGTGAGTATGATGCTCCTGAGAAACAGGAACAAGGTCTTCTTTTGTATGATTATTTGGAAGATGGTAATACTATTATTTATGGTCTTGATTCTTCTGAAAGAGAGATGCTTTTGAGTTCGATGATTTATTCTAGTGTGATTTCTCATAGTCCTTCGGAAATTAATTTTTATGTTTTGGATTATGGTTCTGAGTCTTTGAGGAAGTTTAGTAATTTCCCACATGTTGGTGGTATGGTATTTGCTTCTGATGATGATAAGTATAAAAGTTTTTTTGAGTTAATAAAGAAGGAACTTAAGACTAGAAAAAAACTGTTTGCGAATTATGGTGGAGAGTATGTTAATTATAA
Source organism: Vescimonas coprocola (assembly GCA_963660615.1). GTDB lineage: Bacteria > Bacillota_I > Bacilli_A > RF39 > UBA660 > Coprosoma. The sequence goes on from CAVKYE010000030.1 coordinate 3,548, forward strand.
TAAAAATAGTGGGAATAAGGTTCCTTTAAAGGTTATTATTTTTAACAATTATGATTCTATTTATGAGAATAATCAAGCGTTATATGATATTCTTCCTGATTTGGTTAGGGATTCTGTTAGATATGGAGTTGTGTTTATTTTCACGGCTAATAATGTTAATTCTATTAGTAATAGGATTTCGCAGAATTTTGATAATATTTATACGTTTAAGCTTAAGGATATGACGGATTATGCGACGGCTTTTGGAACGAGAAAGAAGATTTCTCCTCGTGATATTTTTGGACGTGGTCTTGTTGATAATGGTGAGGTTCATGAATTTCAAACTAGTAGTATTACGAGTGATGAGGATGGTCTTAATGATTATTTGATTAATCTTGCTGATAGTTTGAAGGCAAAGTATTCTGATAGGGCTTTAGTTATTCCTGAGCTTCCTAATAAGGTTACTTTTGATCTTGTAGGTAATATGATTAGGGGTATTTCTTCTATTCCTATTGGTATTTCTAAGGATGATCTTGATGTTGTGAGTTATGATTTTACATCTTCAGTTGGAACTATTATTACTTCTAATAAACTTAGGAATGTTGATGTCTTTTTACAGAGTTTGCTTTTGGAGTTTTCTAGGGTGACTAATACGGATGTTTTGTTTGTTGATGGTGTTTCTAAGCTTGCTTCTGCTAAGAATATTTGCGGGAATTATTATAATGATGGTTTTGATTTGCTTATTTCTAAGTTTTCTGATTATTTGGATAAGACAAAGAGTTCTAAGAGAAATCAAATTATTGTGATATATGGTTTAGATAAGTTTATTTCTAAGTTATCTTCACCTTTGGATATGAATAAGTTACTTGATAAGGTTAGAGGTGTTGATTCGGCTAGGATAATTATTTTGGATGATGCTCTTAAGATAAAACAGTATGCTTTTGAAGGTTGGTTTTCCAAGAATTTCTCTATTACTGATGGTATTTGGGTTGGCCGCGGATTTGCTGATCAAAATGTATTTAAGACTGGTATTGTTAAGAAAGAGTATTTGAAAGATATTAAGAATGATTTAGGTTTTTATATTAGTGAAGGTGTGGCTTGTCAGCTTAAATTTATTGATTTTACTAAAAAAGAGGGTGAGTAGATTTGAAAAATAAGGTTTTAGTTAAGCTTTCTGTTCCAGAACTTAATTTGACATTTGATTTATTTATTCCAGTTAATGAGGTTATTTGGAAGGTTAAGAAGCTTATTATTAAAGCGGTATCTGATTTATCTGATGGGGCTTTTGATGGCTCTATTGATTATTGTTTAATGGATCAAAATAGTGGTAGGGTTTATTTGAATAATGATGTTATAATAGATACAGAAATAAGAAATAGTTCTGAACTTGTTTTGTTTTCTAGATAGGGGGTATTAATATGAATCAGGAAAAGTTATCTAGGTTGTGTTATCTTATGAATAATGCTTTTTCTAGATATTCTAATGATCTTACTATTGGCGTGAATTTACTTACTGATTGGTTTAATCAAAACTGGATATCTAATTCTTCTTTTAGGCTGGCTGCTGATATTTATGATAATTTGCTTATTTTAAATAAGGAAATTAATAGTATTAGTAAGAGGTATAATTTAAAGATGAGAAAGCAGGTAAATGATTATAATTTATCTGAAAATCAAAATTTGTATTATGGGGGATTTTCTTTTGAGTTTCCTAATATTAATGGTCTTAATAATTTGAATTTATATTTGCCAGATGGTAAGAGAGGGATGAGGGGGAATGATGTTAAATATCCTTTGAATTATATTTCTTCTTTTGTTTCTGATGGTGTTAAGGTTATTAAAAATGCTATTATGGCTTCATCTGCTTTAAGGTATGATGATAGAATAGGGATGCAAAATGACATTATGAATGCTGAAAGAAGATTTTTAAATTTTGTTTCTGATATGAGTGTTATTTTGTCTAGAAAGATATCTGATGAGGTTTTACTTTCTCAAAGGTTAAATGATATAGATTTTTAAGGTTATCATGGGTTTGTGATAATCTTTTTTGTTGTTTTATTTTTGTTTAAAATGGTATTTTGGTTGTTTATTTTTTTTTAAAATACTTTATTGTTTTTTTTCTTTTAAAAAGAAGGAAATAAGGAAAAAACATCGTATCATAACTATAGAGGATGAGGAAA
>CAVKYE010000031.1:0-5196 GCA_963660615.1 Vescimonas coprocola
GTAATGGCATGGATAGTAGATGATTCTGAAAATGAAGGTATGTATAAATTATATATAGGCGGAAAAGGAGGAGTTATAGCCCCAGCTAATTCATCTTATTTGTTTAGTGGAGAAGGTTCAAGTAGTACCGGAACATTTTATAAGACAACATCGATGAATTTAGAAAATCTAGATACAAGTAAAGTAACTAATATGCAGCGTATGTTTAAAAAATGTGGTAGTTTAATAAGTTTAGATTTAAGTGGCTTTGATACCTCTTTTGTAATATCTATGCATAGTATGTTTGAAAATTGTAATAGTTTAACGACCATAGATGTAAGTAGTTTTAAAACTTCTAAAGTGGCTGATATGATGGCTATGTTTTGGCAATGTACAAATTTAACAACGTTAGATTTAAGTAATTTTGATACAAGTAATGTAGTAGAAATGCGAGGTATGTTTTTTTCTTGCAACAGTTTAATTATTCTTGATGTGAGTAGTTTTGATACAAGTAAAGTAACAAGTATGGCTTATATGTTTGAAGGTTGTGTTAATGTAAAAAAATTAAATGTAAGTAAGTTTAGTACTTCTAATTCAACAAATATGTTTGCCATGTTTAAAGATTGTAAAAGTCTAACAAGTTTAGATGTAAGTAATTTTGATACGGGTAAAGTAACAGATATGCGTAGTATGTTTTATAATTGTACCAATTTAACAAGTCTAGATTTAAGTAGTTTCGATACAAGTAATGTGACAGGTATGACATATATGTTTTATAATTGTAGTAGTTTAACAAAATTATCATTGTGTTCTTTTGACACGTCGAAAGTAACAAATATGGGAAATATGTTTGGTAATACAACTAAGCTAAAAAGTGTTTATGTTGGTTCTAAGTGGACAACTGCAAATGCAACAACAGATAATATGTTTTCAAGTAGCGGAGTATCTGCAGTAACCCAATCAGATAACTGTGAAGTAGATGCGGAAGATGTAAGTGTAAGTTTTAATACAATATCTACAACAAATTCTATAACTGTAGTAGCATCTGCTTCTGCTGCTAGTGGGATATCAAAATATGAATATAGTAAAGATGGCGGTTCTACTTGGGTTACTGGAACAGGTAATACTTATACATTTACAGGTTTAACTAATGGTAGTTCACCATCATCATTAAAATCTAAAGTGGTTACTTCTGGTGATGGACTATATGCTGATTCTACTGAAACAGGAAGATATATATATAAAGGAGCCAATCCTAATAACTATATTAAATTAGGAAATGATACATATAGAATAATAGCTATAGAAACAGATGGAACACTTAAAGTTATTAAAAATGGTAGTATTGGCAGTATGGTATTTGACCCAGGATATTTAACAAGTATATCAGGTGTAACGGAAGCAAATTCTGTCACAGGAACAAGATATTCAAACACATCTACAGATTACTGTTATGTCTATGATAAAGGGGAATATTATGGCTGTAAAGTATGGGGAAGTAAGACAACAATGTTAGATTCATCAGGGAACAATATAACAACAATGCCAAGAGAAATAGGCGGAACATCATATAATCTACCAGAAAAAGAAGCATATATAAATACATATTTAAATAGTACATGGTATAATACATTACCATCAAATGTACAAAATAAAATAGTTACTCATATGTTTAATGTAGGAGTGACATCAATTTATGGTGAATCAAATCTTTCAAATACCGTGGCTCAAGAACAAGCATATAAATGGAAAGGTAAAGTAGGATTAATGAATGCGAGTGATTATGTAAAAGCCTCAACAAATTCAGCATGTACGAGTGTAAGTGCATATAATGGTACTTCAAGTTGTTATAATAATAGTGCAACCCATAACTGGATATTTGCAGGTCCTGCTGCACAGACATTTTTATGGACAATCGTACCTATGTCTAGCAGTGTCTGTCATGTTCTTATTGTCTACAAAGATGGAGAAGTTCGCAACAACTGTGCAGAGGGAGCGGGGTTTTTCGGCGTCGCCCCAGTTCTTTATCTATCGTCTAATATCACATTATCAGGTGAAGGAACAAGCAATAATCCATATGAATTAGATGCTACTTCAAGTTATCCAATAAAGGTAAGGGTAACGTCAGGTGTTGGAAAACAGGAAACTTCTGCTGCTAAAAATACAAGTTTAAAATCTATTGATACACCTACATTTAGTGAAAGTGGTACTACAAGTAAAACAGTTAAAATAACATATCCTAGTGGATGTGGTAGTACATATACTTGTACTTATAGTAAAGATGGCGGTAGTGATGTAACAGTAACATCAACAACTGCTTCTGTTACATTTACGGATGATGGGACAGTGGTTGCAAAAGTATCTGATGGAACTAATACAGTAAGTAGTAGTTATATGGTTACAGTTGGTTTTCTAATCAGTGATTTAACTAAGAATGTAGTTACATCAGGGGATGGATTATATGCTGATTCTACTGAAACGGACAGATATGTATATAGAGGAGTAGATCCAAGCAATTATATTAAATTAGGGGATGATATGTATAGGATAATAGCGATAGAATCAGATGGAGCACTTAAAGTTATTAAAAATGGTAGTATTGGCAGTATGGTATTTGACCCAGGACGTTCAACAAGTATATCAGGTGTAACAAGTGCTAAGTCTATGGATGGTACTAGATATTCAAGTTCCTATTTAGATTATTGTTATCAAATAGATGGTGAAGATATAAATTATGGCGGTTGTAATGTGTGGGGAAGTAAAACAACAATGTTAGATTCGTCAGGAAACAATATAACAACGATGCCAAGAGTAGTGGGGGGAACAGAATATAATCTTCCTGATACAGAGGCGTATATAAATACATATTTAAATAGTACATGGTTAAATACATTATCTGCATATTTACAAAATAAAATAACAAATCATATATTTAATGTAGGATCAGTTCAATATAATGAAACAAGTCTTTCCAATACCGTAACTAAAGAACAAGCATATAAATGGAAAGGTAAAGTAGGCTTAATGGCCGCAAGTGATTACATAAAATCAAATTCAAATACAGAGCAATGTGGTTCGGTTAGTTTAATGCAGTCAAACAGCGATATATGTAAAACATCAAGTTGGATAAAATCTTTGTATGATGATACAAATGGATGGACAATCACACCTGCTGCAGGTTATTTATCTCATTCTGCTGTTATAATGACTATAAGTTCTAATAATTTTTTTCCTTACCTCGCCGATTATTATGAGTATGATGTTAATCCAGTATTCTATTTATCCTCTGATATTACATTATCTGGAGCTGGAACTAGTTCTGATTCTTTTGTTATAGTTAGTTAATTTTATAAAACAGCAAGTGTACTTGTTGTTTTTGTTTTATGATAATAAATTTGTAATATTGTGCTATAATGGTAGTGGAAGGTGATTTTATGACTGATTTGGAAATTGCAAGAGGATGTAATAAAAAAAATATTAAGGATATTGCGAAAGAGGTTGGACTTTTAAAAAATGAGATTATTTGTTATGGCGATTACAAGGCAAAGGTGAAGGCTTCTAGGAGTAATGATTATGGTAAGCTTATTTTGGTTACGGCTATTAATCCTACGCCTTTTGGTGAGGGTAAGACGACTGTTAGTATTGGTCTTGCGGATGCTATGCATAGGATGAAGAAGAAGGTTTTGTTATGTTTAAGGGAGCCTTCTATGGGTCCTGTTTTTGGTCTTAAAGGTGGTGCTACTGGTGGTGGTGCGAGTCAGGTGGTACCAATGGAGGATATTAATCTTCATTTTACTGGTGATTTTCATGCGATTACTGAGGCTAATAATTTACTTTGTGCGGCTATTGATAATCATATTTATAGAGGCAATGAACTTGGTATTAAAAGGGTTTGTTTTAATAGGTGTTTGGATGTTAATGATAGGGCTTTAAGGGATGTTACGCTTAATTATGGTGATGGTAGATTTGAGAAGTTTGATATAACGGCGGCTAGTGAGGTTATGGCGATTTTTTGTTTGGCGACGTCGCTTTCTAATTTGAAACATAGGCTTGGTAATATTATTGTTGGGTATAATGAGTCTAATAATCCTGTTTTTGCTCGTGATTTGAATGTTCATGGTGCTATGACGGTTATTTTGAAGGATGCTTTTTATCCTAATTTGGTTCAGACTTTGGAGAATACTCCGGCTTTTATTCATGGCGGACCTTTTGCAAATATTGCTCATGGGTGTAACAGTGTTGTCTCAACGCGTATGGCTTTAGGTCTTTCTGATTATGTGATTACTGAGGCTGGTTTTGGTTCTGATTTGGGGGCTGAGAAGTTTTTGGATATTAAGTGTAAGAATAATGGTTTAAAACCTGATACTATTGTTTTGGTTTGTACGGTTAAGGCTTTGAAGTATAATGGTAATGATGATTTGAAAAATGGTTTGGATAATTTGAAGGTTCATATAGAAAATTTAAGGCTTTATGGAGTACCTATTGTTGTTTGTATTAATAAATATTCTAGTGACACTTTGGAGGAAATTAATGTTATTAAAGATTTTTGTGTTTTAAATAATGTTTCTGTTTCTGTTAGTACGGCTTATATGGATGGTGGTAAGGGCGCTATGGAACTTGCTTCTTTGGTTACTGCTTCTTGTGAACTTGATAATAATTTTGTACCTATTTATCATGATTCTGAGCCTATTAAAGATAAGATTTTTAAAATTGCTTCTAAGATATATCATGCTAGTGAGGTTAGGTATTCTCCTGAAGCTTTGAATAAGATTCAACTGCTTACGGATTTAGATATGGATAAGCTTCCTATTTGTATGGCGAAGACGCAATATTCTATATCTGATGATCCTAAGAAACTTGGTTTCCCTCATGATTATTCTATTTATGTAAGGGATATTAAATTATATAATGGTGCTGGATTTATAACGATTTTGCTTGGCAATATTATGACAATGCCAGGTCTTCCTTCGACTCCTAACTATGAGAATATTGATATTTTGGATGGTGAGGTTACGGGGATATTTTAAAGGCTTGTTTATTATTGGCGATGTTGAAATCGCTTTTTTGTTGTTTTATTTTTGTTTAAAAATGGTATTTTGATTAGTTATTTTTGATCAAAATACTTTATTGTTTTTTTACTTTAAAAAAAGGAAATTTAAAACTTTTATCGTACCATATATATAGAGAGGATGAGAAGTCCTCTTTTAGAATGGAGGT
>CAVKYE010000032.1:0-3257 GCA_963660615.1 Vescimonas coprocola
TTTGTAATTTCTTTTCTAATTGAATATGGTAGATATTGCTTAGGATGATTCTTTGAAAATACGCCTAATAAATCCATGACTCTTGTTAAAGTTAATATGACAATGCTCACAAGTATAATACATATATTTTCTTTTAGTGCCATCAGAACCTTTACATTTCATTATCCTTCCACAATCTGGACATTTAAGCCTTTGGAAAAAAGTATAAATTCTATCTCTAGTATAAGTTCTTTGATTTCTTTCCTTTTGTCTTTGACATTCTTCCCATTTGGCACGAGATATAATGGGTTCTACAACATTCATATAAACTATTGGTTCTAAATTTTCTTGTTTGCCAATTCGTTTATATTGTTCATAATCACCCATATAGATTTTGTTATCTATAATCTTTTGAATAGTAGTATCTCTCCATTTCTTTTGAGGATAAATATCATTTTCTTTAAAGTAATTAGCAATTTGTTGAAAACTTTTACCTTCTAAATACATATCAAATATCTTTTCTACATAGGGACGAGTAGCATTATCAATAATCATTGTTTTATCATCAGCACTCTTATAACCAAATGGTCTTTGACCTGGAATGTGTCCTGACTTAATTGCACCATTTAATCCAAATTTTGTTCTTTCTGATACAATTTCTATTTCTAACTGTGATAAAACTGTAAGCATTCTTACAAAGAATCTTCCATTAGCAGTAGAAGTATTAACATCATCTCTATCACATAGTAGAAAGCAATTATATTGTTCTAAAACTGATATTAATTCTTCCAAATCACGAACCGAACGGGTAATTCTATCTAGTTTATAAGCAACAATATAATTTATTTTTCCTTCTTTCATATCTTGTAGCATTGCTTGAAATTTAGGTCTATGTTCCATATCCTTAGCAGATATTCCAGCGTCTTTATAGACCTTATAAACTTCTAAATCTTTAAAATTACATAATTGAAGCAATTTTTCTTCCTGTTCTCCTAAACTAAATTCTTATCTTGCTTGATCTTCTGTTGATACACGAATATAAACTCCTGCTGTTTTCCTTTCATTATCCATAATTATCATTCTCCTTTCTTTTTAGGGTAGTGAAAGGCACCAAAAAAGGTGTCACATAACAAGGACACCTCTAGATTTTATTGATTATTTGTACGACAAAAATAACCAATATTATGGGAGTATCTAAACTCTCAAATCAATTTAATGCCTTGCTATGTATTCTGACAATTCAGATAATGGAACTTTATTTTGTAAGTTTCCTAAATAAAAATATTTCTGTTCATTAAAGAACAAGTATAACTGGTTATTTATTATAACCTTATGAGGTTCAACATACGCTAGATTAGTATGTTCAACAATTCGTAAGCAACCTTCGTAGATTTTATATTTCTGCTTACTAAATTTGCAAGACCAATCGATTTTGGTTTTGAGTTCATCACTCATATTGATTTTCTTCTTAATTATTTTAATCATATCACATCACACCTTTCTTTGCAATAACGCACAAAAAAATCAACTATTTCTAGTTGACTTAATCATTAACGTCACATTGGTGCGACGATTTTATCTTATGGAGCGAATCACATACAAGTTACGAACTAAGTTCTCTTTCTGTATGTGATTATATCATTTTTATATTATCTTTATCAATAGTTAGTTAATTCTTTTTTTATTTTTTTGAATTTACTGATTCTTGTAGTATATTCATATTCACACATTGATAATAATATTTTATTATATTTGAATTTTTTAATTTTAATTCTTGCAAGTATATCTTTGAATAATTGTCCTACAAAATATATTTCTGTTCTATTATCATATTTTTGGATTTTATTTCTTAATTCCTCTGGCCAATCATATGGATAGGATATTAACTTTGTTGAAGAATGTATAGTACTGCCATCATCAATATTTTTTACAAATCCAAAATCAATTAGTTTTAAAATACCATCGTTTGTTACAAGTATATTATTAATTCTGATGTCTCTATGACATATGTTATTTCTTTCAAGATATTCAAAAGAGTTAATTAACTGAATAAAAATATCATTAATCTTGTTTGGATTTTCCAATAAGTATTGATAAATATTTTTTCCATTAATATATTCCATTATGTAGCAACCTTTTTTTGCATTATTATCTATTATGTAGTCATATATACTAACTATGTTCTCATGATGTAAATCAAATAAATATTTTATCTCTTTTTTAAATTTTTTAAAAAATTTTATATTATATTCATCATCAATCATTTCACACGAGAATTCTTTTATAACAAAGTTTTTATCCAAGCGTTTATCTACCGCAAGGTATGTTATTCCAAAAGAACCAGAATCAATAGTTTTAATGATTTCGTATTTTTTTTCAATTTTTAAATTATTATTCGTTATTAATTGTTCTTCTTGTTTTGGTGGTTTTAAAAAAGAGTTCGTCCATCCCTCAATTAATGTTCTAAACTGAGTCCAATTAGAACATTTTTTAACTTCATTCATCGTCTCATTTTCCAAATCATATAATATTTCATTGTCAGACCAACCACATTTTCTTAATGCTTTGATATAGTCTTCCATAATTATATTTGCTTGCGGTAGATTAAAATAGTGAAATTTAGAATTACATATATTTAATATATGACGAATTTTTTTATTAATAGGTGGTAATTGGTTATTATGGGCAATACCTCCAATTTTGCTTAAAAATAATTGTATAGAATCTCTAGTAATATCTCCATTTTCATCAAATCTGATATAATTTTTAAAACTTATATCGACTGCTTCTTTCAAGCATTCAAAATCAAATTGTTGTAGTAAAACTGAAATATCATTTTTTCCAAATTCAGAAAGAGAAAATGGATTAATTTTGTTATTTATGTATTCTATCATTTCTTTTTCATTTTCTCTCATAATTTATTCTCCTTTTTTATTTGTTTAAACCTGTCAATTGTAAATATCTATTTGTTGCATTTTCATCAGTTGCAATATCTGCTATTTTTAAAGCAAATTTTGTATTTGTTTCAACATCACTAGGCATTTTGGATTCAATAACTCTTTTTAATAAATTAGTAAGTGGTTCTCCAATTGCTTTTTTATAATTAAATCCAAGTAATTGCATTATTGTTAATGTTTCAACAGATAACAGTGATTTTATTTGCTCAAAATCATCTTTTTTATCGTTGGGAATAAATTTATTTAAAATAGGCAACAAATTATCTGTAATATACTTAATATCTTTTTCTGTTATTCTTTGAGATACTAATTCTTGTTCAT
>CAVKYE010000033.1:0-2942 GCA_963660615.1 Vescimonas coprocola
GCTCTATGCGTTCAATGGCAACTAATCTTCTCACTGAATTTGGCAATCCTTTTGTGTTAAAAAAGCCAAATGGAAAACCTGTCTATAATGCTACGACAAAAAAGAATGAACAATCTTATTTATCATATTCTGGTATTGGTGTAATGAAAACTTACACGGCTGAAATGATAGGTAATTTAAGTAATATTATAAACGCTGGCGATGTATCGTTAGTTTGTACTCTAAATGACATATCAATAATCCCTACAGAAGGAAAGGACCAAATTGTATATGGTGGACATTCGTATAATGTATTACACGTGTCTACATCTGATCCGAGTGGTGCAAAAGTTATAGTGCATACACTTCATTGTAGGCGAGCAGTATGAGTAAGATTCAAGTAAAGCAAACTATAAAACATAAGAATAATAAAAAGCCAAAAAAAAATAAATTACACAATATTTTTATAAACATACAAAATGTTTCCAAACAAAAATATATTTTATTAAAATATAGATTATGGGAATTAGCTAAAGATGAAAAAATAGATAATGTCAATGATACTATGCCTTTGTTTTTTGACGAGGAAGATATTGAAGAAGAAATAGACGGAAAAGAAATTTATGTTTCTTTAGATGAAATGAAAGAGGGGCTTTCTAAATATTTGGAAAGATTAAAAAAAAGAAATCAAAAGGCTTTATCTACAGTTAAAAACGGAAAAACATTAGAATCGCATAATTCAATTATTAATCATTTTACTTTGTATAACATTGATAGGTCTGACAAGAAAGAAAAGCATGAGGCAGAATTTCAGAAATTTACAAATAATCTTGATTGGAATATTCAGGAAGAAGATGAATGGCTTTTAGAAGAATCTGAATATAAAAAATGGGTACGAAAAGGTGATAGAGGTTTTGAATCATTCAAAAGACACCTGAAAGATGATTTAAAATCTAATAAAACAAGCGAAAGTTCAAATCCGAATGATTTTGAGAGAATAAATTCAATAAATCAGATAAAAAAACAGTTAAAAGAATTAAAGTATGCCTTAAAAGAAGGTACAATAACACAGGATGCTTATCAGTCTTTCGCAAACTCTATTATAGAAGAAATTGCGGTTAATCTTTACGGCAAAAGAAAACTAGAAAAAGAAAGAATTAACGAAATAAAAAAGTTTATAGAAACTGGAGATGAATCTGTTTTAGGCAATGCGTATAATTTTGCAGATTCTTCTTATAAAGAGATTTATATACAACAGATAAAAGACCGATTTGCAGCAGCAAAAAAAGTAAAAAACACAATCTCTCCAGAAATGCAGGCTTATAGAGATATACAACAGAGAATACAGCAACAGGCAATAAAAAAAGCAAAAGCAGAATGTGAAAAGCTAGGAATAGGGGGAAAATACGGCTCCCATATAAAATTAGGAGATACTAGTAGGTTTACAAAAAATAGCAAGGCTAAAATTCAATCAATACTAAATAAAGCAGTTGAAAAAAATACTGTAACGCCTAGTTCTTATCAGAGAATCGTTGATATAGACCATATATTCTTAAAAGACAAAGTAAAACCTGCATTTACATTTACTACGCCTAGCGGAATAACTAAAACAATTCCTGAAGAAAGAATAACAAGGGAAGAACAAATTGAAGAAATTAGGCAAGTAAATACTTTGGAAACTGCAAAAATTCCAAAAAGATTTATAAAAAAAGGAATTATTGATGAATATTATGGTGCTGTAATTGCAGCAACTTATTTCCAAATGTTAGTTTCAAATACTCCTGTAGATGAAAAATATGACTTTTTTGAAAAAAGAGTTCATGTGGGGACTTCAAAGGTAAAACGTCCAAAAGCAATGGAAGATTACAATGAAGCCGAGGTTGATAAACAATTAGAAGACAATACAAAAGTTTATTTAGTAAGACACAAGCATATTCCTGATAATGAATATATAAGAGATTTTTGGGTTTTACATTATAAAGGAATGGAATTTTACTCAAAAGATTATGACGAAAGATTGTTTGAAAAAAAATCGGATATGAGAAGTGCTCATATTATAGCAATAGATATTTACGATAGAACAAAAAACCTTGAAAACAAGAGTGTTGAATTTTGGGCTGAAAATACTAACTGGCGATATACTATGCTTGAGTATGGTGGTTACAACAAAGACGGCGAAGCAAGTGTAGGTTCTAAATACGGATATGCACATGGTGTAAAAAATAAACATTCATACCAAGCTCCTTACGGTATGAAAAGAATGGTTGATGGATTATGGAATGTTTTAGTTACGTCCGGCAGACACTATGGATATGTTTCTGAATTTTTGAATAGAAATAGACACAAATTAGACGTAAGTAAAATTGAATCAAGGATTGTAAAAATGGTAACTACGGAATATCCAGAAATAAAACAAGTTGGTTTCACTGATGATATTGAGTATGTAAATATTATGAAGGAAGCGTAGGAGTAAAAAAAAATGACAGACGCAACAGTAGAAACTTTATTAATAGAAAAATTTAAGGAACTTGACGGTTTGGAAAAAAACAATACAGGCACAGAGGAAAATCCAGTTTATGAATATCCGACGGTCGCATTTCCAAACGTAACTTTTACAAAACCTGACGATGGTTATTGGTATGAATTGTTTTTTATACCTGCACAACCAGTAGTTATAGAGTTAGGTACAGAAGCAAGAAGCCGCTGGGTAGGAATCTTGCAGATAAATGTTTGTGTACCTAAAAATACAGGAACAACCCCACTGAATGACAGATATGACAATATCGCAAAATTGTTTAAGAGTGGGTTGTATTTTAACGGAATAAGAATCAGCCGAACATACAGAACTTCCGCACTGGATGACGGCGATTACTATGTTATGCCTGTTTCAGTTGAATGGCAGGCAGACTTAGACAGATAGGAGCTAAATTATGGCAAGCAAAACACCACAGTTTACTATTAAA